>NZ_JAYXBK010000001.1:0-861784 GCF_036016995.1 Paraburkholderia sp. MPAMCS5
CATACCGGTGCCTGCTGCTCGAAACGCTTCATCACCTCGTCGAACATCCCTTCCTACCCGTCGTTCCTTAACATCTCGCCAGGTTACCAGGTTTGCAGCGCAAAGACCTTGAAAGGGCTGGGTTTTAGACCCCGTCTTGCCGCCCGTATCGTAGTCCGTGCGATACAGAGCGTTCGTCAGTGCAAGCGCCGTGCTGAATTCGTAGCCGACGCCAATCCACAGATCTTGTCCGACACGGGCGGCGCCGAGCTGATGCTGCCGGTCGTTAATGTACCCGCCGCAGACGCGCAGTGGACCGCCCCGATAGTCGAAGCCCGTCAGGAACTGGTTGCGATTGAGTCCGGGGCCGCCGAAGTCGTTCCATTCGGTGTAAGCGCCACCGAACGTCAGGCCGTGGGTCGTATAGTTCGCGCCGGCGGCGAGCGCCGTGCCGGTCTTGACGCTGCCCGCCACGCCGCCCGGCTTGTATTCGGCGCGCGCGAGCAGATTGCCGAATCGGCCTGTGTACTGGATCGTGTTGTCGAAGCGATCTGACGACGTGCCGACAATATCTTTGGAAAGCGGCGTGATGCTGAGGTAGCGAAAGCTCATCGGGTCGTACGTTGAGACCGTGCGTGCGTTGACCGAGAACTGCCGCCCAACGTTGATGTCGCCCCACGGGCCGCTCAAACCGACCGTCGCTTCGCGGCTGAACAACACACCTGCCGTGCCGAGCGCGCCCGTGCCGCCATCGAATGCGGACTCGAGCCGGAAGTGGGCCTTCAGGCCGCCGCCGAGATCTTCGACGCCGAGTACGCCGAAGCGATTCGACTCGTATAGCCCCTTGCCTCCCGTCAATACCTCACTGTCTCCGGCTTTGTTTGCGTGTGTCAGATAACGCAGACTGCCGTCCATGGAACCGAAAAGCGTGACCGACGTCTGGGCGCAGGCAACGGCTGGCGCGAGCAGCAATGCCTGTAGCGCCACAACCTTGATTGAGAGGCGCAAACCTTTGTCTCCATTCTGATTTCTTATTTGTACAGTCCGAGGCTTGACCAGCACGGCTCGAACTTCGCATGAGGGTTCCGGAAATCCTGTAGTGGCCACGAGTCACTTCGTCCGCCACGCGTCAATTCCGGCCCGCATTGAGAAGCTAATTTAACCATCCGGGCGGGCGCTAACAATTGCCGATGGCTCTATGAGTTGATAGAGAGAAGGCTATGGGTTGCGTGGAGATGTGCAGGCGCCGTTGCGATCGAGCCAGCGGCACGATATCTTCTAAACTAGTATGGATTCCTACATTTAAACGGAAGGAAAAATTTCATGGCAGCCGAATCGCCGCGCCATGCGAAACGCCCGCGCCGGACCGGGCGCCAGGCGTGACGATTGACGGCCATGACGCCGTCACGACGTTAAAGGTCGAGCACCAGCAGCGGCGACTTCGAACGCGAGCAACAAGGCAGCAGTTGAGCGTTCGCGGCGCGCTCTTCGTCGGTGAGATACACGTCGCGATGGTCCGGCTCGCCCGCCAGCACGCGCGTCAGACACGTGCCGCAGACACCTTGCTCGCAGGAGGTCGCAATCGCCACGCCGGCCTGCTCCAGCGCCGCCGCGATACTCTGTGTTGCCGCCACCTCGACGATACGGCCGCTGCTGGCAAGCTGAACCTGAAACGGACCGTCGGCGTCATGTGCCGCTTTGACTGCGGGCGCGCCGAAATACTCGCGATGCACGCTCCCGCTGCGCCAGCCGAACCGGCGTGTTGCATCGAGCACGAAGTCAATGAAGCCCGCCGGACCGCACACGTACAGGTGCGTGTCGGCGGCGGGCATCGCCAGCACGCGTTCGAGATCGAGCCGCTCGTGGACCGGTGCGGTGTCGAAGTACAGCCGGCTGTGCGGCTCCAGATGCGGCGCATCGAACCGCTCGCGAAACGCCGCCCGCTGCGGCTCGCGCGAACAATAGTGCAGCTCGAACGATGCACCGGCATGCGCAAGCCGCTCGGCCATGCACAGAATCGGCGTCACGCCAATACCGCCCGCCAGCAGAATCGAATGAGCGGCGTCATGCGCGAGCGGGAAGTGATTCCTCGGCTCGCTGATATCAAGCAGCGCGCCCTCGCGCAACGCATGCATCGCCGTCGAACCGCCGCGCGACGACGGTTCACGCAGAACGCCCAGGACGTATCGGTGTGTTTCGCGCGGATCGTTGCACAGCGAATACTGCCGCACGAGGCCATCGGCGAGCATCACGTCGATGTGCGCGCCCGCCGAAAACGCGGGCAACGCCGCGCCGGTCGGATCGGCCAGTTCGAACGAGAGGATGTCCCGCGCCACTTCGGTCTTGCGAATAAGCTGAACCTTCATGAAGCAGTCACCTCCTGCGAGGCATCGCGCTCTTGCTTCAGCAAACGTTCGATGATCTTGCGTGACTGCACGCCGCCCGCGTCGATGTTCAGGCTGAGAATCTTTCGATGCGGATTGGCGAGCAGATTGCGCTGCTGTGCTTCGAGCACGGCCAGGTCTTCCGAGAAAATCTTGCGCTGCCCTTCCCGAATCGTCTCGGTGAGCGCTTCGTCTTGCGGCGCGAAATTGCGCGCCATACCCCAGAAATACCAGATAGACGTGTCGGTTTCCGGGGTGATGAAATCGACGACGATGCTGCCGGCGCGATGCTCGGCCGGCGCGTCATAACCGCCGTGTCCTGCGTGCGCGACGCCGACTTCAATGAGCACATGACTTGGCGGCGTAAAGCGGCAGATCTGCCATCGGTCGCACGGCACGTTATCCGCGAGACCGTTGCCGCGCAATGCCGCGGCCCAGAACGGCGGCGGCATGATGTTTTTCATATGACGGCCGGTGATCGCCGTGTTGCCTTCCACGCGCGTGGCGGGCGGCGCTTCCTCTATCTCGGGCTGGCCGATGCTGCTTGCGTGCACATAGGTTTCGTGCGTCAGGTCCATCAGGTTATCGATCATCAGCCGATAATCGCAGTTGATGTGAAACAGACCGCCGCCGTAGGCCCACTCCGGATTGTCGGCCCATTCCAGGTGATGAATCTTTGCCGGGTCGGCGAGCGTCTCGTCGCCCGGCCAAACCCAGATGAAGCCGTAGCGCTCGACGGCCGGATAGCGGCGAATCGCCGGAATACCCCCTACACGCTGCGCGGTCATCGCTTTGCATTTGCCATCCGCGCCCATCACGAGACCGTGATAGCCGCAGACGAGCTGGCCGTCGCGCAGAAACCCTAGCGACAGCGCCGCGCCGCGATGCGGGCAGAAATCTTCGAGTGCTGCGACCTTGCCCTCATCGTCACGGAACAGCACCATTTTTTCGTTACAGATGGTGCGACCCAGTGGCTTGCCCTCAATCTCATCCGGGGTGCAGGCGACGTACCACACGTTCTTCAAAAACATATTTATCTCCTTAGTTATACTGATTTTCGAATCGAGACGTCCGCTCCATCACGCTCTTTCCCTGCCCGTCTTAACGTCCGATCGGCAGGCGGATCAGTTTCCCGCCGGGAACCTGCGTCATCACATTCTGGTTTTGCAGCGCCGCGTGCAGATTGTGCCGAGCAATGCGGGCATGCTCCCGCATGAGCGCTTCGGCACGCGCGCCCTCGCGCCGTTCGATCGACTCGACGACAGCGACATGTTGCGACTGCGCGATTCGCAGCATGTCGCGCGCACTGGCATCGATCGATTGCGCGATGACAAACGCGCTCGGCGAGGCGAACGGCATCGTCATGACCCGTTCGATCTGACGTTCGATCACGCGGCTGTTGCAAGCGGCGGTCAGTTGCGCGTGCAGGCGGCGGTTCGCTTCGACGTACGCCGAGAACGTCTCGTCCGTCAGTTCGCCGGCGAGGATCGCGTCAATTTCATCGATGAGTGCATGCAGTTTTTTCAACTGGGCGGCGTCCACGCCGCGTTCGGCCGCGAGCCGCACGGCCAGGCCTTCCAGCGTGCCGCGCAATTCGATTGAATCGCCGACGTCGTCGACCGTGAACGAGCGAACCGCGAAACCACCTGACGCGATCGGTTCGAGCAGGCCTTCCTCTTCGAGCCGATTCAACGCGGCGCGCACTGGCGTGCGCGACACGCCAAGACGATCGACCACCCACAACTCCGAAATCCGTGCACCGGCGACCAGATGACCTTCGACGATCAGCTCACGCAGGCCGAGCAGCGTCCGCTCCGTTTGCGACGCATTGCCGGCGGTTCGGGGACGGTGTGCATTGCCCTCGTCCGCCTCGTCTTCGAATGCATGTCCTTCCGACGCGGCATCGCCGCTCATGGCGTCTGCGACGAGGTCGGGCGATGAGACGGGCGTTGAGCGGTACCTGGTCATGACGAGTAACTCCGCAATTGCACCCGATGATTGTATACAGCAAAACTCGAAAAACTAGCTAACCAGGGAGTTTTCGGGCCATTTTTACGGGTATTCACCTACCAAACGATCCGATTCGAAGTTCGGTGTATACACATGCGGTGCGAAAGCCCCCGTTTCGTCCTCAAAGGCGATGGGACAGCGCTCGGCTTGATGTTCGGACAGCGAGGGAACTTCGTGGACCACACGATGCCTCCCGAAGCACAAAAAGAGTCCGGCACAAAACTTCGGACTCACGTGCCGATCAATGAGTCATTTCATTCCAAGAAAGACTTACTGTCTTGCACCGTAAATCCCGCTCATCGCCAGTGAAAGCATCTTTCTCAGATGAGCCAAACCTGTTCGAACATCGGGATTCTCGGTGGCGGCAAGCCAGCGGCGCACCTCGGTCAGATAGATCGTCATGAGCAGCGAGGCGATAAGATTGGCGGGATGTTCTGTCGAAATTTCGCCCGCGCGTTGCCGGGCAGAAATGAGTTCGGACAGCATGCTCATGACGTGTGAACGCCGGGCATAGAAGCGCAGGGTTTCCGCACCGCGGCCAGGCGACACCGACAGGTAGTCAAACGTTTCCTGTACGGCCGCCCGGGAAATGCGCGGCTCGGTCGCCCAATATTGATAACGCTTCCGGTAGAACGCCATGACCTGATCGAGCAGCGGCGCGCTCACGTCAATATCGGCGAAAGTCCGGCTGTTGACTGCATCCAGATCGTCATTCACGATCATCAGCAGCAAATCGCGCTTGTCCTTGGCGTAGACAAAAACCGTGCCGATGGCTACTTCGGCACGAATGGCGATTTCTCGTGTCGTGGCTGCTTCGTAGCCCTTCTCAATGAACATCGCACGTGCAGCCGCCATGATCCGGTCGCGCTTCTCAAGTTTGTTCCGTTCACGTACTCCGAGAGTCATTTCACGAGCGTGCGCACTTTCTGTGGTGTTTTTGATCATGTACCGGATCACTGCTGACGATTAAAGATTAGACGACCATCAGGCACATCAGGCAGGAAATAGCCTTGCCAGGATCATATCCGATCGTCGCCTGCGATCAAAACAGATGGTGGATACCCACGCGGCCGATCGTCTGGCTGTTCGAAGTGGACACCTGATAGCCGAACTGCGCTGCATGCGCGCTCGGCCCGGACGCCCGTTCAAGTCCGACGCCCGCATACAGTTCCGTCCTCTTCGACAAATACCAGTCAAGAAACGCGTTGTACTGGTTGAACGTGAGGTCCTGGAAGATCGAACGATTGTACGAAAGCCCGAAAATGTACTCATGAGTACCGGTCAGGTCGATATTCACGCCGCCCTGATAGTTGCGCTCGCGCACGCTACCGCGCGAATTGGCGAGTTTGACGTCGGTGTAGGTGAGGTGCGGCAGGAACCGGCCAATCTGGTACGAACCCGCAATCGCCAGCGTGCTGTATTTGTCGGCGTTAAACAGTACGCCCGTACCCAACTTTTGACCGAGTACGGACGATTCGCCAAAAATGCCGAACAGGTCAGCGGTCCGGTTGTGCGACACCGAATATGCGATGCCCACTTTCGCAGGACCGTGCCAGTACTTCGCGCCGATGCTGTACTGTCGTCCTGAACTGAAGTCGCCTGCCTGATTGCCGAACGCATTCATCGCGCCAAATTGAAAGCCGTAATAAACCGGCGAATCGTATTTGATGGCGTTATTCATGGCGTGTGTGTTCGCGAGACCGTCCAGATTGCCTGTCGTGTAGAACGACGAAATGCCCGGCACGGCGTTATTGAGTGCGCCAATATATTCGTACACGTAGTCCGGAATATTGCCCATTGTCAGCGTACCGTAGCTGGCATTGGTCAGGCCCACGTACGCGTAACGGTTGAAGAAACTGGTCGGACTGATCGACGCGCCCGTACCCGTGAGAAATCCGGATTCGAGTCTTGCGATAGCTGCTGTCCCGCCGCCAATGTCTTCACGGATCAGGAAGCCAAAGCGGTCTGGCTGACGCTTACCCGCAACCTCCTGAATCAGATGCTGCCCTTTCGAATTCGTATTGAAGTCCACGCCCATATCCAGACTGCCGTACAGCGTAACAGAGGATTGCGCAAAGCACGATGTGCTTAGCATTGCTAAGCTAATACTGCAAGTAATCTTCTTCATGTTGTTTTGTCTCTTTGTTATTGACGGGCATACCGTTCTTGTGACGACTACTATTTTTACAGCACCCGCTTACCCACAAACAGGTGCGTGGACCGAATTTACAAGCCGATGTCCGCAGCGGTGCGTACCGCGTCGATGCCGCTGTTCAGCATGAGCTGCCGGATCGTGTTGACTTCCTCTGCACGAGGTTTCGGCATCGGTTCTCGCATGAAAGGCAGATCGACCAGACCGCGCATCCATGCCGCGATCTTGTAACGGATGTGCAACCGGCCAGGCTCGGAGTAGATGTATTCGTGCAGACGAACCATTCCGCCATTCCATAGACGCCGGGCTTCCTTCATGTCGTCACGCCGACATGCGTCAATATGGTCGAGCATCGGTTCAAGCGCGTAATTCCACGAACCGCTGATCGTGCCGTCCATGTTTCCTACCGCAAGATATTCGTGAAAGAAGTGCGCGCTGGAACACAGCAACGCGACTTGCGGCGCCTGATCGCGCATACCACGCGCGAGCAGACGATGGCCGGGATAAGCGTAGGTGGTTTTCCAGCCCATGATGTTCGGCACTTCACGGCAATACTGCAACGTCGGCGCGAGCGGCAAACCAATGCCCCAAGGCTGCGAAATCGGTGCAACGGCATGCACGAAAATCGGCATGTCGACTGCTGCATCCTGAGCCTTGATCTGATCCAGCCAGACTTCGGGATAGCGCACGGAATCCCACGCACCGGACACATCAAGCGAACCCGCGGGCGGAATGACGAAAATGCCGCTTGCGCGGGCCGCTTTCGCATCTTGAGCCGTAGCCACGGTTTCCGCCGTCGTCCATGCAAAGGTTCCTGCGAGCACCGGCATGGTGCCCGCTACCTCGTCGATGATGATGTCGAGCACCTGACGCTTCTCGTCACGCGTCATGTAGAAGATCTCGCCCGCTTCAGCGTTCGCGATCAGGCCACCGACCGGCGCGAACCGCTCGTTATCGGCGAAATAGCGCACCAGACGGCGCAGTCCCGCCTCGTCGATCGAGTAATCGCGCTTGAGCGGCAGCACGAGTGCCGCGTATAGACGATGCGAAAGTTTCTTTCGTTCCGTTTGATCCAGAGACATCTCAACTCCTTCAGATATTGCGACGCTATTGAGACACTTCCTCAAGCACACGTTCGCTTGTTTCGACACCAAAACGACCGATGACCAGCGCGCCGAACAGTGCAACAACGCCAAACATCAGAAATACGGATCGGTAGTCGCCATGGGTGATGATCATGCCGACGACAAACGGCCCGATCGAAGACGCGATGCGCAGCCACACAGTGGCGCTGCTCGCGCCAAGTGCGCGTAGACGCGTCGGATACAGTTCCGGCGTGTATAGATAAGCCGCCGAGCAGTTCGGGCCGATAAACATGTAGCTGAGCGCGGCAAGCACAATCACCGTCATGTGGGTCAGTGCAGGCATCAGGCCGATTGCGAGCAGCGGCAGCGCACCGACCGTGAAGCCGATAGCAAACCAGCGACGCCGACCGATCTTGTCGATGATGAACGCGAGCACGAAATTCATCGGGAAGCTGACGAACGAATTGATCGCGGACAGCATCAGCGCGGTGTGCAAATCCAGCTTGAACGTTGACGTGTAGATCGTGGGCAACCAGGTGATCGATCCATATGCCACGAAATAAGCACAGAACCACAGCACCCAAACCGTCAGCGTGCGACGCAAATAGGTCGGGCTGAGCAACTCACCAATGCGCCCTCTCGGTGCAGCAACAGTCGGAATGTGCTTCGCGGGCGGAAGTTCAAGACCGGCACGCAGCGTGTACGCCTCGATGTCGGACACGACCTTATCCGCCAGCGCATAACGGCCTTTCGTAGCCAGCCAGCGCGGCGATTCGGGCAGTGCGCGTCCCATGAATACGGCGACGCAAGCAGGAGCCGCACCGATCAGGAAGATCGCTTGCCATCCAAACGATGGCACTACCCAAGCGCCAATAAATCCCGCGCACAACACGCCGATGCTGAACACCATTTCGTAGAGCAGCACGAATTTGCCGCGCTTGTGCGCCCGCGTCATTTCATTGATATAGCTTGCCGCGATCGGTACTTCACCGCCAATACCGATCCCCTGGATGACACGAAACAACATCAACATCCCGTAACTCGTCGAGAGGGCGCAGGCCACTGCCATCAGCGAGAAAAGCAGGATGCTGTACTGGAGCGTGCGTACGCGGCCGATGCGGTCAGCGAGCCATCCGAAGAAAAACGCGCCAACGATCTGCCCTATGAATCCGGATGAAATCAGGAGGCCGATTTGCGGATGCGTCAGGTGCCACAGCCTCGCCAGTACCGGCACGGCCGTTGCAATGGCAAGCATGTCGAACGCGTCGAAAAACGTCGCAACGCCGACGATCAACCGCGCTTTCACATGCCACGATGAAACGGGAATGCGTTCCAGACGCCCGACGATGTTCACGCTTTCCGCGGTGCATACGCTTTCCGCCGCGATTTCTTGAGTGCTCATAGTCTCCTGCTACGCTGTTGTCTGCCGGAATTACGCATGCTCGCGCCATAGGCCCAAGGCTTTCTGTGCGGGCCGATCGGAGAAGCTGAACAGTACGGATTCCGAATTAGCATGGTGTGAAACCGGAATCCACGACGGCACCACAAATACATCGCGCGGCCGCCAGTCGAAACGCTCTTCGCCGATCATGCTGAAACCGCCGCCTTCAACGACGTTGAACACCGTCGCATCCGTGGAACGATAAATAGCGCCGTTAAAACCGGCCGGCAGCAATTGCAGGAATGCGCCGATGGTCGGCATCGGATAGCCGCCCGTCGCCGGATTGGCGTATTGCAGTTTCGTGCCGTGCACCGGATCAATCTGACCGCTGCGCGCGAGCCGTTCAAGTGCTGCGCGAGACGGTGCATAGCGATAGGCGAACAGCGGGCTGTTGCCGCCATGCACTTCGTAGTCGAGGGGCAGCATGTTCGAGCCGTAGCGCGATGCAGCGACATCTTCCGCGCATTCCACAGATTGGCTCTTTGTAGCAGACCTTTCCGCGAAACTCGTGTCGAACAGATTGACGATCGGTACGTCAAGGCCGTCGAGCCAGACTACCGGCTCGCTACCCAGGTTGCCGTGGTCATGCCACGTCCACGAAGGCGTGATGACGAAATCGCCCGGATGCATCATCACCCGCTCGCCATCCACAGCCGTGTAGGCGCCTTCGCCCTCGACGATAAAGCGCAGCGCCGCCGCCGCGTGACGATGAGCCGGTGCCACTTCACCCGGCAGGATCAGTTGCAGACCGGCATAAAGACTATTGGTAATTTGCGAACGTCCACGAATGCCCGGATTTTCGAGCACCAGCACGCGGCGTTCAGCTTCTTGCGCAGTGATCAACGCTCCTGCTTCGAGCAGCAGCGGACGCAGGCGCTCGTATTGCCAGCTTGCAGCCACACAGGCACTTTGCGGCTGCGGCGTCACCAGCGTCGCCATAGCCTCCCAAAGCGGCGCCAGATCGTGACTATCGAGTACGCCATAAAATGCCTGACGCTCGGGAGTTGTTTCGTGAATCATCAGGAGACCTTCACGGTCATCTGACCGATGCGCTCGATTGTCGCCACCATCGTGTCACCCGGCACCACGGGCGAGACGCCTTCAGGCGTGCCGGTAATGATCACGTCACCGGGATGCAACGTGTAGAAAGAAGACGCGAATTCGATGAGGCTCGCGACACCGATAATCAGATCGCTCGTGTTCGCCTTCTGACGGATTTCGCCATTGACCGCGATCGACAGGTCGAGCGCATTCGGATCGCCCAGTTCGTCACTGGTGACAAGCCAGGGGCCGAACACGGTGTAGCTGTCCGGCGATTTACGGAAACTGCGCTCTTCCGGCCCGCGAATCGTCATGTCGAGACCAATGCAGTACCCGGCAACATAGCCGAGCGCATCCGCCTGTTTGATATTGCGGCCCGTCTTGCCGATAACCACGGCAAGTTCGACTTCGTGATCGTTGCGGCGCTCTGTGTGGGACAACTGCACTCCGTCACCGGCGCCGACCAGCGAGCTGCCGGCCTTGAGAAACAGACCCGCTTTCTCGATGTGATTGATCAGGTTGCCGTGGTGCAGGTTCTGATCATCGAGCACTTCGCGCAGATGCTTCGTGTAGTTGACCGGCGCGGCGATGATCTTGCCCGGATTGGCAACAGGACTGAGCAAATGCACATCGGTCACTGCCACGGTCTCGGCGTGATCGACAAGCGCCTGCGCCCGTTCGCGGACAGCGTCCAGATTAGCGATCAGCGGATCGAATGACGGCAGCGGATACTGCCACGTAGGTAGAACATCAAGGGCTGCGGTCACATCGTGAATGACGTCCCCGACTACGACACCAAGGCGATTTGCGCCGAATCGACAGAATTTCATGAGACTTCTTTCTCCTGGAATGCGATGTATGCGCCTCGGTCGAGGCGCGAAGCTTCAATGAACACCTGATTCCCGATAGCCCGTAAAACGGATGCGATCGCCATGCGCCAATATCAGCGCGGCCACGCACGCAACCACCATCGGAACCGCGCCGCACATGAACAACACGGACAAGGGCAGGTTCAGGGTAATCAGGAGGGCGCCGATAATCGGACCCAGAATTGCGCCGAAACGCCCTACACCGAGCGCCCAGCCTGCGCCAGTCGCCCGCATGAAAGTCGGATACGCGATGCTCGCCACGGCATTCAGACCAAATTGACCGCCGACGACAAAAAGACCGGCCGCAAACACGACAAGATCCAGCGCCAGAGACGTATTGCCGACAATGCCGATCAACGCGATGGAAACGGCCGCGCAACCGAAGAAACCGGCGAGCGGCGCGAGCGTGCCGCGATCGAGCAAACGGCTCAGGATCAAGCCGCCCGCGACACCGCCCACCTGAAAATAGGACGTCACCATCACGGCACGCGTCAACGGAATGCCTGCGTTCGCGATAACCGTGGGCAACCAGTTCAGGACGAACGTCAGCGTCATCAGGTTCGCGATAAAACAGAGCCATAAGAGCAGCGTGAACACGGCGCGCTTCTCGGTGAACAGATGCTTCGCAGGCACGCCGCGTTCGACTTTCTCTGCAAGAATCAGCCGCGTCTGTTCATCTATCGCGACGCCCGGCAACAGCCGCTTGAGCAGGGTTCGAGCGCGTGCGCCATCGCCGGCGCGCAATACCTGGAAGCGGATTGACTCGGGCAACATGAGTGCGCAGGCAGGAATCAGCACCACTGCCGCCACGCCGCCGACATAGAAGAGCGAAGCCCAGCCGAAGCGCGGAATCAGCAGCGCCGCGGCCCATCCGCCTGCTGCGCCGCCAAGCGAATAACCCAGAAACATCACGGTGATCATCGTCGAGCGATGGCGCATCGGCGCGTATTCCGCCGTCAACGCAAGCGCATTGGGTACGGCGAAACCGACACCAATGCCCGCGAGAAAGCGCACGACCGACAACTCTGAAATGGACGTCGTCAATCCGCAGGCCGCGGTGAGCAGGCCGAAGATACCCATGCCGAGCAGCATGATGGAACGCCGCCCCCAACGATCGGCGGCACTCCCACCCAAGGTTGAGCCCACCATCATCCCCACCATGCTGGCGATAAATACCGGCACAAACGATGCGCGCGCAATGCCCCATGCGTGAATGATCGACGGCGCGACATAGCCGATCATCTGCTGGTCGAAACCGTCCATCAGCATCACGACGAATGACCAGAAGACCACGTTCACATGGAACCGGCTGACGGAACTGCTTCCGATTGCGCTGTCGATGTCGATAGTGGGGAGCGCGTTGTTCATCGAGTCATTCTCCTGTGCGAATGTGGACTCTTGCTTCAGCGAAATGGCGTCATGTCGTGGTACCGGGCGGCAATCGGTACAAAATTGATCGCGCTCAATACTAAGTGCGTTTTTATACGCACACCATAGTGAAAACCCCTAAGAAATCTCGTTGGTTTCCCGTGTTGACAAGGCGCAGCGCGCTTCATAAACTTGACTATGCTCATTTTTAACGGTGCGTACGACGCACACGCATCGCGAACGATGGACGCGATCTCTTCCTAACAGCCCTTTCCGTATTCAATGAAGAACAAATCAGTTGTCGTTTCCGGCGCAGGTCCGGTCGGGCTTGCCGCAGCGCTCGCGCTCGCGCGTCAGGGCATTGAGGTATGTGTTCTGGAAGCCGAGGCGGATATTCCGCACGATTTGCGCGCCGGGACATTTCACCCGCCGACGGTGGAAATGCTGTCGGCGCTGGGTGTCGGGGATGCATTGCTGGCGCAGGGCATTCCTGTCCGGCAGTGGCAGATACGCGACCGCAAGACCGGCGTCGTGGCCGAGTTCGATCTTGGCGTGTTGGCTGACCTCACGCCTTATCCGTTCCGTCTGCACTGTGAGCAGCACAAACTGTCGGAACTGCTGCGCGAGGCGCTGAACGGCATGCCGAATGTGCGCATCCTGTTCTCACACCGTTGCACGGATTACGTCGAGGACGCAAACGGCGTCACCGTCCAGTTCGAGAATTCCAATGGTGCGGGTGAAATGCGCGCGGGCTACATCATCGGCGCGGACGGATCACGCAGTGTCGTACGCAAAACAATGGGCGTCGAATTCGAAGGGTTTACATGGCCCGAACGCTTCCTTGTCTTTGCGACGAGCTACGACCTGAGAGAGCAGGGATTCACCGGCAATGCATACATTGCGGACCCCGATGAGTGGAGTGCGATCTTTACCCAGCCGCACGACGGCCCGCCTGGAATCTGGCGCGTCGCGTTCCCGATCCCGCCTGAAGTGGAAGATAGCGAAGTGCTCACGGATGATTTCGTGCAGGCCAAGATTCAAGGCATCCTGTCGCCTGAGCGCGAATATCCGATTCTCTACCGGAGCGTGTATCGGGTGCATCAGCGGGTTGCGAAGAATTTCCGCGTCGGGCGCGCGCTGCTCGCCGGGGACGCCGCGCACATCAACAATCCGCTTGGCGGCATGGGTCTGAACAGCGGCATTCATGACGCGGTGAATCTCGCGAGCAAGCTGGGCGATGTCCTGCTGAACGACGCATCGACAGACGTGCTCGATCTCTATGACCGGCAACGTCGCCTGACAAACGTCGAGTACGTGCAGGCCATCACGATCCGGAACAAACGCCTGCTGGAAGAGCGAGATCCGACCGTGCGCGAGCAGCGGCTCAACGAATTACGCGCGATCGCGGCCAATCCCGCCGAGGCGCGTGCGTATCTCATCAACTCATCGATGATCGCGAGCGTCCGGCGCGCTGACGAGATCCAGTAATCGGGACTTTCGAAAAAAGCCCCTGCCGGAAACGGTCAGGGGCTTTCTGTTTCCGAAGGTGCGTCGCCGGCCGTTTCGCCGCGCGCGGCGAACGGCCGGAGCGCCTGCCCCTTCACCGCCCTTCGCAGACGAGGCCGGCATCTATTACACCGGCATCGCGAGTTTTGATCGGTTATCGTGTCAGCCCGAGACTCGAAACCGTGAGGCGCGCACCGCCATGAGTTCAGCCCCCGTTTTCTGGATGATTCCCGGCGCCCCCACGCCGGTCGGTCCGTTCTCCCACGCCACGGAAGCCGACGGCTGGGTTTTCCTGACGGGCCAGATGCCCACCTCGCCCACCGACGACGACGCGCCGCTTCCCGAAGGCGTGGTCGCGCAGACCAAGCGTGTGATGGACAACCTCGTCATCGTCCTCAAAGGTCTCGACCTTGGTCTGCAACACGTGGTCGCCGCACGCATTTTCCTGACCGAGTTCAAGCGCGATTACGCGGCGATGAACGAGATCTACCGCGCGTACTTTCCGGCCGGCGCACTGCCGGCGCGGACCTGCATCGGCGTGACGGGATTGGCGCGCGACGCGCTCGTCGAAATCGACTTTATTGCGCGCCGGCCGGGTTGATCGTCGGGTTTTCGTCGATGCCATAGTGATCGCACAGGACTTCGTGCAGCGAAACGGCGCGCTCGTCCATTTCGATGGTCCAGCGCTCGCTGTCGTTGCATAGCCGTTGCAGTTGCCTGCATGCCTCGACCAACCGCGACTCCTGAACGATCACAAACGCGCCGCTCGCGCTATGCGCCCAGCCGGCCAACGCCTGCCGGTCTTCTTTATCGACGATGGCGAGCAGCCGCGGCAAGTCCTTCTTCAAATGCTCCTTGAGCATGGCGGTGTAGCGCGCTTTGTCGTCCGCGGCGAGTGTGGTTTGCGGCGCAGCGGCCGCGGACACAGGCGCGGCCGCCCGCGCTGTTCTGTCCGCCGCGGCAGGCGCTACCGCGAGCAGCGCCGTCTCCAGTTCTCCCAGCGACGCCGGCTTCGAGACATAGCCGCTAAAGCCGCGCTCGCGCCAGCTTTGCGCTTCCTGATTCTCCGCCACCGCGCTGAAGGCCAGCACCGGCGTGTGCGCATCCAGCTTGCGCAGCGCGGCGAGCAGCGCGAAGCCGTCCATGGCGGGCATGTGGATGTCGGTCATCACGACATCGAAAGGCGTCCGCTCGAACTCGCCGAGCGCGTGCTTGCCGTCCCCGGCGATAGTCGGCACGCAGCCGAGCGTGGCAAGCTGTTCCGCGATCAGGCTCTGGATCAGCGGGTTGTCTTCGGCGACGAGAATCGCGAGGCCTTGTAACGCCAGGTGCGCCGGATGCGCCGGATGCGCCGGCGACGAAGTTGCACCACTGCCCGGCGTGGCCACGGGCGACGCCTCGGCGGCGCAAATCGACGCGGCGGGAACGGCCGCGCCCTCGACAGCCAGTTCGATGGCCGCGCCCACTGCCCTCCGGCCGAATTCGCTCACTTCGAGCACGCCCGCTCCGCGCGCTTGCGGCCCGTTCGGACCCGCGCGCGTAACCCACACGGCGCACACGGGCTGCAACGCGCGCAACGTGGCGATGGCGTCGAGATCGAATGCGCCGGAAACGATCAGCGCCTTCGGGCGGTTCATGCGCAGCCAGGCTTGCGCGGCGGCCAGCGTCGAGACGGTATGCGCGTTCCAGCCGAAATGCTCCAGCCAGCTATCCAGCAAGCCGGCGGCTTGCGGTTCCCTGCACAGCGCGAGCAGCGTTCCCCGATCAGCGGAAACCGGCGCGCGCCCTTCGCCGGCCGGCACAGCGAGCGGAATCGACACATGGAACACGCTGCCCACGCCGACCACGCTTTCCGCCGAAATCGCGCCGCCCATCAACCGGGACAGGCGCGAGCAGATCACGAGTCCGAGGCCGGTGCCTTCCGCGCCTCGCGACGCGCCCGCCTCGCCTTGCACAAACGGCTTGAAGAGTCGCGCGACCAGTTCTTCGCTCATGCCGGGTCCGGAATCCGACACGCGGCAATGGAGAACGGGGCGGCCTTGCGCGTCGTCGTGGACGATGTCGGCGTGCAAGGTGATCTTGCCGCTCGACGTGAATTTGAACGCATTGCTCAACAGGTTGTTGACGACCTGCGCAATGCGCATCCGGTCGCCGATTAGCGTCCGGTCGAGCGTCGGCGAAAGCAGCGAATAGAAACGGATCGGGCGATCGCCCGGCATCGCCGCATAGGAAAGCGCGATGCCCTCGAACGTGTCGATCAGAGAAAACGGTTCGCGCACGAGGAGCATTTCGCCCGCGTCGATCCGGGAGAAATCGAGAATATCGTTGACGACGCGGCGCAGCGCGTCGGCCGCCACGTTCAAGGTGGCGAGCCGCTGCGCGTGCGCGTCGAGTCCGGGCGTGCGCGCGAACAGTTCGAGATTGCCGAGCAGTGCATTCAACGGCGTACGGATTTCGTGGCTCATCGCGGCGAAGAAATTCGTGCGCGCGTGCATCATCGCTTCGGAGGTTTGCTGCGCGTGCCGCAATTGCTGTTCGAGCGTGTGCTGCGCCGTGACGTCGAGAATCGCGCAAAACAACACGTTTTCGCCGGCATAACGCGCGGGCGCGTAGGTGAATTGCAGGAAGCGAGCGGGCGCGCCGCCGGTTTCATCCGATGCGTGCGCTGTTTGCGTGGGCGTTTGCGTGGGCGTTTGCGTTTGCGTGGGCGTTTGCGCGTTCGGCTGCGCCAGAGGCTGCGGCTGCGGCAGCGCCGGCGCGACGAACGCGGCCACTTGCGCGATCGCCGCCGCCGAAGGCTGGTCCGGCGCCTGCGCAAGAAACTCGGCGGCAATATGCGGCGGCAGCCGGCTCGCGCCCGTCTCCATGTGCAACAACCCGGCGGCAAGAGCGTTCGCGGTCAATATCGAGTAATCGCCTTGCCGGACGATACACAGGCCAATCGGCGTCGCGCTGACGAGTATGTGATTGATGGTCTCGCTTTCCAGCGCGCGCGACGTCTCCGCGAAGGCATTGCGCAAAAGCCGCAGCCCGAAGAAACGCGCGGTAACCGCGATGCCGAGCAGCACCAGCAGCGCGAGTCCGCCGATCGCCGCGAGTTGCCAGCCGAGCGCGAGGGCCAGCGCGCCCCAAGGCACATAGCCGACGAGCAAGCCGAAGCCCGGCATCAGCGGCTCGTGAAACACCGCGCCTTCGCGGCCATAGTGAAAGACGTGAGGCGGCGTCGCGGCTACCGCTTGTTGCAGCATCGCGCGGGTGCGTGCGTCGAGCGAAGCGGAAGACACGAGGAGCCGGCGATCGGGCGCCATCAGCAGCGTCGCGCCCGCGCTGTCAGGCGGCGCAATGCGCGCGGCGAGCACATCCAGCGGAATGCTCACGCTGATCAGCGTGAGCGGCGTGTCGCCCTGGTAATAGGCACTGACCGCCGACATCACCGGTGTATTTTGCAGCGGATCGCGATAGGGTCCGACCCAGACGCGCTCGCCCTTGCCCGGCAAGCGCCTGCCGGTTTGCGACTGGAGTTCGCGTTCGATTGTCTCGCGCAACAGGCTCACCACCGCGGCGTGCGGCGCGGACGTGGCGGAGGCGTCGGCGTCGCCGCGCGTGCCAGTCACCGAGCGCGCCAGCGAAGGCAGGATCACGGCGTAGTCTTCGTCGAGACCGATCAGCGCCGCGCGTTGCTCCAGTTCGAACGCCTGCTGCGTCACCAACGTGGATTGCGCCGCCTCGTAGATCCGGCCGAGCCTGGTGCCGGATTGGCCGTTGGATTGCGCGCCCCACGCGGCACGCGCCGTCTCGCCAGCCACGATGTCGAAATCCGCGTCGACTCTATCGACCTTGCCGCGCGCCGCGCCGGTCCGCGCGATCGACTGTTCGACCGCCTCGGGCGCGCGCCGCACCTCCGTCGCGCTGAAGTAATAGTCGAGGGTGAATTCGGCGCGCCGCAAGAACGACTCTTCCCGATGCAGCAGCAGCGACAGATCCGCTGCATTCTGCGACGCGAACGTGCGGCGATATTCAAATTGCTTGAGCGCCGCGACCGTCGCGAGCACCAGCGCAAACACCACCACGATCAGCATCAACGAGCCGATTGTCGCCAGATACACCCGCTGCTGGCGTTTCGCGTTCTTCGCGAGCGAGTCGAACGCTTGCGCGAGCGACGTTTGACTACGATCAAGAATTTTCTGCATCGGCTCACGTAATTTGCGGTGCGCACAGGCAGACCGCTGCGATTGCTGACGAACTTCGTCTGCATTCGTCTGCGGGCCTGTATCGGCGCAGTGTAGTCGTTTTGACGGCACGGCGCGACGCAACCGGCAGTTTTTACCTGACCGTTGCGCGGCATTCGTGCGGCATTTACGCGGCATTGGTCAGGCGCGGCCGAACCCTGCTTTAACGGCCCAACTGGCATAAACCTGAGTGGGTCACTGGGAAGCCCTCAAGACTCGAAGGGTTAATGCCGTTATTCCTTGCAACGATGTAAGCCCGCGCATCGCGCGGCATCGGTATCTGCAAGGAAAAGCCATGCGCAACAATCAGCCCGTCACCGGGCACGAATACGAATTTGCCTCGTCACACATGCTTGTCTCCGCGACCGATCTGACCGGCCGCATCGAGTATTGCAATCCGGCTTTTATCACCGTGTCGGGTTTTACGCGCGACGAGCTGATCGGCCAGCCGCACAATCTGATCCGCCATCCGGACATGCCGCGCGAGGCCTTCGCGGACCTGTGGGCCACCATCCGCGATGGACGGCCCTGGACCGCGCTCGTCAAGAATCGCCGTAAAAACGGCGACTATTACTGGGTTTTGGCGAACGTCACGCCGGTGGTGAAAAAAGGCGCGGTGGCCGGCTATCTCAGCGTGCGCGTGAAGCCGGGGCGCGACGCGGTGCGCGCCGCCGAAACCTTGTACGCCCGCATGCGCGCGGGCGAGGCGCGCGGCGTGAAGCTGCGTCACGGGGCCGTCGTGCGCACGGGTCTGCTCGGGCGCGTGCAAGCGCTCACACGCCTGCCGGTCGCTACACGCGCCGCAACCGGCTATGCGGCCACGCCGCTTGCGCTTCTCGCGACGGGCCTCGCGGCCTGGCAAGGCGCGCCGCCCGCGCCGTTCTGGCTGGCCTTCGGCGCGGCGAGCGTCGTCAGTCTGGTGTCGTGGCACTTGTTGAGGCAGCACGTCGCTGCGCCCGTGCGCGACATGCGCGGCTTCTCGACGCGGCTCGCTGCGGGCGATCTGACCGTCGATCTGGATATCGCGCGTCGCGACGATCTCGGCGACGTGCTGCAGGCATTGAACCAGTTGAAGGCGAATCTGGCCGCGATCGTCTATGACGTGCGCGAGCAGATCAGCGGCATGCTCGACAACGCGCGCGACATTTCGAGCGGCAACGAGGATCTCGCGCGTCGCACGGAATTGCAGGCGGCGTCGCTGGAAGAAACCGCCGCCACCATGGAAGAGTTGACCACCACCGTGCAGGCGAACGCGGACGCCAGCGTGCGCGCGCTCGATCTCGCCAAGGACGCGCAAGCCGCCGCCGCCGAGGGCGGCAAGATCGCCGGGCAGGTCGAGCAGACCATGGCGGGCATCACCGCTGCGTCGCGGCGCATTGCCGACATCACGGGTGTGATCGACGGCATCGCGTTTCAGACCAACATTCTTGCGCTGAACGCCGCGGTCGAAGCGGCGCGCGCCGGCGAAGCGGGACGCTCGTTCGCGGTCGTCGCGGGGGAAGTGCGGATGCTCGCGCAGCGCTGCGCGGCATCGTCGAAGGAAATCAAGTCGGTGGTCGAGGACAGCGCGGCCGAAGTCGCCGCGGGCACGGAACTCGTGGCGCGCACCACCTTGCAAATGCGCGCCATCGACGAAGCGGTGGAACGCGTGTCGTCGATCATTGTTGAAGTGGCGAACGCGAGCAGCGAGCAGGCGGAAGGGATTCGCCAGGTCAACCAGGCGGTGTCGCATCTCGACGGCGCGACGCAGCAGAACGCCGCGCTCGTGGAGCAGGCGGCGGCCACGGCGCAGCGCCTCGCCGCGCAGGCCGACGTGCTGAGCGAAGCCGTGCGTCTTTTCACGGTCGCCGATACCGCGCCCGCGTCGCGCCCTGTTGCTTCGACACGTCAGCGCGCGTCCGTGAATGCCGCGCCCGACGCGGCACAGGCGGCCCTCCGTCGGCGCGCGGCGCCCGATCTACGGGACGCCGGGCAGGACGAGGCGGCATTGTTCTGATAGATCGGCATTACTCCTACCTCGACATCGAGGTGCCGACGCATCACGATGCAAGGGTCAGTGCCCAATGGATGCAAGGGCAGACTGACCCGAGTAACAACGGCGTTTAAGCGGCTCGTCCCTGACAGACGGGCCGTTTTTTTTCGCGCGCTCCATGCTGTTCGGGTAAAGGCGATGGATGCGTCGATGCCGGTCGGTATGAAGGGCGGCAGACATGACGCGTTCCGATTCGCACGATCGCCTGGCGTCGCCTTTCACGGCGATGGCGCGCGACAGCGTGTGGCCTAACCAGGCCGCACGTCATCCGCATGACAGCGCCGAAGAACCAGCGCACCGCCACAGGGCATGAAAAATGCAGCCGTCCTCGCGACGAGTCGCGTTAAACTGATTATCCATGCGGGACGTGGCCGCATGCGCTTCGCTCGCGGCGGCGTTGCGGCACACGGGCAGATGCATCGGTCAATCCAGAGCGTGAACATCACGCGACAGACGGCGCGTCATGCTGCCCGTACAATGGTTCGATCAATAACGGAACAAGGACAACTTCGATGCGCATTACCGGGTCCTCCGGGTCAATGGCCCTGCTCGCCGAATACGACGACGCAACCGCGCGCGAACTGCGTTCGCTACGCCTCGAATCGACAGAAGACGGCAAAGCCATCCTTCTGATCGAGATCGACGAGCGCAAGCCAGGCATACACCGCGAAGTGCGCTACGAAATCACACCCGCCGAACTGATTGCCGCCATTCGCGCGCACGGCGCCGAATTGCCGGGCGAGCAGCACAATCATCGTCAATAACGCAAACAGGCGGCATTGCGCTTCGGTGTAAATGCCGCCGCGTGTGCAAGCGGTCCGCCCGGCGTCGCGCCAGCCGGGCGCCGTTGCTTTTTACCGTTGTATTTTTTTGCGCGCCGCTTCTTCAGGCCGTGAGCGCTTCAATCATTTTTCAAGTCCCGCGGTTCATGCACCGCCCGCGCATTCCTTGCGCTTGAAAACCCCGAATAACCGGCGTTTTTCCAGGGCTTTGCATGCCTTGAAAATGGTCCATAATCCCTCCATTCTCCTGTGTTTTCCTATTTGCGCCGTGCCTGAAAGGGCTGCGGATGTAAGTCGATGCTACATGATCTCGTCGAGCAATACGGACCGGCGCTCGTCTTCGCCAACGTGCTGGCCGCGTCGATCGGCCTGCCCGTTCCGGCTATGCCGTCGCTCGTCCTGTTCGGCGCGATGGCCGCGATGCACCCCGGCTCAGTCGGCACGCAACTGTTGCCGGTGCTCGTGCTGTCGATCTTCGCCACGCTGATCGGCGACAGCGCGTGGTATCTCGCCGGCCGCGTGTATGGCGGCAACACGCTGAAAACGATTTGCCGTCTGTCGCTCTCGCGTGACACGTGCGTGAAAAAGACCGAGCGGTTTTTCGGCCGCTGGGGCGTGCGCGTGCTGGCCGTCGCGAAGTTCGTCCCAGGCCTGTCGATCGTGTCCATTCCGATGGCGGGCGCAATGGGCACGCGCTATCGCACGTTTCTCACGTACGACAGCATCGGCGCGGCGCTGTGGTCGGGCACGGGGCTCATCGTCGGCGCCCTGTTCGCACAGCAGATCGACATGGTGTTCGCCGCCGCCGGACGCCTCGGGCGCACTGCCGGTCTCATCGCCGTCGCGCTGCTGCTGTTGTACGCGGCGTACCGCTGGATTCGCCGTCGCCAGTTGATCAACAAGCTCGCGTCGGCGCGCATCGAAGTGGACGAACTCGCCGCGCTCGTCGCAGCGGGCAAGACGCCCGTGCTGTTCGACATCCGTTCGCAGGAGAAGCGCAAGCTCGACCCGTTCGTGATTCCAGGCTCGCAATTCGCCGACGAGCGGCAACTGGATCAGATCGTCGCCACCTATCCGCGCAATCAGAAAGTGGTGATCTACTGTTCGTGTCCCAATGAAATTTCGGCGGCATGGATGTCCAAGCAACTGAACGAAGCAGGCTTTCAAGACGTGCTGCCGTTGCGCGGCGGCATGGAAGCCTGGCGCGACTCCGGCAAGCCTGTCGAGGCGTTGCCCGGCATGCCGCCGCCCGAAGCCGCGGTCGAGCACATCGCGCCGAAGGCGGTCTGACGCCGCGGCGCCTCAGCTTGCGCGCGCTCGCACGCGGGCGCTCGCGCCATCGCGCTGCCGGCGCTTCGTTCAGTCAATCAATGAACACCGAAGGAGCGGTTCAATGCTTTCGACTGTCGATCCTGAAGCACAAGCGGAAGCGGTCGTCGCCGACGCGCCGTTTTCCAATCTGTCCACGCGCATGCATCAGATGTTTCCCGCGCTCACCTGCGCGGAAATCGAACGCATACGCAAGTTCGGCGAAGTGGGGCGCTGGAAATCCGGCGAGCTGCTGTTCGAAACGGGCCACCCGGGTCCGGGCATGTTCGTGCTGCTCGAAGGACACGTGAAGATCTATCAGCGCGACGGCATCGGCCGCGAAGTCGTGATCGGCGAACAGGGGCCGGGGCATTTCCTTGCCGAAGTCGGTCAACTGTCGGGTCGTCACGCGCTCGTCAACGGCATGGCGCTGAGCCCCGTCGAGGCGCTGCTGATCCCGCCGGAAAAACTGCGCGCGCTGCTCGTGGCGGAAGCCGAACTCGGCGAGCGCATCATGCGCGCGCTGATTCTGCGGCGCGTGTCGCTGATCGAAAAAGGCGCGGGCGGACCGATCCTGATCGGCAGCAGCACGGACGCGCGGCTCGTCATGCTGCAAGGCTTCCTGTCGCGCAACGGCCATCCGCATTCCGTGATCGCCGAATGCGACGAAGACGCGCTGCGTCTCGTCGAACAATTCGGCGCGCAAGACGAAGACATGCCGCTCGTGATCTGTCCGGACGGCTCGGTGCTGCGTCATCCGAGCATGCCGGAACTGGCGACGTCGCTCGGCTTGCTGCCCGATCTCGACGACTCCCATGTCTACGACGTCGCGATCGTCGGCGCCGGACCGGCTGGGCTCGCCACCGCGGTGTATGCGGCGTCCGAAGGTCTCTCGGTGATCGTGCTCGACAGCCGCGCGCCCGGCGGCCAGGCCGGCGCGAGCGCGCGGATCGAAAACTATCTCGGCTTCCCGACCGGCATCTCCGGTCAGGCGCTGGCCGGGCGCGCCTTCGTGCAGGCGCAGAAATTCGGCGCGCACGTCGCCATCCCGGTCAACGTGAAGGCGCTGCATTGCGGCGAGGCACCGTACCGGCTCGAACTGAAATGCGGCGGCCACATCAGCGCGCGCGCCATCGTGATCGCGAGCGGCGCGGTGTATCGGCGTCCGGCGCTGGAGGGCCTCGACCGGTTCGAGGGACGCGGCGTCTACTATTGGGCGTCGCCCGTCGAAGCGAAACTCTGCAAGCGCCAGGAAGTCGTGCTCGTGGGCGGCGGCAATTCGGCCGGCCAGGCGATCGTCTATCTGGCGACGCATGCGGCGAAGGTCCACGTGCTGATCCGGCGCAGCGGCTTTGAAGCCACCATGTCGCGCTACCTGATCGACCGTATCCGCTCGTTGCCGAACGTCGTCGTGCATCCGAATTCGGAGATTGGCCGGCTCGATGCGGACGAAACCGGCCTCGCGTCGGTTGCCTTGAAAAAGCCCTTGCCCGACGGCACCGATCACTTCGACACCCGGCATCTGTTCCTCTTCACCGGCGCCGATCCGAACACGGATTGGCTGCGCACCTGCGGCGTCGAACTCGACGACAAAGGCTTCGTGCTCACGGGCACCGGCGCGGACGGCGTGTCAGCCTGCGATCTTGCCACCACCGTGAAAGGCGTCTACGCGATCGGCGACGCGCGCGCGGGGTCGACGAAACGTGTCGCGGCGGCGGTCGGCGAAGGCGCGGCGGTGGTCGCGCAGATTCATCAGTTGCTGGCTGTTTCCGCCGAGGAAGCGGTCGCCTCTGTGGCCTAATCCAAGCCTGCGCGGGCGGCTCTTCGCGCAGGCGTCACGATCATGGCCGTGGTCGCGGCTGGACAAACATCATGGCCGCGGCGAGTCACGCGCCGCGCGCGATCAATGCAACGCCGACCAGGCGAGCGACAGCGAAAACACGCCGAGCACGATCGACGCGCCGCGCTGAATCTGGGCCGGATCGAGCCAGCGCAGCTTGCCGCTGCCGAGCGCCGCGCCGAATGCGATCCACACGAGTCCGATCGGCAGGAGCAGGCCCGCGAATATCAGCATCGACACGAGATAGGCCGGCCAATGCGCGAAGGCGGCGGCCGGAAAGATCGTGCCCGCGAACAGCAAGCCTTTGGGATTGAGCAGCGTCGCGACGAACAATGTGCGCATGCCGGTTGCCCGCTGCGTCGAGTCGGGCAGCGCGACGGCCGCGCGCCACATGTCGACCGCGAGCCAGGCGATATACAAGCCCGCGGCCACACGCAGCAGCGACGGCAGCCACGGCAGCGCATGCGAGGCTTGAGCGAGAAAACGTCCCCAGACGGAAATGGACACCCAATAGCCAGCGAGTTCGGCGACGATGAGCGGCAGCGGGCGCTGCATGCCCTGGCGCAAACCCGCGGAAGCAAGCAGCGTATTCGTGGGCCCCGGCGTAAGCAGCACCACGACGATGCCGGCAGTCAACAGCGTAATAGCGGACGCAGATAACATGAAAAAGGCGCAATGTTGAAAACAGTGCGCCTTTTTAACACAAACCGCGATTTGGCCATCCCGATTGCGATCATGAACCGCAACAACCGCTCAGCCGCGCTGCGCGTTCAATGCTCCAGCTTTGCGCGCAGTTCGCGAGCGGCTTCGAGCAACCCTTCGTAGCCCGAGCGTGCATGTTCGGGCAAATCCGGATCGCCCACCAAAGCGCCTAACGTTTCGATCAGGCTGTACAGAATGCCCTTTGCCGCGCCCGACGCAATGCCGCCGGAGGACACCTGCTGATTAACGTGGCTGAGCGCTGCGTCGAGATTATCGAGGTCGGGCCGGTCGCCCGTGGGTGGCTCGGGCGTTACGTCTTGCGTCATGATGAAGCATCTCCCCCGTTGAAGCGTCGGTGAACAGGTCATCCTGTCACATTGTTATATACCGATCGCGCTTTGCCGTCTATTCGTGATCCGCACCAGGCGCGCTCTCGCTAGGCGTGGCTGCGCCGCCCGAAGATGCGCCGCGTCATGTTGAACGCAACCAGGTTGCCCGCCACCACCAGCAGCAATCCGACGACCGCCAGCGCGGACCACTGGTAGCCCTCGAACATCGTCGATACGGCCAGAGCCACGATCGGAAACAGCACGGTCGAGTAAGCCGCCCGCTCGGGTCCGATGCGCCCGACGAGCATCAGATACGCGGTGAATCCCACCACCGAGCCGAACACCGCGAGATACGCCAGCGCGCCGAGATAGCGCGCGGACGGCTCGATGCCGAACCGAAAACCCGCGAGCGCGCTGCCCACCGTCAGCACGGTGGCGCCGATCATCATGGCCCAGCTATTCGTGGCGAACGGGTGCAGACCCATCGATTGCATCCGGCTCGACAGCAGATTGCCCGCCGAAAAGCACAAGGTGCCGAGAAACGCGATGCCGAGCCCGAGCCACGCGGCGTGATCGCCGAGATGTCCGCTCATCTGCTGAACGAACAGACACACGATGCCGACAAGGCCGAGCATCGCGCCCGCAATCGCCGAAGCCTGCAATGGCCGGCCCATGAAAAGCCGTCCGTTGATGGAATTCAGCAGCGGCGCGGTGGAGAACACCACGGCAACGAGGCCGCTCGGCACCACCTGCTCGGCGTAGTAGAAACACAAAAAGTTGACGCAAAACAGCGCGAGTCCCTGCGCGACCAGGAAGCGCCACGCGGAACGCGGCGGCCACATGGGCCTGCGCATGATGCGCAACAGCGCGAACAGCACGAGCGCAGCGATCCAGAAGCGCCACGCGATCGACACCGGCGGCGGCACCGCGCCGAGTTGCCACTTGATCGCGATCCACGTGGTGCCCCAGATCAGAACGGTAACGGCATAAAGAAACAGATTCATGGTGAGGCCAGAATAGCGAATACGGGAGTTCTACTATGCGGCCGCGCGCGCGGCGGGACTTGTCCAGGATTGCGCATTTTTCCGCGCGAGACGCCGCCGCGCATGGCGAAGCGCGCGGCTGGCCGTATACTCGCACTTATCTTTTGCAATCATGCTGCCAGCCGCTTCCGTGAACACGAGCCCGCCCGTCCCTGTGACCGACACTACTGAATCGCCGTTCGGCATTCAGTCGGTATGTCACACGCTGGGCAGCTCGAACGCGAACCTCGATCGCTTTGCGTGGCTCGGCGACGGCCTCGCCATTGCCGTCTGGACGCGCGACACCGAAGTCGCCGAAACCGTCTACGAGCGGCCCGGCCACCACACGCTGTCGTGCTATCTGGACGGCGGCTATCGCACCGAGCGTCAGAAAATGCCTGGCCGTTACGGCGCGCCGTCGCGACTGTGCGCGTTGCCCGGCGATCACGAATCGCGCTGGTGGGTGCGCGGCCATATGCATTTCATGCACCTCTATTTTCTGCCCGAGCATTTCACGCAGCGCGCCGTGCAGGAACTGGACTGCGAGCCGCGCGAACTGACACTCGCCGATCGCACGTATTTCGAAGACGCCCGCATCGCCGGTCTTTGCCAGTCGCTCGCGAACGAACGTTGGGACGACGCCGACGGCTTGCTGCGCACCAACGAATCCGCGCATGAAGTGCTGAGTCTGCTGCTGCGCGCGCAAGGCGTGCGCCGCGCGGGCGTGTCGTTGAAGGGCGGCTTGTCCGTCGCGACGCGCCGGCGTCTGCGCGATTACATCGAGAGCCATCTGGCGCAGCCGCTCACGCTCGGCCAACTGGCGAGCGTGGCGGCGTTGTCGGAGTTTCATCTCGCGCGCATGTTCCGCACGTCGTTTGGGCTGCCCCCCGCCGCGTGGATCGCGCAGCAGCGGCTGGAGCGCGCCCGCGCGCTGTTGCGCAGCACCGCGCTGCCGCTCGCGCGCGTCGCCGAACTCTGCGGCTATGCGAACGCGAGCCACTTCAGTCATCGTTTTCGCGAAGGCGTGGGCGTGTCGCCTACCGCGTTTCGTCAGGCAGTCGGAGTTTGACCGACTTCGCTTCGACGCGCGTCACGTGTTCGCGTCAATGCAGCGCCATCGCCAGCACACGCGCCACATGAATCGCCTCGACGCCCGCGCCGTCGTGAATCTGGTGCCGGCAACTGGTGCCGTCGGCGACCATGATCGTGTCGCCGTCCATCTCGCGCACGGCCGGCAATAGCGACAACTCGGCCATCGCCCGCGACGTCGCGTAGTGCTCTGCTTCATAGCCGAAGCTTCCGGCCATGCCGCAGCACGACGACTCCACCGTCGAAACCTTCAGTTCAGGAATCCATTTCAATACGGTTTGAACGGGCGTGAAGGCGTCGAAAGCCTTCTGATGACAGTGGCCGTGCACGAGCGCCTGCGGCGTCGCCAACGGCCTCAGCACGAGTTGCAAACGCCCGGCCTGTTCCTCGCGCACCAGAAATTCCTCGAATAGAAATGCGTGTTTTGCGAGGCGCGCTGCTTCGTCGCCGAAACCGTAGTGCAGAAACTCGTCGCGCAACGACAGCAGACACGACGGCTCCAGACCGACAATCGGCACGCCGCGCTCCACGAATGGCCGGAACAGATCGAGCATGCGCCGCGCCTCGTGCTTCGCTTCATCGACGAGACCCGCCGCGAGGAACGTGCGGCCGCAACACACGGGCCGCTCGCCGTCGCGCATATTGAAGTGCACCGTGTAGCCCGCCGCCTCCAGCACCTGCTGCGCGGCGCGCGCATTGTCGGGCTCCATGCTGTTGTTGAACGTATCGACGAACAACAGCACTTCTTTCAGGGCGGCCCCTCGCGCTTTCGCCGCCGGCGTCGCTTTTGCATTCGACAGGAACGACTTTCTGAAACGCGGCAAGCTCCGTTCACTCGCGAAGCCCACCGAGCGCTTGAGCCACGCCGACAGCAGCGGCACATTGTCGGCGAGCGCCATCAGGGCCGGCATGCGGCTCGCGGCGGCGGCGTAGCGCGGCATGAAGGCGACGAGCTTGTCGCGCAGACTCAGGCCGTGACGTTTGACGCGCGCCGCGCGCGCCTCGATCTTGAACTTCGCCATATCGACGCCCGTCGGGCAGTCGCGCTTGCAGCCCTTGCACGATACGCAGAGATCGAGCGTGTCCTTCACGTCGTCGCTGGCGAGGCCCGCTTCGCCGAGCTGGCCGGAGATCGCGAGACGCAACGTGTTCGCACGTCCGCGCGTGACATGCTGTTCGTCTTTCGTCACGCGATAGCTCGGGCACATCGTGCCCGCGTCGAACTTGCGGCAGTGGCCGTTGTTGTTGCACATTTCGACGGCTTTCGCGAGACCGCCCGACAGATCGTTGCCGCTGCCCGCCGCGCTCTCGCGGCCCGTCAGCGGATCGCGTTCGACATTCCACGCCGACCAGTCCAGCGCCGTTTCAATGCGCTGTTCCCGGTAGCCGGGCGCGAACCGGAAGTTGCGCGCGTCGTCCATTTTCGGCGGACGCACCATCTTGTCCGGATTCAAGCGATTTTCCGGATCGAACAGCGCCTTGATCTCGCCGAACGCCTCGTTGAGCCGCGGGCCGTATTGCCACGCGACCCATTCGCCGCGGCACAGGCCGTCGCCGTGTTCGCCCGAATACGCGCCCTTGTACTCGCGCACGAGCGCGGCGGCTTCCTCGGCGATCGCGCGCATTTTGATCGCGCCGTCGCGCCGCATGTCGAGGATCGGACGAACGTGCAGCGTGCCGACGCTCGCGTGCGCGTACCACGTGCCCTCCGTGCCGTACCGGTGAAACACCTCGGTCAGCTTGTTCGTGTACTCGGCGAGATGATCGAGCGGCACTGCGCAATCTTCGATGAAAGACACCGGTTTGCCGTCGCCCTTCATGCTCATCATGATGTTGAGTCCGGCCTTGCGCACTTCCCACAAGGCCTTTTGCGCATTCATGTCCGGCATTTCGACAACCGACTCCGGCAAGCCGAGATCGGCCATTAGTTCGGTGAGTTGCCTGAGCGATTGCAATTGCGCGTCGCGCGACTCACCGGCGAATTCCACCAGCAACACCGCTTGCGGCTCGCCGACCAGCGCCTTTTCAACCACGGGCCGGAACGCGGGATTGCTCATCGCCAGATCGATCATCGTGCGATCGACCAGCTCCACCGCAACCGGCTTCAGCTTGACGATGTGCTGCGTCAGATCCATCGCCTGCCAGAAGGTCGGAAAGTTGACCACGCCGAGCGTTTTATGCGCGGGCAGCGGCGCGAGCTTCAGTGTCAATTGACGGCTGAACGCGAGCGTGCCCTCTGAGCCGACCAGCAGATGCGCGAGGTTCGCGACGCCGTCGTCGGTATAAGCGCGCGGATTCTGACACTCGAACAGGTCGATGTTGTAGCCCGCCACGCGCCGCAAGACTTTCGGCACGCGCGCCGCGATTTCGTCGCGCTCGCGCTGCGCGATCTGCTTCACGCCTTCGAGTATCTGCTGCAAACGCGCGCCTTGCGGTGCTTCGCGCAACGACGCAAAACGCGCTTCGGTGCCGTCCGCGAGAATGGCGTCGATGGCTTCGACGTTGTGCACCATGTTGCCGTACTCGATCGAGCGCGAGCCGCACGAGTTGTTGCCCGCCATGCCGCCAATCGTGCATTGCGCGGCCGTCGACACATCCACCGGAAACCACAGTCCGTGCGGCTTGAGCCACGCGTTCAGATGATCCAGCACGACGCCCGGCTCGACCGTGACGGTGCGCGCGTGCGCATCGAAATCGACAATGTTGTTGAGCCACTTGCTCGTATCGATCACCAGCGCTTCGCCGACTGTTTGCCCGCATTGGCTCGTGCCGGCGCCGCGCGCGAGCAGCGGCACTTTTTCGCTGCGCGCGATGTCGAGCGCCACGCGCAGGTCGTCCTGATCGCGCGGCACGACCACGCCAACCGGCATGATCTGATAGATCGACGCGTCGGTGGCATAGCGGCCGCGGCTCGCCGCATCGAACAGCACGTCGCCGCGCAGCGACTTGCGCAGATGCTGCGCGAGCGGCGTCATCGAACGCGCGGCGGACGGCACCAGATGAATCGGCTTGACCAGCAAGGCGGAAGTGGGATTCGTCATAACGTCGGTCTTGGAGCTAAACGCGGTGGACAGGAAGCGGTCAGTACAACGTGAGGCCCACAGGCGGCAGTCCTTCAATGTGCCCGTGCGCGGTGCCCGCGTCGGAGGGAAAAAACATGCCGGTGTAGGAGCCGGTCGTCACGACCATCTCCGGCGTCACCGCGATCCCACGCGATGTCGCGTGATTGACGAGCCACGTGAGCAGACGCCGCGGATCGCCGGCCGGATTCGCGGGCGTCAGTTCGACGACATCGTGTTCGTCGAAATCGAAACGCAGCGAAGGCGCGGCGAACGGAAAGCGCTCGTCGTACGGCACGAATTCGCCGACGATCAGCGCGCCGTAGTTCTGCAAGTCCGCGAGTTGCGACAGCCTGTCGATGTCGGGCCACGCGGCGAAGCGGCTCGCGATCACTTCGATCGTCGCGCCGAATGAGCCGATGCCCGCCCGCACGTCGGCGTCGCTATAAGGTGTGGCCGAGGGCTCGAAGCGGCGGCCGAAGCGAAACGCGATTTCCAGTTCGAGCCCGAGCGGCGTGAACGCGGCATGCCGCAGACGGGCGTCGTGCGCGTGCATATCGTCCTGCGGCAGCGGCGCGCCCTGAATCGGACCGCTCTCCGACTTCGCACCGACTTTCCAGCCGCCGATGCGCGCGTCGAGAGCCGTCAGAATCTCGTGCTGGATCGCATAGGCCGCGTGGGCGTCGGCGGGCGCCCGAGCCGGCGGCAACTCGCCGAGTGTCGCGTGATTGCGGCGCGCCTCGGCAAGCAGCCGGCTCAGCGCGGACGCGGTCGTATCCATGGCGCCGCGGGAGGACCTGAGCATCGCTTACAAGCCCATGCTGGTGGAGACCTGCGCCTTGTCCGCGAGATCGTCGGCGAACTTGCTTTCCGGTTGCATGCGGAATGCGAGCACGACACCGAGCGCCATCAACAGCATGCTGCCGACGAAGGGCAATTCCCAACTGCCGAAGTAGTCGATCAGAAGTCCGCCGACCACCGGAGAGATGATCGCCGCGAGCGCCGAGCCCGTGTTCATCATGCCGCTCGCCGTGCCCGAGGCTTCCGGCGCGATGTCCATCGGGATCGCCCACATCGGTCCGATCGTCATCTCGGCGAAGAAGAAGCCTGAGGCAAGACACGCCATCGACAGATACAGGTTGTGCGTGAACATCAGCGGAATCAGCGACAGCAGGCAAAACATCATGCACACCGACACCATCCAGCTTCGCGCGCGCTTCAGGCTGCCGGTGCGCGTGAAGATCCGGTCGGTCACCACGCCGCCGAGCGTATCGCCGATCACGCCTGCGAAGAACACGACCGAAGCGAAGATCGCCGACTTCTGCAATTGCAGGTGGTAGTTGTGCAGAAAGTATTGAGGAATCCAGCTCAAAAACAGCCACAACGTCCAGCCATAACAGAAGTAGACGATGGTGACGGGTGCCATGCGGCGAAACAGCTTGCCCCACGGCACGCCGGCCGACTTCACCTTCGGCGCGGGCAGAATCTCGAGTTCTTCCTTCGTGATGCGCGGATGATCGTTCGGATGCTCGGTGAACGTGAACGCCCACAGGACGACCCACACGAGGCTGAATGCGCCGCAGATATAGAACGACTGGCGCCATCCCCAGTTCGTCATGACGAGCACGACAATGCCGGGCGCGACCGCGTTGCCGATACGCGACGCGGCATGCGTGATGCCCTGCGCGAAGCCGCGTTTTTCTTTCGAGACCCAGCGCGCCATCGCGGATGTCGCGGCCGGAAACGTCGCGCCTTCGCCGAAACCGAGCAGCACGCGCGCCGCCAGCAACGACATGAGACCGCCCGCGAAACCCGTCAGCAAGGTGGCAATGCCCCAAACCGCGCCACACGCGAGCAGCGTGCGGCGCGCGCCGAACCGGTCGCTCACCCAGCCGCCGATGATCTGAAACAGCAGATACGGATACGCGAAAGCCGAGAACACGAGGCCGACTTCCGTATGCGAAAGATGGAATTCCTTGCCGAAGCCCGCCGCCGCCGTGCTGACGTTGACGCGGTCCAGGTAAGTGATGAAGTACATGATGCAGAGCATCAATAGAACGATACTGGTCGCACGGGTTACACGAAACCGCTTCATCGTCTCTCTCCATTTGCATGTATCGACGGCGCGCCTGAGATGGCGCGCTTCGTCGTTGTCCGGCGGCACACGCCGCGGGAACATCGCATTGTTCAGGGCCGCGTCTTGCGCGCGGCTTCATGATGGAACTGACTTCGTTGATGCCTGTTTTGTCGATGCCTGCTTTGAGCGTGGCGCGATGACTTGCGCCGTTGCCTTATGCCGGGTTCTGCATTCAGGCGGCGGCCTTCAGACCGGAGGCTTGGGCCGGCGCGCTCAACCAGTCCATGGCGGCGGGCAGGCCGCTTTCCCTGAGCGGGACGCCCGCGAGCCGCAGACCCATCTCGCAACCGGCCAGCGTCGCGAGCAGCGTCAGGTCGTTGCAGTCGCCCAGATGACCGATACGGAACATGCGGCCTTTCATCTTGCCGAGGCCCGTGCCGAGCGACATGTCGAAACGTTCGTAAATGAGCTTGCGCACCGCGTCGGCATCGACGCCTTCCGGCATCATCACGCCGGTCAGCACCGGGCTATAGACAGCGGGATCGGCGCATTGAATGTCGAGGCCCCACGCGCGCACCGCGCGACGCGTCGCTTCGGCAAGACGCTCGTGACGCGCGAAGACGTTGTCGAGCCCTTCGCCGAGAATCATTTCGAGCGCTTCGTGAAGGCCATACAGCAGGTTCGTGTTCGGCGTGTAGGGCCAGTAGCCCGTCTTGTTCATCTCGACGATCTCGCCCCAGTCCCAGAAGCTGCGCGGCAGTTTCGCGTGCTTGCTGGCGGCCATGGCCTTCGGCGAAATCGCATTGAAACTGATGCCCGGCGGCAGCATCAAGCCCTTTTGCGAACCTGAAACGGTGACGTCGACGCCCCATTCGTCGTGGCGATAATCGGCGCACGCAAGCCCCGAAATCGTATCGACGAGCAGCAGCGCTGGGTGACCCGCGGCGTCGATCGCGCGGCGCACGGCGGCGATATCGGACGTCACGCCCGTGGACGTTTCGTTGTGCACGACACACACCGCCTTGATGGCGTGCTGCGTGTCGGCGCGCAGACGCTCTTCGATCATGTTCGGCTGAACGCCGCGCCGCCAGCCTTCTATGCCCGGCAAGCCGAGAAACTCCGGCTTCAGGCCAAGGCTTTCCGCCATCTTTTTCCAGAGTGTCGCGAAGTGGCCGGTTTCGAACATCAGCACGTGGTCGCCGGGGCTCAATGTGTTCGACAGCGCCGCTTCCCATGCGCCGGTGCCGGAGGCCGGATAGATCACCACGGGCTGCTGGGTCTTGAAGATTTTCTTGATCCCGTCGATTACCTTCAGACCCAGTTCGCCGAACTCGGGGCCGCGATGGTCGATGGTCGGATAGCTCATCGCCCGGAGAATGCGGTCGGGCACGGGGCTCGGCCCCGGAATCTGCAGGAAGTGACGGCCGGCGGGATGAAAATCAAGCTTCAGCATGGGTGGTCCTCCGATTGAATTTTGCATGCAAAAAACTATATCAGACGAAGTTCGCGGACCGGAAGCTGAAAAGCGGGCCGTCGCACCGGTGTTTACCCGCGTGCTTACCGAAGCTTCGCGCTTCGGATAAAATCGTGTTCAATGAGTTTCAAAGGATTTTTGTATGCAAAATTCTGAATTTGACGCGAGCCTGCCTGCCTCGGCGGTGTTGCCGAAGGTGGAACGTCAGCGTCTGCACGACACGGTGGTCGAGCACATTCGCCGGTTTATCGTCGAAGGCGTGCTCGAGCCGGGCAAGAAACTGAACGAGCGCGAGTTGTGCGAGACGCTCGGCATTTCGCGCACGCCGTTGCGCGAGGCGCTGAAGGTGCTCGCCGCCGAGGGGCTGATCGAGATTTCGCCGAACCGGGGCGCGTCGGTGTCGAAGATGTCGGAGGCAGAGTTACGCGAGACCTTCGAATTGATGAGCGGTCTGGAAGCGTTCTCGGGCGAACTCGCGGCCGAGCGAATGACGGCGGCCGAACTCGCGGAGATCAAGGCATTGCATTACGCCATGCTCGCTTGCCGCACGCAAAACGATCTGGCCGGGTACTACAGCCGCAATCAGGCGATTCACGACAAGATCAATGAAGCCGCGCGCAATTCAGCGCTGCGGCAGACGTATATCGCGGTGAATCGCCGCTTGCAGGCGCTGCGTTTCAGGTCGAATTTTCAGATTCCGAAGTGGGACAGCGCGATTCATGACCACGACGAAATGCTGAAGGCGCTCGAGGCACGCGATGGAAAGAGACTCAGCGCGATTCTCCGGCAGCATCTGCTGGATAAGCGCGATGCGGTGTTGCAGGTGCAGTCGCGCGAAGAGGCGGCGGGATCGGGGTTGAAGGCTTGAGGGTCGCGGCGTTGCGCTTCCGTGCGAAGGCGCAGGAGTGCGGAAGTTGTCCACGCAAAATGTTGGCAAGGCTGTGGACAACATTCGCATACCTCGCGTAAATGGTTGACGCTATAGCGGTATTGGGCCGAGGTTGTTCTATGGGCAGGGACAGGGTGGGGTGGTGAGCGATCCTGTTTTTCAGGCGGGTTGAGCGCGACGCAGGTGTGCAAAGAACAGTTGTCCACACAATTTGTTCGCAAGGCTGTGGACAACGTGCGCATATCAACCCCAAGTGCTTGACCCGACGGACAAATTGCATGCCGATACGGTGGAAGGCAGCGCTGAGGCTGCGTCGATCGAAAAACTGTCGCCCTGCATCTCTATTTCGAGATCGTCAGTCAAACCACATTGTTATCTTGCGTTCAGCCAGGTAACCGCCATGACATGGAGGAAACGGCTTAGGCTGCGACTCGTTCATGTACATGCCATCTACCAATTCAAGCGGTTGCGTACATAAAGACTCGAACCTTTCCGAATCGCGCCGGATGTTGTGCAGGGTTTGATTCACTGGGCAATAGAACAGCTTCAGGGGCCGGTCGCCATTCCGGGCGCTTGCCATTGTCTGCCCCTCGATGAAGTGTCCAAGCACAGCACCGTTTTCGCAAACCAGATCAAACTGCTCACCCGCATTTGCGGTGCCGGTCAGGACGAAGAACGCGACGGCGAGCCAACGCTTACTTTCCCAGCGATTTTGCATTGAGGCATCGGTATCCCAGACGAATCTCATATTTTCCTTCGTTATCCAAACCTTAAAAGGCGATTTATCGATACTGCGATGCACGCCCCGAACCCGCTCGCGTTGTCGCGTCCCAGTGCAACTGGTGCATGTACGCCTCAGGTTCAAAGCGCATGCCGACGACTGGCCGGTTCGTGGACGAACGTCCCATCCAGCCCGACCAGCCGAGCCGCTGTTCGTCACCCAGCTTTGCCGGTGTCATTTCCTCCGGCCTGATCTGAAGTTCCAGCAGCCATTCGAACTCCAGCCCCACATAGGCGCGCACCAGCGCCACGAGTTGCAGCAGGTCTTTGCCGCGCGGTGTGAAGCGATGATAGGTTTCCAGATCGAGCGGGCCGAGGACGAGACAGAACTGCTGTGTTCTGCCGGGCACCTGCTCGCCCAGCATCGCTCCCGCGCCGAGCGTTCCCAGTCTGCGCTCTGTACCGAACCGGCATTGAAGGTCAGGTGGGAGTGCCGTCCAGTGAAACGCCCATTCCTTCATCTGGACAGGCACATCGAAGTGATGGTTAATCCACCCGCACAGTCCCTCCAGATTGCGCGTCTCCTGCACGAGCAGAGGCGTCGCCGCCAGGCGCGCATGCAGGGGCAGCGATACAGTGCGTGCTGGCACTGGCGAAACACCGGACAGGCAGCCGACATAGAACGAAAAACGGTCCTGTTCGGGCCGGTCAAGGCTTGCCGCCGACTGCGCGGACGCCCAGGCGCGGTACAGGATCGTAAGCGATCGATGATGGAAAACGTCGAGGAAGTTGCACAGTGTCGGGTCGCCGCGATGTTCTTCGCGCTCGCGGGCGATCTCCGTGACATGGATCGGCAGCGGCCCATTGGGACCTAGCACTCCCAAGCTGTGAAGACGGATGCGCAGTCTGCCATTTGTTATCGTCGCGTCTGCCACTTCGCTCGGCGCAAAAATGAGGCTCGGCTTCTGGCCGACGCGAAACGGTTCATCCCGCGGATGCAGCGCAGCACCAACAGGATCGCTGGCGGGATTCGCGTTGATGCGGCGCATGAGCGCGAAGAAGCTGTGGTGCCATGGTTTGGCCAACAGACCTTCGATCAGGTGTACAGACATTGCCGTATCGCGTACTACGCTTTCCAAATGCACCTCGTCTGAAAAAGGGCCGCGCGCGGCCCTGACAGGTTGTGGCATCAGCCAATGCTCGATATCAGCCTGCATCCGCATGTGGCGCGGTGACCGTGGCGTGCGACGGGTATGCCGTGGTCGGTGATCTTGCCGTCTCCTTCGAGTATCACGTTGGGCTTCACGTCTGGATGCTGCGGGCATTTCACTTCGTCGCCCTGGCGGGCGACACGAATGCCCTGGTAGCGCATGGTTTCGGAGGCGGTGATGACTTCGCCGGTTCGTGCGCAACGTGGTGCGGGTGAAGGAATGCTGCGAAACGTGGCGCGCGACGTAGCGCTCAAGCGCCAGCGCGAATGTGAAAGGCGACCAGCCGTCGAGCCGGGCTTCATCGAAGGTGAGGGTCACGGCGATGCCACGCGTCAGATGCAGATCGCGTCCCCAGCGGTGCAGGTCGTACACGGGCTTTGCGCCTGCACCGACCAGGCTGTCGAGGAAGCTCGCCATCGCCGGATCACCTGCGCCGAGGTAGGGGCGCAGCATTTCGCGCAAGCCTTCACCAGGGTTTTTCTCGTTGAAAGCGTCGTCAAACACGGCCAGTTCCAGATGAAGCTGACGGATGAGTTCCCACGCGGTGTCACCCTGCGCGCCGAGGGCAAGAGGAGGCCTGGGTGGAGTCGGTCCCCGCACAATCCAACGCTTTCGACCGACTTCGCGCCCCGCACGGTCAGTTCGGACTGGCCGTGCTGCGACAGCACACAGGGCAGATCGCCATACCGGCCTTTGCTCCGAGCCGCGCGGCGATCTTCGGGTGCCCTGCCGCGAATTCGCCAAAGGATGCTGTGACGTATCGCAATTCCTTCTGGTAATACGCGGGGAAAGCCGGGTCCATTGCTGGCCTCCTGGTTTTTTAGGGTTATCTCAATGGACGCCGCGATGCATGAGACAGCCGTTCATCCTTCTAAAAGGTTCAGGTGGATGGTGCCACTCCCGTGCAAACAGACATCCCAAAATTCAAAGGTCCGGCAGATGGCAAAACTGCCATATCAGTATCTGATTCAGCCAATTACTTTGCATGTCGAAGTAATTGGCGCCCGCTCGAACGATGTGAGGGCTGCACCGCCAGGACGAAAAAAAGCCCGCGCGAGGCGGGCAAGGGAATCAGAGCTACGGAGGAAGTCCACCGGGTAACGCCGAGTCTAAGAAGCAGAAGCGCCCTTTCGCTGATGCACTGCAAACGATTTTCCCCACAAACCGCCTGCGGCATCCTGACTCCACGGACAGCCAGAGGCGCTGCGTCAACAACGATGTCGTTGAATTCATCCGAAACAGACACATTCAGGAATTGCAACTCGCGACACAAATTTATCCACACAAAACGGGCACAAGCCTGTGGACAACCTGCGCGAATCTCAACCAAGTCCCTGACGCCGCAGCCCAATCTCCCGTCGGCTCCGGCGCAGGCAATCAACTGCTCTCACCGCGCCGCATCGTCCTTCCGTCTCAGCGACTCCGGCAACCCTCGCAACACAATCACCGCGCACACCACGCTCATCGCGCCGATCACATACAACGCGGGCGTCGTGCTGCCCGTCAGATCCCTCACCCGTCCAACCATGATCGGGCTCACGATTCCGCCCAACTGTCCCAACGTATTGATCAACGCGATGCCGCCCGCCGCCCCCGCGCCCGTCACCAGCTTCGGCGGCAATGCCCAGAACGCCGGGATCGACGCCACCACGCCCGCGCCCATCACCGCGAGAGCGACGATCAGGAGACCCGTCTGCTTGTCGAAGAAACCCGCCGCGAAGAAGCCGATGGCCGACATCAGCAGCAAGCCGAACACGAACTTGCGCCGCTCGCCGCTCGCGTCGGACAAGCGCCCCACCACCACCATGCAGATCGCGCCGCACACATAAGGCACCGCCGTGAGCAAACCGATCAGCGTCGGGTTGTGCGTGCCCGCCACGCGAATCAGATGCGGCGTCCAGAAGTTCAATCCGTACGATGCCACCTGAATCAGAAAGTAGACGAACCCCAGCGTCAGAAAACCCGGCGTCCTGATCGCCCCGAGCAACGAATGCCCCGTCTCCGGATGATGGCTCTGCCGCACGATCTGCTCGGCGAGAAGCGACTTCTCGGTGGCGGAGAGCCAGTGCGCATCCTCGATACGGTCCTTCAACAGCTTCAGCACGAGCGCACCGAGCAGCACGCACGGCAGCCCGCCAAGCAGGAACAGCCAATGCCATCCCGGCATGCCGAGCACGCCGCTCATATGTCCGATGACCAGCCCGGCAAGCGGCGCGCCCACGAGCCCCGAGAACGCCGACGCGAGAAACAGCATCGACGTGATGCGTCCGCGATAGCTCGGCGGAAACCACAGCGTGAGGTAATACAGCACGCCAGGCGCAAAGCCCGCTTCCATCGCGCCAATCAGAAAGCGCAGCCCGTAGAACTGCCATTCGTTGTTGACGAACACCATCGCCGCTGTCGCCAGTCCCCACGAAATCATGATCCGCGCAATCCAGCGCCGCGCGCCGACCTTATACAGAAACATATTACTTGGCACTTCGAACAATACATAGCCGATCACGAACAGACTCGCGCCGAGACCATACGCGGTATCGGACAGACCGAGATCGCCCTGTAGCTGGAACTTCGCGAAGCTGATATTGATGCGGTCGAAAAACGCAAACAAATAACAGATCATGATCAGCGGCATGACCCGCCAGGCCACTTTGCGGATGATGGCCGCGGCACTGTCCGCGCTTTCTTCACGGCCGCCGGTTGCGATTGCGCCCAGGTCGCTCATGTTTGTCTCCAATGCCGGATCGGCAGTGTCATAGGATTTCTGTTGGGAGACAGAATGGCGGCACGCCGCGGCGGCGTCCAACCGCAATTCGCCAACGACCGTTCGCGAACGGCGAACGCTCGGCGCGCGGCCTACGCCGCAGGGCTTTGCGCGGCTTCCGACGCTTCGATCGAGCGCAAATGATCGAACAGCAGACGGCTCACCGGCGACAACGCATCGACGTCGCGCACCACCAGCACGAGACTGCGCGCGGACCATTCGTCTTCGAGCGGCGTGCCGACGAGTCCGAGCGGACCGCCCATCAGTTGATAGACCTTTTGCGGCAATACGCCGACGCCCATGCCGGCTTGCACCATCCGGCACACCGCGTCGAAACCCGGCACGTGGATGCGCAAACGCAGCGGCTTGCCGGCTTGACGCGCGGCCAGATGCGTCCGCGCGTTGATCGAACTCGCGGCATGCAGGCCGACGTGATCGCCGTCGAGCGTTTCGGCGAAGGCGACGCTCGTGCGCGTCGCCAGCGGATGATCGTCGCGCATCACGAGCACCAGCGAATCATGCCGATAGTGCTCGACGTGCAACTCGCGCGTGTCGGCGTCGGCGGAACAGATGCCGAGGTCGGCGAGACTGTCGTCCACCGCTTCGACCACGCCGCCGCTCGGCCGCTCTTCAAGGTCGAGCTTCACGCGCTCATGCTGCAACTGGAACGCGCGCAAATCTTCGGGCAGAAATTCGACGATGGCGGACAGGTTGGCCATCATCCGCACGTAGCCGCGCACGCCGCTCGCGTGGCCGGCCAGTTCTATGCCGATGTTTTCGATGTCGCGCATCACACGCCGCGCGTGATGCAGCAGCGTTTCGCCGGCCGGCGTCAGCGTCATGCCGCGCGCGTTGCGCTGAAACAGCGTGGCGCCCACCGCCTGTTCGAGTTCGAGCAAACGCTTGCTTGCGGCGGACACTGCGATCGCTTCACGCTCCGCGGCGCGCGTGAGCGTGCCTTCTTCGTAGACGGCGAGGAAGAGTTGAAGCGTGGTGAGGTCGAGCTTACGAAGAAGGTTCTTGATCGCCATGGCGCGCCGCCGCGAGTTCGGTCAACGGTAATGATCCCACAGGCGGCCGCGCCGCTGCGCGCTGCAAACATGCATGAGAAGATAACGGCCTGCTCAAGCTCACGATCAAGGAACGACATGAACACCTCTTCCCCGATTCGCGCGATCGTCACCGGACACACGCGCGGCCTCGGCGCGGCGCTCGCCGAGCAACTGCTCGCACGCGATGTCGCCGTGCTCGGTCTGTCGCGCTCGCGTCATGCATCGCTCAAACAGCGCTTTAGCGCATCGCTCGAAGAAATCGAACTCGAACTCGCCGACCCGGAACGTGTCGCGCAATGGATAGCGACCGATGCGCTGCGCGCATTCGTCAAAGGCGCGCGCACCGTCCTGCTCATCAACAACGCGGGCACGGTGCAGCCGATTGGCCCGATCGAGGGACAAGACGCGGCGGCCATCGCGACCGCCGTGAGCCTGAACGTGGCCACGCCGCTGATGCTCGCGAGCGCGCTCGCGGCAGCGAGCCCCGACGCGAGCGAGCGCCGCATCGTGCACATTTCGAGCGGCGCGGCGCGCAATGCCTACGCCGGCTGGAGCATTTACTGCGCGACGAAGGCCGCGCTCGATCATCATGCGCGCGCCGTCGCGCTCGACGCGAACCGCGCGCTGCGTATTTGCAGCCTCGCGCCCGGCGTGATCGATACAAATATGCAGGCGGAAATTCGCGGCAGCGGCACGGATCAATTCCCCCTGCGCGAGAAGTTCGAAGACCTCAAGCGCAACGGTCAACTGTCCACGCCCGAACAGTCGGCGGCTCAACTGCTCGACTACGCATTAAGCGATGCGTTCGGCGAGACGCCCGTCGCCGACATCCGCGACATGGCGAAGCCGGCCTGATGCGTGTCGATTCGGGCTCCCGAAAAATCTCACCTTAAAGCAGGCTCGCCGATGACGCTTTGGCTTTTTCAAGGGCGTCATCGTGCGAATTGCGTGGCAAGTGCGGGCGATTTCTAGCCATTTATAGCGATTTGCCGCGTGGCAGGACACGAGTCGCAGGCCACGCGGACATCGACGTATCGCATCCCGAAAAATCTCACCTATCGCACGAAGCGGCAAAGGCTTGCCGCCAGGTCTGGTTCGGCGACTCCCGAAAACGCTCACCTTTCACGCTAAGGGACAGGCCGCAAAGCCATGCTGGGCGCGGCACCGTCGCACGTAGACAGACGATTCCCGAAAACTCTCACCTTTAGGCGTGCGCGAATGATCTGCATACCCAGGTAAGCGTCGCCGCGCGCCATGACCGCCGCTCGCGAACTCGAAAGAACGGTGAGGCGCGCCCAATTCCGCCGCTCACGGAGCGTCTCACGCCCCATCAGCTCCCGAATTCCCTCACCTTTGCGCCGGCAAAGCGGCCAAAGTACCCGCTTTGATCGCCGCGCGGGGTGGACTTCTCGCACAATCTGTACATTTTGGAGGCAGGAAACGGCGCAAATCCAGCGTGCGAAACGCTCACCTCAACGCTCCCGAAAATCCTCACCTTTCAGGCACCGCAGCGCCCCGCGCGCTCAACCCTGCGCACGCGCGAGCGCGGGCACTTGTCAGCTTGCGAGCTTGCGGAACGTCTCCAGCACGGCATCGCCCTTGAACGGCTTGACGATCCAGCCCTTGACGCCCGCCGCCTTGCCGCGTTCCTTCATCGCCGGGCTGCTTTCGGTGGTGAGCATGATCACGTTGACGGTCTTGTTCGCGAGTTCGCCGCGAATTTTTTCGACCATCGTGAGGCCGTCCATGTTCGGCATGTTGACGTCGCTGATGACGAGCTTGATGCCCGGGCTCGATTTCAGTTTCGCGAGGCCGTCCTTGCCGTCCACCGCCGTGTCCACGTCAAGGCCGTTCTTCCTCAGAAAGCCGGCCACTTCGTCGCGTACCGTGCTCGAGTCATCCACTACCAGAATTTTCGACATATTTTTTCCTTCACAACAATCCATCTGACGATCAAAACAACTCCAGCTCACCGCTGGTTTCTTCAATAGCGCTCGTGTCCGCCACAAAATCGACGGGCGCATACGCGCACACGCAAAGGGTCGCGGCAAGCCGCGCGGTGCCGTCGAGCGTCACGGAGTACGACGACAGCAGCCCCGGCTTCAACTCATGCAGATGCGGCAAACAACGCGCGCTCAACACATAAGGCGTCGACATGCCGAGGTCCGGAAAATAACGCAGCAGTTCCTGGTTCATCGCGCCGCAGCACAGGTTGCAGATTTCCAGAAACGCTTCCTGAAACGGCCGCTCGTCGGCGTCTTTCAGGTAGTAGCCGCGCGTGCTGTCGTTCTCGTCGAAGTGGAGAATCAGCAGCAGCCTGAACGCAATCGACGAAATGGTCAGTACAACGACTTGCGTGTCGCGTGTCGCGCCCGCGTCGGCTTGCGCGATCGGCACGATCTCGCAAGGGTCTTCGGGATTCACCGGCAAACGCGCTTGCGCGGCCTTGCGGAAAATGCGCTCGAAACTGTCTTTTGCATGCGCCGTAATCACACCGGCACCTCGTCCAGCTTCGAATGAAACTGATTGGCCATCGACTCCACGCTCGCCAGCGAAGCCGCAATCATCTTGCCGCCTGCCTGAATGTCCTGAAACGTCGAGGTCGTGGTCAGATCGTTGCGATGCAGGCTGTCGCGATAGCTCTTGGACAACTCCTCGGAACGCGCGGCGAGCGAGCGCACTTCGCTCGCGACCACCGCGAAGCCGCGGCCCGCCGGACCCGCGCGCGCCGCTTCGATGGACGCGTTCAGCGACACGATCACGACATGCCGCACGATCGAAGAAAGCTCCTGGTTCTTCGCGTGCATGTCGTGATTCTGCGTCATCAGCGAGATCATCTGCTCGTGCCAACGCTCGAACGTCGCGCCGAGACCCTTCAGGCGCGCGGCTTCGCTCGCGAGCTGCTGCGCTTGGTAAGCCCATTGCGCTTTATCGTCGGTGACGGCTCTGAGCGCCGCGCGCAATTCGTCGACGCTCGCCGATTGCTGCCTCAACTCGTCGCGCAACCGCGCGGTCTCGGCTTCCAGTTCATGCTCGGCCTGCTCGCGTTCGCGAGCCGCTTCGTCGAGACTGGCCTGTTCGGTTTGCAGCGAATCGAGGCGCGTTTGCGCGTCGGCCTGCAAGCGCGCCGTGAGCCTCGCAACGTGCAGCCGATGCGCGGCGAACCCGAGCAACGCGGTCGCGGCGCTGCCCGCCAGCGCCGCCAATACATACTGTTGAATCACAACCATTCCTTGAAGAGCGCCGCGACATGCGGCGCAAACAGTGCTCAATGCGTCATTGCGTCATGGCGTCGATGCGAAGCTCGCCGTCTTCGTCGCGTGCTTCGGTGCCGAGTGTGTCGACGGCCACGTGATCCGGCAGACACACGATGGTCTGGAACTGACGGTATGCCGCGCCCTTGTGATCGTCGGTGAAGCGCAGTTCGATGCTGCCGTTCTCGCGCTTCAGGAAATCGCGCACGGCATCCATGCCCACGCCGCGTCCCGATACCGCCGTGACCGCTTCCGCCGTCGAGAAGCCGGGCCGGAAAATGAATTCGGCAATGGCTTCGTCGCTCGGCGTGTCGTGGGCGCCGATCCAGCCGCGCTCCACGGCGATGCCGCGAATCCGTTCGAGCGCGAGGCCGCGCCCGTCGTCGCTGAGCGTGATCTGCAACGCGCCGCTGTCCACGCCGGCTTCGATCGAAATCGTGCCCGCCGCCACCTTGCCGTGCGCGCTGCGAGCCTCGGCGGATTCAATGCCGTGATCCATCGAATTGCGCAGCAAGTGCATGAATACGTTGTTCAGCGTGTCGCCCGACTGGCCACGCAGACGGTAGCCGTTATCGTCGATCTGCACGGCCGGCGCGGGCTTGCCCAACTCGCTCGCCAGCGAGGGCAACGAAGCGAGTACGCCGGACAACGCGTCGCGAATGCTTTCGCTGCCCAACGCGCGCAGGTTCCGGCGCAGCGTGTCGCGCATGCCTTGCAATTGATGCAGTTCGCTCCCGTCCGTTTGATCGAGCAGCGTCAGCGTGCGCTGAATCTGTTCTTTCTCGACCATCACAAAACGGCCCGCGTTGCCCGCGTCGCTGCCCTGCGCTTTGCCCTTGCGGCCCAGGCTCTGTTCGTTGATCTTCGCGTAGCTTTCGATCGCCTCGCGCACCCGCGTCAACTCCAGCATCAGATGCTCCTGATCCCACGAGCGGTCCGCATCCGGCTGGCGCAGTTCGTGATAGCTCTGCTCCGTTTCGTGAACGACGTCCGTCAGATGCTGCAGGTTATAGGTGCGCGCATTGCCTTTGATGGTGTGCATATTGCGGAACAGTTCGGCAATCGCCGCGTGGTCCGCTTCCGAATGCTTGCGAATGATGCGCTCGTTTTCGCTGACAAAACCCGCCGAGCTTTCGATGAAGTGATGAAACTTCTCTTCGCTGACCGCGAGAATTTCGCCAATCATGTCGAGACGCCGGCGCTGCTCGCTCGCTTCGGCAGCGAGCTTGCGCAATTCGGTCACGTCGCGCACGCACAGCATCAGACGCACGATGGTGTCGTTTTCGTCGGTGATCGCGGACCAGCTCAGGTCGAGAATCTTCACGCGGCCATCGGGCATGCGCTTCGAGATTTCGCCCACCAGCAAGTGCTGGTTGAAGGCGAAGTTGATGCAATCTTCGCCGAGGCACGCATGCGCGGCGGCATCGACTTGCGACAATGCGTCGGCGCCCAACTCGGTGTCCGCGAACACGAGATCCATCAGGCCGCGCCCCGCAATATCCTTCGTCTCGAAGATGTCTTCCAGATACGCCGAATACTCCGCGTGAATCACGGCGCCGTCGATCACGGTCAGAATGCCTTGCTGCATGTTCTGCAACATCGCCTGAATGTCGGCGGTTTTCTGTTTGAGTTGCGCCGAGCTTTCCTGAATCTTTTCGATCATCCCGTTGAAGGCGACAATCGAATGGCCGATCTCGTCGAGCCGGCCCACCGGCACGCGTCGCGTGAAATCCTGGCTCGACGCGATCTCGCTCATCATCGCCTGCATGCGGCTAAGCGGGCGCGTGATCTGGCGGTAAAGCAGCGCGCCGATTGCCGTCAGCAGAATGATCGCAATGCCGGTCACGGCCGCAATGGCCGTCGTGGTGGTCGCGAGCGTCGCATTGAGCGTGGTGATCGCTTCGTCCTTCTCGCGGTTTTTCTCGACGCGCAGCGTTTCCACAATACCTTCGAGTTCATCGCGATACTGCGCGACGTTCGCGAACAGATACGCTTGCGCGAGTTCGTTCTTGCCGTCGGCTTTCATTTTCGCCGTCTCGGCAATCGCGGAGAAGTAGTTGTCGAGACTGTCGCTGGCCTGCGAAACAAGGCCTTTCTGCGCGTGACTCGCGGCATCTCTCGCTTGCAACGCGAGCGCCTGTTGCAGCGCGATTCGTTTCGTTTTCAATTCGTCCTGCGCCTGCGCGACGACATTGCCGTCGGGCGCGTAGACGAGCGTCATGGTGGCGAGCTGAACGTCCTTGACTTGCGATACGAGGTCGGCCGATGCGAGCGCGCTGGGCACGACGCCTTCGGTGACCTTGCGCACCTCGACTGCGCTGCCGCGCGTTTGATAGACGGCGTAGCCGCCAATCGCCGACAAGGCGACGAACATCAATACAACCAATAACGTGATGCGATGACGGATAGTCATGTGAACCCCGGGTTCTGGCCTTCGCGTCCGCCCTCGTTTGGAGCGGCGCGTTTTTGTGCGAAATGAGACGGTACTTGCAGCGCTGCCGAGTATTGCCGACGTGTGTTACTAAGCGATGACTACAGATCTTTTTCACGCATTCAAAAACGAAAATAAATAGCTAAAGTTTTTTGCGGAAATGCCGTTAAATAAGGTCCATTAATTTTTTAGTTGTCACTATTCCAACAAACTGCGCGTCCAGACTGAAACTCCATCTGACACTAATGGAGCAACGCGATGAACGTCAGCGTGCGCAGCTATCTTTCTCCCACACTTGTATTACTCGCGTTCGATTGGCCCGAAGGCGGCACGCGCGACGATTTTCTCGGCTTCGCGATCAGGCGCACGCCGGGGTTTCTTTCCGCCGACGGCCAGCAGCGCGAGGCGAGCAGCTGGCTGCCCAACCGGCTGACGTTCAAAGGCGCTGTGCCCGACACGCAAAAAGATGCGCCGACCAACGAAGCGCCGATTCAGAAATTCATGTGGTGGGACGCGCGTATCGACGAAGCGGATCGCGAGAAGTCATTCACGTATTTCGTGTATCCGGTGGTCGGCACGCCTGACGCGCTGCATCTGCTCGACGCGCAAAAGGGCGAATGCAAGCTGACGTTGCCCTCGCATATCGAGGCGGGCATCGGCACGTGGTTCAACCGCGCGGTGGTCAGCTCACAAGCGTTCGCGCGCAAGGTCGCGGCGCTGCATCTCGCGCCGCATGCCGCGCCTTCCGCGCAACAGGCATTGCGCCTGCGCACGTGGCTCGCGAACGACTTGCAGGAAGTCTTCGATCTGACGCTGAAGGATGCGCATCGCGCGGCGTCGGCGGTGTATCACCTGACCGATCCGCTGTGGGCGATTCCCGCGTTCGAACAGTTCGGCAAGAAAGAGGGCAAGGCATCGCTCGCGATTGTCTACGACTCGCACGAAGTCTCGCAGAAGGGCAAGCCGCCTGCGCCGTCGCCGAATCAACCCGCTGTCCAGCAGCTCGCCGATGTCGCCACGTTCGCGCCGCGCGACAAGACGCACATCATGCACGACAAGTTCATCGTCACCGACGACGGCAATGCCGAAGCCAAGCCCGCGCGCGTGCTGACAGGTTCGGCGAACTTCACGACCGAGGGCATCACGGAACAGGCCAACGTGCTGCATCTGTTCGACTCGCCGGAACTCGCCACGCTTTACAGCAATCGCGCGAAGGCGCTCGCGGGCAACCCCGGCATTGCGGAGACGGCGAAGCTCGCGCCGGGCTGGTCGGAGGCGATTGACATCGACAGCGCGAAGATTCGCGTGTGCTTCTCGCCGGAGCAGAAAAATTCCCGCTTGCAGATCGACACGATTGTCGCGGCGATCAACAACGCGAAGCACTCGGTCGTGTTCTGTCTCTTCATGCCGACCGACGCGCCGCTGCGCGACGCGTGCTTCGCGGCCGCCGACAAAGGCCGGATGATGTTCGGCCTCGTCAATCACATCAGCGAGAAATCGGCGCAAGCCGCGCAGGACGCGCAGCAAAACGGTCAGATCGTCACGACCACCGCGCTCGCCAACATGGACCTGTATCACCGGGGCCGCGACAAGCATGACGTGATCGATGCGGAATATTTTTCACCCGCCACCGTGCCGGCAGGCTTCGAACCGGAGTTGCGCGTCTTTCCCGGCGAAACCGCGCCGGGCTATGCGCCGGTGATCATCCACCACAAATTTCTGGTGATCGACGCCGAAGGCCCGAATCCGGTCGTCTACACGGGCTCGGCGAATATGAGCAACAACTCCGAGCACTTCAACGACGAAAACCTGCTGGAGATTCGCGACCGCAAGATTGCCGGCACCTATCTCGCGGAGTTTCTGCGGCTCTATGAGCACTATCGCGCGCGGGCTCTGGCAATCCTCCAGCAGCACGGCGGCGCTCACGAGCCATTGATGCTCGCGCCAAACGGCACGTGGTCGAAGAAGTATTTCGTCGCGAACAGTCCCGAAGCGAAAGCGCGCGTGGCGCTCGCGCAGGGCGGCGACTGAGAAGCGAAAGAGGAGACGCGGGACCACCGTCCCGCGCTCCCGGATTCCCTCACCTCAAACGATGAAGTGCGCCGACAGGTACGCTGATTCTCACCTCACCGGCTCCCGAATGTTCTCACCCAGGAACGCGCGACGTCCATTCAACTTGCATACCTGATACGCATCGGTATCTCTCACACCGAAGATTTTCCCGTCGCGCTTTCTGAATTTTCCACACGGGCGGCAACTCGACGTTGTGCATCATTGATCTTCGCTTTTCGCGCAGCCCGGACCGACATGGCTGGAGCGCGTTCGGGTCAATAGATCGGGAGAGAGCCAATGTACAAACCGCGCCAGAAAATCCGCACGTTCGCGCTCAGCGGCCCGTGCCTGCCAACGTCAAGCGACGGCAGCCCATTGCTGGAACTGAGCGGCATCAGCGGCGAAGAACAGCTCTCGCAAATCTATCAGTATGTGTTGCAGGTGCGTACCGCATCGGCCGCGGAACTCACAACGGCCGCGCCGTCGCCCGAATAGGCGACAGCACGAGTTGTGGCGCCGTCATCATCACCGGCTCGACTTCCTCCTTCGGCGGCCAGGGCGTTGCCCGCGTGGGCGACATGACAAGTCACGGCGGTACCCTGATCGAGGGCGACGGCGGTTGGCAATTTGATTGAGTGCAGACACACGCGGCATCACCAATGAATAATCCGAATCGCCGGGCGCGCCGTTCGCATCACACCGTGCGCCCATTCCTATCAGCCCTGCGCATCCTGCCTCGGCACGACGACCGCGCCATGCGGACCATCGCCGTGGCCTCCGCCGCCGCCAGGACCACCGCCACCCGGACCGCCGCCGCCCCAGCCCGGAGGCGGTCCCCACCAGCATCCGCTCAGGGTTGCGCTCAAAGCGGCCAGCGCCGCGATTGCCAATAGCTTTTTCATACTTTCTCCTTCGATGGATCTACGCTCACGCATCGCTGCGTGTCAGTCCGCAAGTTATCAATCCACGAAAGATCATGTTTTACGAAGCCGTTACGACCTGCCCGCAAAATGCGCGGCGTTCGTGTCCTGAATCGCTGTGCATCCGGTGTGCATGGCATCTCCGACGCGGCGAGAACACAGCGCCGCGCGCTCACGCTTTGTTTGCATATGGAAGCAAATGTAAGGAGTTAGCGCTTCGCGCAGCCACGCAAGGCGCCTGACGCGATCTCCTGGAACAGCTCACCTTTGCGGCGACCTCCTGGAACTCCTCACCTTTGGGTCAGATTCGCGTTCCATGAACGACGGTGCGGCTCGAATCCTGGGATCACTCACCATTGCAGATAGCGCGTGCGTCTCCTGGAACGTCTCACCTTTGCATGAAAGAGCGGCTAAGGTGATGGCGTCTCCTGGAATTCCTCACCATCCTGGAATGGCTCACCTTTAGCGCTGCGGCGTGCGTTATCGCGTCAGCCTGGCGGTATTCGAGAGATCCGCGCCGCGCACTTCGCCGAGCCGACGCAGCAATACGAAACGCCTGCTATCCGTGCAGCTTCGTCATTCGGTGACGAAGAGATTTAGCTGAAGAATCGTTCGTTGCAGCGCTTCGCCTGGCGTTCGGATAGCGCGTGCTCCGCGGTTTGCGTGTGTGGTGCATTTAATCAAAAAGTGCCTCGCCAGAAGCTACGAATAACGCTTCACTTCGTCGCCAACCTTGCCTATTTTCATAGAGCCACCGGTTCTTTTGAGGAGACAACAATGAGCACGAATCTGTCAGTGGTCAAAGGTGCGTACGAGGCGTTTGCGCGGGGCGACATTCCCGCGGTACTCGCCGTCATCGCGGACGACGTGGAATGGCGCGTCGTCGGTCCGGCTTCGCTGCCGTTTCCGAGAGCGTGCCGCAACAAGGAAGAGGTCGGCGCGTTCTTTAAGGCGCTGGCGGAAAGCGACGACATCTCGCAATTCGAACCGCGCGAATATATCGACGCGGGCGACCACATCGTCACGCTCGGCTTCGTGAAGAGCACGATCCGCTCGACCGGCGAACCGATCGAAAGCGAGTGGATTCACGTCATCACGGTCAAGAACGGTTTGCTGACGCGGTTTATCGAATTCTTCGACACGGCAGCACGAGAAGGCCACTAAGCTCGCGTTGCGCGCGGCGCCGCTAGAACTTCATCTTCACCTGAAAGCCGACGGTGAACGGAAGGTGGTCGGACGGAATGGGCGGAATCACGATGAAGTTCGCGCCGACGCGTTTATATTCGACCATGACGAGCGGCGCGAGCACCGGTCCGATCGTATGGTCGCGGCCGAGTCCCCAGTTGCCGTAGTTGTAGCCCGAGATGATGCCGCCCATCGCCGCAATTCGCACGAAGCCCCAATGCAGGAAGTCGGGCGACCAGACACCGCCGCCGTAATACGAAGGGCGGCGCAGCGAATTGCGAAAGCCGCCTGCGGTCAGCGCCCATTGATTGTTGACCCAGCATTCCACGCCGAGGCCCGGATTGAACTGCTCGAAATGCGTATTGGGATCGGGGTGGATGTGATACGAGCCGAGCATCGCATCGGCCCAGACGCCGCCCTCGCACCAGTTGCCCGCGTGGGCGGCGGATGCGCCGGCGAGGCCCGCAACGAGCGCGAACACCGAGCGCCGAATGTACGTGCTGAGATGCGTGCTGAGCTGCGCACTGAGATGCCTGCTGACGTGCTTGCCGATCTGCCGAAGATGCATGTCCTCTCCATCGCCGGTCGAGCGCCGGCGTGACGTTGTTCTGGTATGGGTGGATGCCGCCCGTCGCGCACTGTACCGCAAGCCACTCGTGCCATGTTGAAGATGCACTCGGGCTTGCAGGCATAAGACGTGCCGGCAAGCGGCCACCGCCAACGGAGGACCGGCGGCAAAGCGGTGAAGGCGCGGCGCGCCTTTACGCTGCGTGGGAAACCTACAGACCGAGGTCGGAGAGACCGGGATGATCGTCGGGACGGCGGCCGAGCGGCCAATGGTACAAACGGTCCGCTTCGCGAATCGGCAGATCGTTGATGCTGGCGTGACGGCGCGCCATCAAGCCATGTTCGTCGAACTCCCAGTTCTCGTTGCCGTATGAGCGGAACCAGTTGTTCGAATCGTCGTGCCACTCGTAAGCAAAGCGCACGGCGATGCGATTGTCGCCGCACGCCCACAGTTCCTTGATCAAACGGTAGTCGAGTTCCTTCGCCCATTTCCGGCGCAACAAGCCGACGATTTCCGCGCGCCCGTGCGTGAACTCGGCGCGATTGCGCCATACGCTGTCCGGCGTGTAGGCAAGCGATACGCGTTCCGGGTCGCGCGTGTTCCAGCCGTCTTCAGCGGCGCGCACTTTTTTGATGGCGGTTTCGCGCGTGAACGGCGGCAGCGGCGGGCGGGTTTCAATCGAATCGGCCATGAGGTTCCTCGCTTGTGGATTGAGTTTCGTTGCGTTGCGGCGCGCCTTCACGACGCGGGTCTGGATTTGCCTCGCGATCCGGATGAGCCTTTGTTTCCGACAGACGCCGACGCGGACACAGACGTAGACGCGCGTTGCTTGCGCGCCGCTTGCGCATCGAGCAAGGTTTGCGCGGCGGCTTGTGCATCGAGTGCGGAGTCGGATGCGCCGCTCACCAAGGCCACGGCAATCGCACCGTCGAGCAGCACGAGCCACTGACGCGACAAGCGCGCCGCGTCTCTCGCGTCTCTCGCGCCTCTCGCGCCTCCATTCGATTCCGCGACGAACGCCTCACACTGCGCCCGCACGAAAGCGAGCAAGCGCGCCTTATGTTCACGCGCGACGACGCGAATCGGATCGTCGGCGCAAGCAATCTCGCCCGCCGCATTCAGGAACGCGCAACCGTGGAAGTCTTCCGACGCGAACCATTCGCGCAATACATCGAACATGCCGAGCAGCCGTTTGCGCGCGGTCGTGCCGCGCCGCTCCGTGCCCGCGATAAACCACTTCATCCAGCGTTCGTCGCGCCGCTTGAGCGCAGCGGCCACGAGCGCGTCTTTCGATTCGAAATGCGTGTAGAAGCTCTTGCGCGCGGTGCCCGACTGCTTGACGATCGCATCCACGCCGGTTGCGTGAATGCCGCCCGCGTAGATCAATGCTTCGGCGGCGTCGAGCAGACGCTCGCGCGTGCCCGGCGTTGATGTCGATGTCGATTCAATGGGAAGGGGAGTGCGGGTAGCCATCCGCGAAGAGTAGAACGATCATTCTCCCTCGTCAAGCGTTATCGTGTTTTGCGCGTGGGCCGTGTTAGCTGCTATCTTGACCGTCACGAGCCAACTGGAACGACTTCATGAGTACATCGACTGCCCGCGTCGCGATTGCGCGTACGTTGCTTGCCGCAACATTGCTGACGGCGATGGCCTGCACACCGCTGCAAGTGCTCACGCATTCAGTCAGCCGGAACGAGGCGAGCGTGCCCGTGGGACGCTACGATCTCGATCTGGAACATTGCAGCATCACTTTCGATGTCGAGCACCTGAAGTACTCGCGCTTTACGATGCGCTTCGACCGCAAGACGGGGCAACTGGACTGGAATGAAGGCGGCCTCGAACGGAGCAGCGCATCGGTGACGATCGACGCCGCGAGCATCGACACCAACGTGCCGCTGCTCGACAAGATGGTGAAAAGCTCGAGCATGCTCGATGTAGAACGTTATCCGCAGATTCTTTTCGTGAGCACGAAGTTCGAGCGCACCGGCGAATCGCGCGGCACGTTGACGGGCAATCTGACCATTCACGGCGTCACGCAACCGGTCTCGCTCGACGTCACCTTCAATGGCTTTGGAGCCGATCCGCTGTCGAAAAAGAACACGCTCGGCTTTTCGGCGGAAGGACATTTCAGCCTCGCGAAATTCGGTTTGGCGACGTGGTATCCCGCAGTCGGCGACGACATTCACGTGCGCATTCAGGCCGAATTTGGCAGAACGCCCGCAGGCGCGTGAGCGCACTGCGGGCGTCGGAACGCGGTCCGCGTCGTGAACGGCTACGCGGCGGTCCAGTCGAGAATCACCTTGCCGCTTTCGCCCGACAGCATGGTGGCGAATGCCTGCTGATAGTCGTCGACCTTGAAGTGGTGGGTGAGGATCGGCGACAAATCCAGGCCGCTTTGTAGCATCGCGACCATCTTGTACCAGGTCTCGAACATCTCGCGTCCGTAAATGCCCTTGATTTCGAGGCCTTTGAAAATCACCTGCGTCCAGTCGATTGCCGTTTGAGCGGGCGGAATGCCGAGCAGCGCGATTTTGCCGCCGTGGTTCATCGCTTCGAGCATGCTTGTGAAAGCGCTCGGCACGCCGGACATTTCGAGGCCGACGTCGAAACCTTCGGTCATGTGCAGGTCGGTCATCACGTCGCGCAGCGATTCGCGCGACACATTCACCGCCCGCGTCGCGCCCATCTTGCGCGCGAGATCGAGGCGATAGTCGTTGATGTCGGTGATCACCACGTTGCGCGCGCCAACGTGCTTCGCAATCGCAACCGCCATGATGCCGATCGGTCCGGCGCCTGTGATCAGCACGTCTTCGCCGACAAGATTGAACGACAGCGCGGTGTGCGTGGCATTGCCGAAAGGATCGAAGATCGCCGCGAGGTCGTCGGAGATTTCGGGCGGAATCTTGAACGCGTTGAATGCCGGGATCACCAGATACTCGGCGAACGCGCCCTCGCGATTCACGCCGACGCCCACCGTGTTGCGGCACAAGTGCCGGCGCCCCGCGCGACAGTTGCGGCAGAAGCCGCAGGTAATATGCCCTTCGCCCGACACGCGGTCGCCAATCGAAAAGCCGCGCACTTCCTCGCCCATCTGGACAATTTCGCCGACGTATTCGTGGCCGACGTGCATCGGCACGGGAATCGTTTTCTGCGCCCAGTCGTCCCATTTCCAGATGTGAATGTCCGTGCCGCAAATCGCCGTGCGCGTGATGCGGATCATCACATCGTTATGGCCGACTTCGGGCATGGCGACGTCGGTCAGCGTGAGACCGGGCGCGCGTTCGAGTTTTGCCAATGCTTTCATATGCGCCCCGTTTCAGATAACACCTAGTTCACGGCCGACGCGCGCGAATGCATCCACGGCGCGGTCGATCTGTTCAGTCGTATGCGCGGCGCTCATCTGCGTGCGAATGCGCGCGCGGCCCTTCGGCACGACCGGAAACGAAAAGCCAATCACGTAGACGCCTTCGTGCAACAACGCGTCGGCCATTTTCGACGCGAGTTGCGCGTCGCCGAGCATGACCGGAATGATCGGATGTTCGCCGGGCACGAGCGTGAAGCCGAGCGCGCTCATCCTGCTGCGGAAATGCGCACCGTTTTCACGCACGCGCGCGCGCAGTTGCGCGCCTTCGTCGCTCGCGAGCAATTCCAGCACTTTCAGCGATGCCGCCGCGATGCTCGGCGTGAGCGTGTTCGAGAACAGATACGGACGCGAACGCTGCCGCAGCAATTCCACGATTTCCTTGCGCGCCGCGACATAGCCGCCCGATGCGCCGCCGAGCGCCTTACCGAGCGTGCCTGTGATGATGTCGACCCGCGACAGCACGCCGCAATGTTCCGGCGTGCCGCGCCCGTGTTCGCCGACAAAACCCACGGCGTGCGAATCGTCGACCATCACGAGCGCGCCGTAGCGGTCGGCGAGATCGCAGATGCCGGCGAGGTCGGCGATGATGCCATCCATCGAAAACACGCCGTCCGTCGCGATCAGTTTGAAGCGCGCACCCGCGGCGTCCGCTTCTTTCAGTTTCGCTTCGAGGTCGGCGAGATCGTTATTCTTGTAGCGAAAGCGCTTCGCCTTTGAGAGCCGCACGCCGTCAATAATGCTCGCGTGATTCAATTCGTCGCTGATGATCGCGTCGTTCTCGTCGAGCAAGGTTTCGAAGAGACCGCCGTTGGCATCGAAACAGCTTGAATAGAGGATGCAATCGTCGGTTTGCAAAAATGCCGCGAGCGCCTGTTCGAGCTGCTTGTGCACAGTCTGCGTGCCGCAGATGAAACGCACCGACGCCATGCCGAAGCCGTCGTTGTCGAGCCCCTGTTTGGCGGCCTCGATGAGCCGCGCGTCGTCGGCCAGGCCGAGATAATTGTTCGCGCAGAAGTTGAGAACGTCGGTGCCGTTGGCCAGACGAATGCCGGCGGATTGCGGGCTGGCGATCACGCGCTCGTTTTTGTAAAAGCCGTCGGCGCGGATCTGCTCGAGTGTGCCGCGCAGATGGTCAAGGTAAAGGTCACGCATGAACCAGGCTCCTGAATGGGGATAAACCGTGCGACCGTGGCCGCCGCTTGCAGTTCTTCGGACCTGGGCGGGCAGAAGGCGGCCTGTTATAGTCGGCTGTCAGTTTATCGGATATTTTCGTTTTTCCGAACTAAAATCCGGTATGTCGAACAACTCTAAACGATGGGTCAGTAAATGGCAAGTTCGGGTATTCGCCGTGCGGCGGCTGGCGCGGCACCTACTGTAGGCGCGACGCCGGCTCCGGCAATGGCGGCGCCGCCGCGTGTGGGCGAGCAAATTCAGCGCCTGCGCGCCGAGCGGCGCATGACGCTCGACGATCTGTCGCGCGCGGCCGGTGTGTCGAAATCGATGCTCTCTGAAATTGAGCGCGACAAGGCCAATCCGACGATTGCGGTCGCCTGGCGGCTGACGAACGCCCTCGGCGTCAGTCTGGATTCGCTGTTCGCGCCGCAAAAGACGCCGGAGGCGATCGCCGTCGCCGGTCCGCACGATATTCCCACGTTGAGCGGCCACGAGGCGAAGTACCAGTTGCGCGTGTGGGGGCCGATTGAGCTGGCCGGCAAATTCGAATGGTACGAACTGACCCTGCAGCCGGGCGGAGCGCTGGTTTCGAACGCGCACGAACCGGGCACCCGCGAGCATTTGACGGTGCTGCAAGGATCGGTGGAAATCGAGGCCGCCGGCACGACGAAGCGGCTCAAGGCCGCAGACACCGCCCGCTATGTCGCGGACGAGCCGCACGCAATTCGCAATGCCGGCAAGGGCGAGGCGAAGGCGTTGCTGGTGGTGATTCACGGCTGAGTCGCGACCTCACCGTTGCGCGAGATGGTGGCAGGTTGCGTCGAACACTGTATATTTGTACAGTATGGAGTATCGACTGGAGCCGATAATGAACAACCTGACCACAGACTCAACCGACCGCGCTCTGGCCGCGATGCGCTATCGAACCGCGGTGCGCGATCTCGAACATATCGTCCGCAACATCGCCGGGCGCTACATCGTGCAGCGGGTGCCGCTCACCTGGCGTCTGCTGCACGCGATCGAAGCCGAAGCGCTCGCCGACCTCGGCTTTGCCAGCCGGCATGACGCGCTCATGCTGGGGCTGTTTCAACGCCCGTCGGACCTGCCTTATCCGGAAACCGACGATGCCGTGGACTTCGGCACATCGACCGCATTGCCGGCCGTGTTCGCGTTTGCGGTCTCGGCTTACGAAGAAGCCGCTCACGGCGCCGTTCAGCGGGCGTCTCAAAGTGCCGCGCACAAGCGCGTGCGAGCGTGGGGTGACTGACCATCGCGTCGTCATGGGATCTACAATATGCGCAACTAACGGAAGAAAAGCGCATGTCACCTCCTCACTTGTCCGACCTCGTGCCGCGCCCAGAACCGTCCACCGATCTCTTCGATCAGCAACGTGAAGACTGGCGTCGCGATCCGCAAATCGCGTTCGATGCATGGCTCGCCAAGCAACATTTCAGACGCTCGTCAGCGCAGGTGTATCAGGCGCAGTGGGGGCTTTTTCTGGAATGGCTGGCCGCGCGTCAAAAGAGTCTGGTCACGGTCGATACGCAAACCATCGCCGACTTTGTCGCCGGGCTTGAGATACGCAAACCGCAGCGTATCCGGTATTTGCGCCTCATCGAGCGCGTGCTTGATCATGTGCGCGAAGTCGAAGCGTCATCGCATAATCCCGCTCGCTTCATTGCTCAGGATGGCGAAGCGGCATGGCGCAATGCACGCGATAACGAGCCGACGGGCTTTCTCCATCACGCGGAACGGGCTGCGCTGATCGCGCATCTGTTTTCTCCGCTGCAGGGATTATCCAGAGCACAACGCTGGAGGGAGCGGCGCGACCGAGCGTTGATAGCGGTATTTCTCGGCGGCGGACTGAAGACGGGCGAGGCCGCCGCGCTTGCGGTTAGTTGCACGGGGGCCGGCTCGCCTTGGATCACGATCGATTCGGCCAACCCGATGCTGGTCCGGCGCACCCGGCTGGCGCCCTTCGCGTCGGCCATTCTCGACGCCTGGCTTGCCGAGCGGCGTCTTGCTGAACTGGCCGGCAATCTGGTCTTTCCGGCATCGCCTTCTGGCCGGCCGATGCACAAAGCTACGATGCTCCGTGCAGTCGATGCGCTCGTCGAGGCGGCGGGAATCGCCGCGTCGCGCACCTCGCGCGCCAGTCCGCAAACCTTGCGTAACACTTTTGCCGCGGATCTGTTTGAGAGCGGGGTAGAGGCAGAACTGGTCGGTCAATGGCTCGGATTTGCGCAGGCCATATCCGCGAATCGTCTGTATCGAGCCTGGCAAACGTGGATGGACCAGCAGGATTCCCGCTCAACCAATACCCCCGATCCCGCCGCGCCGCCTTTGCCGGAACCACGCACAGACGGGCGTTTCACGCGAAAGCCGGAAGCCGGCGAGTCCTGAAATTCCTCACGTTTCGTCTCCCGAATTTCCTCACCTTTAGCGATCGCGGCGCTATGGCGCAGCGCTCCGCTTCACGCCGGCGTCGACAAGGAGTCGTTGGACAAAAACCGGCTCACCGCTTCAAGCCGTGAAGCGCCGAGCCCCGACGAGTGCTCGCATTCCGGACATTGCACTTCGAACCGGTGATCGATCTGCGACAACTCGGGCTCACCTTCGTCGCACTTCGGGCAGTGCAGCGGCAAGCTCACGTGGCCATCCGCCGCAGTGCCGATCGCGCGCAATTCGTCGCCCGTCAGGCGGCCGGCTTCGACCAGCGAACAGAGCAAACCGCCGATAGCCGGGTCGATGCCTTGCTGGCCGCGCAACGTCGAGAGTTCTCTGGTGAGCGTATCGACCTCGTCCGATTGTTCGCGTAACTGGGCGTCGAGCCGGTCGCCACGCGCCTTGGCAGCGGCAATTTGCTGAATAAACTCGAATTCCTTGCGGCTCGCATCGCGCACACCCGACTGATAGGTCGCGGCCATGCTGCGCAGCGAATCGAGTTCGACCAGCATAGGCTTCACTCGCCGTTCGGCTTCCGCGACGGCGTCCTTGATCTGCTGCGCATAGTGCTCGGTGCTCTGCCGCAGCTCGACGTGCAAGGCATCGATGCGGTCGCGCAGCGTCGCATTCGTCGCCTGTTCGCTATCCAGGCGCTGACGAAGCGCTTCGTTTTCGTTTTCCAGCCGACGCGCGGTTGTCTGAAGGCCTTCGTGATGCACGGTTCCCTGTGTGTTGACGCTGGAAAGCTCTGTTTCCAGTGCGCGAACGCGCTCCCACGCGGTGTCCGCTCGTAGTTCGCTACGTTTGATGGCGTCTTCGGACGCGTCGCGGCGAATTTCTGCATCGCGCGCCCGTTGTTCCGCGGCGATGATTTGCGCGCGTGCTTCGTCGCGTTCGGCGTCCAGCGTGGTGCGGGCTTGCGCGACCGCTTCCTCGAAAAGGGCGCCCAGCAATTCTCCGGCGCACTCTTCTAATGCTTTCGGTATTGCGCCCGCGCCGACTTTGACGCGCGACACGTCGCGAATGCGTTCCCAGAAATGGTCGATGTCTTTCGGGATGTCGCTGGCGCTCCCGGTTTGCGTGAGATCGCGAACTGCAGCCATCGACGGACGGATGCCGAGGTCGAAAAAAAGCCGCTTGCAGGCATGCAGTGACAATTCCTGCCGGCGGGCGCCCGCCGTTCGCATTGCGTCGAGTTCATCACGGATGGCTCGCCGTTCGTCGTCCAGGTTCATATGGGGTCTCGAATTGGCTCGAATTGGACGAATAATAACAATTTACGTAGCAAACACTACGATTTTATTCGTCCTATCTTCGACGTGTGGCATTGAACCGTTTACAGCGTCTTTCATACACATAGAGCCGTATGCGTGGGCTTTTTCCGTGAAACAAAACTAAGAATGCTGGACAAGTCTTTGTAAACCAAGAGTATTTTGCGGTTCCGCATTCATCCGGCACTGTTTCACGATGCGCTGAGCCAGGAATGGTTTGGGTGAGGGGCTTTTCCGGAGGACTCGCGGGGGCAAAGCTAGAGAGTAATAAAAGTAAACACCTTTGAACCCATGTTAAAAACGTTAACGCCATGGCAAAGCCTTATCTGGCGGGGTTTTCAGGCTGGGAAGGTGAAGCTTTGCGGGAGACGTGGTGAGATCCTACGGGAACATTGAGTGATGAGGTTCGGGAAGCTCGGTGAGCAGGTCCGGGACAGATCGTGAGCGGGTTCAGGAAAGCCCGTCATAACAGGGTTTGCCCGAAGGTGAGGCTTTGCGGGACCTGATTGCCCGGAAGCGCCCAACTGCGCGAGAGAGCGGCATCCAGTGCAGCGGGAGTAACGGTGAGGGCTTTCGGGACCTTTGCGCGACCGCTATTTTGTCCGTATTTCGAGGCGGAAAAAACCCGAGGTGAGCGAAGACAGGAGAAAACGCGGATCGAAGGTGAGATTTTACGGGGCTGGGAGGGCCGTTTTGCCTGAATTTCGAGCCGCGGACGTTCCAAGGTGAGCTTTTGCGGGAGTCGTCGGCGGCCGAGGATGCGTTTTCGGCGGTCCGTGCATCTCTTCGCGATGTCCAGCGGGACCAAAGGTGAGGTAATTCGGGAGTTCCTAGAGATCGCGATTCCACGCCGGACAAAATTCCTGGCGTCGAGGGTAAAGGTGAGACTTTTCGGGAGGATTTCCGAGCGGACAAGCGGTTAAAGGTGAGTCAATGCGGGATCAAAATGCGCTCCATGGACTGCGAATGTCCTACGGACGGGCTTTGCTGTTGATTCGCTCGTGGGCGCTCGAATGCCAAAGGTGAAGGTTTTCGGGAGCTTTGGCGGGGGTTTCGAGTTAGGTGAGAGAGGTGGAACGCGGCAAAGGTGAGATTTTACGGGAGGCTTTGCGTTGGATGATTCCGGGATTGTGGCGATTCATAGGATTTTATAAGCTAATGAAATTAAAGGATAAATTGATATTTTGAGGTAAAGGTGAGGTTTTTCGGGAGCACCGTCGATGCGTGCGACGCACGGCCGGCTCGGCCTTAAGGTGAGAATTTCCGGGATCATTCTGGATGCCTTTTGAGACACAGCGCATCGGGAACCCGCGCCGTTCGGCGTGTCCGACGCCGGCTACGGTGAGTTTTTACGGGAGCGGCGCGGAAGGTGGACGCGCGCTGCTTTCAATTTGCCCCACCATGCCGCATGGCCACGAAAGGCCCTGCATTGCGGTCGCAGCACAAATCCGGTCCAGGTTCGGGCCTGTCGTCGAAACGCATTCGGCGCGACAGGAGACCTCTCCCAACAGGAATCGCCAAAAATTTTTTGAGGTGAGAAGATTCGGGAGACAACGCTCCCCTTTGCGCCGAGGCATGAACCGAAGCGATTTTGCCGAAGCCGCGACGTTAAAGGATCGTCGGAACCTGGCGCGAAATGGCATGGGTGAGGGTTTTCGGGAGCAGCGGGAGGTGAGGCGCGCCGTGTAAACTCGCTTCACCGGCAACGGTGAGATCCACGCTATAGACGTGTATCACCGCAGTCGGTATCCTCTCGCCAAATCCCTCCTTGACCAGACGTATGGCCACGAAGCGCGCCAAGAAAACCGATGTAGTCAGCCCGAGCTCGGCGGAGCTGCGCAAGGCCGTCGAGGCAATCGCCATTCAGCCCAAGAGTGGCAAGATCACGCTGCTGACCCGCAAGCTCTTCAATGTGTTGCTTGCCGTGGCCCAGCAAGCCGACGAGTCCGGCGACACCTATCGGGCCTTGCTGTCCGACATCGTGGCGAACTCCGCGTTCGACTCCAACGACACCGCTCTCGTCAAGGAACACCTGCGCCGCATGGTGTCGGTGCAGGTTGAATGGAGCACCGGCACGTCGAGCCAGAAGCCCGGCCGGAAATGGGGCATCTCCACCTTGATCGCCGACGCAGAAATTCTTGAAGATCCGACCACGCGCCGGGTCTGGGTGGAATTCTCCTTCGCGCCGAAGATCAAGAAAAAGCTGCTCGATCCGGTTCAATACGCGCGTCTGAGCCTGCAGTTTCAGAGCCAGCTGCGCAGTAGCGCGGGTCTCGCGCTATATGAAATCTGCGTGCGTTATCTGACCAATCCTAGCCATCTGACGATGCGCGAATCGTGGGAATGGTGGCGCCCTATCCTCTCGGGCACCCCGGACACGGAAGCCGGCGACGAAGCAAAACGCGAATACAAATATTTCAAACGCGATTATTTGCGTCCGGCGATTGCCGAGGTCAATGCCGTCACCAATATCTTCGTCGAACTGATCGAGCATCGGGAAGGCCGGCGCGTGGCCGAGATCCAGTTCCGCGTGACGGAGCGCAAGCAGCCGATGCTGGCTCTCGACGAGCATCCGAACGTGTTCGACAGCACGCTGGTCGACCGGATGGTCAAGATCGGCATTCCGCTGAAAGAGGCGCAAACGCTGTACGCGGACAGCGAGGAGAATCGCATTCGCGCGGCTTTGCAGATGACTGAACAGCGTATGCGCAGCACGTCGCTTCCGCCCGTGCGCAGCGCGCCGGCGCTGTTCAAGGACGCGCTCAAGAAGGGCTACGCACCGCCGGTTGAAGCGCTGCCGTCGGCTGGCGGCGGTAAGGCCGCGGCGGCGGCGCCTGCGGACGATCTGAAGGCCCGTCTGCTCGGCGAGTATTCGGCATATCGCCGAAAGGAAGCGCGCGAGCTCTACGATGAACAGGGCGAGTCGGAGCGCGAGATTGCGCGACAGTCGTTTGAGGAAGATGAATTGCCGGGACTCGGCACCCACATGCGCGACGACTGGCGCCGTCGTGGGCTGGATTCGAAGATCGTCGAAACGGCGTTCTTTGATTGGCTTGCCCGCAAGACGTGGGGCGAGCCGACCGATGGCGATCTGCTCGCCTTCACGCTAAGCCAATCGCGCGCGGCTTGACCGTTTCCAAGATTGCCCACAATAACCGCAGCGGCGGCGCATTGGCGCCGCTGAATGACGGTTGGCCGCTTACTTCAACATCTTTTCGATCTGACGAAGAATGTCGTCGCGCTTTTCACGCGTGAGGCCCTTGAGGCGCAGTTCGATTCGATCGTCTCCATACGACTTCAAGTCACCCACCGATACACCGTCCAACTTGATTTCCAGACGCTGTGCATAACGCTGCCGACCAGCGGGTTTGGCACTTTCCTGCGCGCTGGTTCGGCCTTTCACGATGTCGGCGACTTGCCGCGTGCTGAGATCGTCGGAAAGAATCTTGTTGATCAGGCGCAGCGTTGCGTCCGCCCCGCGAGCGGTGTGATAGCGGCCGACCTGATACGCCATGTTTGAGCCGAAACGGTCGGGCCGGGACACCATTTCATGCATGACCGGCTCCGGCAACTTGGCGATCGACAATGCTACCGCGACGGTCGATTCATCCAGCCCAAGATGCTCGGCTAGTTCCTTCTGGCTCTGGAAATGGCGGTCATCGAGAAAGCGCTTCCATACGACCGCGTTGTCAAAGACCGTTTGCGAATCGCGCTGGACGTTGAGGTCATAGCCGAGCTTGTAGCTCTGGATGCCGATCGGCAAATCGATAACGATCGCCTTCACCGACTCCTTGTTCGCTTCCTTCAGAGCACGTACACGTCGACCGCCGTCGCTGACGAAATAGGTCCCCGGATTGTCATAGTCGGGAATGACGTGAATGGCCTGCTGTTGTCCCTGCTTTGCCAGATTGACGGCAAGCTCGGCAATCGACGATTTCAGATAGAAGTGTCGCGGATTGAACGGACTTGGCTTGATGGTCTTCAGCACAAGTTCAATGACCTGGCCCGGTCGATAACCATGCTCGATTCTCCACGCGCGGTAAGCCGCGGACTCGTTCTCCATGTCCGTGGTGTCGATTTCGGAGGTGGACTGCGGCATCACGGCCGCTAGTGTCCCCCCTGCCCCATCGGGCGCTTTCGGGGCATTGTTCTTGACCAGACCGTCGATGGCGTTGAGACGGTCTAGGGCGGTTCGCTTTTCGCTGCTGGTCGTATCAGGACGTGCTTGAAAGCCTTTGGCAAATTGGGAGGGTTTCATTCAGGGTCCTTTATGCGCATAAATTCACGGGAGCAAGGCGGCGATCTCATTCGCGCACGCCCGTACCTCGATGGCGGCGAGCTTCGCGCCGCGATCGTTCATCTGAAGCACTGTCTGACCCAACGCCATTGCCTGCTTGTAGGCTTCGCGGGTTGGGATCTGGGTCTTGAGAAGAGGAAATCCGAGTTCCTCCAACGCACGTTTCAGCTCACGCGTCAGCATCCGTTTTTCTTCTGTCTTGTTCAGGAGAAAGACCGCACGTAGATCTTCGTTCATCACCTGCGCTTGCTGAACGAGCTTGACTAGCCCAATGCTCGACCAGTAATCGGCGGGCGACGACGACGTCGGTATGACAGCGACGCTGGCCGCGAGCAATACGACGCCCGACACCTTTTCGGTGATGGAAGGGGGGCAGTCAACCACGATGATGTCGTAGTCGGCCACGAACTTCTTGATCTCGCGATGAATCTGACTGCCAGCTTCGGAGAGGTTGACGACGTGAAACGGGATGCCGGTGTCACCGTCCGCTGATGCACTGGCCCAGTGGATCAGCGTGTTCTGACCGTCTGCGTCCACGACGAGAACTCTTTTGCCTTTCTCATGGAATGCAGCCCCGAGGTGCATCGCGATTGTGCTCTTCCCGACCCCACCTTTCTGCTGAGTTACCGCGATGATTTCCGCTGCCAATCTTCACCTCCTCTTTTTAGACGCAGATGGATTTTACCTGGATGTATTTGCATTTCAATCGTTTGACTGGAAAAGAGATAACAAATAGCCATTCGGCCAGGTTTATGCGCATAAAGATGGGCTGGCGGCGGCGTCCGCAGTGACCCATGAGTAGACATGGGCTCGCCGAAGGAGGCGGGATTACGTCAGGATTGGAATTGAAAGCGGTCCGCGAGTTTCGGTGCGCGCTGGGCATCGGATTTGAATCTCGTGAGCAGGAAAATGCTCCTGTACACGCTGTTGCGATTGCCTCGCCATTGTATGGCGAGGTCGTGCAGAAGATCGGTGGTTTGGATTGGCGCTTGGACGAGTGCTCTTTCATTCACAGCGGAGTCGCTCACGGTTTATGCGCATAAACCGCCTCCCACCAGCGGGAAGTTGGATGCTCTCAAGCAAGTCCCAAAGGACTGATTCGCAGCGCCTCTCTTCGTGCCCATGCTGTCCGAATGCGTAGTTCGCAGTGTGGCAAACAGCACTCGGTCCGGCGAGGTCGCGACCGTGCTTTATGCGCATAAACCGCGCACGCCGCGAGGCGCGAGCTACCCTTCATAGAAAGTTTCTCGCCTGAGGTGGTAGCGAGCGTCCTAGTGCTGGCTTCTGAGCAGCGATCATCCACGCTCAAGCCTCATTCGGACAAGTTCATTGCTGTGCACATCCACTATGCAGCGAAGGACACCGACGCATCATGATTGCTGCGCGCGACACCGGTCGGCACTGTAAAGACATCCCTGCCCGATGATTCAATCGATCACGCGATGAACATTGGCCAATCATCCATCCACCGCCAGCGAGCGACACCGCAACACCTACACTGACCGCTCGCACTACCGCTAAAATCTCCCCGCCAGCACAACAATCCGCGCATCCAAACCTGACCATGATCACCATCTACCACAACCCCCGCTGTTCCAAGTCGCGCGCGACCTGTGAGCTCGTCACAGCCGCGTATAACCAGGCCGGCGAGGCGACAGAAGTTGTCGAATACCTGAAGCAGCCGCTCACCGTCGCGCAACTACAGCAACTCAACAAGCAACTCGGCTGTACCGTGCGCGAGATGATCCGCGACTCGGAGCCGGAATACAAAGAACTGGGGTTGTCCGACGCTTCATTGTCGGACGGTCAGTTATACGAAGCATTGGCTGCACATCCGATCCTTTTGCAACGGCCTATCGTCGTGCGAAACGGGCGGGCCGTAATTGGCCGCCCGCCTGAAAACATCGCGGCTCTATTCGCCTAAGCCGACCACGTCGAGCACAGCGATCCGCAGCCTCTTCGCAATGAGTGCGGCCTCAAACCTTGGCCGGTGGCGCCGCGTCCTTTGTGGCGATCTTCGTCGGAATAATGCGTAGTTCGCTGAAGGTATCGGCGATGCGTTGTTGTTCCGCCAGGACGCTTGCATCGACTGGTTTGTAGATGTGCTCGTAGTGACGCAGCCCGGCCTCAATGACACTCGCGTCGAGGCCCTGAATCGGCGCCAGTTGCGCGGCCGCCTCGCCGTAGTGCCCCCGCACCCACGCGCCTTCCTTGTTCACTTCGTCCATCGTGATTGCCACGACGTCGCTGTGCTGTTGGACAAACGGCCGCGCCCCGAGGAAAAACTGATGATGGCTGACGATGCTCGCAGCATCGACGAGCAAGCGGGCGTTCGGCTGCCGCTTCGCTGCTTCGAGGAATGGGTCCCAGATGGCCCACGCATCGATTGCTCCGCGTTCGAACGCCGCACGCGCGTCGGCAGGCGGCAAGAAAACGGGTTGAATCTCGCTGTATTTGACGGCGCCTTTGCGCAATGCGGAGACGAGGAACCAGTGCACGTCCGAGCCTTTGTTGAAGGCGATTTTCTTCCCTTTAAGATCGGCCAGTGTTCTGATCGGCGAATCCTGATGTACAAGAATGCCCTCGGCATGCGGCGTCGGAATTTCATAAGCGACGTAGACGAAATTCGCGCCGGCCGCTTGCGCAAATACGGGCGGCGCCTCGCCCACATAGCCGAAGTCGATGGCGCCGACGTTCAATCCCTCCAGTAACTGTGGCCCAGCGGGAAACTCCATCCACTTGACGGCGAAGCCTGACGGCGCGAGCCGCTTTTCCAACGTCCCATGCGACTTCAATAAGACAAGCGTGCTGGCGGCTTTTTGATAGCCGATCCGAAATTCCTTCGCGCGCGTTTCGGCGGCGAAAACAGAACGCGAGATTCCGGGCAAAGTGGCGGCGGCCAGTGAAGCGCCCATGGCGGCGACGAAGGCGCGGCGCCTCAGCAACGGATGACGGGACATAAATGTGCTCGCGAAAGGACGGACGCAGGACGGACCGATTGATGCCGACGATAATTCGTCCGTAAGCCCGGACGAACCGATAAATTCGCATAAGCAAATCACGCCCGCGCCCGCCCGCGCGAGCCGAACGAAACGGCGCTCGGGATTTTCTAGAAACAGCACGCCGATCCAGCCATGCGGCAGCGATTAGCGCTGCTCCATCGGTTCACCCCATGCTCTCATGCAATGTGGCAGCTAAACTGCGCTGCACGAGCATGCAAATTCACCGCATCCTTTCCGAATCCAGCTAAAAACTCAAAGTGGAGTTTCGAATGCTTGAACTGCGACCGTCCTGCGAAGGATGCGGCAAATCCCTGCCGCCCAATGCGCCCGACGCGATGATCTGCACCTACGAATGTACGTTTTGCGAAGTGTGTGCACTCACTACTTTACGCAACGTGTGTCCCAACTGTGGCGGCAACTTCCAGCATCGACCGATACGCACCCGCGCACAGCTAGCCAAGCATCCGGCCAGTACCGGGCGGCACGCCGTCGCGATTGATGAGACCTCGCACGCGAGCTTCTTCGAGCGCTATCGAAACACGGCACCCGGCGAACGGTGACGGCCAAAGCGCAGCATGGCGTATGTCCAGGCGGGCAATAGGGCCGTTTCGCGTGCAACGGCCTCGCTGCGCGGGGCGGCCGTCGTTTTCCGAATGATTCTCGCGCATAGGGCTTTCGTTTTGCCCAGTCCGCTTCGGCGTGCTGACCGCCCTCTCAAAAGTACCGCAATGAATTATTGCGATAATTGAAACTGACCGGATTGCCATTAGAAATACGTCAATCGACACAAGCCGACGCTGCTCCTGCCGCCCGACGCACTGACCACCACTTGCCTCACAAATCGATTATTTCAAAAAAAGGAAAAATATCTTCCAACTTTGCCTATTTTTATGCGGACACTGAATTGCTACGCTTGAGCCATCGATCGAACAAGATCGCAGCCAACGTAAAGAGGAGTAGCACCATGAAACGCATTCTGTCCGCCCTGATCGCCTCCATCGCTCTGTTCGCAGCGGCTTCCGGCGTAGCCCATGCCGCCACGCCGGCGCAATGTGACGGCCCGGCATCGTACTGCAACGTGTTTTTCGGCAACTAAAAATCACGCGCCGGCAAGTGTAGGCGCGAAGGCACGCGCGGCGTCACAGCAACGCCGCAGCCAACGTCCAGCGAGCAGCGAGAAAAAGAGGGCGCCCAAAGGGGCGCCCTTTTCACATTTCACATTCAAGGCAAAAGCCGTTACGTCTTGCCACTCCCATCCATCCCCGCACCCGTGCGCCAGACTTCCTTTCCGCGCTCCGACAATTTCCCGCTGCTGTTCGCCGCGTCCGGCTGTGTGCCTTCCACAGCCATCTCGCCGCCGGGCTGCTCAAGCGACCGCGGCTTCTCCTTCTTGCGCGCGGCCACTGCTTCATCGTGCGATTTACCTGCGTGATCGAGACTCATTGCTGATCCTCCGTGATGACTGCTGCCTCCAGATGCCGTATGCCGAAGGCACGCTTGATTGACAAGGCAAAAGTATCAGTTATCCACAAGGTTATTCAGTAAATCTGTGGATAACTTTTTCCCTTGCCGCGTTATCCACCGCTCTCGCCTTTCGCCGCCAGACGTTTCCGCCACATCGACTGCGCCCGCCTGCTCTCATGCCGACGCGCGGCCTTTTTGCCTATCATGGACAGTTCGTACCCTGTGCGCCTCGGCGCCTCATCTCAAGGAAACGAATCATGGCCCTACACATCGCAGTCGTCGTCGGCAGCCTGCGCCGCGAGTCGTTCAACCGCCAGTTGGCGCAAGCCGTCATTTCGCTCGCGCCGTCCGACTTCACGTTCGAACACATCGACATTGGTTCCCTGCCGCTTTACAGCCAGGAATACGACGCCGATTACCCCGAAGCCGGCAAACACCTCAAGCAGCGCGTGGAAGCCGCCGATGGCCTGCTGTTCGTCACGCCCGAGTACAACCGCTCCATTCCCGGCGTGCTGAAGAACGCGCTCGACTGGGGTTCGCGTCCGTGGGGCACCAACTCCTGGGGCAACAAACCGGGCGCGGTGATTGGCACGTCGGTCGGCGCGACGGGTTCGGCGCTCGCGCAACAGCATCTGCGCAATGTGCTGGCCTACCTCGATGTCGCGACGATGGGCCAGCCGGAAGTGTTCATCAAGCACGATCCCGCGGTCATCGACGAGAAAGGCGAAATCCTCAACGACCGCACGCGGCAGTTCCTGCAATCCTTCATGGATCGCTATGTCACGTGGGTCAAGCGGCACCCCGCCGGGTAACACCGCTTAAACCACCGAAGCACGACACAGCATCCGCTGTTAGATGCGGCGGCGCGGCCATCGCTTCACGACGCGCCGCCGCTACCGCTTCCCCCGTTCTGCTTTTTATACGTGGTGATGCCCCGTCACCCGTTCCCAGCCGTGGCGCACGGCGAGCTTGAAGCGCTCCCACGTGCTGTCCGGCGAGGTGGTTTCCCAATGACGCCGCGCTTCGGGTTCGACCTCGTCCCACGCGCGGTCGCGATAACGCAGGTCTTTGCCGATTTCCGCGCCGTAGCGATACGCCGGCACGTAGTCCTCGTAACGCGCGTCGTCGGCGGCGTACTGCTCGTCGTAGTGCGTCCGGAAGTCTTCCTCGTACTCGACGTATTCGTTCGGAATCTGGCCGCCCAGACCCGCCGTCGGCTGTCCGGCTTCCGAGACGACCTCGGATGGCTGCATCACCGCGCCCGACCCGGGCGCGGAGCCGGCGGCAATCGCGCTGCGTCCGGCATCGCCGGTTAGCGGATCAACCACCGGTTCGCTCAGGCGGTCGGTCGTCGGACGCTCATCGAGTGGCGGCGGCGCCAATGGCTCAGCATCGGAGCCGAGCGGCGGCGCCGGATACAGCGGATCAGCCGTCGTCGCGCGCGGCACGGCTGCGCCCGAAGCTGGCGGCGGCACAGCCCCGGCTCCCATGGATGTCGCCGCGTCCCTGCTGCTCACGTTGCTGATTCCCGTTTCAGGCGCGCGCGGCGTGCCGGGCGTGATCGCGCCGATGCCCAGTTCGTCGAGCACCGAATGCTCACGGGCGGATTCGGTGGACGATTGCGCGCCCCAATCCGGCGAACGCTCGCCGATGTCGGTCGCCCCGAGCCGCGTCAGCGTGTTGCGCGCCAGTTCGGCATGCGATCCGCTGGCGGCATCGACGATCACCAGCACGGCGCCGCGCCGTACCGCTTCCGTGTATCGCGCCGTCTCGGGCGCGCGTGATCCGCTGGCGAACAGGCTCGACAAGAACCGTTCGATGTTCGCGAGCACGCCCGAACCGGCGACTTCTTCGGATGCCGAGCCGACGGACGGCTCCGCGTTGGCCTGCAATTCAATCGTCTCGCGCGCGAAGCCGGTCTGCACTAGCGTGTCGCGAGCGGCTTCGGCCTGAGCATAGGTGCTGAATAAACCAATCACGGTATGTCGCATGGCTGTCTCCGACGTTTGGGGGCGCACGGACGGCGCGCTGTGCGCCATCCCCCATTGCATCGAAGAAGCCGCAACGTTCATGCCGGGATTCGTGCCGACGTGCGCCGCACCCGCCGCTGCGGGCCTGCGCAAAGCGCCCGTGACGCCGGGCGCGGCGGTTGGCGGACCGCGCTTTTTACAAAACAGCGTAAATGGCGGGAAAGCGGTGGCGAAATAGCGGTGGCGAAATAGCGGTGGCGAAATAGCGGTGGCGAAATAGCCGGGCGGACGCGCCCGGCTATTCCACGTGATGCGCCGCCGGATCGACGCCAGTTTGCGCGAGGTTGCGCTGAATGCCCTGCAGAAGCTTTTCCAGTAGCGCGATATCGAACGGTTTGGCGAGCACGCGCACGTTGACGTGCCGCGCGCGGTCGAGTTCTTCCGCATAGCCGGTGACGAGAATGACCGGCAGGCCGGTATCGAAGGCCATGATGGCTTCGGCCAGATCGATGCCGTTAAGACTCCCCGGCATATGAATGTCCGACAACACGAGATCGAACGGCAGCGGCGCGCCGGTGCGCGCCTGCCGCGCATGGGCGATGTCGAAAAGACGCAGCGCCATGTCGGCATTGAACAGGCACGTGACCTGGTGGCCCATCATCTGCAAAAGCGCCTCGGTGCCGGCCGCCACTTCCTCGTTGTCCTCGACGAGCAGAATGCGCAGCCCGTGCGGCGCTGTGTTGTCTTCCGTGTCCGTTTCGACCGGCGTCTCGACGTCCGGCTCGGCTGTCGCGCGCGGCAGATAGAGCCGCACTGAGGTGCCCGCGCCGACGGCGCTGTCGATCGCGGCCAGCCCGCCGGAGCGCTCGCAGAATGCAAACACCTGCGGCAAACCGAGACCCGTGCCCATGCCCTTGCCCTTGGTCGTGAAAAGCGGCTCGAAGGCTCGCGCGAGCACTTCGGGCGCCATGCCGACGCCGGTGTCTTCGAGCGACACCTGCACGAAGTCGCCCGTCAGCGGGAAGCCGTCTTCGTGACGGAAGGTGATGTTGGTCGCGCGCACCGTGCAGCGCCCGCCGTTGGGCATGGCGTCGCGCGCATTGACGGCCAGATTGATCAGCGAAAGTTCGAGTTCGGCGACGTCCACGCGCATCGGCCAGATACCCACGCCAATGTCCATCATGAGCGATACCTTGGCGCCGAGCGACGCCCGCAGCAGATCGCGACACGCCGGCAGCCAGCGCTCCGGCGCGACGGTTTCGTTGCGCAGCGGCTGCTTGCGCGCAACGCCGAGCAACTGCCGCGTGAGCGACTGGCCGCTCTTGAGCGCCCGCTCCATCGACGAAAGTTCGCGCTCGAGTCCCGGCACGCCGCGCCGTCGCGCGATCTGCACGTTGGCCGAGAGGATCATCAGCAGATTGTTGAAGTCGTGCGCGACGCTGCCGACGAGCGTGCCGAGCGCCTCCATCTTGCGCGATTGCCGGTACGCCGATTCGATCGAACGACGCATCGACGCTTCCGCCTGCCAGCGCTCCCACGCTTCTTCTTCCGCGCCGAGGCGGCGCAGCGACAGCCAGATGACGCACCACAGCGCGACGGACGGCGTGAAGATCGACAGCATCAGGACGGCGAGGTGGCGATACCACGCGGCCCACATCCCCGACGCGCGAAAGCCGCACATCACGTAGACCGGATACGAGCCGACGTGCCGGAACGCGGCGATCATGTTGTCGCCGTCGAGCGCGGAGCGCATGCGCACCACGCCGGCCCGCCGTCCCTGCTGCATGGCCTCGACGAACGGCGAGCCGTCAGCGACGGCGGTCGGCTCGCCTGGCCGGCGCGGATAGTGGGCCAGCACCGCGCCGTCGGCGCGAACGAGGGTCATGGTCATCGGCGTGCCGTCGATGCCGCCGAGCAGCTCGCGGTAAAACGCGTCGAAATAGCTCGGGCGCAACGCGACCGACACCACGCCGGCGAAAGCGCCGTCCGGCGCGCGCCGCGCCACGCCGGTGTTGAACACCTGTTCGCCCGCGACGTGCCCGGCCATCATTTTCGACACATGTTCGAGATCCTTGCCGTCGCGAATGCCGACGAAATCGGCGCGATCGCCGATCGACACCTTCGGCGCCGGATAAATCCGGCTGCTCGCGAGCAACTCGCCGTCGCGCCCGAAAACCGACACGGCGGCCACCTGCGGATAACCGCCGCCCATCGTGCGCAATTTCTGGTGAATCGCGGCCTCACGCGCGCGAACGCCGTTGTCGTCGAGTCCTTCGATCAAGTCGACGATGCGCGTGTCGAGCGTCTCGTTCATGTCGAACACTTTCAATGCATGCTCTTCCGCGACGCGCACGGTGCGCAGCGCCATGTCGGTCGCGTCGGCTTCGCGGCTGCGCAGATCGCTGAAGGCCATTGCGGCGACATAGACACAGGGCAGCACGATCGCGATGACCAGCAGCGCGATCAGCGTCATTCGCCGAACGTGAAAATTCTGCTCCGGCACGGCGGGAAACACCGCCTCGTCCTGACGCCCTGCGGAGGGCATCGCTCGATGCGGATCGAACCGGTCGTGTGTCATTTTTAACGATGCTCAGATCTTTCGAGACGGTGGGGACGGCGTCATACGAGAAGCATAGATGGAGAACAGAGGTAGAAGTTACCGTAGTGAGCGCCGCCCAGTGGGCGCCTACGCGTTGTCCGTACTTTAAATCAGTGACGAATCGCAAAGCGCAAACGTACACAAAAGTGTAAACGATAACGAAAGCAGACTTATGCTTCACGGATGTTTTCAAAAAGCATGTCATGAAGGAAGATATTGTTACTCAAGCTGGATTATGGCGTGTTGCTTTTCGGATGTTTTACTTCGAGAATCGACGCCACGATAAAAGTGCGTCCGCCATGTTCGAACGCACATGCCGCGAGGGCCTGGATCACGCGTATCGCGCGTGAGTGCCGGCGTTCGCGGAACCACGAGCGCGGCAGGGGGCCAAACCAGCCGCGCCGACACATCTACGGGGTAGGCTTAGCATGCCGGTCACAGCCGTCGTCCATCGCCCGCACGCGCGTTTGCGCGCGTGCCAGGGCATCGCCACATGCGCCGCGTCGCGCCTTCTCCCCGCTTGGCCGCAAGCTGCATTCCAGCGGTCTCACGTGCATTCCGGCGTTCGCCGACAGACTTCACCCTAAAGAGATCAAATCAGCCGCCGTTAACGCGTAAGAGCTCACTTCGCCCTTTCGACCCGCCATGTCTCTGCCCATTGTGATCGCCGACGATTCATTGCTTGCCCGCAAGGTGCTCACCAAGGCATTGCCGCCGGATTGGGACGTCGACGTGTCTTACGCTTCAAACGGACAGGAAGCGCTCGCCTTGTATCGTCAAGGTCAGGCCTCGGTGATGTTTCTCGACCTGACCATGCCGGACATGAACGGCTATCAGGTGCTCGAAGCGTTGCAGCACGAGGACCTCAACACCTTTGTCATCGTCGTCTCAGCCGATATTCAGCCGATGGCCCAGGCGCGCGTGCGCGCGCTGGGTGCCGCGGCGTTCATCGCCAAGCCCGTGACGCCGGAAGCGGTACTGCCCATCCTCAAGGAGTACGGGTTGTATGTCTGAGCCAGTCATCAACGAAGATCAGCGCGACGCGCTGCAAGAGGTCGCCAATCTGGCAATGGGTCAAGCCGCGACGCGCCTCGCCCGGCTGCTCGATTCGTTTATCGAGCTGTCGGTGCCGCGCGTGAAGGTGGTGGCCGTCAGCGAGGCTGCGCGGGCGCTGAGAGACATGACCGGTATCGACGAGCCGGTCAGCGCGGTGCGCCAAGGGTTCCGCTCGGACATCAAAGGCGAGGCGCTGGTCATTTGCCGCAGCGACAGCGTCGACGATCTGTGCGCGCTCGTGAGCGATCCGTACTCGCGCTCGGCTTACGAAGCGGTGAGCCAGAAGGAATTGATGTTCGACGTGGCCAACGTGCTCACGGGCGCGTGCGTGTCATGCATTCTCGACCAGCTCGGCCGCACGCCGGTGTTCTCCGCGCCTGGCCTGCTCGGCGGCGCGTTGACGCTCGACGAAGTGTTCCAGCCCGGCGTGCTGCAATGGGAAGTCGCCTTGCTGGTCGAAGTCAATTTCACGCTCGAAGACCAGAGCTTCCGCGCGCATCTCGTGATGCTGATGGCGGAAGAGTCCATCCGTCACATGAACGACGCGCTCGACGCGCTGCTGTCCAGTCTATGAACGCACCCACGCAATCGTTGAGCGATCTTGTCGTCGAGCGCGTGGGCTTCGGCATCTTCGTGCTCGACCGCGATATGAACGTGCTGATGTGGAACCGCTTCATGCAGGATCACAGCGGCTTGTCCGCCGAACAGGTGGTCGGCAAGTCGCTGTTCGCGCATTTTCCGGAACTGCCGCGCGTGTGGCTGTCGCGCAAGGTCGAAAGCGTGTTTCAGCTCGGCAGTTTCGCGTTCAGTTCGTGGGAACAGCGCCCGTATCTCTTCAAGTTCGATCACGACCGGCCGATCACGGGCGGCGTCGATTACATGCAGCAGGATTGCACCTTCATGCCGCTCACGCGCGATCGTGAAGTGGTGGCCGTTTGCGTGACGATTTCCGATGTGACGCATGTGAGCATCGTGCAGCGCGAACGCGAGGAAGCGGTTGCAAAACTGCAGGAATACGCGGACCGCGACGGACTCACCGGCATTGCCAACCGCCGCTACTTCGAAGCGCGTCTGCTCGACGAATACACGCGCTGGCAGCGCTATGGCGGCGATATGTCGGTGCTGCTGTTCGATCTCGATCACTTCAAGAAGATCAACGACCAGTTCGGCCACGGCGTCGGCGATACCGTGTTGCGCGTGATGGCGCAGCGGGTCGCCGAGGTCGTGCGCGCGCAGGACACGTTCGGGCGTTTCGGCGGCGAGGAATTTGCGTTGCTGCTGCCGTGCACGCCGCTTGAGGACGCAATGCGCGTCGCGGAGAAAATCCGTTGCGCTATCGCCGATACGCCGGTCGAAGTGCAAGGCACGAGCGTGCCGGTCACCGCGAGCGTGGGCGGCGCGGCCGCGCGTCCGGGCTTGCCGACCTACGACGTGCTCATCAACGAGGCCGACGCCGCGCTCTACAGCGCGAAGCGGCAAGGACGCAACCGCTCGGTTGCACTCAGCTAGGCGGCTTGCGTCCCCTATTCCGCGGGCGAAACTGCGTCGTCTCACAAACGTTGATATACTTTTCGCCGTTTCCGGCATCCCTGCCGTGTGTTTCGCGCGTGTCCGCGCGCGCGGGCCGCTTGCCCTGCGGCGAGGCATAAAATTCCTGAACGCCTTTCAGCGGGCGCCCTCCAGCGGAGATCGTCTTGGCTGTTTCCAATCTTGTCGTGGACGATACTGAAATCGACGCCGCCGCCGCCACGTCCGGCAGCTCGTTTTATCTCGCAATGCGCATCCTGCCGGCCGCGCAGCGCGACGCGATGTATCAGGTCTACGCTTTCTGCCGCGCTGTCGACGATATCGCCGACAGCGACTTGCCGCGCGCCGAGCGCGCCGCCGCGCTCGAACGCTGGCGCGCCGACATCGACGCGTGCTACGCCGGCGCGCCGCGCGCTTCGTTGCGGGCGCTGACGCGGCACATTCACACGTTTCATCTGCAACGCGAGGATTTTCACGCGATGATCGACGGCATGGCCATGGACGCCGCCGCCGACATCTGCGCGCCCGACGAAGCCACGCTCGATCTTTATTGCGACCGCGTCGCCAGCGCGGCGGGCCGTCTGTCGGTGAGAATATTCGGGATGCAGGAGGAGCCGGGCCGTTTGCTCGCGCACCATCTCGGCCGCGCGCTTCAACTCACGAACATTCTTCGCGATATCGATGAAGATGCCGGCATCAACCGCTGCTATCTGCCGCGCGAACTGCTGGCGCGCGAAGGCATCGCGGTAAACATCCCCCTGCAGATCGCCGACGATCCTTCGCTGCCGCGCGTCTGCGCGACGCTTGCCGCGCGCGCGCACGAACACTTCGCCGCGTCGGACGCGATCATGGACCGCGAGCCGCGCAACCACGTGCGCGCGCCGCGCATCATGTCGGGCGTGTATCGCGTGTTGCTGGAGCGCACGCTCGACCGCGGCTTCGACATTCCGCGCACGAAGGTCAGCAAGCCGCGTCTGCGCATGCTGTGGATCGTCGCGCGTTACGCGCTCTTCTGAACTGATGTCGCGACTCGTACATGTGGTCGGCGCGGGCCTCGCCGGCCTGGCCGCCGCAGTGCAGTTGCAGCGGCGCGGCGCGCGAGTCGTGCTGCACGAGGCGACCGGGCAGGCCGGCGGCCGGTGCCGTTCGTATTACGACGCAAAGCTCGGCGCGACGATCGACAGCGGCAATCACCTGATGATGTCCGGCCACGCCGCCACGCTGAATTACGCGCGGGCAATCGGCGCCTCGGACGAACTCACGGGGCCCGCGCTGCCCGAATTCCCGTTCGTGGATCTCGCGACTCATGCGCGCTGGGTCGTGCGGATGTCATCGGGGCCGCTGCCGTGGTGGATCTTCGACCAAACGGCGCGCGTGCCGAACACCGGCCCGACCGACTATCTGAGCCTCGTGCCCCTGCTGTTCGCCAAGCCCGGCCGCAGCGTCGCGCAAACCATGCGCGGCCAGGGCGCGCTGTGGGACCGGCTGCTCGCGCCGCTGTTTCGCGCCATGCTCAATGTCGAGCCGCGTGACGGCTCGGCGGAACTCACCGCCGCGATGCTGCGCGACACCCTATTTGCCGGCGGCGCGGCGTGCCGGCCGCTCGTCGCGCGTAACGGTCTGAGCCGCGCTTTCGTCGATCCCGCGTTGCGGCTCCTGCAGCATGGCGGCGCGAGCATCGAACTCGGCTCGCGCCTCGAAAAATTGGTGTTTGCCGCGAACGCGAGTCGCGTGGAGGCGCTCGATTTCGCGGAAAAAAGCATGACGCTCGATGCGAGCCAGGCCGTCATTCTGGCCGTGCCGCCGGAAGTCGCCGGCACGCTGGTGCCGGGGTTGCGCGCGCCGACCCGCTTCGCCGCGACAGCCAGCGTCTTTTTCGCGACGGAGCCGCCGTTCGGCATGCCGCTCGTCACCGGTCTTCTGAACGGCACGGCGCAGTGGCTGTTCGCCTCGGATGGGCGTCTGTCCGCCACGGTCTACGCCGCCGAATCCCTGCTGGAGACGCCGCACGAAGAACTCGCGGCGCGCTTGTGGCGCGAAGTCGCGGAAGCGGCCAGGCTGGCCGCCGCGCCGATGCCGGCGTGGCAGGTCGTCGTCGAAAGGCGCGCGACGTTTGCCGCGTTGCCGGACCAGGAAACGCTGCGTCCGGGTACGCGCACGCGCTGGAACAACCTGATGCTCGCGGGCGACTGGACGGCCACCGGCCTGCCCGCGACCATTGAAGGCGCGATCCGCTCAGGCCGGCAGGCCGCGGATACGCTGCTGAATCAACCGATGGAACGCCGATGAACGATTTATCTCAAGCCCACACGCTGGACGCCGCGACGCCCGAATCCGCCGATGAAGCCCCTCGCGCGCCGGCCGTGGCGAGCCACGCAACGGACGCGGGCGCCGCTTCGCTGGACGCCGCGATCACGCGCGCCACGGAGGCTATTCTCGACGCGCAGAAGCCGGACGGCCACTGGGTCTACGAACTCGAAGCCGACGCGACGATTCCCGCCGAATATGTGCTGCTGGTTCATTACCTCGGCGAAACGCCGAACGTCGAGCTGGAGCAGAAGATCGCGCGTTATCTGCGCCGCATCCAGTTGCCGGACGGCGGCTGGCCGCTGTTCACCGACGGCGCGCTCGACATCAGCGCGAGCGTGAAGGCGTACTTCGCGCTGAAGATGATCGGCGAGCCCATCGACGCCGAGCACATGGTCCGCGCGCGCGAAGCGATTCTCGCGCACGGCGGCGCGGAAACCGTGAACGTGTTCACGCGCATCCTGCTCGCGCTGTTCGGCGTGGTGTCGTGGCGCGCGGTGCCGATGATGCCCGTCGAAATCATGCTGTTGCCGATGTGGTTTCCGTTTCATCTGTCGAAGGTGTCGTACTGGGCCCGGACCGTGATCGTGCCGCTGCTTGTGCTCAACGCGAAGCGGCCGCTCGCGCGCAATCCGCGCCGCGTGCGCATCGACGAACTGTTTCGCGGCGCGCCGGTGAACACGGGCATGCCGGATCGCGCGCCGCATCAGCATGGGGGCTGGTTCCGGTTTTTCCGCGTGGTGGACACGGCTCTGCGCGCCGTGGACGGCCTCCTTCCGAGCGCCACGCGCGAGCGCGCGGTGCGCGAAGCGGTGGCTTTCGTCGATCAGCGGCTGAATGGCGAAGACGGCCTCGGCGCGATTTTCCCGGCCATGGCCAACTCGGTCATGATGTACGACGTGCTCGGTTATCCCGCCGATCATCCGAGCCGGGCCATTGCGCGCCAGTCGATCGAAAAGCTGCTCGTCATCAAGAACGACGAAGCTTATTGCCAGCCGTGTTTGTCGCCGGTGTGGGATACGTCGCTCGCCGCGCATGCTTTGCTCGAAACCGGCGAAGCGCGCGCCGAGCAGGCGGCCGAACGCGGCCTTGCGTGGCTGCGCCCGTTGCAGATTCTCGACGTGCGCGGCGACTGGATTTCGCGCCGGCCGAACGTGCGTCCGGGCGGCTGGGCGTTCCAGTACAACAACGCGTATTACCCGGACGTCGACGACACAGCCGTGGTCGCGATGGCCATGCAGCGCTCGGGAGCGCTCACGCAGTCGGGCGTGGATCGCGACGCGATTGCGCGGGCGCGCGAATGGGTGGTCGGCATGCAAAGCAGCGACGGCGGCTGGGGCGCCTTCGAGCCCGAAAACACGCAGTACTACCTGAACAACATTCCGTTCTCGGATCACGGCGCGCTGCTCGATCCGCCGACTGCGGACGTGTCGGGCCGTTGCCTGTCGATGCTCGCGCAACTCGGCGAGTTTCCGCGGAACAGCGAGCCGGCGCAACGCGCGCTCGACTACATGCTGAAGGAACAGGAACCCGACGGCAGCTGGTACGGCCGCTGGGGACTGAACTACATCTACGGCACGTGGACCGCGCTTTGTTCGCTGAACGCGGCCGGCATGCCGCACGACGACCCGCGCATCCAGCGCGCCGCGCAATGGCTTCTGTCGATCCAGAACGACGATGGCGGCTGGGGCGAAGCCGGCGAGAGCTACAAGCTCGACTATCGCGGCTACGAACGCGCGCGGAGCACGGCTTCGCAAACGGCATGGGCGCTGATGGGCCTGATGGCGGCGGGCGAGGTCGATCATGAGGCGGTGGCGCGCGGCATCGCGTATTTGCAGCGCGAACAGCGCGAGCATGGCTTGTGGGACGAAACGCGCTTCACCGCCACCGGTTTCCCGCGCGTGTTCTATCTGCGCTACCACGGCTATCGCAAATTCTTCCCGCTGTGGGCGCTCGCGCGCTTCCGCCATCTGAAGCGCAACGGGCTCACGCGCGTCGCCGTCGGGATGTAACGAATGCCTGGTTCAACAGCGCCTTCCGCCGAGGCCGGCTTGCCGGTCATCGTCGTGACGGGCATGGCTTTCGAGGCGCGGATTGCGCGCGGCAAGGGCGTCGAGGTGGTCTACGCGGCGCGCGCCGATCTGCTTGAGCGCGCGCTGAGCGCGGCGGTGGCGCGGGGTTGCTCGGGGATCGTCAGCTTCGGCACGGCGGGCGGTCTTGCGCCCGAGTTGAAGCCGGGCGCGCTGATTGTCGCGGATGCAGTCGAAGGTCCGTTCGGCCATGTTCCGACCGATTCCGCCTGGTCGGACCGTCTCGCCGCCGCGCTGACCGTCGGGCCGCTGGGCGCACGCCTGCAACGAGGTCCGATGGCCGCGGTCACGGCGCCGCTCATGTCCGCCGCCGACAAACGCGCGCTGCATCGCTCGACGGGCGCGCTCGCTGTGGATATGGAGTCGCATCTTGCAGGCGCGATGGCCACCGCGCGCGGGTTGCCGTTCGCCGTGTGCCGCGCGATTGTCGATCCGGCGTGGCGGACGCTGCCCTTCGCCGCAACCGCTGGTCTGCGCGATGACGGCAGCACCGCGCTCGCGCCGATCTTGCGCGAGCTGATGCGGCAACCGTCGCAGATTGGCGCGCTGATTCAGGTGGCCATCGACGCGCGCGCCGCGCGTGTCTCGCTCGTACAGGCGCGGCATGCGTTGGGCGCGGCGGGCGCGCTCAGGTTGGGCGCTGCTTGACGATTACCGGGCGGCGCGCTTTGCCGTTCAGTTCAACCTCTCAATGCACGCTTTGGCGCGTGTCTTCGCACGGGTTATTGCGCAGCCGGTGCTGAAGCCGGTTGTTGTTTATCAGCCGGCGCAGGCACCGCGGGCGCTGCCGTTCCCGGCGTTGAAGCTGAAGCCGCAGCCGGTGCAGCCGCTGCCGGATTCGGCGCCGCGCCCGCCGCGCCGCTTGCCGGTGCTTCGCCAGGATCGCTGTAATTGGGCACGGCCGACGCCCCCGCCGGCGCGCCCGTCGCCGCCCCGGACGCCGGCTCCGGCGCTTGCGCGGCATCGCCGGGATCGGTGTAGTTCGGCAGCGCCGCCGGCGCGCCCGCTGCGGGGCCTTTGGCCGGCGCGGTGGCAGCGCCCGAGTCGCCCTGATCGTCGTATTGCGGCAGCGGCGCGGCATTGTCGCTCGTGCCGCGCAGACGCGCCCGCCGCTGCTGCGTATAGGCGTCGCGCACGAACGAGTATTTGTCCAACGCGGCCTGTTGCAGCAGGTCGGTCGCGCCGAGCAGGTCCGAGCGCACGCTCACGAACTGCAGCACATACAGCGGATTGCGCTCGGCCGGCTCGATGTAGTTCAGCGGATTGAACTTCACATCCACCACCAGCCCCATGCTGTCACGCACGGTGCTCGGACCGAACAGCGGCAAGACGAGATACGGTCCCGACGGAATGCCCCAATGGCCGAGCGTCAGCCCGAAATCCTCGTGATGTTTCGGCAGACCGGCCGGTGTCGCCCAGTCGAGCAGGCCGCCGAGACCAAAGGTGGAGTTGAACGCGAAACGGACGATGTCCTCCGTGGCGTCGGTGATCTTCAATTGCAGCAGCGCGTTGGCCGCGTTGGTGAGGTCGCCCAGGTTCGAGAAGAAGTTGCTGACGGCCGTGCGCAGCGGCTGCGGCGTGACCTTCTGATAGCCCTTGGCAACCGGCACCGCGATATAGCGGTCGACGCCGTCGTTGAAGCTGAACACCGCCCGGTTCACCGGCTCGAACGGGTCGCCGGGCTTGCGGTCAGGCCCGGTTGCACAGCCGCCGATGAGTCCGGTCGCGGCGAGCGCCAGCACAGTGGTTCGCAGTTTCATGCTTATATTCCTTTGTGCTTCGCGCGACGCGCGCGCGGCTTGCCCATCAACACGGGTTGGAAAACCACTGCACCGATCAGCGTGCAAAACAGCGACAGCGCCAGCAAACGTCCCATGCTCGACGTCCCCGGATGATGCGACAGCCAGAGACTGCCGAACGCCGTCGCCGTGGTCGCCGCGCTGAACAGCACGGCGTGCGTCAGGCTCGACTGCAGGAGGCCGGTCTGGCCGTTGCGCCATGCCATCACGAAGTAAATCTTGAAGGCGACGCCCACGCCGAGCATGAGCGGTAACGCGATGATATTGGCGAAGTTCAGCGGCATGCCGAACACCACGCACAATTCGAGCGTGACGAGCGCCGACACCAGCAGCGGCACCAGCGTGCGCAGCATGTCGGCAAGACGCCGCAGCGCGATCCACAACAGAATCGCGATGGACAGCAGCGCCCAGCACGCGGCCTGCAAGAACGCCTCGATGATCGTGTCCGCCGAGTGGAGGATCGAGATCGGTCCGCCGATCGCGCCCGGCTCGGCCTTCTTCACTGCATGCGCGAAGCGGGCGAGCACGGCGTCGTCGTTCGGGTCGGCGCCCGGTTTCACTTTCGGCGCGATGTCCACGAGCGCGCGGCCGTCTTTCGAGACCCAGCCTGCGGCGATTTCCTTCGGCAGATTGTCGCGCGTTATCTCAGTGGGCTGTAGAAGATTTTCCAACTGCTTGAGCGCGATGCGCAGCGTGTCGGATATGGCTATTTCGGCACGATCGCGCGTCGCGGCGTCGGCGGCGGCGAGCTTTTGCAGTGTCGCCGACAGATGTTTGGCTTCGGCGGCGCCCGGTCCCGGATGATCGTCGGCGGCGAGCGAGAGCTGGTTCGACGCGCGCCTGAGCGCGGCCACGCGCACGGCGTCCGTGGCCTGCGGCGCGGGTTGTTGCTGCAGCGCGGGCAAGAGCTGCTGCGCGGCGCTCGCGATCAGCATCATTTTCTGTTGCTGCTGCGTCGGCACGAAAGTGTCGAGCGTCGTCACGCGGCCCACTTCGGGCAACCCGCGCAGACGGTCGGCCATGCGATCGGCGTCGGCGAGCGACGGCGCGAGCGCATGCACGTTGTTCACCGCGGCCTCGGGCGAATCCTTCAACGAGAGCAGCGTGGCCATCGACTCCGTATGCGGGTCCTTCAGATGCAGCGGATTGAAGTCGAAGTGCAGACGCGTGAGCAACGGCGTTGCGCCGATCACGATGATCAGCGTGCCGATCAGCACCGGCTTGCGGTGGCGGTCGAGGAAATCGTCTACCGGCGCGAGTTGCTTGAAACCGGGCGACGCGGGCTCGCCCGGCGGGTTGAAGAGCTTCAGCAGCGCGGGCAGCAGCGTCATGTTGGTCAGATACGCGACGAACATGCCGACGCCGGCAATCTCACCCAGCTCGGACACGCCGCGATAGGCCGTGGGCAGGAACGAGAAGAAGCTCAACGCGACGGCGACCGCCGCGAGCGTCAGCGGCACGCCGATACTGTGCGCGGTGTGGGCGAGGGCGGCGGAAAGACGGTCGTCGCGATTGCGCTCCTCGCGGTACTTCACGCCGAACTGCACGCCGAAATCGACGCCCAGCCCGACGAACAACACCATGAACGCCACCGAAATCATGTTCAGCGCGCCGACCATCAGCAAGCCGAGCGCGGCAGTGATCGCGAGTCCGACGAACAGCGTGATGAACACCGCGGCGATCATGCGGCCCGAGCGCAGCGCGAGCCAGAGAATGATCAGCACGACGACGAAGGTGCCGATGCCGTTGAGCACGGCGCCGTCTTTGACCGACGCGAACTCTTCGTCGGCGAGCGGCTGTTCGCCCGTCAGACGGACTGTCGCGCCATAGCGCGTGTCGAGATGCAGCGAGGCGGCCGTGTCGCGGATCGCCTTCGACGCCGTCGCGCCGGGTTCGAGCGCGTCATAGTTCACAACCGGCTGCACGATGACGAACGCGCGCGCCGGGTTGGTCGCCGCGCTTTTGTCCACCAGCGCGCGCCACGAGAAAGCGGCCGGCTTGCCGGCCAGCACGAGATCCAGCGTGTTCGCGCTTTGCGACAACAGACGGCTCATGTCCGCGAGCTTCACCTGGCCGATCTGAAGCGGCAGCAACAGGCTCGTGGTGAGCGTGCCGGCGAGTCCGGTCAGGCTCGGATCGTGCGCCAGCGTGTTGACGAGCGGCCGCGACTGCACGAGTTGCGAAGTGGTCGACATGACTTCTTCAGTCGACGGAAACAGCAGGCCGTTGTGTTCGAAGAACGGACCGCCCGCAGGCTGCGAGACGGCGACAAATTCCTTTGGCTCCGCCTTGAGCGCCGTTGTCAGCGCGCTCGCGGCGGCGTCGGCGAATTCGGGCGCGCGCGCTTCCACGACCACCAGCACGGTTTTGCCGCGCTCCGGGAAGGCCTGGTCCATCCCGTGCTCGAGCGTGGACCATTGCTTGTCGGTCTCGATGAGACGGCTGATGTCCGTGTTGATCTTGAAGTGATGCGCAACATAAAAGCCGCTCAGAACGGCGAGCACGAGCGACAGTGCGATGATCCGTAACGGATGGCGCACCGAATAGGCGACGAGGCGAACAATAGATGACTTCAGCATGTAGGCGGAATTGGCCTTATCACGGGTGGCATTTTGACAAAGGTGCACAAGTATACAGAGCCCGGGCAAAGCGGATCGGATTCGGCTGTAATTCGCGGCCGTGCTGCCGGGGCGCCATTTCTTCCCGCCATTTCGCGCTGCCGTTTCGTGCAGTCATGCGGGTAGCAAAAGCGGCTCCCGAAGCGGCGCGCCGGATGGGAACACAATCCCGCTATACTGGTCTATCCAGCTTTCGCCGCGTGCTTTCACGGAATGTCGGCGCACACTCCTTTCAGGTCTTGTCGAGCCTATGAAACGTTATCTGTCTGCTTTTCTGGCTGCAGCCGTGGTGTCCACGGCCGCCTTTGCGCAAAGCGCGCCGGACGCGGTGGTAAAAAGTGCCGTCGAGGGCACGGTGTCGGCAATGAAGGCCGACCCGCAGGCGCGCGGCGGCGACATGGCGAAGATCACGCAACTGGTCGAGACGCGCTTCGTGCCCGCAACGGACTTCCAGCGCACCACGCGCATCGCGGTGGGCAAGGCATGGAGCACGGCCACGCCCGAGCAGCAAAAGCAGCTGTATGACCAGTTCACGCTGCTTCTGGTGCGCACTTATGCGTCGTCGCTTTCGCAGTTGCGCGACCAGGACGTGAAGTTCAAGTTTCTGCCGGCCAACGCGCAGGGCGGCGCGAAAGACGTTGTGGTGCAGTCGCACGTCATGAGCAATGGCGGCGACGACGCCATCGACTACCGGCTGACCAAAGGTCCGTCCGGCTGGAAGATCTACGACATCAACATGATGGGCGCGTGGCTGATCCAGGTCTATCAGACCCAGTTTGCCGATCAGCTCTCCAAGGGCGGCGTCGACGGCCTGATCAAGTTCTTGACCGCGCATAACGCACGCGGCGCGGGGTGATTGGCGGGGCAATGCGAAGCCGCAAAGAAAAAGCGCGGTGGCCTTCAAAGCCACCGCGCTTTTTTATCTTGCGGTGCGTGATGCGGGAGCGGCGCAAGGCCGCTTCGCTTCGACGCCCGGCGAACGCTTAGTGCGCGGCCGTCGCCGTTTGCACCTTGCTGCCCTTGCCCGCCACCTTGATCTCTTCCAGCTTGATCTCGACGTGACGCGAGAACACGTACTCAGCCGGGCGCTGCTTGTCCAAAGGAATGTCCTTGGTGAAAGCGCCTGACGTCTTCGGGCCGCGCATGCTGACCTTCAGCGCCTTCAGCGGATGCGCCACGGTGTCCATCACGGCCGTCGCTTCGAAGCCGCAATGCACCATGCAGTCGGCGCACTTTTCGTAGTTGCCCGTGCCGTATTTGTCCCAGTCCGTGGTTTCCATCAGTTCCTTGAAGGTCTTCACGTAACCTTCGCCGACCAGATAGCACGGCTTCTGCCAGCCGAACACCGTACGCGCCGGGTTGCCCCACGGCGTGCACTCGTACGTCTGATTGCCGGCGAGGAAGTCGAGGAACATGGCCGACTGGCTGAACGACCAGTTCTTGCCGTTGTTGCCGCGCTTGAAGATTTCGCGGAACAGATGCTTGGTCTTGTCGCGGTTCAGGAAGTGCTGCTGATCCGGCGCGCGCTCGTAGGCATAACCCGGCGAGACGGTGATACCGTCCACGCCCATCGGTCCGACCGTGTCGAAGAACGCGGCAACGCGCTCCGGCACGGCGTCGTTGAAGAGCGTGCAGTTGATGTTCACGCGGAAACCACGGCGTTTCGCTTCCTTGATGGCCGCGACCGCCTTGTCGTACACGCCGTCTTGCGACACCGAATGGTCGTGCATCTGCTGATCGCCATCCAGGTGAACTGACCAGACGAAGTACGGATTCGGCTCGTAGTCGTCCATCTTCTTTTCCATCAGCAACGCGTTCGTGCACAGGTACACGAACTTCTTGCGCGCGATGATGCCCTTCACGATCTGCGGCATTTCCTTGTGCAGGAGCGGCTCGCCGCCTGCGATGGAGACAACCGGCGCGCCGCATTCGTCGACTGCGCCAAGGCATTCTTCGAGCGACAGACGTTGATTCAGGATGGGGTCCGGATAATCGATCTTGCCGCAGCCATTGCAGGCGAGATTGCAGCGGAACAGCGGTTCCAGCATCAGCGCGAGCGGGTAGCGTTTGTTGCCGGACAGGTGCTGACGCATGATGTATGCGCCGACCCGGACTTTCTGTAGCAGCGGAATAGACAAGACGTCCTCCTTAAACTTCGCGCGCGGCGAGTGGTTGCATCAGCTTCGATGGCAACTTGAATTCGACTTTCTCTTCACGGCCCGCCATTGTCGTGACATCGACAGGCCCCAATGCGCGCAGCGCATCAATTACGTGTTTGACCATTTCTTCCGGCGCCGAAGCACCGGCCGTGATGCCGATGGTCTGCGCATTCGCAAACCACTCGGGCTTGATTTCCGAACCGTCGGCGACGAGGTAGCTCGCCACGCCGCTTTCGCTGCCGATCTCGCGCAGCCGGTTCGAATTGGAACTGTTGGTTGCGCCGACCACCAGCAGCACGTCCACCTGTTTGCTCAGCTCGCGCACCGCGGCCTGGCGGTTTTGCGTCGCATAGCAGATGTCGCGCGTGTCGGGCCCGACGATGTCGGTGAAGCGGCGCAGCAACGCGTCGATAATGCCACGCGTGTCGTCCACCGAAAGCGTGGTCTGCGTGACATAGGCGAGTGGCGTGTCGGCCGGCAAGTCCAGATGCGCGACTTCGGCTTCGCTTTGCACCAGCAGCACCTTGCCCGGAATCTGACCGATCGTGCCTTCCACTTCCGGATGCCCGGCGTGGCCGATCAGCACCAGCGTGCGCCCGGCGCTCACATATTGCCGGCCTTGTACGTGCACTTTCGTGACGAGCGGACAGGTTGCGTCCAGCACGTCGAGCCCGCGCGCTTCGGCGTCGCGTTCAACCGTCTGCGCCACGCCATGTGCGCTGAAAATGGCCACGGCGCCTTGCGGCACTTCGTCGAGTTCTTCGACGAAACGCGCGCCTTTCTGGCGCAGATTGTCGACCACGTGCCGATTGTGAACAATTTCGTGGCGAACGTAGACGGGCGCGCCGTGCTGCTGCAACGCCCGATCGACAATCTCGATGGCACGAACCACGCCCGCACAGAAGCCGCGGGGCTGGGCAAGGATGACTCGCATAAGTTGGCGGACTCCGACTGACGCGGGTGACGAGAAAGCCGGAAATTCTGACTTTATCGCCGCGACCATCTGATTTGTTGAGGCTTGAGCCCCGGCGACGCGCCGGTACGGCAAAACCAAACGCGCATTCTAACGCTATCAGGCCCGCTTTGCTTTTTCGAGCCCCGCTGCGGTGCGAGCTGGGGCGGCACACGCCCCATCACACACGCCGCAGGTGGAAAAAATTGCACGCTGCATCGCCCGGACGGAACCCTTAAACTACGTCGTTCCGCGGTGGTTCGCGCTCCGCGTCCATACTGATCGCACAGTTCGCTGGAAATCGAGGGTAACGCTTAATGGGCCTGGTGGCGGTGGTTCTGTTTTTTCTTTCCTGTGTGTCCCTGCTGATCTGGATCGTGCTGCTGTTCGCGCGCGGCGGCTTCTGGCGCGCCCGGCCGGCCGCGCCGCTCGCGCTCGCGCCGCGCGACGCGTGGCCCGCGGTTGCCGCCGTGGTGCCCGCGCGCAATGAAGTCGACGTCATCGCGCAGGCTGTCACGACGCTGCTTCAACAGGACTATCGCGGCGAATTTCACGTGATTGTCGTCGACGATCACAGCACCGACGGCACCGCCGCCGCCGCCCGCGCGGCCGCGTTGCAGCTGCAATGCCCGGATCGTTTGACCGTGCTGAGCGCGAAGCCGCTGCCGCCGGGCTGGTCCGGCAAGGTGTGGGCGCAATCGCAAGGCATCGAGGCGGTGCGCACGCTCGGCTTGCCCGCCGAGTTTCTGTTGCTGACCGACGCTGACATTGGGCATCCCGCAGAGGCTGTCACGCAACTCGTCGCCCGCGCCGAGGCGGAACAGCGCGATCTCGTCTCGCTGATGGTGCGGCTGCGCTGCGATTCGTTCTGGGAAAAGGCGCTGATTCCGGCCTTCGTTTTCTTCTTCGCGAAGTTGTACCCGTTCGCGTGGGTGAACAATCCGCGCAATCGCACGGCGGCTGCGGCGGGCGGCTGCATGCTCGTGCGGCGCGGCGCGCTGGAAGAAGCGGGCGGCATCGAATCGATCCGCGCGGAATTGATCGACGATTGCAGCCTCGCGGCGCGCATCAAGCATCGCGGCACCGGGCGTCATCCGATCCGGCTCGACGTGGCGGCGCGCAGCGTGTCGTTGCGTCCTTACGATAGCTGGCGCGAGATCTGGAACATGATTGCGCGAACCGCGTTCACGCAATTGCGTTACTCGCCGCTGCTGCTCGCGGGCACGCTTGCCGGCATGACGATCATTTATCTGATACCGCCGGTGGCCGCGCTGGTGCTCGGCCCGACAGGCTCGCCCGCGTGGCTCGCGTGGGCGGCCATGTGCTGCGCGTACGCGCCGATGCTGAGCTACTACCGCCGCTCGCCGTTGTGGGCGCCGTTTCTTCCGCTGGTCGCGCTGTTTTACGTCGGCGCGACGTTCGCGTCGGCGGTGCGCTACTGGCGCGGCAAGGGCGGTCAGTGGAAGGCGCGGGTTCAGGCGCCGGTGCAGGAACGTTGAGTTCGAGGCGCGGCGGTGGCGCGACGGCCGCCGCTCGCCAAAGAAAAAAGCGGCGCATGTGCGCCGCTTTTTTTTATCAGCCCTTGGTGAGCATCATGTAAAGCTGGATCACCATGTCGGGCGAAAAAGTGAACGGCACCCAGCCGTGACCGGTGTGGCGCATGACCAGCAAACGGTCGCCGTTCGACTGCTTCTGCACCGCCATGACCGGATTCTTGGTCGACACGAAGCGCCAGCCCGGCGGAATGCCCGGCGGCGGTTCCGGCGTCATGGAAGCGCGCGCGTTCGACAGTTCCTCGATCAGTTGGCCGATCTGTTCCGGACGCAGCGAGACGGTCTGACCGCCGATCGTCATGGTGATTTCGTTTTGCGCCGGACGGCTGATTTCGAGCGTGGGCAAATCCGGCGTTGCCGCGGATTCCGCCGCGCCTTCATTCACCGCGGCCTCGGCCTCGGCTTCGGCTTCGGCCGACGCCTCGACGTCAGGCACGGCGCGATCATCCGGCGCCGCTTGCGTGGCGTTTTCGTTGCGTGTCTCGGGGATGTTCTGGGCCTGCGGGGCCACGACAGCCTGAATGAGCTGATCGACGCCCACTTCCAGCGCGCCGAGCTGTTCGTGAAGATTCATGCGAGGTTTCTCTGGTAAGACCCACGATTTTAACTGCTGCGCGTAGGCTTTTACCTTTCGCAATCACAGCGACGTTGTAACAAAATGCTCGCGCTACGGCTTCAGATAGCCGGCTTGCCGAAACCAGTCGAGCGCATCGCTCAAGCCCTCGCGGTACGGACGCGCGCGATAACCGAGTTCGCGCTCCGCCTTCGCCGAGCTGAAGTACATCTTGTTCTTCGACATTTTCAGGCCGTCCACGGTCACGAACGGTTCGCGCTTCGTGAATCTGGCGACGGCTTCGGCGCCCATGGCAAGCGGATAAAGCGGCCAGCGCGGCAGGCTGAGCGTGGGCGCCTTGCGCCCGGTCAGCGCGGCGATGTCCGCGAGCATCTGCTGAAGCGGCAGATTTTCACCGCCGAGAATATAGCGCTCGCCGATCTTGCCGCGTTCGAGCGCGAGAAAATGGCCGGCGGCGACGTCGTCCACATGCACGAGATTCAGGCCCGTATCGACGAACGCGGGAATCTTGCCCAGCGCCGCCTCGACGATGATGCGCCCCGTGGGCGTCGGTTTGACATCGCGCGGGCCGATTGGCGTGGACGGATTGACGATCACGGCCGGCAGCCCGTCTTCGGCGATCATGCGCTCCACCGCGCGCTCGGCGAGCACCTTGCTGCGCTTGTAGACGCCGATCGCCTGGTCGGCTTTCAGCGGCGAGGTTTCGTCGGCGGACTGGCCGGAGTTCGTCACCTTGAGCGTGGCCACGCTGCTCGTGTACACGATGCGCTCGACGCCTTCGCGCAGCGCCGCGCGCATGGTCGCCTCGGTGCCTTGCAGATTCGAGCGCTCGATTTCGCTCGGGTCCGGCGCCCACAGCCGGTAATCGGCGGCGACGTGCAGCAGATAGCGCACGCCGCGCAGCGCGTCGCGCATCGACGCTTCGTCGCGCATATCGCCGACCACGATTTCCGCGTTCAGCGCCTCCACGTTTTTACGCGGACTGGTTGCGCGCACCAGCACACGCACCTTGAACCCCTTCTGCTGCGCGATGCGCGCCACCGACGAGCCGACGAAGCCGGACGCGCCGGTCACGAGCACGAGATCGCGATTCTGTTCGCTCATTCTGTTTCCGTTTCCTGCGTGACAGTCGGGGGATTGTACGTGGCGAGCCGAGCGATTGCTGCGCAATGCCGGGCAAGCTCGCCGCGACGCGACTAGAATGCCGCGTTGAAAGTGTATGAGGAGAGAAAAGCATGGCCCCGAACCTGGACGAACGAATCGAAACGTATTACGTGCGCGTGCGCGGTAGTGTGCAGGGCGTCGGTTTTCGCCACGCGACCGTGCGTCAGGCGCACGCGCTCGGCATCAAAGGATGGGTGGCGAATCTCGACGACGGCTCCGTTGAAGCCGTCTTGCAGGGCGCGGCCAATCAGGTGGACCGCATGTTGTCATGGCTGCGGCATGGGCCGCCGGCGGCGCGCGTGACCGACGTGAGCGGCGAAGAGCGCGTCACCGAAAAGCGCTACGAGCGTTTCGAGCAGCATTGAGCACGCGCCGAAACGCCCGTGAAGCCGTGAGCGGCTAGCGCGCGACCAGCAGGCTCTCGGCAAATCCCCACTCGTTTTCTATCCACTGATGGCTGCACGCGAAGCCGGCATCGTCGGCGATCGCGGGCATTTCCTCGGCGCGATATTTGTGGCTGCTCTCGGTCCAGATCGTCTCGCCCGCTTTGAGCGACACGGTCAACCCGGCCGCGCCGATATGCGCGGTGACGTCGCGCCTCGCACGCAAATGCATCTCGACACTGCGCGCGTCCGGATTGAAACGCGCGACGTGCTCGAACGCTTCAAGTGGAAAATCGCCGTCGAGTTCGCGATTGATGCGCGCGAGCAGATTCAGATTGAACGAGGCGGTGACGCCGACCGCGTCGTCGTAAGCGGCGATCAGCATCGGCGTCGGCTTGACGAGATCGGTGCCGAGCAGAAGCGCGTCGCCGGGCGCGAGCATGTTGCGGATGTCGCGCAGAAAACGCGTCGCCGCGAGCCGGCCAAAGTTTCCGATCGTGCTGCCGAGAAAAAGCACGAGCAGGCGCTCGCCGGCTGTGCGCTTCTTGCTGACTTCCGCGAGACCGGCCAGATAATCGCGCTCGTAACCCACAATCGAAATGCGTTCGATGTCGCCCAGTTCGCGCCGGCACAACTGCAACGCGGTGCGCGAAATTTCAATCGGGCAGTAAGAAGTGGGGCGCTTTTTACACAGCGCTTCGAGAATGCGGCGCGTTTTGCGGCCGCTGCCGCTGCCGAGTTCGGCGACGGTCACATCGTGTGGAAGATGCTCGACGATGTCCGTCGCGTGTCTCGCGAGCAGGCGCTCCTCGGCGCGCGTCACGCCGTATTCCTGCAATACGGTAATCACTTCGAACAGCGCGGAGCCCACTTCGTCGTACAGATACTTCGAGGGCAATTCTTTTTGCGGCGTGTGCGTGAGGCCGGCGCGGACGTCGGCGGCGAAAGCGGAGTGAAAGTCGGGTGAGGCGTCGTGCGAGAGGGCTGGCTGGGTCATGCTGGCTCCAGTAGTCACATTCGATGAGCGGGATTGCAGGCCGGACGCCAGCACGCGTGATCGAGGCGGATCGGTGCGTGCTGCGAAAGGACGCGGGCCCGGCAATGGCCGGCCCGACGTGTTGATGTTGCAAACGATGCAGCCAGTCTTCGAAGCAAGATTCGCGCTTGGCCCAGCTGGCTGCGTTGCCGAGGAACGCGCGAGCGTGTGTCGCGCGCGCGTGAAGTTATGTTCTAGTTCATCGACGCCCGATGCGCACGGACTAATTTCACCCGCGCCTCTGAAATCGACTGAAAGCACACGACGCGCGCGCCGATGCCGCGCCGGCAAAGCCGTCTAGAATGCTGCCTTGCGTCGCTCGACGAACACCAGAAAATGCAGCGCCCGATGCGCTGCGGCTCGTGGACTTTCACTTCCAATGACAACAACAACCGCGCTGCGCTGCCGTGTTGCGCACATCGTGCGACGGGTCGCGCAATGAACCAGTATGCGCCGAAGCGCGGGATCGCCTTATCCGTCAGCGCGTGCGCGATGTTCGCGCTGCTGTCCGCTTACGCGACACTGCTCGCGCCGCTCAGCGGGCTCGACATTTTTGCGTGGCGCATTGTGTGGACCGTGCCGGGCGCGCTGTTGCTCGTCGCCGCGCGCAAGCGCATGCCGATTCTGCGGCAGCTTCTTTACCGCATGGTGACGCAACCCACGCTCGGCGTCGCGATGGTCGTGGCCGCTGCATTGCTCGGCGCGCAATTGTGGGTGTTTCTGTGGGCGCCGCTGCATGGCCGCATGCTGGAAGTGTCGCTCGGTTATTTCCTGCTGCCGCTCGTGATGGTGCTGGTCGGCCGCTTCTACTACCACGAGCGACTCGATGGCTTGCAATGGGCCGCCGTGTTCTGCGCGGCGCTAGGCGTGGGCCACGAACTGTGGATCACGGGCGCTTTCTCGTGGCCGACGTTGCTCGTCGCTCTTGGCTATCCGCCGTATTTCGTGTTGCGCCGCAAGATCCCATACGATTCGCTCGCGATGTTCACCGTCGAAATGATTCTGCTGACGCCCGCTGCTATTGCATTCATCGCGAGCGGCGGCTCGCTCGCGATGATCGCCGGTCGGCTCGACATGTGGTTTCTGCTGCTGCCGGGACTGGGCGCGCTCAGCACGCTCGCGCTCGGTTCGTATCTGACGGCGAGCCGCCTGTTGCCGGTCGCGTTGTTCGGCATCCTCGGCTATGTCGAGCCCGTGTTGCTCGTGCTGGTCTCGATCACCTTGCTCGGCGAAACGCTGAGCAGCGCGCAGTTGGCCACTTACATTCCCATCTGGATCGCTGTCGCGCTCACGGCGCTGCATGGCATGCGGTTCGTGCGCTTCGGGTAACGCTGAAGCGGCATCGCTGACAATCGGACCGCGCGCGTTCTAGCGCTGCGCCGCCGCGCGGTCTGCGTTGATGCGCGCCGGCCCGACTTCGCATTCGATCACTTCGCGCAGCGCCGGCCGCCAGCCGACAGCAAACAATGCTTCCGTGAGAACGAAAAGCGGGCCGATCAAAAGGCCGATCACGTCGTCGACGAAAGCTGGCTTGCGATGCTCGTAGGCGACGTGCCCGATGAACTGAAACACCCACCCGATCACGAAGAGCCCGACGCCCGTTGCAAGCCAGATCAACGTGGATTGCGCGGCGATCCATTGGCCGAACGCGATGCATAGCGCGGACACCAGCGCCATCATTAAGGCGAGCGGCACGTCGAGCACGAGGTAATAGAGCGTGGCGGCGACAAACAGCAGCCAGGCCGGCGATAACGTCAACGGCGGCGCGCTCAGTGCAAAGTATGGACGGCTCAGCAAGACCGCGAGAGCGAGCACGATCATCGGAATGCCGATGAAATGCGTGGCGATATTGCGCCGGTCGCGATGGTAAGCCGCGTATTGCGTAAGCTGCTGTGTCAGCGTTCTCATGGATGCCGTTCCTCGATCAAAGCCAGCATAATCGCGGCGATTGAAATCTCAAACCATCGGGTAGCCGACAATCGGCACAGGCGCGCTTCAATGACCGCAAGGATTCCATCCACTGAGCTTGCCGCGTTGCTTTCGCGCAGCGCCGGCCGCCTTGCAGGCGCAGTTAATCGACGCTGGGCGAGTCGAGCGGCTCGTTGCAGGCGAGCGTCTTTTCACGCGCGGCGATTCCGACGACGGCCTCTATTGTGTGCTTGGCGGCCTCGTGCGCATCGGCGCGGCGAGTTCGAGCGGCAAGGAAGCGTTGCTCGCCGTGATCGAACCGGTGAACTGGTTCGGCGAGATCGCGCTGTTCGACAATCGTCCGCGAACACATGACGCGTATGCCGAGCGCGATTCCGACCTGTTTCATGTGCCGCGCGCGCCGCTGGTCGCGCTGCTCGAACGCACGCCTGGGCATTGGCACACGTTCGGTTTGCTGTTGACGCAAAAACTGCGTCTCGCTTTCGATGCCATTGAAGAAGCCGCGTTGCTGCCGGCCGCGCAACGCGTCGCGCGTCGATTGTTGCTGATGGCGCGCGGTTATGGCGAGCCGGGCGCGTTGCGGCGCGTGATCAACGTGCCGCAGGAAGATCTCGCGATGATGCTGGCGCTCTCGCGGCAAACCATCAACCAGGTGCTCAAGCAGTTTGAAACGCAGGGCGCGTTGAGGCTCGGCTACGCGGAAATCGAAATCGTCGATGAGAGCAAGCTGAGTGACCTCGCTCGCTAAACGCGCATAAAAAAAGGCGAGTCATACGACTCGCCCTCCCTGAACGGCATTGCCCGGCGTCGATTATCTGCTTCTACTTCGCAACGTATGCGGCCGGTGCATGCCGAAACCGTACACGTGTTATTGCGTTTTGGTCGTGTCGGTCTTTGCGCCGTCGGTTTTTGCGGGCGCGTTGTTGGCTTGTTGCGCGTTGTCCGTTTTCGCTTTCGCCGCGCTCGAATCAGCGGGCGTCTTCTTCACGGTTTTGTGCTTCTTGACCGTGTGCTTGGCGGACGTCTTCACGTGCGACTTCGCAGTTGTCTTCGAGGGCGCTTTCGCCGTGGCGGCGTTGTCGTCCGTTGCGCCGGCTTGCACGGCCGTGCTGGCTTTCAGATTCGCCTGGCCGGCGGGCTGCGTTTGCGCGGGCTGCACGGTTGCGGACGGTGCCGATGCCGGTGCGGCCGTTTGAGCAAATGCGGTCGACACGACGAGAGCGGAAGCGAGAGCGGCGAAAAGCGTCTTCATGTTTTGACTCCTGTTAAACCGGTGAATTCCTGTTTTGCGGCTGAAAGTGTTCAGCGCTGCCGGTTTAACGCGAGCGGGAAGACAGCAGTTGACGATGCTCTGGTGACAAAACGTAACAGCGCCGCTTGCGCAGAAACATATCGGAATGCTGAACAGGCCACTCGCCACTCGCGCTTGGGCTTGAGCTTGAACGACGCTCTAACAATCTTTGAAGCTTATTGAAACGGATTCCGCGCGACGCCCGGTTTCGCGTCGGGTTCGTCGTTTATTTTGGCGGGCAAACCAGGATGCGCTTGCAACGCGGCGACGATCGCGTCCACCGCTTCTTTCAGTGCGAGCGCCGCTTTGAGTCCGCGCTGATCTTGCGTCAACTCGAGCGTTCCGTTCAATACCACGCGCGTCGTTCCGTTGCTCACGGTCAGCGCGTCGCCTTGAATGTTGAGTACGTTGTCGTCGTTTGAATAGGGTTTAAACACCTTTGAGTCCTCCCGGTCGCTGATCTTTGAGGTTCTCCGGAATGCCCGGAAAGCGAATGCCCGATGCTGCTTCGAGTTCGTGAATTGTCCTGATGTCGTATCGATTCGTGGACACATTGTCGACCACCACCGCAAACGCGAGTTTCCGCGAAGGCACATAGACGGCCTTGAATAATTGCGTCGGGACGAACACGCGCGTGGCTCCGATAGTCTGCAATTGCTGGCCGTTGAACATCGGACCGGTCACGACATACGTATCGTCGTACGACACCGCGATTTTGCGCACCGCCGTTTCGATGCGCGCCCACAGCCGCTGATTGTTCTCGCGGTTTTGCGGCACGATGTTCGCCAGTGAAAACGATTGTGCCATCGCGTCTTCATTCCAGCGATTGCCTGCGGGACTCATGTGCCCGCGGTCGAAGCCGCTGCGTTTGTAGTCGGCGAGCGTCGCGCCTTCGCCTTCGGGCAGACGCGCGTCTTCGAAGAACTTGTTGGTGCGCACCATCTCTTTGGCGGCTTCAATATGATCGCGCGTCAGATGTTCCGCCGACCACAACGGCCCATGCGTGATGCCCGAATGCATGACCGCGAAATCGCTATAGCACAGCATGCGCGTTTTCGGCGCCATCTTCTGATTGATCAGATCGGGCCATTGCGCATTCGGTGTGAACTGGGTGCAGGAGGGTGCCGCGTTTGCGTGAGCCGCAATCGCAACGAACAGACAGGCGAACCACTTCTTCATGTGTCGTTAGCTTCTGGAAAGGGGCGCAAAGTATAGCGGCGTGCGCAGGCATCGAGCGAGAGAAACACGACCGCGGACGCGATCTGTTCCACGTCGTGTCCTGCGGGAAAGCCGGTGTTCAGCAATGCCGAACACCTACGGCTTGCAATTCGTTCACGGGTCCTGCAACATCATTTGAGCGAAAAAGGCTTGTTCTGTGCAGAGCGTGGAGAAAAAATATGCTTAGAAAAATTTTGGCGTGGTGGTTCACCGCGTTGATTGCGATGCCTGCGTTCAGTCAGTCGCCCACGTCCGGCAATGCGGCTGATCGTATGATCGAAGCTCGTGCGTTCGAGACGGTGATATGGGCCATGTCCGCCGTCAATTACGATCTCATGCGCCAGGCGTTGCTGAACAAAACGAGTGGGAAGGAGAACCAGATAGCTTACTGGGGACGCCCGGTCGACTGGCGCAATCAGACGCTTACGCCGAATCCCGACACCATTTACTTCATGGTGTTCTTCAACACGAAAGACGGTCCAATCGTTCTTGATATCCCCGCCGCGAGGGGGCAGAACTCCTTGAACGGCAACATCGTCGATATATGGCAGATGCCGCTGGAAGATGCGGGGCCGTTGGGCGCAGACAAGGGCGCGGGCGGAAAGTATCTTCTATTGCCGCCGGACTACAAGGGCACCGTTCCGAGCGGATACATCGTTTTGCAATCCAACACGTTCGGTGGATATGCGTTGATCCGTTCGAATCTCGCCAGTCATGGTGATGCCGACGTCGCCAATGCCATCGCCTACGGCAAGACGATCCAGGTGTACCCGCTGTCGCAAGCGGCAAAGCCGCCGGCTACCGTTTTCACCGATGCGAAAGACGTCATGTTCGACTCCACGATTCGCTACGACGCCAGCTTCTTTAACAATGTCGACCGGATAGTGCAGACCGAACCCTGGTTGCCGCGCGACCGCATCATGATCGATCAGCTCAGATCGCTCGGGATTGAAAAGGGCAAGCCGTTCAGTCCGAACGACACGATGAAAAAGCAACTCGATAGCGCGGCGCATGAAGCGGGTGAGTGGCTGAAAGCGAAATACGAGGCCAGCATGTCGCCATTTTTCTCGCCGGCGAGCCACTGGACGTCGGCGTTGTCGGTCGAGTTCATCAAGGCGCAGCAAGATGGTTTCGCTGATCCGAACTCATATCCCGTCGACGCAAGAGGGCTCATCTACACGTTCGGCTACATTGGTATCAAACGCCTCGGCGTAGGGCAGATGTATCTCATCTCCATCAACGATAAAAACGGCCAGGCTTTTGACGGCAGCAAGACCTATCGCCTCTCGGTGCCGCCGAATGTACCGGTTCAACAGTACTGGTCGGTCACCGCATACGACCGGCAAACTCACGCGTTGATTCGGAACATGCCGCGCGCCAGCCGCTCGTCACGGGCACCCGAACTGCAAAAGAACGCGGACGGCTCCGCCGATATTTACTTCGGCCCGACTGCGCCAGCGGGCAAGGAGAGCAACTGGATTCCAACCGACCCAAGCCGGCAATTCGAATTGATGGTCCGGTTCTATGCGCCGACAAAAGCACTCTTCGAGAAGAAGTGGACGCTTCCGGACGTGGAGAAAGCGGCCGTCCAATGAGCAGCGCGCAGCGAAATGGCGGGCAAAAAAAATGGGCCGCTTTGCAGCGACCCGAATGCGTGGAGTTCCAACTCTACGCATACAGACTTAAGAACGACTTAAGTTCCTGCGTCTTCCGAACGGGCGTGTGTACGCTCGCGCACACAGTGCCGGTGCGCGGTCAGAACTGATCCGGCGCGCGTCGCATCGACACGCGCGCCGGCAGATTTGACCTTTGGAAAAAGACGCGGAATTAATTGCCGAACACGCTGTTTTCCGCGTGTACGTTTTGACGATCGACTGCTTGCAAACGCCAGAAGCCGCTCGTCGGCGTGCGGTTGCGCAGTGCGGTCCAGGCAGCGTCGCCTTGCGCGGCGCTGACTCTTTGCTTACGGTCGACGTGCAGTCCGCGCAGCGTGCACAGCGGCGCGTCGGTGCTGGGTGCACAGAGTGTTGTCACGCCGTTCTGGTCGTGTAATTCGCCCCACGGGGGCAGATCGATCCCTTGATGCGCTTCTCTCGACCACCGGTGTTCTTCGGTGTCGAGCCATAACACAGCGTAGTCGTGACTGACGGTGGGATCGGAACCGTTAATAAGGATAGTCAGGCGCATATCAGTTCCGTCGAAATTTGCGCAGAATTGCTTTAACAGTCTATGTCGCGGCGCGTGTTATGCAAGTCAAAGGTATGACTTTTTTGCGGGCCAAATGAAGGCGCGAAACGCACGTGTGTGCCATTGACGACGTCGGTGATCGACCCTGTTATCGTGTGCGTGAAATGGCCTTTTCGTTGTGCGCGCAGCGTTCTCGGGAGACGTGCCATGCAGCCTCGATTTGTGCGTTTTGTCGTGCTTGCAGCATGCATTGGCGCGGCACCCGCGCCGGGTGTTGCTGCGGATACCGCGCCGTTCGCCGCGCCGGCGCCGGTCGTTTATGTATCGGACTTCGAGCTGGACGCAGCCGACATCACGCCGGACAGCGGCCCCGGTCAGCGCGCGCGTCGTCTGCGAGGGCTGTTGCCGGGCGGTCATGGACCGTTGGGGCGCGATGCGAATCCGCAAGACCACGCGAGGCAGATCGTCGACGAAATGGCGCAGGCGCTCACCGCCGACTTGCGCCAGGGCGGTGTCGACGCGCGCCGTGCCGCGTCCGGTCAATCGTTGCCGGCGTCGGGTTGGCAAGTGCGCGGCGTGTTCCTCGACGTCGATGAAGGCAATCGCCTGCGCCGCGCGATGGTCGGTCTCGGCGCGGGTCGAAGCGACATTCAGGTCGCGGTTTCCTGCGACAGTCTTGCGTCCGCGAATCTGCCGCCGCTCTACGATGCCGTCGAGGAAGCGGGCGGCAAGCGTACGCCGGGCGCGGCCATCAAACTGAATCCGTACGTGATCGCCGCGAAGTTCGTGATGGCGCGCGGCGACGAGAAAAAGACGATCCAGAAAACGGCCCAGCAGATTGCCGACGCCGTCATCGCGAGGCTTCACGCCGCTGCGCAGTGACCTCGCTGCGAGGACCGGTGATCGTCAGGCCAGGTCCAGTGGCGCGGTCAGATCGCCGAGCGGCGCGAGTCCATTGCTCGCGAATGCGCGGTCGCGCGCCACGACGCCGTCGAGCGGCGCGAGTCCATGCACGCGGCTGATCAGGCGCAGGATCGAATTCGTGTCGTACACCGTGTGATCGACGAAGCCCTTTTTCGCGAGCGGTGAAATGACGAGGGCCGGAATCCGCGATCCCGGACCCCAGCGGTCGCCCATTGGCGGCGCGACCGGGTCCCACCAGCCGCCGTTCTCGTCGACGGTCACGATCACGACCGTGTTCGCCCACTGCGGGCCGCGCTGAATATGCCCGATCACATTCGAGATGTGGCGGTCGCCGGATTCGACGTCCGCGTAACCGGCGTGCATGTTCAGATCGCCCTCGGGCTTGTAGAACGTCACCGCGGGCAAGCGCCCGGCGTCGATGTCCGCGATCAGCCGGTTGGTCGAGGCGTCGTTGCCGAGGCCCGCATCGCGCAGATATTTGCGCCGCGCCGCGGTGCCCGGCGCGTAGTTGGCGAAATAGTTGAAGGGCTGATGGTGATACTGGAAGTCGGGCACCGCGCCCGTGTCCTGATGCTCCAACGCGTATTGCCACGCGCCGCTGTACCACGCCCAGTCCACGCCTTTTTCCGCTAGACGGTCGCCGATCGTCGCGTATTTTTGCGGCGGCAGCACGCGCGGATTCGACGGATCGGCCCATGCCGGGTCGCCGCCTTCGGCCGGCCGCACATTGCTCGGCTGATACGGGGGCGCCATCGTGTTGACGGCATAGCCGTCGGCGGTGAATGCGCCGTCGTTGACGAATTTCGGCGGGCCTCCGAGCGCGGATGCCGGCGAGTCCGCCGCGAGCTTCAGCCGCGCGCCGGTCGGATCGTCGCCTTCCACCACCGACACCATTTTCTTCACCGGGCTGTTGTGTATGTCGGGATAGAACGGCGCCTGTGCCGATATCAGAAAGATGTGGTTCAGCCACGAGCCGCCGAACGCGGCCATGAAAAAGTTATCGCATAGCGTGTACTGCTGCGCGAGGCTCCAGAGCTTCAGCGTGTCGGCGGAATTGCGGTAATGCCCCATCACGAGGCCGCCGGAATCGCCCCACGCGGCGAACTGGTTGTTGCGCCCGGCGTTGATCTGCATCTGGTTCTGATAAAAGCGATGCACGAGATCGCGCGTGATCACGCCCGTGGGCAGCGGCGCGCCGTGCGCATCGGTGAGGTGAAAAGGGCCGTTGCGCAGATTGCCGAGGTCCTTCTGGCCGATCATGTAGCGCTTGCCGTCCACTTCCTGCGCTTGCGGCACGAGGCCGCCCCAGATCGCCGGCAAGCGCGGCAGCGGCGTTTTGCCGTCACGGTCAAGTTGCAGATAGCGCTCGGCGCTGACGGCATCGAGCGGATGCTGGACGCCCGGAAAATTGCCGTACAGGTTCGCGAAGCTGCGGTTCTCCGCGTAGATCACCACGATGTGCTTGACCTGATCGTGCAGCGCGGCATCGAGCCGCAAGTCGGCGGCGCTGCGCGGTGCGCCCGTGCTTGCCGCCTGGTCGGTCTTGCAGCCGGACAGCGCGAGACTGATGCCGACCGCCGCGATGCCGGTGAGTACACGGCGGCGGTCGGGATTCTGAGGATCGTCCGCGGCGGTGGCGGCGTGGTCCGCGCTATCGGCGTTCGGCGGCAGGGAGGAGTCGTCGTCGGTCATGGGTCAGTTCCGAAGTGTGCGTGGGCTCGGGGCGGCGCGCTCGCGCCGGCGAAAACTTCGATTCGGCTGAATGTACAACTGAACTACGGCGTGAACTACAACTGACCGCGATGCGGCGCTTGCCGCTATGGCAGCCGGCGCTTCACGCGCCAACTGTTGTGCGTGGCATCGACGGCCAGCAGCAGCCAATGCCTCGCGTTGACCGGGTGGCGCTTTTGCGTCGCATAACCGTCGACGTTCAATTCGAGTTCGTCATGCGCCCGCAAATGGCACATGGCGTGAGCACCGGAGCCGTCCGCGAATTCGACGATCGCGGCGGCCGCCCGCGCCGGCTCCGGTAAGTGCGCTATGTGCACCGCGCACCCCGGATAAAGGTGCGAGTCGGCAACCTGAATCTGCACGGAATGGGACATGAGCGAGGCCTCCGGAGGCTTGGGCGGAACGCAGGCCACGCAACGAGGCCTCGCGCGGCGGACCGCATCAAAGCATAGCACCGCAAAGACGCTATCATGCGGGTCTGACCTCGATGAATAGCAGAAAACGGCAGCCAAGATGGCAAAAGAAGAGCAGACAGGAGCGGGACGCAAGCAGACGAAACCACGCGCTGCGTCGGCTTTGCATGACGACGCGGTGTCGTCGGCGCAACCCGGCGGCGCCGCTTCGACCCACTCCAATCCGGCCGCGATGACCGCCGACGAAGACAGCGCCGGCGGCTCGACCTATCTCGTGCCGGGTCTCGAACGCGGGCTGCGCATTCTGGCGGAATTCAGTGCGCGCGAGCCGATGCTCGGCGCGCCCGAATTGTCGAAACGCATCGGCATTCCGCGCACCACGACCTTCCGTTTATTGCAAACGCTCGAAGCGCTTGGCTTTCTCGAACGCGTCAACGGCGACCGCTATTTCCGCTTGAGCGTCGCGGTGTTGCGGCTCGGTTTCGAATACCTGAATTCGCTGGAATTGACTGACGTCGGTACGCCGATTCTCGAACGCCTGCGCGACGTCACCGGCCTGAGTTCGCATCTGCTGATTCGCGATCAGCGCGACGTGGTGTTCGTCGCCAAAGCGCAAACCCATGAGCCGATGTTCAGTTCGGTGAAGGTGCACGTTGGCACGCGTTTGCCCGCGCATGCCACGGTGCATGGCCAGGTGCTGATGGGCGATCTGACTTTCGACGAGTTGCGTCAGTTGTATCCCGAGCCGCAACTCGAGCGTTTCACCGAGCGCACGCCTGCCACCGTCGAAGAGCTGTATGGAAGAGTGCGCGAAAGCGCGGCGCTCGGCTATGCATTGAGCGAGGCGTCGTTCGAGCGCGGGATTTCCGTGGTGAGCGCGCCCGTGCGCGACCAAAGCGGCAAAATCGCAGCCGCGTTGACGGTCACGATTCCGCGTTCGGATCTCGGCGAAACCGGGGAGCGCGAGCCGCTCGTCACCGCCGTTTGCCAGGCGGCGCTGGAATTGTCCGAGCGCCTCGGCCATCGGCCGCGCGCGGACGAACCCACAGCACTACAAGCTCGCCGCAAGCCGGTCGCGGCGAGCTGAAGCCACTTCAACTGCAATCAACTGCAACTCAGAACGAGTGGTGAATGCCGGTCAGGAGAATCGTCTGGTTCCGGCCACTCGACACGCCTGCCGTGAAAAACGCGGCGTCGGTGTTCGAACCCGCGCGCTCGTACAGCGCGTTGACATACAACTGGGTCGACTTCGACAACGCGTAAATGTCGCCGATTTCGAACTGCGTCCAGCGATGCCCGGCCAGTGTCGTGGTCGCGGCGCCGCCCGACACGCTGTTGAATGGCGTGAATTGATAATTCGCGCCTACGTCGTAGCTCTGGTACGTGTCCGAATGTCCCGCCGACTCCAGCTTCACGCGTGTGTACAGACCATGCACGAGCAGCTTGCCGAACTGGTATGACGCGCCCGCGCCCATGTTCTGCACCTTGTCCGCCGCGTAGTTGGCCGACGCCACGCCCTGGAACGTCGTGATGCCCGTCGTCACGATCGACGGCGTGCGGTTGTGCTCGTTCGCGTACGTCGCGCCTGCCTTGAACGGACCGTTCGCATAGCTCAGCGCAAAGCTCAGCGTCTTGCCGGTCGAGAAGTTGGTCGTGTTGCCGAGGCCCATCATCGCGCCGACCGAGAAGCCGTTGAAGCTCGCGGAACGGAACTTCACCGAGTTGTCGAACGGCACGACGCCGGTGTCGGCGAGTTCGTCGATATTGCCGGGATGGAACGCGTACCAGCTCGCGGCGAGATAGGCGGTGCTGAACGGCCCCAGCACGTCGAAGCTGAACGGCGTCTGATGGCCCAACGTCAGCGTGCCGATCTTGTCCGAGCTTAGACCGACGAATGCCTGGCGGTTGAACAGCACGCCCGGCTTTGCAAACGCGCCCGTGTTCGTGTAGAAGCCGCTTTCGAGCTGGAAGATCGTCTTCAGCCCGCCGCCGAGATCTTCCACACCTTTCAGACCCCAGCGATCCGGCTGCATGTTGCCCTGTTCCTCGATCCACTTCGCGTGGCCGCCCGCGTTGCTGATGTACGCGATGCCGGCGTCCAGGCTGCCGTACAGCGTGACGCTGCTCTGCGCCCATGCGCCTGTCGTCAAGCAGGCTGCCGTCAAGCCGGCTGCAATGATGTGCTTCACCGTTGGTTCTCCTGATCACACGACGGATGGCCTTCGCCGATTTCGTCGTCCCTGATCCTTTGCTTTGGGGTTGATGCGGCTTTGGGTTCCCGCGCCAAAACCACACCGCTTTATGTTCCACCTATGGGCGTTTGTATCGCCTATGGAAAAGTATAGTGACTCCCGACGCGGTCAAAATAAATTTTCGGTGTCCGTACAAACCCGCATACGCTCTCGGCGCCGCAGCGCGTCTTCGCGCTGAAAACCCCGCCGCACAAAGGCTTGCGGCCCGCAGAAGCGCCTTCTCCTATACGCCGGATGCCGTGTCGCGAGCACCACAGTCGGTGTTTTCCCCTAACGCCTCACATTTTTGTTTTCTCGGGTCAAGGGCACTCCTATAATTATCCATACACGAACTGATGTTCCTTATATGGAACATAAAGCTTCAGGAGAACGCGAGAAATGACTGAACAATGGCGCTGCGCCGGCCATGCTGGCGATCTGTCCGAAGACGCGCCGATCGAGTTCAAGCTCGACGGTACGGAAATCGGCATCTACAAGGTGGGCGATGCGTTGTATGCGCTGGAAAACGTCTGCCCCCACGCGTACGCGTTGCTGACGCAAGGCTTTGTCGACGGCGACACCGTCGAGTGCCCGCTGCACGAAGCCGTGTTCCATATCCCGACGGGCAAATGCCTCAAAGAGCCCGGCGGCCGCGACCTGAAGGTGTATTCAGTGCGTCTCGCCGGCGAAGAAATCCAGATCAAGGTGGAATGACATGCGAGAGGTCGCCGTGAACTTCAATCCCTTCCTGAAGCCGTGGCTCGCGCCGCAGCCGAACAACGTCGCCGGCAAGGGCGTGATCGAAAAGCCGGGCGAAACGGAGAACTTCATCTGGCAAACGCGCAAGGCGGAGCCGACGCAATACGAGAACGACTTCGGCGATGCGCTGGAACAGGTTTTCGAAGCGGGCGCGGCGGAGTTGCAGGAAGTCGTCGACGGTTTGAATCGCCTTGGCTTTCGCACGCCGGAAGGCAATGCATGGAACGCCGATCGCCTCGCCGCCGAATTTCGCCTGCTCGCCGAATAAGCGCGCTTTTCCGAACACGTTCATCGCATCCGCATCCGGAGTCTTCTCATGACGTCCCCCACTACAAGTCAACGCGCGGCCGATCCGGTCCAGTCGTATCTGGATCGCGGCCTGCGCAACTACTGGTATCCCGTCGCGCCGAGCTGGCAAGTCGGCGACGCGCCGGTCGGCATTACGCGCCTCGGCGATCAGATCGTGCTGTGGCGCGACAAGGAAGGCCACGTCCACGCGCTCGAAGACCGCTGCCCGCATCGCGGCGCGCGTCTGTCGCTCGGCTGGAACCTCGGCGGCAGCCTTGCGTGCTGGTATCACGGCATTGAAGTCAACGGCGGCGGCACGGTCACGAAAGTGCCGGCTGTGTCGAACTGTCCGCTCGAAGGGACCAAGTGCGTGAAGTCGTATCCGGTCGAAGAACATGCGGGCGCGGTGTTCCTGTGGTTCGGCGACGAAGCGCACCGCGAACCCACGCCGCTCAAGCTGCCGGAAGAGCTGGTCGGCGAGGATTACGCGAGCTTCCTGTGTCTGTCGAACTGGAAGTGCAATTACCAGTACGCGATCGACAACGTGATGGACCCGATGCACGGCGCGTATCTGCACGCCACTTCGCACTCGATGGCCGAAGGCGACAAGCAGGCCGACATGCGTGTGCGCAAAACCGAAAGCGGCCTGATGTTCGAAAAGGTCGGCCAGCGCGACGTGAACTTCGACTGGGTCGAACTCGGCGAAACCGGCTGCCTGTGGATGCGTCTCGCAATTCCGTACAAGAAGAAGTTCGGTCCGGGCGGCAACTTCGGGATCATCGGCTTCGCGGTTCCCGTCGACGAAGACAACTGCCAGGTGTACTTCTGGCGCACGCGCAAGGTGCAAGGCTGGCAACGCGACGCATGGCGCTTCATGTATCGCAATCGCCTGGAAGGTCTGCATTGGGCCGTGCTGGAGCAAGACCGCTACGTGCTCGAAAGCATGGCGCCGAACGCGCGCGAACACGAATTCCTCTATCAGCACGACGTCGGCATGACGCGTGTGCGCCGCATGCTGCGTCAGCGCGCGCAACAGGATTTCGCCTCGCTGGACGCGCATCGCGCGCAAGCCGGTGAAGCAGGCGCCGCGCAAACCGAAGCGGCAGGCCACAGCCATGCATAACGACGCAGCGCTCAATGGCCGGCGCGTCCTCGTGACGGGCGGTGCGCGCGGCCTCGGCGCGGCGTTCGTCCGCGTGTTAGTGCAAGCCGGCGCGCGCGTCGTGTTCGGCGACGTGCTGCATGACGAAGGCCGCGCGCTCGCGGCATCGCTGAGCAAAGAAGGTCATGCGGCGAGCTATCTGCCGCTGGATCTCGCCAGCCCGGACAGCATCAGGCAGTTTGCCGAGCAGGGTGCGGCGCAACTCGGCGGCCTCGACGCGCTCATCAATAACGCGGCGATCACGAACTCCGGCGGCAAGTTTGCCGACGAGCTTTCCGTCGATACCTGGGACGCCGTCATGAATGTCAACGTGCGCGGCACGTGGCTCATGAGCACGGCCGCGCTGCCTTATCTGCGCGAGTCGGAGCGCGGCAGCATCGTGAACATCGCGTCGGATACCGCGATGTGGGGCGCGCCGAAGCTGCTCGCGTATGTCGCGAGCAAGGGCGCGGTGATCGCCATGACGCGCTCGCTCGCGCGCGAATTCGGTGCGCATCAGGTCACGGTCAATGCCATCGCGCCGGGTCTCACCGAAGTCGAGGCCACCGCTTACGTGCCCGCCGAGCGTCATCAGTATTACCTGCAAGGCCGCGCGCTCACGCGCGCCCAGGTGCCCGAGGACGTCACCGGACCCGTGCTGTTCCTGTTGTCCGACGCCGCACGCTTCGTGACTGGCCAATTGCTGCCGGTGAACGGCGGCTTCGTGATGAATTGATCTTGTCGAATCGAAAGGAGAAAGAAATGGCCGACGCCGAAATCGAACGCAAATCGTGGGACCAACCCGACGACGCGAGCTTCGCCCAGTGGCTGGACAGCCGCGTCGCGCGCCTGGAAACGCGCCGCTACGACTGGGACGCGCTGAAGTTCCAGGCCGACTACGACCCGCAATACCGCCGCGCGCAAATGCGTTACGTCGGCACGGGCGGCACGGGCGTCGCGAAGGACATGAACACGGTGCCGGCAGGCGGCTTCACGTTCTCGACGATGGTGATTCCGGCCGGCAACATCGGCCCGAGCCATATTCATATGGACGTCGAAGAAATTTTCTTCGTGCTGCGCGGAAAGATGAAAGTGATCTGCGAGAAAGACGGCGAGACGTGGGAAGCCACGCTCGGCGAGCGCGATCTGATCTCGGTGCCGCCGGGCGTGTATCGCACGGAAATCAACGTCGGCGAAGAAGACGCGCTGATGTGCGTGATGCTCGGTTCGCCGAAGCCTGTCACGCCGACGTATCCGCCGGATTCGCCGCTGGCGAAGCTCAAGCGCTAAGCCAGTTTGTTCGCATCCCGAAACATATCAGCGAAGGAAATCATGTCCGCAGTCCCGTCCGCTACCGCCGATCAAACCGCCTCGCTCGAAGCTCGCCTCGCGCGATTTCCTGCGCAGCAGGTCGAGCTGGCATCGCAGCGCGTGCTGAGCTATCGCGAAGTCGCGAGTGTGGCTCACGCCGCGAGCAACGCACTGCCGCTCGTGTTGCTGCACGGCATCGGTTCGGGCGCGGCTTCGTGGGTGCAGCAGTTTGAAGCATTGGGCACGAGCCGCCGCGTGCTCGCGTGGGATGCGCCCGGCTATGGCGCATCCACTCCGGTTGCCGCCGCTTCTCCCGCCGCGCGCGATTACGCCGGCGTTCTGAACGAATGGCTCGACGCGCTCGGCATCGAACGTTGCGTGTTGGTGGGCCATTCGCTCGGCGCGATTATCGCCGGCGCGTTTGCCGTGATGCATCCGGAGCGCGTAGCGGGACTGTTGCTGTTGTCGCCGGCCGGCGGCTACGGCGCGGCCCGCGCCGACGTGCGCGACACGAAGCGCGATCAACGCCTCGCGATGCTGAACGAACTCGGCCCGCAAGGTCTCGCGGAAAAACGCAGCGCCAATATGGTGTCCGCGAATGCGAGCGACGAAGCGCGCGCCTGGGTGCGCTGGAACATGTCGCGCGTGATTCCGCACGGCTACGCGCAGGCGACGCATCTGCTCGCCCATGCCGATCTCGCGGCGGACCTCGCGCGCTACACGGGCCGCATCCAGATTGCGGTCGGCGCGGACGACGCCATTACGACCCCCGCGGCCTGCGAGCGACTCGCGCTCGCCGCGAACACTCAATTGCAAGTCGTGCCACGCGCGGGACACGCCGGCTATATCGAAGCAGGCGCCGCGTACACCGCGATCCTCGACACGTTCTATCGCGCAAGCGCTGGACAACGGAGCCAATGAATGACGCCCGATACCCTCAATGAGCGCGACGCGGACGACGACCGCAACGAGAGCGGCAGCGAATCGGGTTATCGCGTGCCGGGGCTCGAACGCGGCCTGAAGATTCTCACGGAATTCTCGCCGCGCGAGCCGGTCCTCGGCGCGCCGGAATTGTCCCGGCGTCTGAAGATTCCGCGCACAACCGTATTCCGTCTGCTGCAAACGCTCGAATCGCTCGGCTTCCTGGAGCGCGCCGACAAAGACCGCAACTATCGCCTCGGCGTCGCCGTGCTGCGGCTCGGTTTCGAATATCTCAGCTCGCTGGAGTTGACCGACCTCGGCTTGCCGATCATCGAGGCACTGCGCGATGAGACGGGCCTGACCACGCACATCGTGATTCGCGATGGACGCGATGTCGTGTTCGTCGCGAAGGCGCAAAGCCATGCGCCGATTTTCAGTTCGGTGAAGGTCAACGTCGGCACACGCTTGCCCGCGTATGCCACCACGCACGGCCAGGTGCTGATGGGCGACATGACGCTCGACGAGTTGAAGAAGCTCTATCCCGAGCCGGAACTGGAGCGCTTCACCAAGCAGACGCCCGCCACGGTGGACGACCTGTATGAACGGATTCGCGACGACGCGCGGCGCGGCTTCGCGATCAGCGAGTCGTCGTTCGAGCGCGGCATTTCGGTGGTCAGCGCGCCGGTTCGCAACGACACCGCGCGCATCGTCGCCGTGATCACGACCACGATTCCGCGCCACGAGATCGACGCGTCGCTGCTCGACAGCGGCCTCGTCGGCAAAGTGCGCCGCGCAGCCGACGAACTGTCGCAGCGGCTCAATTACCGGCCCGGCAACGGTTCGAATGCGGGCAGCAAATACATGAAGGCATTGGGACTCAAATGATCCGAATCGATCTGAACGGACAGGTGGCGGTGGTGACGGGCGGTTCGTCCGGCATCGGCCTCGCGACTGCCGGACTGTTTCTGCGAGCCGGCGCGTCGGTGGCGATTTGCGGCCGCGATATGGAGCGTCTCGCGCACGCCGAGGCCGAGCTGAACGCGCAGTTCCCGGACGCGCAACTGCTCGCGCGCCGCTGCAACGTGCTCGATGCCGGCGACGTCGACGCTTTCGCGCAAGCGGTGAAAGCGCGCTTCGGCCGCACCGACATGCTGATCAACAACGCGGGCCAGGGACGCGTGTCGACCTTCGCCGATACGTCGGACGAAGCGTGGCGCGAAGAACTCGATTTGAAGTATTTCAGCGTGATCCGCCCGACCCGCGCGTTTCTGCCGATGCTGCGCGAGGCCGCGGGCGCGGCCGGCCATGCAGCGGTGGTCTGCGTGAACTCGCTGCTCGCGCTGCAACCGGAGCCGCACATGGTGGCGACGTCGTCGGCGCGCGCGGGCGTGCAGAACCTCATCAAGTCGCTCGCGGTGGAACTCGCGCCGCAGCGCGTTCGTGTCAATTCGATTCTGATCGGCATTGTCGAATCGGGGCAATGGCGCCGCCGCTACGCGAAGGAAGCGCAGCCGGGCCAGAGCTGGGAAGACTGGACCGCCGAACTGGCGCGCAGGAAAAACATTCCGCTGGGCCGCTTCGGCAAACCCGAAGAGGCCGCTCAAGCGCTCTTTTATCTGGCTACGACGCTGTCGTCCTATACGACGGGCAGTCATATCGATGTTTCTGGAGGCGTTGCACGACATGTCTAACACAACCACCGTTGGCGAGCTGATCGCCGCCTTTCTCGAGCAATGCGGCGTGAAAACCGCATTCGGCGTGATCTCGATCCACAACATGCCGATCCTCGACGCGATTCATAACCGCGGCAACATCCGCTATGTCGGCGCGCGCGGCGAAGCCGGCGCGGTCAACATGGCCGACGGTCTCGCGCGAGTTTCGGGCGGCCTCGGCGTGGCGTTCACCAGCACGGGCACCGCCGCTGGCAACGCGGCGGGCGCGATGGTCGAAGCATTGACGGCGGGCACCGCGCTGCTGCACGTGACGGGTCAGATCGAAACCGAGTATCTCGATCAGGACCTCGCGTATATCCACGAAGCGCCGGATCAACTGTCGATGCTCTCATCGATCTCGAAGGCCGCGTATCGCGTGCGTTCCGTCGAAACCGCATTGCCGACTATCCGCGAAGCCGTGCGCGTCGCGCAAACCGCGCCGAGCGGTCCGGTGAGCGTCGAAATTCCGATCGACATTCAGGCCGCCGAAATCGAATGGCCGGGCGATCTCGCCGCGCCGCACGTCACGACGCTCACGCATTGCAGCCGGCGCGTCGCGCAGCTCGCCGAGCAACTGGCGAACGCGAAGCGCCCGCTCCTGTGGCTTGGCGGGGGCACGCGTCACGCGAGCAGCGCCGTCGAGCGCCTCGTCGCGCTGGGCTTCGGCGTGGTGACGAGCGTGCAGGGACGCGGCGTGCTGCCGGAAGATCATCCGGCGACGCTCGGCGCGTTCAACGTGCATCCGGCGGTGGAAAGTTTCTACAAGACTTGCGATGCATTGGTGGTCGTGGGCTCGCGTCTGCGTGGCAATGAGACGCTGAAGTACAAGCTCGCGTTGCCGCAGCCGCTGTATCGCATCGACGCCGATGCGCTCGCGGACAACCGCGGCTATCGCAACGACATGTTCATTCACGGCGATGCATCGGCGGTGCTCGACGAACTCGCGACGCTGCTCGAAGGGCGCATGAAGATCGATCCGGCCTTCGAGCAGGATCTGGCCGCCGCGCGCGAAAGCGCGGTCGCCGAGGTGGGCAAGGGCCTCGGCCCGTACAAGCGTCTCGTCGATGCGCTGCAAGCCGCGGTGGGCCGCGACTACAACTGGGTGCGCGACGTCACGATCTCGAACAGCACGTGGGGCAACCGCATGCTGAAGATTTTCTCGCCGCGCGCGGGCGTGCATGCACTCGGCGGCGGCATCGGCCAGGGCATGCAGATGGGCATCGGCGCGGCGCTCGCGGGCAATGCGGCGAAGACCGTGTGTCTCGTCGGCGACGGCGGCTTGATGGTCAACGTCGGCGAACTCGCGACAGCCGTGCAGGAAAACGCCAACGTGATGATCGTGCTGATGAACGACCAGTGCTACGGCGTGATCCGCAACATTCAGGACGCGCAGTACGGCGGCCGCCGCTGCTACGTCGATCTGCATCAGCCGGATTTCGCGCAGTTCTGCGAAAGCCTGAAGCTCACGCATTACCGCATCAAGTCGCTCGATCAGGCCGACGCGATTATCCGCGAGGGCATGACGAAGTCGGGTCCGGTACTGGTCGAAGTGGACATGCTGGCGGTCGGCTCGTTCGCCACCGCGTTCGCGGGGCCGCCGGTCAAGGAACAGGAGCCGGAACATGCATGAAGCGGGCTACGCGGGCCATCACGCACCCGTCGATGTCGCGATGATCGGCTTCGGCGCGATCGGCCAGGCGGTGTATCGCTCGGTCGCCGCCGATCCTGCGGTGCGCGTGTCGCACGTGATCGTGCCGGAGCGCCACATGGCTTCGGTGCGCGAGGTGGTCGGCGGCTCGGTGGATGTGGTGACTTCCGTGTCCGCATTGAGCAGCCAGCCGCATTTCGCGCTCGAATGCGCGGGACACAGCGCGCTCGTCGATCACGTGGTGCCGTTGCTGAAGGCCGGCACGGATTGCGCGGTGGCGTCGATCGGTGCGTTGTCCGACGTGATGTTGCTCGACGCCTTGTCCGCCGCCGCCGATGAAGGCGACGCGACCTTGACCTTGCTCTCGGGCGCGATCGGCGGCGTGGATGCATTGGCTGCGGCCAAGCTCGGCGGTCTCGACGAAGTGCTGTACACGGGCCGCAAACCGCCCACGGGTTGGCTCGGCACGCCCGCCGAACAGGTATGCGATCTGAACACGCTGAAGGAAGAGAAGGTGATCTTCGAAGGCAGCGCGCGCGAGGCGGCGCGTCTCTATCCGAAGAACGCCAACGTGGCCGCGACCATCGCTCTGGCCGGTCTCGGTCTCGATCACACGACGGTTCGGCTGATCGCCGATCCGAATGTCACGCGCAACGTGCACCGCATTCTCGCGCGCGGCGCGTTCGGCGAGATGTCGCTGGAAATGTGCGGCAAGCCGTTGCCCGACAACCCGAAGACGTCTGCCCTGACCGCGTACAGCGCGATTCGCGCGCTACGCAATCGCGCGGCGCGCTGCGTGATTTAAGGCCGATTCAAGCCATTAGCTGAAGCAAACCGGAATGACCGACATGACTCACTTCGATACCAGCCTTGTGCCGAGCGGCGATATTTTTATCGGCGGCGAATGGCGGCAAGGACGCGGCAACCCGTACAAAAGCCTGTATCCGGCGGACCAGTCGGTCAACATGGAAATCTCGACCGCCAATGCCGACGACGCCCGCGAAGCGATTGAAGCCGCCGACATTGCGTGGCGCCGCGCGGACTGGTCGGGTTTGAAGCCGCATCAGCGCGCGCTGATTCTGTACCGCATCGCCGATCTGATCATGGCGCGTCACGAAGCGCTCGCGCAATTGCAGCGCCGCGACAACGGCAAGCCGATCGGCGAGACGCGCGTGCTGGTGGCGAGCGCCGCGAACACGTTCCGCTATTTCGCGGCCTGCCTGGAAACGCTCGACGAAGAAGTCACGCCCTCGCGCGGCGACTATCTGACGATGAGCGTCCACGAACCAATCGGCGTGATCGCTGCGATTACGCCGTGGAATTCGCCGATTGCGTCTGACGCGCAAAAGCTCGCGCCCGCGCTCGCGGGCGGCAACGCGGTCGTGTTGAAACCCGCGGAAGTGACGCCGCTGGTGTCGCTCGCGCTGGCGCGCATCTGCGAGGAAGCCGGTGTGCCGAAGGGCGTGCTCAGCGTGTTGCCGGGCAAGGGCTCGGTGATCGGCGACGTGCTCGTGCGTCATCCGCTCGTAAAGAAAGTGTCGTTCACCGGCGGCACCGAAGTGGGCCGCGGCATCGCGCGCATCGCGGCTGACAAGCTGATGCCGGTGTCGCTGGAACTCGGCGGCAAGTCGCCTACCATTGTCTTTGACGACGCCGATCTCGATCACGCGGTGAACGGCGTGCTGTACGGCATCTTCAGTTCGTCGGGCGAGGCGTGCATTGCGGGCTCGCGGCTCTTCGTGCAGCGCGCCATTTATGACGCGTTCATGCAGCGTCTCGTCGAAGGCGCGCGTCGCTTGCGTGTCGGCGATCCGTCGCGCGCCGACACGCAGATGGGTCCGCTCATCACGCAGGCGCATCGCGAAACCGTCGAACGTTATGTGGCGCTCGGTCTTGAAGAAGGCGGACGGCTGCTGTGCGGCGGCGAGCGCCCCGTCGGCGACGGCCGCGAGGAAGGCACCTATTTTCAGCCGACGATTCTCGACGGCCTCACGAACGACGCACGCATCTGCCAGGAAGAAATCTTCGGGCCGGTGCTGGTGGCCATGCCCTTCGACGACGAAGCCTCGCTGCTGCAACAGGCGAACAACAGTGTGTTCGGCCTCGCCGCCGGCATCTGGACGCGCGACTACAAGCGCGCTTATCGGACTGCCCGCGCGCTCGAAGCCGGCACCATCTGGATCAACACCTACAAGCTCTTTTCGATTTCGACGCCGTTCAGCGGCTGGAAGGAAAGCGGCATGGGACGCGAGAAGGGCCGCCTCGGCATCCGCGAATACATGCAGCAAAAGAGTCTGTACTGGGGCTTGAACGAGGCGCCGCTCGCATGGGCTAGTGCGCCTCGAACGAACTGATACGCAAGAGGCACGTTATGACGATTCTCGGCATTGAACAGATTATCTACGGCGTGACGGATCTCGCCGCCTGCCGCCGCTTTTTCGCGGACTGGGGCCTGAAAGAGACCGCGCACGACGAGACGCACGCGCGCTTCGAAACGCTGAACGGCTGCACGATTCTCGCCGTCGATGCAAACGACCCGTCGTTGCCGCCCGCGTTCGAAGAAGGCCCGACGCTGCGCGAAGTGACCTGGGGCGTGGCGACGAAGGCCGAGCTGGACGAACTGCGCGGCCGCTTCGCCGGTCAGCCGGGTCATTTCGAAACCGCCGACGCAGTGGGCTGCATCGACCCGAACGGCATGGCGATTCGCGTGGAAGTGACGCGCAAGCGTGCGCTCGACATTCACGGTTCGCCGTCGAACGTGTGGGGCCAGACGCTGCGCGTGGATCAGCCGTCGCCGATCTATGAACGCGCCGAGCCGGTTGAAGTGGGCCACGTCGTGTTCTTCACGAACCAGCTCGCCGAGCAGGAAAAGTTCTACCAGGAACTGCTCGGCTTCGAAATGTCGGACCGCTATCCGGGCCGCGGCGCTTTCATGCGTTGCGCGCCGCACGGCGGCCATCACGACATTTTTCTGCTCGCGCTGCCCAACGGCAAGCGCGGTTTGAATCACGTCGCGTTCACCGTGCGCGACATCCACGAAGTGTTCGGCGGCGGCATGCATATCAGCCGCTGTGGTTGGGATACGCAGCTTGGGCCGGGACGCCATCCGGTGTCGTCGGCGTACTTCTGGTACTTCCAGAATCCGGCGGGCGGCCTGATCGAGTACTACGCCGACGAAGACCAACTCACGCCCGACTGGCAACCGCGCGATTTCGAACCCGGCCCGACCGTGTTCGCCGAATGGGCGATCGACGGCGGCATCGACGGCAACACCCGTCGCCAGAAAAACGCGAAGGCGCCCGAAGGCAAGTTCATGACGGAGCGTAAAAATGACTGACGCTGCTACTGCAAAGGCGCAAGCCGCGCATGCCCAACTCGAAGCGCCGCGCACCATCGTCGTGATCGGCGGCGGTCAGGCGGCGGGCTGGGTCGTGAAGACGCTGCGCAAGGAAGGCTTCGACGGCCGCCTCGTGATGATCGCCGACGAAGTGCATCTGCCCTACGAGCGGCCGCCGCTCTCGAAGGCGGTGCTGTCCGGCGAAGCGGACATCGACACCGTGCGTCTCGTGACGCCGGACGATTTCGACGCGCTGAACATCGAAGCGTGGCAGCCGGATCGCGCGACGTCGATCGATCGCGAAGCGCGCGTCGTGCGCACGCAAGCGGGCCGCGAAGTGCAATACGACCGGCTCGTGATCGCGACCGGCGGCGCGGCGCGACGCTTGCCCGACGCGCTTGTGAAGACCTCGAACATAGCGTATCTGCGCACGCTCGACGAAGCCGTCGCGCTCGGCGAACGGCTGCGCGCGAGCAAGCGCGTGCTGGTGGTGGGCGGCGGATGGATCGGTCTCGAAGTCGCGGCGACGGCGCGCAAGATCGGCGTGAATGCCACCGTGGTGGAAGGCGCGCCGCGGCTGTGCGCGCGCTCGTTGCCGCCGCTGGTGTCGAACTTCCTGCTGGAGTTGCATCGCGCGAATGGGGTGGATGTGCGTCTTCGCGCGTCGCTCACGAAGCTCGAAGATCATCCGAACGATGCGAACCGTATTCGCGCGACATTCGCGGACGGCTCGACGCTCGACGCCGATTTCGCCGTGGCCGGCATCGGTCTCGCGCCGCACACGGCGTTGGCCGAAGCGGCGGGCGTGAAGGTGGAAGACGGCATCGTGGTCGATCATTTCGGCGCGACCGACGATCCGCGCATTTTCGCGTGCGGCGACGTGGCGAATCATCCGAGTGCGTGGCTCAAGCGTCGCGTGCGCCTCGAATCGTGGGCCAACGCGCAGAACCAGGCCATTGGCGCCGCGAAGGCGCTGCTCGGCAACTTCGAGCCGTACGCGGACATTCCGTGGTTCTGGTCCGATCAGTACGACGTCAATCTGCAGATTCTCGGCGACATTCCCGCCGATGCACAGCTTGCGGTGCGCGGCAATCTGGCGGCCAGGCGCGCGACGCTTTTCCATCTGGAAGACGGCGCGATTCGCGGCGTGATCGCCATCAACACTCCGCGCGAACTGAAGCTCTCGCGAAAGTGGATGAATCAAGGCCGGATTATCGACCTTGCCACACTGACCGACGCCTCGACGGCGCTTGCCTAACCACATATACGGACGGCACCACGGCATGAGAACCATCGACACTACAATTGGAGACCGCAGCGGCGCCGGTGTTTCGGGCCCTGTGACACGAGGCTCGATCATCGCGCGACTCGAACGGCTGCCGAAGAACGCGATGCAGGTGCGCGCGCGCATTCTGATCGGCCTCGCCACTTTCTTCGACGGCTTCGACGTGATCGCGATCGCGGCCACGTTGCCTGTTCTGATCGCGAAGTGGCATTTGACGCCATGGGAGATCGGCTTTCTGATCGGCTCGGGGTCGGTCGGGCAACTGATCGGCGCGTTCGTGTTTCCGTGGTACGCCGAGCGCCAGGGACGCGTGCGCGCGATTGCGTTGAGTTCGGGCATCATCGGCATTACGAGTATTGCGTGCGGATTTGCGCCGACGTTCACGGCGTTCGTGGTGTTGCGCGTGATTCAGGGGCTCGGGCTCGGCGGCGAATTGCCGGTTGCGGCGACGTACATCAACGAGATTAGCCGTGCGCATGGACGCGGCCGTTTCGTGCTGCTGTATGAAATCGTTTTTCCGGTTGGATTGCTTGCGTCGAATGCGTTGGGAGCCTGGATCGTGCCGCGTTTTGGCTGGCAGACGATGTATTTCATCGGCGGCATGCCGTTGATTCTGTTTTTCGTGTTGCGCAAGCTCGTGCCGGAGTCGCCGCGCTGGCTCGCCGAGCGCGAACGCATGGCCGACGCCGATGCCGCGGTGCATGTGTTCGAGCGCGCCGCGAAGGGTCCGCTGCCGCCGGTCACGCAGTCGGCGGAATTCGAAGCGATGGCGAATCGCCACCCGAAGCGCCGCATGAGCGATCTGTTCGGTGCGGCTTATCTGAAGCGCACGCTGGCCGTCGCGATGTTGTGGATTACGTGCGGGTTCATTCAATACGGTCTCTCGACATGGCTGCCGACGATCTACCGCACGATCTATCATGCGCCGCTGCAACTCGCGCTGAATCTGGCGGTGGCTGCCTCGGTGCTGGGCGTGGTGGGCTCGCTGACGTGCGCGTTGCTCGTGGACAAGGTGGGACGCAAGCCGATCATCAATCTGTCGTTCGTGGCGTGCGCGCTGTCGCTGCTGCTGGCAGGCGTGTTCCATGACTCGTCGGTGTATGTCGTGGCGACGTGCTGCGCGTTTTCGTTGGGTTTCCTCGCTTGCGGCTTCATTACCGCTTATGTGTACACGCCGGAGCTGTACCCGACCAGCATCCGCGCGATGGGCTGCGGCGTCGGCGGCGCGTGGCTCAAGGTCGCGGCGATTTTCGCGCCCGCCATCGTCTCGAAGACGATGATCGGCGGCAACTTGCAGTATGCGTTCTATATTCTCGCGGCCGTGCCGTTTCTCGCGGCGGTGGCGGTGCACTTCCTCGGCATCGAGACCAAGGGCAAGGTGCTGGAGCAACTGGAGGCGTGAAAGCGAGTTTCGGTGGGCGGTGATGGCATGCCGCGATGGCAGGGGACAAAGGGCGCACTGGGTGGTGCGCTTTTTGTTTTTTGGAGTTCTGGGCGAGGAATTCGGAGTTTGAGCATTCTTGAGGTTGGAACTACGCGGTGTAGCAAATGCCTGTGTAAAACAAAGATCGGTCTGATAGAAACGCGCGCCGTGGATCGGTATCGTATAAGCCGCTAATAAGGCTATATATTCAAATAAAAACGATACCAATGATTGATCTATTTGACCGCTGGCGTGTTCGTTACGGATCGCCGCGCGGGCGGGACAGGGGATGGGTGGGACACGCTATTTGCGCGGGTATCGCGGCCTGCGTTTCGATATTAGCGACACCGGCCCACGCTGACGACATTACGTATGGCTATGACGCATTGGGCCGGCTCACGTCAGTCTCTGTTGGCGGATCCGCCGCGTATTACGACTACGACCCGGCGGGTAATATCACGGCGATTCGCAGGCAGGTGTCGGTGTCTTCCGCGTCTTCCATAGGTCAGACTGCACTTACATCATCGCCTCGGGGCGAGGTGTCTGCTGCGTCCATTGCATCAACACTAGTCTCGCGCTAGTCGAGCGCCTTCTTTGAGAAATCCATGCAAGTCATTGATGCCTTTGCAAGGCGTCGGGCGCTGTTGCGCCCGTTCGTCCTGTCTTTCCTGGTGTTGCTCTCGTGGTTGATTTCGCCGCATGCGCAGGCGGCTGTCGATTGCGAGACGAAGTATATGAATGTCGGTGCTTTTCCCGGCGATCCGAAATGCGCTATCAACGCGCAGTCTGCCGATTATGGTCTGGGGTACTTCGTGTGCGGTGAACCGATTGTATGGACGGCCTACTGCAACGGACCTACCACCGGCACGACGTCAGAGCCGTCTTCGCCTGATGAAGCCTTTACCGCCGACGGCGACGGCACCGACGATGCCGACGATCAATCGGGCGGTGCAGACGGCGCCGGTAACTCGGACGGCGCCGGCAATCCGGGCGATCGTGGCGGCTGCGGCGACGGAGGCGCAACAGCCGGCTGCGGCAGCAGCACGTCAGGCGCGGATCCGATCAAGCTAAACACAGGTCAGTTCCATCTGGTCGCTCACGATCTGCGCTTCGCGGACACGATCGCGCTGGATCTTGCCCGCGTCTACCGCAGCAGTGCGTACGACACGTCAGGCAGGCCGATATCGGGCGCGTTTGGAATCGGGGCGACGTTCAACTACGACACTTACTTAACGGTGAGCGCGGCAGACAGCAACAATCTGCGGCAACTGGTTCAGCTTTATCTGCCAAGTGGAATCCGCGTTTCGTTCGCGCTTCGTGCCGGCAGCACCGCGACTTGGGATGACCTGACGAGTCCCGGCAAGTACTTCCGCGCGACCATCACCGGCAGCGGTACGAAACTGCTTACGCTGCGCGACGGCCGCACCATGCAGTTCACGATGATCGGCGGGCTCTACCGGCTGACGCGGCTTCAAGACCGTAATGGCAATACGGTGACGATCACCCGCGACAGCAAAACGGGCGTTCTGACCACGTTGACGAGCCCCAACGGCCGCGCGCTGACGTTCAGTTCGATAATGGGCACACGCGGTACGCCTCTCATTTCTCGCGTGACGGACGCGCTGAACCGCCAGGTGAGCTACCAGTACGACAACCAGGACCGCTTGAGTCAAGTGACAGATGCAGCAGGTGGTGTCTGGCAATACGGCTGGGACGACAAGAGTCGTCTCGTGAGCGTGATCGATCCGGAGGGCAACCAGCAGGTCAAAAACACATACGACGACAGCGACCGGGTCGTGAGTCAGAACCTCGCGGACGGCAGCGCGTTTGCCCTCGCGTATACCGTTAGCGGCGACAAGATCTCGCAGACCGAAGTGACGGACCGGCGCGGCAGCATTCGCCGTCTCGAGTTTGATGCTAATGGGCGAGTGGCGCGTAACACCTATCCTGCGGGACAAGACATCGCGCAGGTACAGACCTACGCGTATGACACTACGGGACGAGTGACGAATGCCACTGTTGGCGACCGTCAGTACGCGTTCGCCTACGATGCGAACGGCAACCGCATCAGCGATGCGGATCAGTACGGCACGCTGGCGACACGCAGCTTCGACGGCTACAGCCGGTTACTCACCGATGCGCGGGCCGGCGATCCGCAGCGCGGCGTGAGCACTGCCTATACGTATGACGCCAACGGTAATCTGCTGACGGCAACCGATCGAGTGGGCAATCGCACGACATTCGCGAACGACAGCCAGGGGCGTCGCCTGACGGTGACCGATGCTCTGAAGGGCGTGACGAAGTATGTGTGGACGGGCGGCGACCTGGCCAGTGTCACAGATCCATTGAGTCGGACGACCCAATACACAACGGATGCCGCGGGTCGGGTGACGGCTGTGCAGGACCCGATGGGGAATAAGACCCAACGCACACTCGATGCACTGGATCGCACTGTCGAGATCACGGACGCGCTCAATGGCGTTACCCGCTTCACATGGGACCGAATGGCCACCTGCTTAGCCAGGCCGATCCTAAGGGCGTGACAACGCGCTACACCTATAACGCGATTGGTCGTCCGCAGACCAGGACCGATCCTCTGGGTAATGTCGAGAGCTATACGTGGAACAGCGCCGGTCAGGTTGCGACGGTGACCGACCGCAAAGGCCAGGTGACGACGTACCTCTACGATGCAGCGGGGCGTCCAGTTCGGACCGATTTCCGACGATCGGCCGGCGCGCAGCCGGTTCGAAGCTGGGTGTACAGCTGGAACAATGCGCTCGGAAAGTTGATCGCTACCCAAGACTATGTTCCCACTGTAGATGGCCGCAACCAGCAGGAAGTCGATACGACTTTCTACTACGACAGTCTTACCGGCAAGCTAATCCGCACTTTCGATTTTCCGACGATCCAGGGCCTGTGGACCTACCGCTATGCGCCTGATACGCGTGACATCGCCGGAATCGATATGGACCGCGCAACGGTGAACTACAGCCGCGATGCCGAGCATCGGGTGACGCAGATCGCCTACCAGGTGAATGACGAAGACCCACGTTCATTTGGCTACTCCTACGACGCGCTGGGTCGACGCAGTCAGGCGACTTTCGCCAACGGCGTCACCGCGGCTTATGTATGGGATGCCGCGAGCCAACTGACGGGCATCACTTACAAGCGGGCCGACGGCAGCGTTCTTGGCGATCTGACGTATGGCTACGACCTCGCGGGGCGGCGTACCAAAGCGGGCGGCAGCCTTGCGAAAGTTAATTTGCCGCAGGCCGTGAACGACGCGCAGTACAACGTCGCGAACCAGTTGATCCGCTGGGCGGGCAAGACTCTGTCATACGACCTGAACGGCAATCTCGCTAGCGACGGCGTGAATCAGTACAGCTGGAATGAACAGGGCCTGCTGAGTCAAATTAGCGGTGGCGCGACGGCGACGTTTATCTATGACATGTTCGGACGCCGCAAGGACCGCACGGTCAACAGTCACCGGATGCAGACGACCTGGATCGGCGACGAAATGAACTTCATGGTGCCGGACGGCGATTGGTCGCAGCGCATCCGTGTATTCTCGCCGTACCCGACAAGTAACGTGGACGAACTGACGTTCCGGCGCATTGGAGATGATGCAAGCCGGGACGGGTATGTGTTGCGCGATGCGAATAACAATGTGATCGCGCTGACGGATGCGAATCAGCAGAGCCAGACGCAGTACAGCTATGAGCCGTACGGCGCGACGACGCAGACGGGTGTGGCTGATCCGAACACCCAGCAATACACCGGGCGCGAGAATGATGGGACGGGGTTGTACTACTATCGGAACCGGTATTACAGTCCGGCGACCGGGAGGTTCATCAGTGAGGACCCGATTGGCTGGGCGAGTGGGCAGACGAATGCGTATGCTTATGTGGGTGGAAGTCCAGTGCAGTTCAACGATTCGCGCGGCACGCAACGAGGGCGACCAAAGTATGGAGATCCGGGTACTCGGTATGTACATCCTATAACGGAGGATATGAGAGTTTATGGCCCAGATGGGAAGCCAAGTCTAGATATCGACGTGAGTCATTCTCATAGTGAGATGTGCCCGCATATCCACGTTTGGCGAGACGGAGTGCGAGGCAGTGGTGAGGCGCCCTTCTGACGCAGGATGTCTGATCACCATGCCGAAGGCAATGTAAGTTCAATGCGGGCGCGAATTGTTACCGAGGAAGCCATGGACATTTTTTTTGCACGGACCAGGGGTGGAGTGGAGAGATTCCTTGAGATCAAATCTAAAATCTTCGACGCAGAGCTATGGGTGAACGGAGGGGTGGATTTGGAAGGTATCGATACACATCAATATGCGATTACGAAATTCAACACCAGTTTCGATATGTCCAAGGATAGCGATCGTGATGCAGCTCTTGGGACGATAGAAGATCATTACGGGGACTGCAGAATCTGGATTGAAGGCAACTGATGTGTTGAGTGTCTAACCATCAGTCCGCACGTTGGGAATGCAGAGGGGCGGCGTTCGCGGCCCTTCTGTATTTAAAGCGGCGTAATGATAAGCCGCTGGTACGACGCAGACGGGTGTGGCTGATCCGAACACCCAGCAATACACCGGGCGCGAGAATGATGGGACGGGGTTGTACTACTATCGGAACCGGTATTACAGTCCGAGCACAGCAAGATTCATTAGCGAAGACCTCCTGGGCTACGCGAGTGGACAGACGAACGCGTATGCTTACGTCAACGGCAATCCTGTTCAGTTCACGGATCCGTCCGGGTTGCAGATGGCGTTCCCCATTCCAGTGGGTCCGATGCCAGGTGGACGGGCTGGGCAGTCAGGTGGTGTTCCCCCGTGGTTTACCGATTGGGTGAACTCGATATCTGGTCCGCTTTCCAACAGGGAGAAGGACGTACCGAATAAGGGACCAGCAAATGAGTGGATCGATGGCGAAAACCGCTCTCGAAAATATGGTCCCGATGGACAGCCTGTCCTCGACATTGATAAACCGCATCAAGGTTATCCGAGGCCGCATGTTCACGAGTGGCCGAACGGGAAGCGCGAGCACCCGGGGCGCGATATTTGTCCGTTACCGAACGGTTGATTTGCGGAGTGGAAAGTTTTTTGCTTGGGGGTCAGACATGAAATGGGACGAATTCATGGAGTGCGAGTTTTATTCTGTTTCGGTGGAACCTGTTGCAGGCGAACAGAACGTCTTAATAAGAATTCTGGATCATGAGAAGACGCGATGGCTGCTGACGGCATCCGGTGTGAAATATTTTTCGCTGGATGAAATGATGTTGCAGAACGTAATCGAGAGTATTCGTGTGTACGATTCGTCTGCTGCAGGCACGCAAGGTGTAGAGATCAAGGAGAAAATACTCTCCTTGCTCCAGGGCCGATCGCCGCGAGCAGGAGATAATGCATCGTTGTGTGAGGTAGTAGAAAGGCTAGTCGGTGAAATACAGGATTCGCTACGCGTGTTACTGGAAATTCGGCCAATTTACGGAGGAAGTGTGCTTTTGATTGCGAAAAACGTCGATTTGCGATGTGAATCTGCATAGCGTTGGCTCGCACATACAAGGCACAACTTGAACACGTAAAAGACTACTGGCGCGACCACTTTGCTGGTGTGCCGAACAAGTAGGTCGAATCCTTGAAATTGCCGATGCATGACAGAAGGGCCGCGCGAGCGGCCCTTCTGTATTTAAAGCGGTGTAGTGATGAGTTTCTGGTGCTCGACGGTGATACGTACACGGGATCCGGGCTCGAAACCGGCGGTCTCGATCCACCGTCCGGAGAGCTTCATCCACGGAAAGGTGGGCGGCGTCTTGCGCATATGGAAGGGCAGGCGTGCCGGTTTCTGATAGCGCCGGGATTTCTGGATGGTGAAGACCGTTCGGTGACGGGTGGACGTGCTTTATGATTGGCATCAGCCATGATCAACTCCTGGTGTGAGTTAGTGGTGGTCAGCGGGCGGTGCCCTTCGGCGCGCGTTGCGCGACCTTGACGGGGTTGGCGTCAGGGTGGTTCGCGAAGGTCGGCGCGGTTCTGGAACAGTGGGATACGACGGCCCTGTTCCGCCGGGTTCGCCGTCGCGCTGCGCGCGCCATCAAACCCGGCGGGCCGAATGTGAAAGAGTGTGATCGTGCTGATCGCAGTTGTTTCGAAATGCGAATCAATCGAGAATCGCGTCTGGAAAAAATTCTCTGAACGGCGAAGTCGACATGCTGGAAAGCCTTTCCTGATAAGGAAAAGCGGCCGGTATAAGGACGGATTCGTGTCGGCGCGTTTGTTTACTATCGGAACCGGTATTACAGTCCGCAAACCGGCAGGTTCATCAGTGAGGATCCGATTGGCTGGGCGAGTGGGCAGACGAATGCGTATGCTTATGTGGGTGGGAATCCGGTGTCAAAGACTGATCCGTTTGGGCTTGGACCATGGGATAACCTGTACGGGCTTCCTCGGGACTTTTGGCGCGGGTATCACGCCAGCGGCAATATGACAGGCGAAAAAGGGGCCAACGGACAGGTGCCCAAAGATGAGGCGCTAGGCGCATATGGAGAATGGAAGCGTCTAGGTCAGCCGGGCCCTGGGTGCAATTAATGCGATGCTGCCTCGCGGACCACCTTCAGGATGGAATTATGAAACTCACCATTTGGGTTGATGCTCAATTTTATAAGTTGAAAGACTCGACGATTGACAACATGAAAAAAACGTTTGTCGTTCAGCAACGGGAGAATCCAGATGGGCAACGGAAGATTCATGTCTGGCTTTCTTCTAGTGAGAAGACCGTTGATGATGTGGATTTGGAGATTCAGGATTTCTTAAGAAGTATTCAGACGTGTGGGTTTGATGAGACGGCGGAAAGCGTTTTGCGCGTTGCCATATTCTATAAATTGAGTGAAACGATTATATTTCCGTTTTCTATCTCATCGTCAACCATAAGGTTGTTGGCAGACTGCGGCATGTCATTGGAAACCGTCGGATATCCCTGTTCCGACGACAGGCCCCCGTCAAGCGACGTTTTATAGTACGCGAGGGACCACGGGTCAGGAATGAACTAGTAGCGTTAGCGTTTTCCTTGCGTGTGCGTCTGCCGGGATTACTCGAAAAGAGCCTTATTGAGCGTCAATTTCTTCGACTACGACTTGACCTTCAAGATGTAATCTGAATGGTGGTGCCACGGTACCGTTTGGTTTGTTTACTATCGGAACCGGTATTACAGTCCGGCGACCGGCAGGTTCATCAGTGAGGATCCGGTTGGTTGGGCGAGTGGGCAGACGAATGTGTATGCTTACGTGGGCGGGAATCCGGTTCAGTTCAGCGATCCGCTTGGTGAGGCAGGGATAATCACGGGATTTACGCGACATGGCTTGAATCAGGCTATTAACCGAGGTGTTTCACCGGGCGCTATGTGCGACGCGGTGAACAATCCGATCAGCGTTACCGAGCGATCGAATGGGACTACCAGGTACACAGGGGCCGGTGCCGTTGTAGTGCTGAACCCAGCAGGTCGGGTTGTAACAGTTTGGGGCCAATAAAGGGGCAATCCAATGAGCGGAAAACAGCGGCATAGCCAAGCCTTGCAGGATGCAGTCAAAGAGGTTCTGCTTCGTGAGTGGGATCCAATAGGTATCGGAGCGGAAGATGCCGCGAAGGATGAATACGACGCCTATGTCACCAAGGTTTGCGCACTCATTGCGCAAAGGCAGTCGGTTGAGGACGTGACCAAATATCTGTTATGGGCAGAGACAGAACAGATGGGATTGCAGGCAGATGTTGAGCGAGCGCGAAGAGTGGCCGGAAGGCTGGTTCAACTCGTTTAATTGCCGCGCTCCGATGATCTGACGTCGTTACGTGAATGAAGGGCCGCGCGAGCGGCCTTTCTGTATTTAAAGCGGTGTAGTGATGAGTTTCTGGTGCTCGACGGTGATACGTACACGGGATCCGGGCTCGAAACCGGCGGTCTCGATCCACCGTCCGGAGAGCTTCATCCACGGGAAGGTGGGCGGCGTCTTGCGCATATGGAAGGGCAGGCGTGCCGGTTTCTGATAGCGCCAGGATTTCTGAATGGTGAAGACCGTTCGGTGACGGGTGGACGTGCTTTATGATTGGCATCAGCCATGATCAACTCCTGGTGTGAGTTAGTGGTGGTCAGCGGGCGGTGCCCTTCGGCGCGCGTTGCGCGACCTTGACGGGGTTGGCGTCAGGGTGGTTCGCGAAGGTCGGCGCGGTTCTGGAACAGTGGGATATGACGGCCCTGTTCCGCCGAATTCACCGTCGCGCTGCGCGCCGTCAAACCGGGCGGGCCGAATGTGAAAGAGTGTGATCGTGCTGATCGCAGTTGTTTCGAGATGCGAATCAATCGAAAATCGCGTCTGGAAAAAATTCTCTGAACGGCGAAGTCGACATGCTGGAAAGCCTTTCCTGATAAGGAAAAGCGGCCGGTATAAGGACGGATTCGTGTCGGGGCGTTTGTTTACTATCGGAACCGGTACTACAGTCCGGCGACCGGCAGGTTCATCACTGAGGACCCGATTGGCTGGGCGAGTGGGCAGACGAATGCATATGCTTATGTGAGCGGGAATCCGGTTTAGTTCTACGATCCGCTTGGTCTACATAAGCGCGACCAATGGTACGGCTACAACGATAAGAATTTCCGCGATTGGGTGCATGACATAAAGCAGGGCGAAGGTATCCCGGGTCCAGTTAATTTCACTAAGCCCATGCTTGACGACTTCTGGAACCAGTGGAATGGCGAAGGTCCGGTGGGGAAGGGGGGCAAGAGCGGGAGGAGCGGTCAGTCGCGGTATTAACTTATTGGATGAAACATGTCAGCTTGTGCGCGGACCTACGTAACGCTTTGTATTTATGGATCTGATGCCGATGCGATGAATCGCATGGCGGACGAGATAAGAATTTCCCCGACCAGAATCAGCAATAAGAACGGCCTTCTTGGCTGGTTCTTCGACACCAAGGAACTCGACTCCGTCGACGTCGCGGATCATTTGGATCTTTTACTGCGAGAGTTGGACGCGTATAGCGTTGACATGAAAAGGATTAAGGAGATGGGCTGCTGGTACCGAACTTACTGCTTCTGGTCTTCCGTTTCGGGAAATGGTGGCCCTGCGCTTGGGCCGAGGCAGATGGCGGCGCTGGCATCGTTGGATATGGAATTGCACTTTGATTTGTGGTTTGACCCGCCGGAAGAAGAGTAGCTGTGGCGGGATGTGAATTGCAGAAGGGCCGCGCGAGCGGCCCTTCCGCTTTTCAAGCAGCGCACGCGCCAGGCGACGGCGCAGAGAATCGTGTCTGCATCGCCCTTTCCATCACCCCCCGCCCCTCACACCTGCTTCCGATAAACCACAAACCCCGACTTATCCGCCACCGAGTCATACAGCTTCATCGCGGTGTGATTCGTTTCATGCGTCTGCCAGTAAACACGCTGCGAGCCATCCGCTTTCGCGCGCGCATACACCGCTTCGATTAACGCGCGGCCCACGCCTTTGCCGCGCTCCGTTTCCAGTGTGTAGAGGTCTTGCAGATAACAGATCGGTCCCGCGAGCGTCGTGTGCCGGTGATACAGAAAGTGCACGATGCCGACCAGTTGACCGTCGCGCTCGGCGACCATCGCGTGCATCGGCTCGTAGGCGTCAAAAAAGCGGCCCCATGTGAGATGCGTGATTTCACGCGGCAACGCGGTCTCTCCCGAGCGGCCATAGAACGCGTTATATCCGTCCCATAGCGGCAACCATGCGTCGAAATCTTCTTGTTTGACAGCGCGTATTTGAATCGTGTCGGACACGTGCGGCTCCTTTTTCTCGTTGGGCAAGCACGTCGCAAGAGGCGCGTGCTCGCAAACCGTCAGCATAAGAAAATCAGGCCGCGATTGTTAGCTCCACCGCGTGACCCGAATCTGGAACCACGCACCCGCACCGCGCGCATCACCCGACGCTAATACGAGCGTTGCTTGATGCCCCAGCGCTCGTCCTGCCAGGTCACGACCCACAGGTTGCGATGCTGCGTGATGATCGATCCGTCCGCGCGATTGCGCGAATACACCACACGCAGATGCACTTTGCGCGGGCTCACCAGCACGACCTGCTTCTCCTGGTACGCCGTGTGATGCCAACCCGTGTCGCACGAAAGATCGTCGAAGAATTGCGCGGGTAATTGGGCCGGCCGCTCCCAGATCACCAGTTGCTCGCCCGACAGAATCACGTGCGGAAAGTGCAAATGCGCGTCCATGCCATCCAGATCGCGTGCATTGAAACAGGCCGTAAAGCCGTCGATGCAGGCGAGCGCGGCGCGCGTCATCGCCGGTTCGTCGAGGTGGTCGATGTCGTCGTGCTGCGGAATGAACAGCGCATTGGCGTCGGACATGATGCTCTTCACACCGTCTCGGCGCGGAGCCACTGCGTGAGCGCGGCGTCGTCGTCCGACTCCAGCGTATGCGCAACTCGCCGTCCCACGGCCGCGCCGAATTTGTAGCCGTGCCCCGAGCACGCGGACACCACCAGCGTCTTGCCGATGCGCTTCGCAAAGAAGCGCTGATCCGCCGTGAACGTGTACGCACAGGTTTTGACATCAGTCAGTTCGTATTCGTCGATGCGGCTAAACGGCGGCGCAAAGAGCCGCCGCAATCGGTCGCCTTCGCCGGGTGCCGCGACGCGGTCCGATTCGGCATCCGGCACGCGCTTTTTCAGCGCGCCGGCGCCGAACTTCAGACCGACGCCGTCGATGGGCGGCAACACGTAGCCTTCGCTCGATCCGCCGATGTGGACGATTGCCGGCGCATTCGACCACGCGCTTTCCAGATCCGCAGGCGGCGTCAGATAAGCCACGACATTGCGATAGATCTCGAGATTGCCGGCGAGCGCCGGAAAGAGCGGAAGTGTCCAGGCGCCGGCTGTCACCACGAGCTGGTCGGCGTGGACGATGGCGCCGTCGGCGATATGCACGCTCGCCGCGTGCGGGTCGATCGCGACGGCCTTCGCGTGCATGCGGAGATCGACGCCGCGCATTCGTAGCCACGTTTTCAGATCGTGCGCGATGCGCTCGCTGAAAAGCGCGCCTCCGTCATGATCGAGGTAGGCGTAGCGAAACGTGGTGGCGTCGAGAAACGGATAGCGCGCGACGGCGTCTTGAGGGTTCAGCCGTTCATAGTCGAAGCCCATACGATCGAGGCCGATACGAAACCGCTCGGCCCCGTCGCCCGCTAATTGGGAAATGCCGAGCACGCCGCAATTCGCGTAGTGCGACACGCCGAGATCGTCCCACAGCATGTCCCAACTATCGAACGCTTCGGGGATGGTTTGCGCATAGCCGTCGGCGTCGCCATAAGCGCGGCGGATCATGCGATGCCCGTCGCTCGACGCGGCAAGCGAATTGGGGATCGAGCCTTGCTCGATCAGCGTGACCTCGTGCCCCATCTTGGTAAGGGACCACGCCGTACTCAAGCCGGCGATGCCCGCGCCTACGATTGCCACCCGCATACCCATGCCCCCGGTCGGTTGAACGGGGTCAATACTAGCAGCGTGATTCACAATTGGCGCGTTCAGTGTCGCTGTCGGCACTCAATGGGCATGCACAGCTCATCAATGAGCGGCGGCCTTTCAGTGTTTGTGTTGCGAGCCGCCGCGAAGCTGGTTGCGCACCTTCTTGGCCGCGAAGAGCGGCACATAGTCGAACACCCGCGCTTCGCTGCGATAGTCGGCGAGCGTGGCCGCATACATCCTGGATACGGTTTCCTCTGGCGTATCGGTTTCCTCCGCGATGCTTCTGACCACTTCGTCGATATTGGGCTCGGGTTGCGACATGGATTTCTCCAGTTAAGCAGTGTTAAACGGGGCGGATGCAGCCAGAGACAGGAGTTTCATTACAGGATGCGATGCCCGTCGATGCCAATTGAATCGGTCTATCGCACGTTGTGTGCCACAAGCTATTTTTTTCTTGCGATGCGAATTTCGCCGGCTTAGCGCGGCCGTGTCCGGCATGCCGTTGAAATAAAATGAAACACATGCTTAAGCGCGCCGTGGAATAAATCGGCACACTTGGGGGTTTCTCCTTGCAACGACTTCACGCGGACCGCACGCCTCATGAACACGCACGCCGACTCCATCATTAACAAGCGTTCCGCCGCGGCGCCGTCGCGCTACACGCGCACCGCGATCCTGCTGCACTGGCTGATCGCGCTCCTGATGATCGGCAACGTGGTGCTCGGTCTCAGCGCGGATTCGTTACCCGACGACTGGGTGCGTCCTGTCATCGACACACATAAATCGATCGGCATCACGGTGCTCGGCCTCGCGCTCATGCGCATCTTGTGGCGCGTGTCGCACAAGCCGCCGCCGTTGCCGCACGAGTTTCCGGCGTGGGAGAAAATCGGGGCGCACGTCGCGCACTTCCTGCTGTATCTGCTGATGATCGCGCTGCCGCTGTCCGGCTGGCTGCACGACTCCGCATGGAAAGACGCGGTCACGCATCCCATGCATCTGTTCGGTCTGTTTCAATGGCCGCGCATCGGTTTCGTCATGAATCTCGACCCCGCGCTCAAGGAGACGCTGCACGGCCGCTTCGGCGCGTTGCACACGTGGCTCGGTTACGCGTTGTACGCGCTGCTCGCCCTGCATATCGGCGGCGCGCTGAAGCATCAGTGGACCGATCGCAAGTCGGTTCTGAAGCGCATGGTGCCCTGAGCGCCGCTTCGCGCATTCATTGAAATCGTCGTAACGAAATACCTGCGAGTGATGTTGAAAAAGAACCTGGAACAGGCGTTCGCGCTTGCATCGCCGCGCGTTTTGCCGCGCGGCGCGACATGGTCGAGCACGCTGATTCATGCAAGTGTGATCGCCGTGTGGCTGCTGCTGTTCGCGCGCGCATTTTTTCTGCAAGGTGTGGTTGCGTGGTCAACGGGCATCGCCTACGTGATCTACGACACGTTGCTGCTCGTGTTCGTCACCTGGAAAAGCTTGCCGTTGATGCGGCGTGCGCCGCCGCTCGAACCCGACTACGACCCGCGCATCTTGCCTAGCCTGGGCGTGATCGTCGCGTCGCATAACGAGGCGGCGGTGCTGCCCGCCACGATGGCCGCGCTGCTGCGGCAGGTGCGCGGCCCGGCGCAGATCGTCATTGCCGACGACGGCTCCACCGACTCGACCCATGTATTGCTCACCGAACGCTTCGGCCTCGTCGCGCCGGCCGAGGGCACGCTGAGCAAGCCGAGTTCGCTTTACCCGAATCTGTTCTGGCTGCGACTGACGCACGGCGGCAAGGCGCGCGCGTTGAACGCCGCGATTACCGTGATGAACACCGACACGGTCATGACCGTCGACGCCGACACGCTGCTCGACGACGACGCCACCTACGCCATGTGCGCCGCGTTCGCGAGCGAGCCGAAGCTCGTGGCCGCAGCCGGCATTCTGGTGCCCGTGTGCGGCAAATCGGCGTCGGGCCGCGTGCTGCAATGGTTCCAGACCTACGAATACATGCGCAATTTCATCGCGCGCTTTGCGTGGATGCGCGCGGAGAGTTTGCTGCTGGTGTCGGGCGCATTCGCGTCGTTCAGGCGCGACGCGCTGGTGGATGTCGGCGGCTTCGATCCTCAGTGTCTCGTCGAAGACTACGAGCTGATTCACCGGCTGCGCCGCTATTCCGTCGATCACGGCCTCGGCTGGGACGTGCGCGTGGTCGGCGACGCGCACGCGCACACCGACGCGCCCGACACGCTCGCCAGTTTCCTGCGCCAACGCCGCCGCTGGTTCGCGGGCTTTCTGCAAACGCAGTACTGGAATCGCGACATGACCGGCAACCGTCATTACGGAAAGCTTGGCATGATGATGCTGCCCGTCAAGGCGCTCGACACCATGCAGCCCATTTATGGCCTGACGGCCTTTGGGCTGCTGCTCGCCTTCCTGTTCGGCGGACACGGCGCGATTGTGCTGTCGATCTTCAGCGTGATCGGCCTGAAAACTGCGATCGATCTCGCGTTCTACCTCTGGAGTATCTATCTCTATCGACGCTGGACCGGCGAGCGCAGCGGCTCCAGCATGCCCATGGCGATGCTGGCCGCCGTCGCCGAGCCGTTCACGTTTCAGCTTTTGCGGCACACGGGCGCGGCGCTCGGCTGGCTGCACTTCCTGCGCGGCGGGCGCGCGTGGGGCGTGCAACGCCGCACGGGCCTCGTATCACACGACGAGGCCTGACGGCAAGGCTCCGTCACAGCTCGGCGGCGGCTGTGCCGAACCCATGCCTTGCCTGCTTCGAGTAGACTGACGGCGATGCTGGCCGTGTGTCATGCGGTCGCCGACTCTATTCGCACGCGCACGGAGGCTCGACACTATGCATGCTGTTCCCCCGCTCGAACAAAGCACCGTCGACGCGTCGCCAACGCATGCGGCATCGCCGAAAGCCGGACCCACGCCGGGCCATGGCGCCCACGACGCGCCGGTGCGCGACCTGCGCCGCGTCGGCATTCATCCCGACTACTGGTATCCGCTCGCGTGGTCGCATGAAGTGAAACGCGGCAAGACGCATGGCGTGACATTCGCGGGCGATCCGATCGTGCTCGCGCGCACCGCGTCCGGCAACGTGTTCGCGCTCGAAGATCGTTGCGCGCATCGGCAGGTGCCGTTGCATCAGGGCGTGGTGGACGGCGAGTCGATCCGTTGCGGCTACCACGGCTGGACCTACGATTGCTCGGGCAAATGCATCGACGTGCCGTATCTCGGCCGCGAGCGCTTGCCGAACGGCGTGCGCTCGTATCCGTGCCGCGAAGTGGAGGGTCTGATCTTCGTGTTTCCCGGCGATCCGGCCATGGCCGAAGTTCGTCCAGTGCCCGAACTCGGCTCCGTGTCGGACAAGAAGTACAAGACGCGGCGCTTCGGCCGTCCGGTGAATTGTCACTACTCGTTCATGCACGAAAATCTGATGGACATGAACCATCAGTTCCTGCACCGCAAGCAAATGGGGCAGATGCGCGCGCGTTCGCTCGGGCGGCGGCACGGCGAAGGCTGGGTCGAAGTGGACTACACGTTCGCACGCATGGCGGGACAGCAGCCGATCGGCGAAGCCATCGTGTTCGGGCAGAGCCGCAAGACGGGCGGCGACAACGACAAGGACGTGATGACGATCCGCACCGAATATCCGTATCAGACGCTGCAGATTCGCACGTCCGAACAGACGCTCGTGATGGATTTGTGGATCGTTTATGTGCCGCTCGATCGCGAGCAGCGCATCAACCGCACTTTCGGCCTGCTGTCGATTCGCAAGCCGGGCATTCCCGGCGCGCTCAATCTCGCGTGGCCGCTGCTGGTGTGGTTCACCGAGCGCATCTTCAAGGAAGACCGGGAGATCGTCGAGGCCGAGCAGCGCGCGCACGATTCACAAGGCGCGGACTGGAACCATGAAGTATTCCCGGTCATCAACGAGTTGCGCGCGCTGCTGCGCGAACGCGGCGCACCGGATCAGGTGGTCGGCGCGGGCACCGCCAACACCGACGTGATCCGCTTCTGGGATTCGCGCCACGGCAGCCCGTTGGCGAAAACCTGAGCACGGCGCGCGGGCGCTTTTCCGGCCAATCGGGAATGAATTCATCTCTTGTGCGTAGCGAATCGGGCGCGGTCGAACAGCGATAATGGGCAGCCGGTTTGCCCGCTTGTTTCGCCACCGAGGCACGCGGGTTTGCGCAAATCGGCATAGGCCGCACGGCGACCCGTGTACCATTTCGCTTTTTCCGATTTCGAAGACTGCTCCGTGACCACGCAACAACTCCCCACCTCATCGCGCAAATCCCTCACTCTGCTTCAATTTCTCGGCCTGATCGGCGGCGCCGGCCTGGTGGCCGCCATCGTCCTGAATATGCTGGTGTAACGCGCCCATGTACAAGAAGGGCGTGGCGGTAGAACTCCAGTTTTCGCCGGAGCGGCTCAACGACGGCGCCGGCGATCCCTACTGGATCGACCTGACCCGCGACGAAGCTCAGCGCCTGCTCGACAGCCTGCAGGCGCGGCTTGCCGCGAATGGCGCGGGCACCGACGCGCCGCTCGTCGTGAGCCTGGACGAGACGCCGGCTGCGCACGAGGCGCGCGCGCAAGGTTCGTCCGCTGAAAATACCGTTTCAGCGGACGACCTCAAGCAATGGGTCTGCGTGATCTGCGGCTGGATTTACGACGAAACCGCCGGTTTGCCCGAAGAAGGCATCGCGGCGGGCACGCGCTGGGCGGACATTCCCGCCGGCTGGCGCTGCCCGCTCTGCGACGTGGGCAAGGAGGACTTCGCGCTGGTGGAGTTCTAGCCTGCCGGATAGTCCGCGCCGACGGTGGTGGCTTCCCATGCATCGAAGTCGCCGCGCATGAAGTCCAGCTTCTTGCGCGCCAGTTCGAGCGCGGTCTGGCCGAGCAGCAAACGCAGCGGCGGCTGGTCGGCTAGCGCGGCGTCGATAATCGCCTGCGCCGCGCGCACCGGATCGCCCGCCTGCTTGCCGCTGCGCGCTTCCGTCTGCTTGCGGCGCTCGCCGGCCGTGGCCGCGTAGTCGTCGATCACGGTGGCGGATTGCTTGATCGACGGCCCGGCCCAGTTGGTGCGGAACGGACCGGGCTCCACGATCAGCACGTTGATGCCGAGCGGCTTCACTTCGATCGCGAGCGATTCGGAGAGCCCTTCCACCGCGTACTTGGTGGCATGGTAGTAGCCGGTCGCCGCGAAACTCGTGATTCCGCCAATCGACGAGACATTCACGATCAGACCGCCGCGTTGTTCGCGCATGACCGGCAGCACCGCTTTCGTGATATCGACGAGACCGAACACGTTGGTCTCGAACATGGATCGCACTTCGTGATCTTCGCCTTCTTCGATCGCCGCGAGATAGCCGTAACCCGCGTTGTTGACGAGCGCGTCGATGCGCCCGAAATGTTGCGTGGCTTTCGCGACCACGTCTTCGATTTGCGCGAGGTTCGTGACGTCGAGCGGCAGCGCGAGCGCGCGCTCGCCGTGCGGTTCGGCGATGTCTTTCACCTTGGACGCGTCGCGCGCCGTCACCACGGCGCGCCAGCCGCGCGCGAGCACGAGTTTGGCGAGTTCGCGACCAAAGCCAGTGGAACAGCCGGTGATCAGCCAGACGGGATTGTCTCGATTCATCATGTGGGAAAAACTCCTGTTGATGTTCTACGACATGGCCGCGCGCCTTTCTTTTGAGTAACGCTTTGACTGTTGTTTGCGCCGGGCAGGAGGCTTCAATTGTAGTCGCAGCGCGGCGGGTCCGCTGTGCGCCTCGGCGTCGAGCCGAACTCATTCTCCGTCAAAAATTCCGACCGCTGCGCTGAGAATATGCCAATGCGTATTCAGTCTTGAAATTTGGATATGCATTGTACGAATCTATTTAATCGCTTTTTCAAATCTTTACGTTGATCCTATTTGCATCAGTGGGAATTTCTCGAATAATTGGGCGCTACAGGTTAGAGCAACTAAATATCGCCAGTGTTCGCTTTAGGCTATCTGCGATGCCCTAGTCCACGTAACCCGATTGCATGAACAATTCGAAGGCAGCTTTACGCGCGCGGCGCAACCTTAAATCCCAGTCGAGGCAGGCGATAACATCAAGAGAGCAGCTAGAAGACTCTCAGTCTATTCGTGAGTCTTACAAGCGACTTCCGTTTCAAGGCTTCTGGACATGGCTGACCGGCAAGGAACTTCCAGACAGGAAGGTTGCGAGAATGGTCAGCCCGGTTGAATGCACTGCTTGAGCTGTCACCCAGCTCGTGGGTGGGGTCGTTGCATCTATCGCCATCATGACGGGGCATGTGAATCTCTTCTGGCTCTTACTATCAGTGACGCTAACAGTGTCGGGCGCACGTTACATCGTCGCGACGATTATCCACCATGGCGTGCATAACGCCGTGTTTCGATCGGAGCTGGCGAATCGCATACTGTGCGAGATTTTGTCCACAGTCACGATCGTGCAGCCGTTCGATTCATATCGCCGTTTCCATGTCTACGAACACCACGGACGCGAGTTTTCAACCATGGAAGACCAGGACCTGGCGGCCATCTATACATTGGGATTAAGGCCGGGCGTCTCTGTCGAACGGATGAAATGGCTTCTTTTATGGCAATGCGTGAACCCTCTATTCCACCTGCGATATTTCTATGGACGACTGAAAAGCAACTTCTACCGCGTTCCCTTCTATCGTCTGGCGATGAGTTCGGCGTGGCTTCTTTCACTCATCGCAATGGCTTGTGCATTGCCCCTCTCCGCGTTTCTGATCTCGATTGTCATTCCACTGGTCGTGAGCTACCAAATATGTTCGCTGCTGCATTTGGTCACCGAGCACGCCTGGATACTGAGAACGGACTTCCAGAGTGTTCGCGATTCGCATCTAAAGAACAGCCATGGCCGATTTTGCGCTCGAAATCTCCCAGCGACCGGGCTCTCTGGTGTGGCATGGCTCCGTGCATGGGTGGGCTGGTGGTTTGAGCATGCACTGATACATCTCCCCACACGACTGTTGATCGTACAGGGCTCGCTTATTGTTCACGACTGGCATCACAGAACGGGTGCAGACCGCAATTGGCCCAACGCGATACAGCGAAGAGAGATCGATGTACAAAAGGGGCCTTGTTTCTGCACATCTTCCAGTGCGATACCAAATACATCAACGAATACTGCGATCTGGTCGGGAAGAGTAGTGCAAATATTAGTGTTCATTTCATTCGTTACAGGGCGGATCAAGGGGGAGCTACCTTCAGTTCGCCTGTATGGCTTCATCTCGACGACGAGCCGCTCGTGCTTATTCACCTGGTTCAGCTTACCGGCAATGCAATCGGGGCAGACAGCGTGATATCCGAAATGGATAGCAAGCCGACCCACGTTCTTAGGTTGACCCGTTTGTTCGACACGCTCATCGTTGATCGCACCAAAAAACACGCCGTGACGCCGTTGGGATCGATTGATGGCAGGGCATATAGAGATGTCATGCTTGTGAACCTCGAGGCCGAGGTACAGCAGAAATGAACTCCGAGTTAAGCGGGTGCCAGCAACAGAGGCCGGTTTCTGATGGCCGCATTGGGCAACTGTGCATGCTTCTGGCGATGTCAATATCAGGAACGATAGGGTACTTTGTTATCTTGTCCGGACAGCGACCATTCAATGTCGTGTTCTTCCGATGCGCGATCGGGTCTGTCGGACTATCCGCGTATTGTTACTTTCGCGGATACCTCAGATCGTTCCGGTTGAGCCGGAAAGGTTTGGCCATCCTGGTCCTCGGCGCCTTAGCCTTGATGGCGAACTGGTGTTTCCTCTTCACTGCGTACCGGCTAACCTCCGTCGGCATTACTACCGTCGTCTATAGCGTTCAGCCGTTCTTGTTGCTGATCGCAGAGTTTTTCATTCTTCGAAAGCGTGCATCAGGTTCAGCATTAACCTGGTTAGTCCTGGCATTCGTTGGACTTATCGTTCTGGCGCAGCCCGGTGCGTTAAACAAGGCCCCTTCATATCTGACCGGTATTTCATGTGCCTTGATGGCTGCAATGCCTTATGCGACCACGACGCTTCTTACTTCGATTTTGCGACTGACACCGCTGAATGACGCGGCCCAGACGACCACTGTGGCCACCGGGGCTTCGCCCAGACGCACCCCAACCGCACGTGCCCGGTCGAAGCCTCCATGCAATCCGCGAATTAATCCGCCACCGCCACCGGCACCGGCACCGGCGCCACCGCGGCCGGATCGCTGATACTCGGCCGCCCATTCTCCACGTGACCCGCAACACGGCGCGAGAGGCTGTCGAAAGGATTCGAAATGCAATAAGTAGGACAATGGTCACGTCAGCACCATCTGCTGGCAGCTCAAACAAGCCAGGTTCAAGCGCATCGAAACATCATCGCGGCCTCGCCATGTTGCTCACGCCATGACACGCATAGAACGACCTTTCGACATCACGCGTTTCGAAGACGAATGGCTGGAAGCGGACGGCTTCGGCGGCTTTGCATCGGGAACCGTGGGCACGCTGCGCACGCGCCGCTATCACGCGTTATTGTTGACGGCCACGCATGCGCCGGGCGGCCGCGTGGTGCTCGTGAACGGTGTCGAAGCATGGCTCGAAGCCGACGGCGCGCGTTATGCGTTGACCATGCAGCGCTACGTGCCGGATGTGCTGTATCCCGACCTCACGGCGAACATGCTCGCATTCGACACGCAACCGTGGCCCACGTGGCGCTTGCAGTTCGATTCGCAAACGCTGATCACGGCGGAAGTGTTCGTCAGCAAGGCGACGCGCGAAACTGTTTTGCGCTGGCGGTGCAAATGCACGTCAGCCGCTTCGCCGACACGCGCGCTCACACTGAAGGTGCGGCCTTTGCTGTCGGGTCGCGACTATCACGCGTTGCATCATGAGAACGCTGCGTTCAACTTCAGCGCGCAAACGAGCGACGACGCGAGCCGCACGAGCTGGCAACCGTATGGCGACCTGCCGCGCATTCACGTCGCGACGAACGGCGTCTACACGCACGCGCCGGACTGGTATCGCAACTTCTGCTACGTTCGGGAACGCGAACGCGGGCTCGACTTCAGCGAAGAGCTCGCGACGCCCGGCGTCTTCAGCTTCAATCTCGCCGAAGGTGAAGCCGTAATGATTCTGAGCGCGTCGGACGCAATTGGCGCGAAAGCCTCGGCAACGCGTCACGCGGCGGAACTTGCCGATATCGAGCGCCAACGCCGCAGCGCTTTGGGCACGCGCCTGCAACGTTCGGCCGATGCCTACGTCGTCGCGCGCAACGAAGGCCGCACGATACTCGCGGGCTTTCCGTGGTTCACCGACTGGGGCCGCGATACGTTCATCGCGATGCGCGGTTTGCTCATCGCGTCCGGCCGTCTCGACGAGGCCGAGGCGATCCTGCTCGAATGGTCCGGCACCTTGTCCGAAGGCATGTTGCCGAATCGCTTTCCCGATTCCGGCGACACGCCCGAATACAACGCCGTCGATGCATCGCTGTGGTTCATCGTCGCGGTGCACGACTATCTGGCGACGCAGCACGCGAGCGCGGAAACGCGCGCGCATCTCCAGCAGGCCGCCGAGGCGATTCTCGCGGGCTACACGCGAGGCACGCGCTTTAACATCAAGGCATCTTCGGATGACGATTTGTTGAGCGCGGGCGTTCCCGGCATGCAACTCACGTGGATGGACGCGAAGGTCGGCGATCGGGTCGTCACGCCGCGCATCGGCAAGCCGGTCGAAGTGCAGGCGCTCTGGATCAACGCATTGCGCATTGCAGCAAGGTGGAATCCGCAATGGCAACCCGCGGCCGGGCGCGCGTTGCAGGCCTTTCATGAACGCTTTGTCGAGCCTTCCACGCAAACGCTTTTCGACAACATCGACGTCGATCACGTGAAAGGCGCGATGGACCGCTCCATTCGTCCGAATCAGATTTTCGCGGTGGGCGGCTTGCCGTTTCCCTTGCTCGAAGGCGCGGCGGCGCGCGCGGTCGTCGATCGGGTCGAAGCGCAACTGCTCACGCCGCTCGGCTTGCGCACGCTCGCGCCGTCGGACCCCGCTTATCGCGGGCGCTACGGCGGCGCGCCGTCCGAACGCGATGGCGCCTATCATCAAGGCACCGTGTGGCCGTGGCTGCTCGGCCCGTTTGTCGAGGCGTGGTTGCGCGTTCACGGCGACACGGCGGATGCGCGGCAACAAGCCAGAACGCGCTTTCTCGATCCGCTGTACGCGCATCTCGATTGCGCCGGGCTCGATCACATGTCCGAACTCGCCGACGGCGACGCGCCGCACGCGCCCGCCGGCACGCCGTTTCAGGCGTGGTCGCTCGGCGAGCTGCTGCGCATCGAAACGCTGCTTGCCGGTTTGAATCGCACCGTGGCGTAAACCGCGCTACGATGTGTGTCCCATCGCCAAGCCCGACGCAAGGACGCTGTCATGCCACCGCTGCGCGCTGCCAACCTGTTCGCCACCCTTGAAGGCTCACGTCTGCACTCGGCGGATTGCGCCCAATGGCAGCGCTGGGGACCATATCTGAGCGAGCGTCAATGGGGCACCGTGCGCGAGGATTACAGCGCGAACGGCACCGCGTGGGACTCCTTTCCGCACGACCATGCGCGCAGCCGCGCGTATCGCTGGGGCGAGGACGGCATTGCCGGTTTCGGCGACGACACACTCAGCTGGTGCGTGTCGCTCGCGCTGTGGAATCGCAAGGATGCGATCCTGAAGGAGCGCCTGTTCGGCCTCACGAACGCGCAGGGCAATCATGGCGAGGACGTGAAGGAGCTGTACTTCTATCTCGACGGCACGCCCACGCATTCGTACATGCGGATGCTCTACAAGTATCCGCACGCGGCCTATCCGTATCAGGATCTGATCGACGAAAACGCTCGGCGTGGCGGTGAGATGCCGGAGTACGAGATTCTCGATACCGGTGTGTTCGACGATTCGTGCTACTTCGACGTGCAGGTGGAATACGCGAAGCACGCGCCCGACGACATCGTAATGCGCGTGACAATCGAGAACCGCGCGGACGAAGCCGCTTCGCTCGACGTGCTTCCGCAAATCTGGGCGCGCAATTCGTGGTCGTGGAAAGGGAATCCGGACAAGCCCTCGCTTCTGGCTGGCGCCGATCACAACGGCCACGCGCAGTTGATCGGGCATCAGCAAGGACATGAGCCGATTGTCGTCACGGCGTGGTCGAACGACGCGCCGCAGATCACATGGCTCCTGTGCGAAAACGACACCAATGTGAAGCGCCTGTACGGCATGCAAGCCGAAGGTCCGTTCAAGGACGGCTTTAACGATTATCTCGTGCACGGCGATCAGCAAGCGGTGCGTCGCGACCGCGGCACCAAGGCGGGCGCGCATGCGCCGATCGAACTCGGTCCGCATGGGCGCGCGGTGGTGTACATGCGCTGGCGCCCGGAAGCGCGGCCTGACGAAGTGCCGTTCGATGCGGACGCGTTGTTTGCCAGGCGGATCGCCGAGGCCGACGAATTCTACGGCGCATTGCAACACGAAATGAATGATCCCGACGCGCGCCTCGTGCAGCGCCAGGCGCTCGCGGGCATGCTGTGGTCCAAGCAGTATTACCGGTACGATGTGCATCGCTGGCTCGAAGGCGATCCATTGCAACCGAAGCCCGCGGACGCGCGCAAACATGGCCGCAACGCAGACTGGATGCATCTGTGCAATGCGGACATCGTGTCGATGCCGGACAAATGGGAATATCCGTGGTACGCGTCATGGGATCTCGCGTTTCATGCCGCGGCGTTCGCGCTGATCGATCCCGCGTTTGCCAAGCGTCAATTGCTGCTGCTCGTGAAAGACCGCTATCAGCATCCGAATGGACAACTGCCCGCGTACGAGTGGGCGCTGAGCGATGCGAATCCGCCGGTGCATGCGTGGGCCGCGTGGCGCGTCTACGAAATCGATCGCGCGCTCACGGGCAAGGCGGACCGCGATTTCCTCGAACTCGTTTTCCATAAGCTGCTGCTGAATTTTTCGTGGTGGGTGAACCGCAAGGACGCCGACGGCCGCAATATTTTTCAGGGCGGTTTTCTCGGGCTCGACAACGTCGGCATTTTCGACCGCTCGTCGCCGCTGCCGACCGGCGGCCACATCGATCAGGCCGACGGCACCGCGTGGATGGCCGCCTACGCGCTCGACCTCATGCGCATCGCGCTCGAACTGGCGTATGCGAACCATGTGTTCGTCGACATCGGCGTGAAGTTTTTCGAACACTTTCTGTATATCGCGCAAGCCGTGAGTTGCGACGACGGCTGCGATACCGGACTGTGGGACAGCGAAGACGAATTCTTCTACGACAAGCTGCGCCTGCCTGACGGCAGCAGCCGTCCGATGCGGGTGCGCTCGGTTGTCGGGCTCATTCCGCTGTTCGCCGTGCACGTGCTCGAAGAGCGTTTGCACGGCGAATTGCCGGGATTGCGCGACCGGCTCGTCTGGTTTCTCAAGCATCGGCCTGATCTCGCGAAGCTCGTGTCGCGCTGGAACGAGCCGGGCAAAGGCAACGCGCTGTTGCTCTCGGTGTTGCGCGGGCATCGCATGAAGGCGCTGTTGCGGCGCGCGCTCGACGAAAGCGAGTTTCTCTCCGATCACGGCGTGCGGGCGCTGTCGCGGTATCACCGCGATCATCCGTTCGTGTTCGATTACAACGGCGCCAGCTTCGCGGTCAAATATTTGCCGGCCGAATCGGACACGCGCGTATTCGGCGGCAATTCGAACTGGCGCGGCCCGGTGTGGATGCCGGTGAACTATCTGCTGATCGAATCGCTCTACGAATTTCACCGCTATTACGGCGACGAATTCCGCGTCGAATATCCGACCGGCTCGGGCCAGAAGTTCTCGCTGTGCGAAATCGCCGACGAACTCGCGCGGCGCGCAACGACGCTGTTTCTGAAGAACAGGAATGGCGAGCGTCCGGTAATGGGCGCTTATCCTCTGTTGCAGGCCGACCCGCGTTCCGCCGATCTGATTCTGTTCCACGAGTATTTTCACGGCGACAACGGGCGCGGCGTGGGCGCATCGCATCAAACGGGCTGGACGGGGCTCGTGGCGCTGCTGCTGCAACCGCGCGTGATGGCGGCTTCGGGCAATGTGCCGCTGGCGGGCGAGCCGGGGCGCGCGCCTGTACCCACGGCGCCGAATACGCCGCCCGCGCCCGCGCGGCCCGCGGCGCCGCAGGCCGCACCGCCTGAAGCCGCACCTGAAGCCGCACCTGAAACCACCTCCGCGCTCGCGAGCACGTCGGTCAAATAGCGCGGCATCGTTTTTGAACTGTGTGGGTGCGGGCGTGGTCTTTCCAGTATCGCCACGTCCGTTTCATTGGCTTCCTCAAGTGAATCCCATGTCGACTACACCGAATCCTCAAGCTGCCGATCCACCGAACGCCAACCCCAACGCCGAGCGCAGCTGCAAAGTCAGCGCGACGCCGCACGGCGCGCCGCCGTCGCCCGCAGGCAAGCATCCTGCGCCGCCTTGCACGCTCGTGATCTTCGGCGCGGGCGGCGACCTCACCAGGCGTCTTTTGATGCCCGCGCTCTACAACCTCGCGGTGGACGGCTTGCTCGACGGCGGCATGCAGATTGTCGGCGTCAATCATGGCGAGCGCGAGACGAGCGAGTGGACCGAAGACCTGCACCAGTCGCTGCAAAAATTCGCCGCCGACAAAGCCAGCACCTTTCACGCGGGCAAACTCGACGACACAGCGTGGGATTGGGTCGCGCAGCGCCTCGAATACATGGCGGGCGAGTTCGAAACGCCCGACACCTTCACGAAGCTCAAGCAGAAGCTCGCGCAGACGCCGGGCGGCAATGTGATTTTCTATCTGGCAGTCGGCTCGCGCTTTTTCAAACCCATCGTCGAACATCTGGGCGACGCGGGTTTGCTCAAGGAAGACGGCGGCTTTCGCCGCATTGTGATTGAGAAGCCGTTCGGCACCGATCTCGCCTCGGCGCGCGATCTGAATGCCCACATTCTGTCGTATGCGAAGGAATCGCAGATCTATCGCATCGATCATTTTCTCGGCAAGGACACGGTGCAAAGCATTCTCGCCGTGCGCTTCGCGAATGCGCTCTTCGAGCCGGTGTGGCGGCGCGAATACATCGACAGTGTGCAGATCACGGCGGCTGAAACGATCGGCGTGGAAGGACGCGGCAAGTTTTACGAGCAGACCGGCGCGTTTCGCGACATGGTGCCGAACCATCTGTTCCAGTTGCTCGGCATGGTCGCGATGGAGCCGCCCAATTCATTCGATGCCGAAGCCGTGCGCGATAAAAAGGCCGACATCTTCGATGCGATCGTGCCGCTGTCGCCGGACGACGTCGTGTTTGGACAATACGAAAAGGGACCGGCGGGCGTGGGCTATCGCGAGGAACCGGATGTCGCGCCGGACAGCGCGACGGAAACCTATGCCGCCGCGCGCGTGTTCATCGAAAACTGGCGTTGGGCGGGCGTGCCTTTCTATTTGCGCACGGGCAAGCGGCTTGCCGCGCGCCGCACTGAGATTTCCGTGCAACTGAAGCCGGTGCCGTTCCGTTTGTTTCGCGACACGCCGGTCGACGCGCTCACGCCGAACGTGCTGACCTTGCGCATCGATCCCGCGCACGGCACGAGCTTCGACTTCAATGTGAAAACGCCGGGCCCAGTCATGCAGATCGGCCCGGTGCAGTCTTCGTTCGACTACGGCGATTTCTTCGCGGAACGCGCGAACGTCGGCTATGAAACGCTGCTCTACGACTGCATGCTGGGCGATGAGACATTGTTCCAGCGCGCCGACAGCATCGAAACGAGCTGGTGCGCGGTGGACGACGTGCTGCATCCCAAAACAGGCGGCGCGATTGCACTGCGCGGCTATGCGGCCGGCAGCGAAGGGCCCGCGGAAGCAGACGCGCTCCTGGCGCGCGACGGCCGCGCATGGCGTCCGTTGAAACCGGACGCGGTCGAGAAGAAGTAATACCGTGAAGCGACACAACACAAACCGGGGGTCAATCTTGGCGACATCGAAAGCAAAAGCAGCGACAGGCAGCGAGCGGATTCTCGCAATCGACGTGGGCGGCACCGGCCTGAAAGCGGCGATCATCGACGCGGACGGTCAGATGCAAACCGAGCGCGTGCGCGTGGCGACGCCGCATCCGTGCACGCCGGATCAACTCGTCGATGCATTGGCGAAACTGGTCCAGCCGTTGATCGAAAAAGCACCGCCCGCGTTGATGTCCATCGGCTTTCCGGGCGTGGTGCGCAACAACCGCATTCTGACCGCGCCGCATTTCGGCGTGGAAGGCTGGCACGACATTCCGCTTGCCGATTCGCTCGCGCAGAAGCTGGGCGGCCTGCCGGTGCGCATGATCAACGACGCCGAAATGCAGGGCTTCGCCGCCATTGAAGGCAAAGGTCTCGAATTCGTTCTGACGCTCGGCACCGGCGCGGGCACCGCGCTCTTTCGCGACGGCGAGCTGATGCCGCATCTGGAGCTTGCGCATCATCCCGTCAGCAAGAAAGGCGTGGCCTACGACGAATACATCGGCGAGGCGGCGCGCGAAAAAGCCGGGAATAAACGCTGGAACCGGCGCGTTCATAAGGTGATCGGAATTCTCGAAGCGCTCGTGAATTACGACAAGTTGTGGATTGGCGGCGGCAACGCGGCACGCCTGAATTTCGATTTGCCGGCCAACGTGGCGACCGTTTCGAACGACGCGGGCATTGAAGGCGGCGCGCGGCTATGGCATCCGCGCTCGGTGCGTGAGACGCGGCAGCTTCCTGAGGCGAACGCGCGCACGGGCAAGTTCAAATAGGATTCGGCTGACGCACACGCCACTAGCCGGGAGCAAAACGGGAGCAAAATCAGCCATGATTCGACGCGCTAACTTTGGCGCTTTACGGCGCCTGATCTCCATCGGCGTGGGTGTGATGCTCGCTGCCGCCGCGCCGCATGCCTTTGCAGCCGACGCGTTTGCACTGACATCGCCGGGCACCGCCGACGGCGGCACACTCGATTCGAGCCATGCGGCAAGCGCCAACCATTGCGGCGGCGGCAACGTGTCGCCCGCGCTGCAATGGCGCAATGCGCCTGCGGGCACGAAGAGCTACGCCGTGACTCTCTTCGATGCCGACGGCGCCAAGGGCTTGGGCATCGTGCATTGGGTGTTGTATGGCATTGCGCCCTCCGTCACCTCGATGGGCGCGGGCGCCGCGCCGTCGGGAAGCGTCGGCGGAACGAATCGCTTCGGCGATCCCGGCTATTTCGGGCCGTGTCCGACGGTCGGCGACGTTCCGCACCACTATCTCGTGCAGATCTATGCGCTCGATCTTCTGCCGGACGCCTTGCCCGCCGGATTGTCGAGAGACGCGTTGCTCGACGCGATCAAAGATCACGTCGTGGGCGCAACCAGCACGGTGCTTCGCTACGGCCGGTAATCGCCGCGCTGGCCGCCGCTGAAGCTCGGCGCAGGTTCAGCGAGCGGCGTCGCCCCAACGGTATTCGACGCTGGCTTCTTCGAGTTGCTTCTTGATGTCGGCGTCCAGCACGAGGTCGGAAACCGTCAGCGTATCGGCCAGTTGCTCGGCGCGGCTCGCACCGATAATCGCCGACGTCACATGCGGACTGGCCAGAACCCACGCGAGCGATGCGCGCGTCAGCGACTCGCCGGTCGGCTCGACAATCTTTTTGAGCCGCTCGATGGTGCTGAACTCGCGTTCATGCCAGTAGCGCTGCGAGTACATTGCGCCCGCCGTGCCGACACTTTCCGTGAAGCGCCCGCTAGTGGGCGTGGCGTCGAGCTTGTGCTTGCCCGTCAGCAAGCCGCCGGCGAGCGGGTTATACGGCATCACGGCGAGTTGCTCTTCGTCGGCGAGAGGCAGCAGTTCGCGTTCGATCTGGCGGAACAGCAGGTTGTAGCGCGGCTGCACCGAGACGAAACGCGCCACCCGCAGGACATCCGCGCGACCGAGCGCGCGCGCGAGCCGGTACGCAAGAAAGTTCGACACGCCGATGTAGCGCGCTTTGCCCGAGCGAACGATTGTGTCGAGCGCTTCGAGTGTTTCGTCGAGCGGCGTGTTCGCGTCGTCGGAATGGAGTTGATAGAGGTCCACGTAATCGGTGCCGAGGCGCTGTAGCGAGGCGTCGATTGCATCGAGCAGATGCTTGCGCGACGCGCCTTGATCCCACGCCGAAGGGCCCATTTTGCCAACCGCCTTCGTGGCCAGAATGAAGCGATCGCGTTTGCCTTTCAGCCAGCGTCCGACGATTTCCTCCGTGCGTCCGGCATTTGTCTCGCCGCCGCCGAGCGGATAGACGTTGGCCGTATCGATGAAATTCACGCCCGCGTCCGCCGCGGTGTCGAGAATGCGGCGCGACGCGTCTTCTTCGGTTTGCAGGCCGAAGGTCATGGTGCCAAGACACAAGCGGGAAACAGTCAGGCCAGTGCGGCCGAATTTGCGATATTGCATGCTCAACTCCGGGAATGGGATTCAAGGGTTGCAAAACGAGACTGCAAAAATAGATCCAACGAGGATAAACGCAAATCGAGACTCGCGTTTGGAAGCGGGCTTATTCGGGTTGATTCGGGATTATCCATCGCGCCGCAGTGGGCGCCCGAGCCGCTCGCGCTAGAATCGTTGCAGCCCATTCGCTTGCAGCTTCAGCCGGAATTCCGCCGATGACACGCCCCGCTAACGAAACCACCACCCAAGCCGCAAAGCAAACCACGAGGCAAGTGGACGCCGCGCTCATGACGCGCCGCTCGGTCCGCGCGTTTCTCGCAACGCCCGTGCCGCGCGCCGACGTCGAGGCGATTCTCGAAGTGGCGAGCCGCGCGCCTTCCGGCACCAACATTCAGCCATGGAAAGTGTATGTGGTCACGGGCGAATCGCTCGCGCGTCTTTCGCGCGCCTTGCTTGCGGCTTACGATCATCCGCAGCGCGATGCGCTTTATCGCGAAGAATATCCGTACTATCCGCGCGAATGGGTGTCGCCTTATATCGACCGCCGCCGCAAGATCGGCTGGGATCTATATGGTCTGCTCGGCATTGAAAAGGGCGACAAGGCGCGCATGCATGAACAGCATGCGCAGAACTATCGCTTCTTCGGCGCGCCGGTCGGCTTGTTCTTCACGATCGACCGCGTGCTGGAGCGCGGCAGTTGGCTTGACTACGGCATGTTCCTGCAAGCGATCATGACGGCGGCGCGCGGGCGAGGACTTGACACCTGTCCGCAGGCTGCGTTCACGCAGTTTCATCAGTTGATCGCGGCGCAACTCGACTTGCCGCCAGGCGAACAACTGGTGTGCGGCATGTCGCTCGGATTCGCGGACGAAAGCGCGCCGGTCAACGCGCTGCGAACTGAACGCGAACCGGTCGAACGATTCGCGCGCTTCCTCGATTGAGCTGTTACGTTGCGCACACCGCGCTTGCGTGTCGGGCGCGCCTACTTCCATCCCATCACAAGAGCGAAACATGACAACATCGCGCCGCCATTTCCTGTTGTTGAGCGTGAGCGCGGGCTCATCGCTCGTGCTTGCGCGCGTGGCCTTCGCCGACAGCGGCGCGAAACTCAGCGAGGGCGATCCGCAGGCGCTGGCGCTCGGCTATAAAGAGGACGCGTCGAAAGTCGACACAGCGAAGTTTTCGCAATACGCGGCGGGACAAACTTGCGGCACGTGTTCGCTGTTTCAGGGCAAAGCCACCGACGCTTATGGCGGCTGCACCTTGTTCGGCGACAAACAGGTCGCCACGCGCGGCTGGTGCAGTTCGTACACGAACATGTGAGCCGCGATGTGAGTCGTGATGTGAGCCGCGCGGCGTTTCGTCAGATCAGCGCATCGAGCACGAGAGTATGCGAGCGGCCGATCCACACGGCGGCGTCGCGGTGATCGCGCAGTGCGTCGCCGGTATTCGGATGCACGAAGATGTCGAGCGCGCCGTGATTGAGCGTGAGCCAGCCGACGATCTCGCCGAACTGCTCGTGAGCGAACGCCATTTGATACGACCACATCGGATGCGGCCCGACCGGTCGTTCGTGAAAGCGGCCCATTTGCAGCTTGCCGTTCCAGTGCGCTTCGATCTGTTCACGAAAGGCTGACGCGGCCTCGCGCGTCGCGGAATCGAAATAGACGTGCGCGTGCCAGCTTCGAATGGCGGAGGTGTCGCGAAGAGTCATGATCGGTCCGTTGTCTGTCAGTCGTTATCCGCCAATTATTCTGCTTGAGTTTCCGCCGATGCGCCGGGCGCTCGCCGCGTGTGAAACTCTCGTTCAAAGCGATGCAGCAAACGCGCCCGATGCTGGGCATCGTCGGCGAGCGCGGGGCGCAACGTGATGGCAGGTTCGCGGTCGGGCATATCGAGGCGTGGTCGCTACGTAAGAATGGGCGCGAATTGTCACGCTGCCTGCGCTTTTTTACCATGCGAGCCGTTTCGAATGCGCGCGTGGCGGCGCTCGCGCGGCCGTCCGCCACGGCCCGCCTCGCAGCGACTTTAACCGCCACGCATCAAGCGCCGCCGATGTTTTGCCGCGAAAACGCTTCGCCGGTTTTCGCTGTGCGGCACCGGAGTGACGGCGCGCGCGATACGTTTCAAACTTGCTGGCATGTGCTTTGCTTTTGGCTTATCCGCACATTTATCCGCACATTTTCCACGCGCGCGGGCGCGAGACCTTGCGCGCGAGACGCCGATTCCTCGCGAGAACGGCGCCACCTTGCATACACGAACAATGCTGAACACGAGACCACACATTCTGACGCGCGCCCTGGACGGCGATGTGATGACGCTCGTCTTCTATCCCGACACGGGCTGCCTGCGTTTCGCCGATTCGAGCGGCGTGGTGCGCCATGAACTGCGGCCGCCGCATTCCTGGCTGGCGCTGGTGTCCGCGTCGCGCGGAGTGCGCGGCGGCACACACGCAATGTCCGAAGGCTTGAGTACGCTATTGCATGACTTCTGCGTGAAACGCTGGCGATGGCCCAGCGCTTCCGCGCGCATGTTGGCGCCCACGCACACGCGTGCCATTTCGCTGCCGTTTGCGCCCGCGTTGGCGCACGAACACGCGGAGATGCACGCGTCCTCACGTTCGCTTACGATGGATGTGATGGCGGCGCGGTAGCGGATTCATCAGCCGAAAGACCGCTTGCGGCTTGCGTGTCTGTTCAGTTTCGTTCGATGTCGTTCGTTCAACACCGCGAACGGCATAACCAACTTTGCGAGGTGGGCTATGGAGATGATCGAGCTTGAACCAAGCGTCTCGGCAGACGGACGCGCGGTGATTTTCCAGCTCTCGGCGCGAGGGCGGGACCTCGAATGCGCCGTCACGCGTGAAGCGCTCGAGCAATATTTCTGGCTGCAGCGCGGCGCGGCCGAAGACCGCATGCTGAAAACTTTCGCCGATGGCCGCAAGCGCATCACGGCGGTCGCGGAAAGAAAAATGCTGGCGCGTCCAGGCGAAAAAGTCCTCCTGACTATCAGCGATTTTGCCGCGCGTGGTTGATATCCGTCGACGGGTGCACGCGGTTCGTCCGCGTGACATTGCGCGTGCTTTTTTCGCGCGGACATTCGCGCGGGCGACGCGCGAGTGCGCCGCTGCTCGTCGCGCGCTTCTTCTCTTGCTTCGTCTCGTGCTTCCTACTTGTGTTGTCGCCTTCTCGATCTAGTCGCGCCTTCATTTGCCCCCGATTGTTACGCCGATTCGCCAAACTAACGCGGCAATGCCCTTCCTTTTGCCCAATTGCCTGAGCGTGCGCTCGCCTACACTGTTTTCCATGGAGCGACAAATCACCGAGCCCATCGACGCGGTCTTCCCCCGCGTTGTTTTGAACCGTACCGTTGATGGCAGTGTGCCGCGGTGGTCCACGTGGCAGCGCAGTAAAGCAGTAGGTAGTAGAAGCAATGCAAATGGCGCAGTAGACGATGACGCAGTAGAGGGCGAAGTAGCAACAACCGTTTTCGCAGCAGCAACAACTAGCAACAGCTTGTCAGTTTCGATGGTCACAGGTCGGCGAGCATCCACGCGCGCGCACGACTCTTCCATCCTGTCCGGCCCTGTTCTCTCGCGAGAACAGGGCTTTTTTTTCGTGGATGCGACGAACGGGCAAGACGTTTGCTCTTTAAGTCCATCTTAATATTTGCTTGCCATCATGCTTTCACAGACTCACGTTAGAGCCTGTCGAGCCGCCGGCGCATCGGCGGCGTTCGTGGCCGGCCATCCAATTGATCCGGTGACGAAGCCGAGAGTTAGCGAAGGAGGTTGAATCTATGTCCCGTAAATCGCGAGTCCGCAAGCACAATCCGGCGGCCATGTCGCCGCTGTTGCGTGCGCTGGCCTATAGCCGCACCGCTCACGAACCGGTCACTGCCGCGATGCTGCTGCAATGCTATGCCGCACTCGACGCGTTCCAGCGCGGCCACGGCTCGCGCGATCTGCACTTGACGTTGAGCCGGCACTTGCTGGCGTCGCAGGAATTGGCACGCCTCGGTGTTGGCGAAAACGTTCTCGCCGACATTCAAAGCGGGCATGCGGCGATGGTCGAACTGGACGTCCGCGAGCAGCGGACCGGCGCATGGACGCTGAACGGCCACGAATACGCGCGCCTTTGCACGGCGCTTGCGATTCTCGACGGGCAACTATCGGCGGCATCGTTGAGCGACATTGCGAGCGCGGAGGCGCGCATGATCGAAGGCCTGATGCGCTCGGCGCAGAGGAAGGCGATCGCCGAAGCGGTGCTGTGAACCGCATAGCCGCCGACGAGAAAAACGCCCCACGCGGGGCGTTTTTTATTTGGGCGACCAATTAATCGCCGCACCGCGTCCACCCTCTACGAGTCTCCGTAAAACCGCCCGTCTGGCCACGGTTTGACCGCCGGAACAGGTTTACCGCAACGATCCGCGCTTGCTAGACTGGTTTTCTACTCGCTCGCCGAGAGCGCGATGGTTGCCGTCGTACGACTGCCGGGCGCCGGTCCGCAGCGTCATTCATTGGAGACGCCATGCCTTATATGCTGCTTATCGTCGAGCCGCCGGAACAACGCGTGGAACGCGACGAAGCTCAGGGCCGTGAAGTCTACGACCAGATGGTGCGGTTCGCGGCAGACCTCAAGGCGCGCGGCAAACTGCGCGCGGTCGAGTCGCTCACATCGTCTCACGACGCCGTGCGCGTTCAGGTGCGCGACGGTCAGCCGAAATTGCTCGACGGCCCGTTTGCCGAAGCGAAAGAAATGATCGGCGGCTTCTTCCTGCTCAATTGCGACTCGCGCGAGGAAGCCGTGGCGATCGCGCAGTCCTGTCCGGCGGCGGCGTGGTGCACGGTGGAAGTACGCAAGCTTGGTCCGTGCTTCGCATAAGCGCTTATTGCCTGGGATTTTCCCCAGGCAATAAGCAGAAGTGTCGAGCGGCTCGCGCGTGACTCGTCGTGTGAATAAGAGCCTGCAATACGCTAGCCTCTCAACCCACAATTTAACGACGAAAGGAGTAATGGCCATGCGATTCATGATTCTGGTGAAGGCGACTGCCGCAAGCGAAGCGGGCGAAATGCCCGAAGCATCCCTGATGGCCGCCATGGGCGCGTACCACGAAGAACTCGCCAAAGCCGGCGTGCTGCTCGACGCCACCGGCCTTCAGCCCAGTTCGAAAGGCTGGCGGGTTCGCTATAGCCGTGGCGAGCGCTCGGTGATCGACGGTCCGTTTGCGGAGACCAAGGAATTGATCGCCGGCTATACGCTGATCCAGGTCCGCTCGCGCGAAGAAGCCATGGAATGGGCGCGCCGCTTTCCCGCGCCGTTCGGCGAACAGGCCGATGGTGAAATCGAAGTGCGGCAACTCTACGAACTCGACGATTTCGAGCCGAGCCCGGAACTCGAACGCTTCCGTGAACTGGACGCGGGCCGCAACTGACTTCACGCCAACCGTACATGGGATTCAATCATGCATAAGCAGATTTTCGTCAATCTCGCCGTCGATAATCTCGAACGGTCGAAGGCATTTTTTAGCGCGCTCGGTCTCAGCTTCGACCCGCGATTCACCAACGAGCAGGCGGCGAGTTTGATCCTCGGTGACAATATTTACGCGATGCTGCTGGTCAAGGACTTTTTCAAGTCGTTCACGCATAAGTCGCTGTGTGATCCGAAGGAAAGCACCGAAGTGCTCGTGTGTCTGTCGTGCGAAAGCCGCGCCGAGGTCGACGCGCTGGTCGCGAAGGCGCTCGCCGCGGGCGGCACCGCGCCGCGCGCGCCGCAAGACCACGGCTTCATGTATGGCCACGGTTTCGAAGACATCGACGGACATATCTGGGAGCTGGTCTACATGGACCCGAACGCGAAGGCGGCGGGCTAAGCCTGTGACGAAGCCGGCCGCCCATCGTGCCATCGAGGCAGTCTGGCGGATCGAATCTGCCAAGGTCATTGCACACGTCGCGCGGATCGTGCGCGACGTGGGTCTCGCCGAAGAACTGGCGCAAGACGCACTGGTGGCCGCGCTCGAACATTGGCCCGACGCGGGCGTGCCCGACAACCCCGGAGCGTGGCTGATGGCGGCTGCCAAGAATCGCGCTCTCGACCGCCTGCGGCAGGAAGCGCTGCACGCTCGCAAACGCGAAGAACTGGGCCACGATCTCGACGCGCTGGAGGCGCATCTCGTACCGGATTTCGTCGATGCGCTCGACGCCGCGCGTGCCGACGATATCGGCGACGATCTGCTGCGGCTCGTATTCACCGCGTGTCATCCAGTGTTGTCCACCGACGCGCGCGTCGCGCTCACGCTGCGGCTGCTCGGCGGCTTGACCACGGACGAAATCGCGCGCGCCTTTCTCGTGCCCGAGCCGACCGTCGCGCAACGCATCGTCCGCGCGAAGCGCACGCTCTCGGCGGCAAAAGTGCCGTTCGAAGTGCCGCAAGCCGACGCGCGCGCGCCGCGACTGGCATCGGTGCTGCAAGTGATTTATCTGATTTTCAACGAAGGCTATTCCGCGACCGCCGGCGACGACTGGATGCGCCCGGCGCTTTGCGAAGAAGCGCTGCGGCTTGGGCGCGTAATCAGCGGTCTCGTGCCGGGCGAAAGCGAGGTGCACGGCCTCGTCGCGTTGATGGAGATTCAGGCGTCGCGCACGCATGCGCGGACGGACGCGCGCGGCCGTCCGGTTCTGTTGCTCGATCAGGACCGTAGCCGCTGGGACCCGCTGCTGATCCGTCGCGGGCTGGCCGCGCTCGACACCGCGCACGCACTCGGCGGCGCGAGCGGGCCGTATGCGTTGCAGGCGGCGCTGGCGGCTTGCCACGCGCGCGCGCGTCGCGCAGAGGAAACGGACTGGGCGCAGATCGTCGCGCTATACGACGCGCTGGCGCAGGTGGCGCCGTCGCCGGTCGTCGAATTGAATCGTGCGGTGGCGGTGGGCATGGCGTTCGGGCCAGCGGCGGGACTTGAAATCGCCGACGCGCTCGTCGCCGATGCAGCGCTCGCGAATTATCACTGGTTGCCGAGCGTGCGCGGCGATCTGCTCGCGAAACTTGGCCGCATGGACGAGGCGCGCGCGGAATTCGAGCGCGCTGCCGGAATGACGCGCAATGCGCGCGAGCGCGAATTGATGCTTGAGCGAGCGCGCTCGGCGATGCAGTAGCGCGCCCGAGTTTGTGCGCATAAACCGGGCGCGCGGAAGGGGCGTGCAGGCCGCGTTATCGGATCAGCTCACGGGCAGAACCATCGACCACGCGAAGCTCCGGTCAAGCCGAGAAAAAGGCCATTGCGCCCGTCGCGACGCCCGCCGCCGCAACCACAAACGACAGATTGCGCAGCCACTTCTTGCGCGTCAGCAGTGTGATCGCGCACAGCGCGATGGCGACCTGGATCAGCGTGGTCGCCTGTGCCCAGCGATGATGGCCATGCAGCAGCACTTCGCTCTTCGCGTCGTTGTCGAGCACTTCTTTTTCGATGGCTTCGGCTTTCACGCGAATCGGTTCTTTCTGCTGCTTGTATTTGTCGACGTCGGCGAGGAATTTCGTTTGCGCGTCGGTATTGGCGGCCGCCAGCGCCGCGCCGAGTTCCGCGAGGTTCTGCTTTTCGCCCTTGGCCTGGTAGTAAGCCCACTGGTTCGACGCCTCGGTCTTTTTGATCGCGGCTTCGTTCTTGTAGTAGAGCGCGAGGTTCTCGCTATTGCCGCTCTGATAGGCGCACAGGGCGCCGATGGTCGCGAGGATCGCCGTTACCACGGCCATGCGGCTGCCGAACGAGTCCGCTTCGTGGTGACCGGCGTGCTCGACGGCGTGGTCATGCGGACCGTGAACTTCATACTCTTCAGACATCGCATTCTCCGAGTCGAACTTTTTTGTCGTGTCCGGGCGGCGTGGCCCGAAGAACTCAATCTTAGCCTGTGATGTCGCGATCCGGAAAAAGCCGGCGCCCGGTGCTTGCCAGGCATTCCGCTTCAGGTGCGATGCCCCATCCAAAGCAGCAGTAACGACAGCGTCGCGATGGAGCCGACCGTCGACAGCAAAATGGTGCGCGACGTGATGTCTGCTTCACGTTCATAGAATTCGGCGAGCATGAAGGGGCCGGTGCCGGTGGGCAGCGCGGCGAGCACGACGGCCATTTCGACCAGTTCGGGCGAGAGCCCGAACACGCGCGCCGCGAGCCACCAGGTGAGCGCGGGTTGCACCATCAGCTTGACGAGCGTGAGCAGCAACGGAATGCCGCGCGTGCCCGACCCGGATGGACGCTTTTCGGCGAGAAACAAGCCGAGGCTGACGAGCGCGCACGGACTGGCCGCGCCGCTCAGCAGCTTCAGGAACGTCTCCACGCTGGGCGGCAGCGCGACGTGCAGACTGGCATACAGCGCGCCCGCAATGGGCGACACGATCAGCGGATTGCGCGCCAACGAGCGCAGCACTTTCAGTCCGAGCTTGTGCGGCGTGCGTTCCGTCTGCAAACCGATTTCGATCAGCACGATGGCGCCCGCGAACAGCACGCACGCGACCAGAATCGTCGCGATGGTGGTCGGCGTCAGGCTGGCCTGGCCGAACGCGATCATCCCGAGTGGAAAGCCGATATAGCCTGTGTTGGGGTACGACGCGGCGATCGCGTCGACACTGGCGTCGGCGAGATGGCGGCCGCTCAGCAAACGCATCGCGAGAATCAGCACGAAGATGGCGGCGCATGCAATCGAAAACGTGATGACGAACGCCGGTTGATACAACTGCGCCCACGTCGCGCGCGCCATGGTGTCGAACAGCAGCGCGGGCAGCGCGAGCCAGACCACAAAACGATTCAGTTCCGATGCCGAGTTCGGCCCGAGCACGCCGCGCCGGCGGCACGCAAAGCCCGCGAAGATCAGGCCGAAGACAGGAAGCAGAATCTCAAGAGTGGCTAACATCGGACCGGAATGGGCGCAGAGCGCGCGAGGGAAAAGAACGACCCGTCAGCGTAGTGATTTGCGTTGATACAATCAAATACTGTTTTTTGTCTCCGACGATACCTTTTATGCATCGTCGAAAAAGGTGGATGCAAAGTGATCGACATCAAGCCGCTGCGCTACTTCGTTACGCTTGCCGAGACGCGCCATTTCGGGCGAGCGGCGGCGCGCCTGAATCTGTCGCAACCGCCGTTGAGCCGTCAACTCGCGGCGCTCGAGGCGAGTCTCGGCGTGACGCTGATTGAACGCAGCCCGCGCAACGTCACGCTGACCGCTGCGGGCGAGCGCTTTTATGCGGATGCCAAAGCAATCCTCGCTTCCGTCGAGCAGGCGGTGAGCAACGCGCAGGCGGCGGCGTCCGGCGAAGCAGGCAAGCTCGCGATCGGCTTCACGATGTGCGCCGCGTATAACGTCGTGCCGGGCTACGCGCGGGCGTTCGGCGCGGCGTATCCCGAGGTGGCGCTGAATCTGCGCGAAGTGGTATCGAACGATCTGGCCGCGCAGGTGGTGGCGGGGCACATCGACGCGGCCATCATGTTTCCGCATGCGCCCGACAAGGGGCTCGCCACGCGCACGATACTGCGCGAGCCGTTGTGCGTCGCGCTGTCGCGCAGCCATCCGCGACTCCGCGCGCGGCGGCTCAAGATCGCGCAACTGGCCGGCGAGCCGTTCGTGCTCGCCTCCGAGGAAGTCGCGCCGACCTTGCGCGCGACCATCCTCGAACATTGCCGCTCGGGCGGCTTCGAACCCGACATTCGCTTCGAAGTGCAATTGCAGCAAACGGTGTTGAGTCTCGTCGACGAAGGTGTCGGTGTGGCGCTGGTTCCCGCCTCCATGCGCAAGGTGCAGCTCGCCGGCGTGGTGTTCAAACCGCTGGTGGACGCGCCATTGATTGAGCAGGCGCTGGCGTGGTCGCCGGCGAACCGGAACCCTTGTCTGGCGCGGTTTCTGGAGTTGACGTGAGGCACGGCGATTTGATGCGGCAACATTTCCGCGAGGAATCTGCGATCATCGAATGAATTCGCCATTCCATTGTTTAGTCGATTCCGCCACTCTGTTTCCATGCCCGCGCACCCGCCCATCCTCACCACCCACCGCCTCACCCTCAGCCCGCACACGCGCGACGACTTCCTCGACAGCTACGCGATGTGGTCCGATCCCGACGTGATCCGCTACATCGGCGGCAAGCCTTTTACGCGTGAAGAAGTGTGGGCGCGTCTGCTGCGCTACGCCGGTCATTGGGCGATGCTCGGCTACGGCTATTGGGTGATCCGCGAGAGGGAAAGCGGGCGCTTCGTCGGCGAAGTCGGCCTGGCCGATTATCACCGCGAGATCGAGCCTTCATTGATGAGCACGCCGGAAATCGGCTGGGCTCTGAACCCGGCGATGCATGGCCGCGGCTACGCGACCGAAGCCGTGCGCGCCGTGTTGGGCTGGGCGGACGAGCAATGGCCGGGCGCCGAAACGGCTTGTATCATCGCGCCGGAGAATGAGCCGTCGCTGCGCGTCGCGCGAAAGGTCGGCTATCGCGAACAGCTTCGCACTACGTACAAAGGTCTGCCGACCATCGTGCTGCGCCGCATGGCCGGCACAGAGACGTGAGCCAGACGTGAGCCGGCGCGCGGCCGGCCCGGACTGCTTTGATGCGTTGCTTCGTGCGCGGCCTATTGCGCGTCGTGAGCCGCCGTCTTTTCCCGCGCGACCAGATCCGCCAGCCGCTCGACCTGCTGCCCTTGTGCATCGAAGTTGGCGTCGTCGAGCCAGCGCGTGAAGCTTGAGCGCAGCGCCGGCCATTCGCTGTCGATGATCGAAAACCACGCAGTATCGCGATTGCGCTGACGATACACAATCGCCTGACGGAAAATGCCCTCGAACGTGAAGCCGTAGCGCAATGCGGCCGCGCGCGAAGGCTCGTTCAGCGAGTCGCATTTCCATTCGAAGCGCCGGTAGCCGAGTTCGTCGAACACGTATTTCATCAGCAGGAACAGGGCTTCCGTTGCCACGCGCGTGCGCTTCAGGCGCGGCGAAAACGTGACGTGCCCGACTTCGATCACGCCATTGGCGGCGTCGATGCGCATCAGCGACAGCGTGCCGACCGCTCTGCCGCTCGCGAGGTCGATCACCGTGTAATGCAGCGGATCGGCCGACGCGGCCATGCGCGCCAGATGCTCGCGATACGCCTCGACGGTCTCGAACGGGCCGACTGCCAGATAGGTCCAGTCGCGCGCATCCGCGGCCAAGTGGTAGGCGTCGAAAAGATCGGCTGCGTGGGTTTCGACGCTCGCCGGTTCGAGCCGGCAATAGCGGCCTGCAAGCTGCACGCGCGCGGGCGGCTGCGCGCCGCGCCAGCCGGAGAGCGGCGCGCCGATCGGCTGGTCGAACGCGTTACGTCGGGGTTCCATGTCTGCACTCCTCGTGTCGTGGGAATCGTTTGTCATAGAGGACATGACGAACAATACGGCAATCGTGGTATGTTAAAAAGATCCAGGACAACCGCATTCGATAGATCCAGCCGTCATGATCGAGATCATTGGCCCCCTTGCCCAGACGGCCGCCCACTGTCGCGCCGACGGCGCGCTAAAGCCCGCGCCGCTGCAAAAGCAGTTGATCGAGCGCCTGCAGCAGGCCATTCTCGGCGGCCGCTTGCCGGCGGGGTCGCTGCTGCCGTCGTCGCGTCTGCTCGCGGCCGAGATGGGCGTGTCGCGCAATACCGTGGTCATCGCGTATGAGCATCTGGCGGCGGTCGGTTACGTGGTGGCCGACAAGAAAGGCACGCGTGTGAGTCCGCTGTCGAGCCGCGCCGCGCGCGGCGAGCCGCCAGTACAGGCCGCCGCGCCGGAAGTGGCCTATGCGACGCGCGTCGGCCAGTTCACGGCGACGCGCACGCATGTCGATGCCACTTTGCCGCTGACGCCCGGCACGCCGGCGCTGGACCGCTTTCCGCTGGCCGCCTGGCGGCGCGCGCTCGAACGTTCGATGGAACGCGCGTTGCCGCTCGCGCTCGGCTACGGCACGCCGGCGGGCGAACCGGCGTTGCGCGATGCCATCGCCGCGCATTTGCGCATGGCGCGCGGCGTGCGCTGCGAGGGCGCGCAGGTGGTGATCACCGAGGGCGCGCAGGAGGCGCTGAACCTCTGCGTGCGGCTTTTCACCAATCCCGGCGACGTCGCGTGGATCGAGGACCCTGGTTATCGCGGCGCGAAGGCGGCCTTCAATCAGGGCGACCTGAAAACCGTGCCCATGCCTGTCGATGCCGAAGGCATCTGCGTGCCGCCCGGCGCGTGGGCCGCGCATCCGCCGAAGCTGATCTACACGTCGCCCGCGCACCAGTATCCGACGGGCGCGGTGTTGTCGGTGGCGCGGCGTCTGGAGTTGATCGCCGAGGCGCGCCGGCGCGGCGCATGGCTGATCGAGGACGACTACGACGGCGAATTCCGCTACGCCGGCGAGCCGATCGCGAGCATGCAAGGGCTCGTGGACGACGCGCCGGTTCTATACGTCGGCTCGTTCAGCAAGACCATGTTTCCGGCGCTGCGCATCGGCTTTGTTGTGCTGCCGCACGCGATCGCCGCGCGCGCTGGCGTGGCGCTGGCCGAAATGCTGCGCGGCGGACATCGACTGGAGCAACTGGCGCTCGCGCATTTCATGGAAAGCGGCGAGTTCGGCCGACACCTCGGGCGCATGCGGCGGCTGTATCGCGAGCGGCAGCAGGCGCTGCGCGAAGCGCTGACCGGGCATTTCGCTTCGTCCGTGATTCTGGGCGGCGACTGCGGCATGCATCTGACGTTGCGTTTGCCGCCGGGCATCGACGACAGGACGCTCACCGAGCGCGCGTTCGCCGCGGGCCTCAGTCCGCGCGCGCTGTCCAGCTTCGCGATGGAGCCGCACGCCGGGACGAATGGGCTGGTGATCGGCTATGGCAACACCGCCGCCGAGGCGCTCCCGCCCGCTGTCCGCGTGCTGGCCGAACTGGCCGCGGGGATGGAAAAGCCGCGTCGGCGACGCGCGTAAGTTTTTGAGTTTGTCCGCGCGGCCCATGTCGCGCTATCGTGTCGTTTATGCGCGGCGATCCTGGGTGTACCGAACACGCCTGGCGACGGATGGCCGCGCAGTCCGGGCATGAAGCATCCCTTTGATGTAATTATCTGTGACGATTTATCCGAATGGAGATGACATGAAGGAAATCGAACCGACTCCGTGGTTTGAACTGGCCGCCTACTCGCCCGCGCGCGACGGCTGGTACGAGGTGCAACTGGCAAGCGGGGACACGGCATTTGCGAAATTCGGCGAGGGCGAATGGACCGAGAAGCCGGTGCTCGCGTTCACTCATTGGCGCGGGCTGTCCGCCGATCCATCGAAGGCGGCGGATGGCGAGGTCGAATCGGCCGCTGCCGAGGCGACCGCCGCGCAAGGCGTGCGAGCCGCATGGAACGCGTTTTTCCCGGGAGTCGGCGAGGAGGCGCATAAGCCGGTGGACGCGGCGCCCAACGGAAAAGCGCCGCATTGACGCGTGAAAGGGCGGCGGCTCGCGGGTTTGCCGCCCTGACCAGACGCACCCCGATCAGACCTTCCTGCACGATTCCAGCAAAAGCACAGTATGACAATCACGCGAGAACCCGTGGCCTTGCCGCGCGCCACGCAGTTACTTAATCATGGACCGGTCACGATCATTACGAGCGCGCACGACGGCCGCTCGAACGTGATGGCGGCTTCGTGGGCCATGCCGCTCGACTTCGATCCGCCGAAGGTGGTGGTCGTGGTGGACAGCCGCACGCTGACGCGGCAATTGATCGAAGCGAGCGGCGTGTTCGGACTGCAATTGCCGAGCCGCCAATTCGCCGCACAGACCTTGGCCGTGGGCACCCACGCGGGCCTTGAACTCGACAAGTTCGCAGCGTTTGAACTCGACACCTTCACCGGCGAAAAGATCGACGTGCCGATGCTGGCCGGCTGCATCACGTGGATGGAATGCAAGGTGATTCCTGACGACAGCCAGCGGCACGATCTGATTATTGGCGAGGTGGTCGCCGCGTATGCGGACAGCCGCGTGTATTCGAATAACCGCTGGCATTTCGGCGACGACCCCGATCTTCGCACCTGCCATTACGTTGCGGGCGGGACGTTTTTTGCCACGGGCGAAGCGTTCGACGTGTCGCCGGCGGCGAATGCCTTGAGCGCGTCGCCCGCGAGCCGGTAGCGAACCCATTCGCTTTGCGCGCTCGCGCCGATCGATTCATAGAAACCGATGGCCGGCGTATTCCAGTCGAGCACGCTCCACTCGAAACGGCCGCAACCCGTCTCGCACGCGATGGTCGCGAGGTGGCGCAGCATCTGTTTGCCCGCGCCGCTGCCCCGCGATTTCGGGGAGACGTACAGGTCTTCCAGATACAGTCCTTTCCTGCCGAGCCACGTGGAGTAAGAAAAGAAGTAGACGCAAAAACCGATGGGCGCACCGTCCATTTCGCAGATCAGCGCCTTCGCCGTGGATGCCGCGGAAAAGAGGCTCGCTTCAATGTCTTTGACGGTCGCGACGACTTCATGCTCGGCCTTTTCGTACACCGCGAGTTCGGTGATGAAGCGAAGGATGAGCGGGGCGTCGGAGGTGATGGCGGGGCGGATGTGGATGGTCAAGATGTGGCTCGGCGGGGCTGTGAGTCAAGGGGTGAAGTGTAGCGGATGCGCGGACCTCGGCGCGGATGGATTTCGGCGAGGAAAAGCTCAAGCAACGGCGTCATGGTCCGTAGTCGACGCCCGCCGGGAGAAAGGCACGCGCGTTCTCGATATGTAGGAATCCTGCTATCAATCGAGACGAAGGACGGCGGCACAACCCACCACCGCGCACACTGAGCAACCAGGGCAAGAAGCGACACGCGCACAGCGATCAGACGTTTTCCGTCGCGGCTGCGTTGCCAGTGGGACGAGGACGCTCGGCGGACGTGTCGGCGGATACGCCGTGTTCATCGCCGGCATGCGCGGCGGCACCGGCACCGCCGGGCCGTCCCGCGCGCAACAGCATTCCGCCGATCAAACCCGCCGCTGCCGCGAACACCGCGCCGAACGCAAACGCCACGTGATAGCCGCTGTTGAGCGCGGCCAGCGCGCTTTGCGTGGCCAGCATCGCGCCGCTGCGCGCGGCGGCGAGACTCGCGAGCACCGCGAGGCCGAGTGCGCCGCCCATCATGAACGCGGTATTCACGATGCCCGACGCGAGCCCCGAATCGGCGGGATCGACGTCGCTCATCGCGGCAAGCAGCACCGGATTGAACGCAATGCCCGCGCCAAAGCCGAGCAGCATCATGCCGGGCAGCACATCGAGCACGAAGCTTCCATCGACGGGCGCGCGCGCGAACAGCGCAAGACCGCCGGCGGCGACGAGCAGACCCACGGCGAGCGGAATACGCAGACCAAAGCGCATCACGACGCGCGCCGACAAGCCCAGCGAAAAGAAGCCCATGATCAGATTCGCCGGCAAAAACGCGAGCCCGACTTGCAAGGGCCGATACCCGAGCACGCGCTGCAAATACAGCGCGGAAATGAAGAACCACGCGAACATCGCGGCGGCCCACAACACGCCGACGACATTCGCCGTCGCGACATTACGCAGGCGGAACAGGCCGAGCGGCATCAACGGATGCTGCACGCGCGATTCGATGATCAGAAACGCGGCGAGCAGCGCGAGCGCGACGAGCAGCAGGCCGAGCGTTTGCGCGGACGTCCAGCCGGCTTCGTTGCCGTTGACGACGGCATACACGGCGAGCATCAGCGAAACGGTGACAAAGACGGCGCCGGCCACGTCGAGACGCTCGCCGTGCGCGTGGCCGCGCGCGGACGGCAGCAGCGCGACGCATAGCGCGTACACCGCAATGCCGATCGGTAAGTTGACGAGAAAGATCCAATGCCAGCTCAGCAGATTGGTCAGCAGGCCGCCGAGCAATACGCCAATGCTGCCGCCGCCCGCGCACACGAAGCCGTACACGCCCATCGCTTTCGCGCGTTCGCCGGGTGCGGTGAACAGATTCATGATGAGCGACAGCGACACGGCAGACACGATAGCGCCGCCGAGGCCCTGCACGGCGCGCGCGCAGACGAGCAGCATCTGCGAGTTCGCGAGGCCGCACGCGAGCGACGCCAGCGTGAAGAGTGTGATGCCGCCGAGAAACAAGCGACGATGACCGTACAGATCGCCGAGACGTCCGCCGAGCAGCAGACAGCCGCCGAACGTCAGCATGTACGCGTTCACGACCCACACGAGCGATGTCTCCGTGAAGCCGAGATCCGCCGCGATAGACGGCAAGGCGACGTTCACGATGGTGGTGTCGAGCACGATCATGAGCACGCCGAGGCACAGCACCATGAGCGCGAGCCAGCGCTTCTCGCCGTGGATGGAATGGGTCATGCGAAGCTCCTTGGCCACGGTTTCAGAGTAACCGGCGGCTTCGAGCTTGATGGCCGTTTCAACGCGATGCCGGACGGACCCGCCGCCCGCCGCGATGCTGGATGCTGACAACGCTGTCGCTCCGGCATCGAGGGGGAGGGGTTTTTCAGTCTAGCACTCGCCGGATTTGCGTCACAACTACGAGTTTTTGGGCGATGCGGGGCGCGCATTGCAACGTGGACCTAGGATGACAGCGGACGCGCGATCTCAGTCACCCATCCCGATACAAAGCGCAATACGGCGTTGAGCTACGGTCGCGGCAGCACGACGCTCACTGACATGTCCGGCGCTAGCACCTACACGTTCGATGTCCTGGACACATTGCGTCCTCGATCGATTGCTACGCCAGGCGGCACGATAACGCGCGCCTGGGACGCGGCGGGTAATCTAAAACAGAGACAGACGCCCGACGGCGATGTCCAGTACATGTGGGATAGTGCCAACCGACCAACGAAGGCTGCTGCGACAGTCGGCGGGAAAAATCAGTCACGACCATTGAGTACAACGATGAAACCTCATTGCGTCCGCATCTCGTGGCCACGCCTGGAAAAGTTAGGGCTTTTGTCTACGATGCGAGCGGCAACGTCACCGGTTACGCCGAAAGGCAAACAACTGATCTCACGGGCGAGCAAGGAACGCAGGCCGTTGGGACAGGCAGCCAGCTCACGGTCGGTGCACGCTACGATGAAGCAGGGCGACTTCTGTCGGCCACGGTCGCCGAGGATGGCAAAACGCTTGAAGATTGGAGTTACACGTACGACATAAGAGGCAACATCGCAACGACGCGCGACGCCGTGTCGGGCTGGGAAATGCGAACACTGGGTCGTGACGCCTCGAATCGCGCAACGCGGATGACGGGCAACAGTGGCCAGGCAGACATCGGCTACGACGTACGCGGGCGCGTATCTTCCTTCGAGTACAACGAAAAAGCCAGCACTGCGAATGGCGGACTGAAGCGCTACCTGGCAGTCCAATACGCTTACGCTGCGGATGGCAGCGTATCGAAACGCACGGCGATAGTGTCGACGAACGGTGGCTTCCCGCAGCCCGTTAGTGACGCCGAACTCGATGTCTGGCTCACCAATTGGGAACTGGGTAATGATCCGATTGCGCCGCCGGCAAATCTCACCGGACTCCAGTCTGACGCCAACGCGTTCATTCCACCGCTTTGCGTTGAATGCTATATGACGTGGAACGCCAAGCTCACCGGCAAGCTTTTTGGCGATGAATTGAGTGAGACGCTTCCGCAGTGGGGAGAAACGACCGAGGTGATGTTGAGCGATCAGTCGCAGGTTCCGTATCCGATCCTTGTGCCGGACCTGTCGGATTCAGCGAAGAGGTTGGTGTTGTATGGCGCTCTGTTCGCGACGCAGGGTGATGGTGGCGGAATGGTTAAATGCAGTGGCAGAGAAGCTCATGAAAACGAGTGCTTCGCGCAGTATGATGCTCAGATATCCATGTGCAATGCTGTGGCACCGCACATGGGCGGAGCGCGAGCCGTCGCGCTGTGCAAGCAAAGGGCATTTCAGATCTACCAAGAATGCAAAGGGTATTAATGGCTAATCATCCGCCGTATTCCGTGGTTTTAACTTACATCGAAGAACGCCAGGAGTTTGCCTTACAAGCCGTTGATCGAGCCAGATTGGCCCCGGTCGTGGCCGGCACGCTGGAGATTCCTGTCCTGCTGGACGAGCACGATTTCAAGCTTGACGATGCGTTCGTGCGACGGCTCGGAGCGGCAATGCTCTCTCTCATTGCCTTGGGTCAACCAGACATCAAACAACACATGTCTGTTACGCAAGATCCAATTGACAGATCATCGGAGCAATGAGGCGGCCAGCTACAGAATAAGTGACCTAAATTCGTAAGGAAAAGGGGCTGGCAACGAGCCTTTTCCGCACTGTCATCGATTGATGAATCCCCTGATCTTTCAACAACAAAAGGCCTCCAGATGACTGACCATCCGCCGGATTCCTTCGTTCTGACCTACACCGAAAATCCTCAGCAGTTGGTCATGCAAGCGGTAGTTTCAGCGAAACTGGCTCCGCACCTGGACGGGATCATGGAAGTGCCTTTTTTCCTGAACGGTGACGAGTTCAACTTTGATGACGAGTTGGCACGACAGTTGGGCGTCGCAATGCTCAACGTGATTGCGGCAGGCCGCCCTGATGTCAAGCAATGCTTGGCCGTGACCCAGCACCCTATAGAAAGTCCGTCAGGACAATGATGCGACGCGTCACGGGAAGGGACTTGCCCTTTCCCGAATTGTCAGCCTTGGGCAGCATGCAAATCACTTCCCCCCACAATCCCATACTCCCCGCCACGCTCCAACGCCCGCTTATAAGCAGGCCGCGCATGAATCCGCTGTAAAAACGCCGTCACCGCGGGCAATTGCCCATCCATTCCGCCGCGCGCAGTCGCCGCCTCAAGCGGAAAACTCATCTGCACATCGGCCGCAGTGAATTCGTCGCCGGCAAACCAGGCGCTTTTACTCAACTCGCTTTCGATATACCCAAGATGCAGCTTCAACTGCGGATCGATAAAGCTACGATTGCAACGTAGCCGCGATCTTGCGCGCAATCGGTTTCGCAAAGAACGGCATGGGCGCACTCGCGATGCGTAACGCCACCAGCTTGAGCAGCAACGGCGGCATGGCCGACCCTTCCGCGTAATGCAGCCAGTACGTGTAACGCAAACGCTCGGGCGTGCCCTTACGGCACGCCCAGTTCTTCGAGCAGCCACAACACGCGTTGCGAGCGTGAGGCGATTGTGCAGAGGCGGGCACTCTCGTTGCACCGCAACCTCAACCCTCATCGCTCACACCCGCGACCTACTTCCCATCAGCGCGTTCGAAGGCAACGTCTCATCCAGCAACTTGCGCGCGCTTTCAATGCCCGCCACCGGCAATCCCTCGGGATTCAACAAGCCGACCTGCACCAGCACGCTCGCCTGATCCCAGTAGATGTGCTCGTTATAAAGCTTGTCGCCGCGAAAACACACCACAGCCAGCATCGGCACTTCGAAATGCTTGCCCGTCGGCGCGACGCCCGGCAGCATCCAGTCGATTGCGCAGCTGTGCGTGCAGCTAAAAATAAATTCATCGACGATGCGATCGGAACCAATGGTCCGCGAAATCGGAATCAGCTTCGTGTCGGGCGGATTCGAGTTGACGAAATGATGCGTGTAAAAACGCTTGAGATTGTCGTGACCGACGCCGCCCGTCATCGTGGGAACGTGATTGACGTAGGGCTCGGCGACCATGGTCGGCATGACAGCCTCCACGTCGCGCGTGGCGAACTCGTGATAGCAATGCGCTTCCCACAGCGCGTTCAGATCGTAGACCGGGCCGAGTACTTTGCGCAGCAGCGCCAGCGTGCGCGAATACGCCATCATCGCGGCAGGTTTGTTGTACTGCGCGCGCTCGGGCGCCGCGAACGCGTGATCGCAATCGGGGTACACGTACTGCTCGATGTGCGCACGCGTGCGCAACGCGGCGCTGATCCGCTCGCGCGTGTCGGGTGGACAATGCGCGTCGTTTTCGGGGAAGTGAAACACCATCGGGCAGCGAACGGCCGGCACCTCATCCAGATACGCGTCGAGGCCCACGCCGTAGTAGCTGACTGCGCAATCCACATCGGTCCGCGCGGCGCTCAGAAACGCGAGCTTGCCGCCGAGGCAGTAGCCGACCGCGCCGACCTTGCCGACCTGTTCGGGCATCGCGCGCAAGGCCGCGATAGTGGCCGCGATGTCGTCGAGCGCGAGATCGGTGTCGAACTGCCCGAGATAGCCGAGCGCCTGTTGCATGTCGGCTTCGCCATAGCCCAGCTCGATGCCCGGTTTGATCCGCCAGAACAGATCGGGCACCAGCACCACGTAGCCTTCTTCCGCGAAGCGGTCGGCCGTTGCCTGCATCGTGCTGTTGACGCCGAAAATCTCTTGCAGCAGAACGAGGCCGGGGCCCGAGCCTTGCGCCGGACGCGCCACGTAAGCATTGAAACGGCCGCCATCCCGGGCGACGACTTCCATGAAAGAGCCAGCCATGCGTGTGTCTCCTGAGAGTGTGCGAGGAAGCGCGCTACGCCATCGTCCGCAATTCAAAGCGTTTGAGCTTGCCGGTTTCGGTGCGCGGCAATGAATCGACGAATACGACGACGCGCGGATATTTATAAGGCGCCACCGTATTCTTCACGAAATCCTGTAGCTGCGCGACGAGTTTGTCGTCGCGCGTATAGCCGGGGTTGAGCACCACGAACGCCTTCACGATCTGTCCGCGCGTTGCATCCGGCACGCCGATCACGCCGCATTCCGACACCGCTTCATGTTGCAGCAGCACGCTTTCCACTTCCGGGCCCGAGATGTTGTAGCCCGCGGAGACGATCATGTCGTCGGCGCGCGCCTGATAGAACACGTAGCCGTCTTTGTCGAGATACACCGAATCGCCCGGCAGGTTCCAGCCGTCGCGCACGAACCTGGTTTGCCGTTCATCGGCGAGATAGCGGCAGCCCGTCGGCCCGCGCACCGCGAGCTTGCCGATGGTGCCGGGCGCAACGGGTTGCATCGCCTCGTCCACGGCTTGCACGACATAGCCCGGCACCGCGCGGCCAATGGCCTGCGGACGGATCTCGCTGCCTTGCGACGAAATGAAAATGTGGATCAACTCCGTGCCGCCAATACCGTCGATCATGTCGATGCCGGTCGCGTCGTGCCATAAACGCCGCGTCGAATCGGGCAACGCCTCGCCGGCCGACACGGTCTTCTGCAAGCTGGACACATCGTGATGCGCGACGAGCGGCGCCATCTGCCGATAGAAAGTCGGCGCGGTGAACATGATGGTCGCGTGAAAACGCTCGACCGTCTCGAGCAAAGTCTCGGGCGTGAGCTTCTCGATCAATACCGTCGACGCTCCGACTCGCAGCGGAAAACACAACAGCCCGCCCAGTCCGAACGTGAACGCGAGCGGCGGCGTGCCGCAGAAAACATCGTCGGACGAGGGCTTCAAAACATGACGCGGAAAGAGATCGCACATCGCCAGCACGTCGCGATGAAAGTGCATGCAGCCCTTCGGCATGCCGGTCGTGCCGCTCGTGAAGGCGATCAGGCAGACGTCGTCGGCGGCGGTATCGCACGCGCTGAAATCGGCGGGCTTGTTGATGGCGAGCGTGTCGAGCGACCCGGCGTCGTCGTCGTGAAAGAGCAATGTTTGCCGCAACTCGGCGCAGTAGAACTCGTCTTGCGGATCAGTGCAGCGCACGAGTTCCCCGGTCAGACGCGCATCGCACAGCGCGGCGCTCACGCGCGCCTTCACGACGATCTGCTTCAACTCCTTCGCGCGCAGGAGCGGCATGGTCGGCACGACCACGAGGCCGACCTTGAGCGCTGCAAGTGTCGCGACCGCCATTTGCAGCGTGTTCGGCCCGCGCAACAGAACACGATTGCCCGGCAGCAAACCCATTTCATCGACGAGCACATGCGCGCTGCGGTTCACCAGCGCAAGCAACGCGTTATAAGTCGTGGCGCGCGGCTCGCCGTCCACCAGCGACCACACAGCCGGACGCTCGCCGTGACCCGCTTCGATGGTTCTATCGAGCAGTTCGGTCGCGCAATTGAAACGCGCCGGGTAGGCGACATCGGGATTGTCCAGCAGAAAAACAGGCCATTGATCTTGTGGCGGAAGATTGTCGCGCGCGAAAGTATCGACGTGTGCTGACGGTTCCATCGTGGTCTCCCCGGTGTTGAGCCGGCTGTATGCGCTTCGGTTGACGAGGGATTGCGTGTCCTTACTGCGGAATAACGGCGGTTGCTTCGATCTCGACCTTGGCTTCGTCTTCGATCAACGCGACGACTTGCACCGCGCTCATCGCGATGTCGTAGTCGCCGATCAGCTCGCGAAACGCGCGGCCAATGTCCTTCAGCGAAGCGAGGTATTCGCGTTTGTCTGTGACGTACCACGTCATTCGCACGAGATGCTCCGGCTTGCCGCCCGCTTCGTTCAATACGGCGAGCACGTTTCTGAGCGCCTGAATCGCCTGGCCGGCGAAGTCGGCGGTTTGAAAGCGCGCCTGTTCGTCCCAGCCGATCTGGCCGGCGATGAAGACTTGCGTGCCGCTCGCCGCGACGCCGTTTGCATAACCGCGCGGCTTGATCCAGCCGGCCGGAAGAAGAGCTTTTTTCATGTGCGGTGCGCCTCGCTGGAGTCGGGCTGTGGAGCGAACATGGCGAGCGCGCTTGCCATGTCGGAGGGAATGTCGATCGAGCCGCCGCTTTCCAGCGACGTCGTCACGAGAACCTGTCTGGCGCAAAACCGCGCTTCGCCATTGCAATGACCGAGGATGTCGATGCTGATCGAGCGTCGCCCGATGGCCGCCACCTTCAGCGTCAACATGATCGTTTCGCCCATCTGGCTCGGCCGCGAAAACTCGCAGTCGAGTTTGACGATCGGCAGGCCGATGCGGCGTTGCCCGATCATCTGCGCGTAGTCGATGCGCAGGCCCTCGTTGAACCAGTCTTCGACGAGAGCGTTCGTCATCACGAGATATTGCGGATAGAACACGATGCCCGCCGGATCGCAGTGCGAAAAGCGGATACGTACGGGCCTTTCGAAATGCGCGTTCATGTCGGGTTCGCTCCCGCGCGCGGGGTTGCGCTTTCGGCTGCATGCGCTTTTAACAGATCGCGGCCGACAATCAATTGCTGCACTTCCGTCGCGCCTTCGTAAATGCGCAGCGCGCGAATCTCGCGATACAGCATTTCGACGGCGGTGCCGCTTTGCACGCCCATGCCGCCATAAAGTTGCACGGCGGCGTCGATCACCTGTTGCGCGCCTTCGCTCGCGTGCCACTTCGCCATGGCGGCTTCGCGTGTGACGCTTTCGCCCTGATCGCGCAGCCATGCCGCGCGATAAACGAGCAGCGCGCTGCTGTCGATAGTCAGCGCCATTTGCGCGAGCTTCGCCTGCGTCAGTTGAAAATCGCCGAGCGTCTGGCCGAACATCTTGCGCGATGCCGCGCGCGCGAGTCCTTCGGCCATCGCATGTCGCGCGAAACCCAGCGACGCGGCCGCAACGGACGTGCGAAAAATATCGAGCGTGCGCATGGCGAGTTTGAAGCCTTCGCCAGGTGCGCCGAGCATCTGGGTGCGCGGCACGCGTGCGCCCGCGAAATGCAGTCGCGCGAGCGGATGCGGGGCAATCACGTCGATGCGTTCGGCAATGTGCAGTCCCGGCGTATCCGCCTCGACAATGAATGCGCTGATGCCGCGCGCGCCCGGCGCTTCGCCGGTGCGGGCGAACACGACGTAGAAATCGGCGATGCCGCCGTTTGAAATCCAGGTCTTGTCGCCGTCGAGAATGTAGCTGTCGCCGTCTTCGCGCGCGGCGAGCGACATTGCGGCGACGTCCGATCCTGCTTCCGGTTCGGACAGCGCGAACGCCGCGATTGCCGTGCCGTTCGCGACCCGCGGCAAGTAGCGCGTTTTCTGTTCGTGCGTGCCGCCGAGCGAGATCGCGCCGGAGCCGAGTCCTTGCATCGCGAGCGCGAAGTCGGCGAGACCCGAATGTTTCGCGAGCGTTTCGCGCAGCAGGCAGACTGCGCGCGTGTCGATCGTGTCGCCATGACCGCCGTAGGCCATGCCGCCCACGCCATACTTCAGCCAGCCCGCCGCGCCGAGTTCGCGCACCAGTCGACGGCAAGCGGCGTCTACATCGTCATGTTCGACGTGCGACAGATTTTCGCGGCACCATGCTTCGATACCGGCGGCCAGTTCGCGATGACGCGGCTCGAAAAAAGGCCACGCGAGCGCGCTGTGCAGATCGATGTTGTGATCGGCGCTCAACTCAGTCTCCCTCGAACACGGGGCGCGATTTCGCTGCGAACGCCTTGTACGCGCGCTCGAAATCGCGCGTGCTCATGCAGATGGCCTGCGCTTGCGCTTCGGATTCGATGGCTTCGTCGATGCTCATGCTCCATTCCTGATGCAGCATTTTCTTCGTGATGCCATGCGCGAACGTCGGACCGGCCACCAGATCGGCGGCGAGCTTGAGCGCGTCGTCAAGCAGCGCGGCGGGTTCGCACAGACGGTTGTAAAAGCCCCATGCGTAGCCTTCGTCGCCGCTCGCGGAGCGGCCCGTGTAGAGCAATTCGGCGGCGCGCCCCTGACCGATGATGCGCGGCAGAATCGCGCACGCGCCCATGTCGCAACCCGCGAGGCCGACGCGCGAAAACAGGAAGGCGAGCTTGCTGCGCGCTGTGCCGAGGCGCATGTCGGACGCCATTGCGAGAATGGCGCCCGCGCCGGCGCACACGCCGTCGACGGCGGCGATCACCGGCTGCGGACAATGGCGCATGGCTTTGACGAGATCGCCGGTCATGCGCGTGAAGAGCAGCAATTCGGGCATGGGCAGATCGATCAGCGGCGCGATGATGTCGTGCACGTCGCCGCCCGAACAGAAGTTCTCGCCCGCGCCGTGGATCACGACCGCCTTGACGTCGGTGGCATACGCGAGCCGGCGGAACAGATCGCGCAACTCCGCATACGATTCGAAGGTGAGCGGATTCTTGCGCTCGGGCCGGTTCAACGTGATGGTCGCGACCTTGTCCGCAACCGACCAGCCGAAGTGTTGCGCGTCATAACCCGCCAGTGTGAGGCGATTGCCGGCCAGCAGCGCGTCGGCGTTGGAATGTGACATGGTGTCTCCTCTTTGCGCCAGTCAGTCTTTCAAACTATCCAGCAGATGCTTTTTCAATTTGCCAAGCCGCTGATGCGTGCGCGACTTCTCCTCAAGACTCAGGCCGCCGAACAGTTCGACCACCCATTGCTCGTGCGCGGCGGCCATTCTGTCGAACGCTTTGCGCCCGGCTGGCGTGAGGCACACGCTGATCGAGCGGCGGTCGTTCGGATCGTTATCGCGCGACACCAGGCCTTCTTTTTCGAGTTGATCCGTAATGCCGGTGACGTTGCCGCCCGTCACCATCAAACGGCGCGACAGCTCGGTCATCTTCAGGCCTTCAGGATGACGTTCGAGCTGCGCCATCAAGTCGAAACGCGGCAACGTGGTGTCGAATTCGTTGCGCAAGCGCTTGCGCAATTCGGCTTGCACGAGGTTCGTCGTGGTCAGCATGCGCAGCCACAAGCGCAAGCCCATGTGACTGTCGGCGCCGGTGCTCATTTCCAGATCCACGACGTTCTCCGCGGGTTTCGCGACGCCTTTGCGCGGCGCTTTGGTGTCTGCTGCCTTCGTTTCGCCAGTCGCGATCTTCTTGATACTGGATGACTTGCTCACATGACTTCTCCACCGGAGATGGATAGGGATTGCCCCGTGACGGCATCCGAACCAGGCTGACATAGCCATAGCACGGCGTCGGCCACCTGTTTCGGACTGACGAAGCGGTGTTGCGGATTCGAGCGCAGCAAGGTTTCGCGCGCCTCTTGTTCGGTGCGCGAGGTCTTGCTGGTGATCTGTTCGAGCGATGCGCGCAGCAGTTCGGTTTCGGTATAGCCGGGACACACGGCGTTGACCGTGATGCCCTTGCTCGCGACTTCCAGTGCGAGCGAGCGCGTGAGACCGATCACGCCGTGTTTCGCCGCGCAATACGCGGCCACATACGCATAGCCGATTTGCCCCGCCGTGCTCGCCACGTTGACGATCCGTCCGCGACCGCGTTCGAGCATGCCCGGCAACACCGCGCGCGTACCGAGAAACACGCCGGTGAGATTCACGTCGAGCATGCGCTGCCAGAGCGCCATGTCGGTATGCGTGAACGGCGCGGCTTGCGCCTGGCCTGCGTTGTTGATCAGAACGTCGACGGCGCCCGCCTTGTTGAAGGCTCTCGCGACGGACTCTTCCTGCGTGACGTCGACGGTAATGCACGCGACGTCGCCCAACGCGCGACATGCCTCGCGCTGCGCGTCGAGCCGCTCCACGTTGCGGCCCATCAATGTGACCCGTGCGCCGGCGCGCAGCAGCGCTTGCGCAATCGCCGCGCCGATGCCGCTGCCGCCGCCCGTGACGACAGCGTGCTGTCCGGAAAGTGAGGATTGAGTTGAGTTCACGAGGTTCCTTCCGCGCGTTGCGCGCGCTCCTGCGCCGTGAGGCCCGCATTCGCCGCAGCCTGGGCGCGCTCGCGCTCCAGATTGCGTTCGAGTTGCGACTTCGCGGCGGTGTATTGATTCGGCCAGTTCACATCGAAATAGCCTATTTTGGCGGCCTCGTTCAATGTCCACGATGGATTGGCGAGATGCGGACGCGCGATCGCGCACAGATCGGCGCGGCCCGCTGCGATGATGCTGTTCACGTGGTCCGCTTCGGAAATCGCCCCGACGGCAATGGTCGCGATGCCCGCTTCGTTGCGCACGCGATCGGCGAACGGCGTCTGGAACATGCGGCCATACACGGGCTGTTCGTCCTTGCTGACCTGACCCGACGACACGTCGATCATGTCCGCGCCTGCGGCCTTGAACGCGCGCGCGATCTGCACGGCGTCGTCGGGCGTGTTGCCGCCTTCCACCCAGTCGTTCGCCGAGATTCGCACCGAAATCGGCTTGTCCTGCGGCCACGCCGCGCGAATCGCGTTGAACACTTGCAGCGGATAACGCAGGCGATTTTCCAGGGAGCCGCCGTATTCGTCCGTGCGATGGTTCGTGAGCGGCGACAGGAAGCTCGACAGAAAGTAGCCATGCGCGCAGTGCAATTCGAGCCAGTCGAAACCCGCTTCAACGGACATCTGCGTGGCGCGCACGAACTGCGCTTCTATTTCGCGCAGTTCGTCGTGCGTGGCTTCGCGCGAGTGCTGGCTGATGCCGCGCAAATACTGCTGCGGCGACGCGGAGATCAGCGGCCAGTTGCCCTCGGCAAGCGGCTGATCGATGCCTTCCCACGCGACTCGTGTCGAGCCTTTTGCGCCCGAGTGCCCGAGCTGTATGCCGATCTTCGCGTCGGACTGACGATGCACGAGATCGACAATGCGCTTCCAGGCCGTGAGATGTTCGGGTGCATACATGCCGGGACACGCGGGCGTGATGCGCGCTTCAGGCGACACGCACGTCATTTCCGTCATGACGAGCGCCGCACCGCCCATGGCGCGCGCGCCGAGATGCATCAGGTGGTAGTCGCCGGCTACGCCGTTTTCGGCCGAATACTGCGCCATGGGCGACACCACAACGCGATTTTTCAGCGTGACGCCGCGCAAGGTGAATGGCGTGAACATCGGCGGAACGGAATGCTGTTGCGGGGCGCGCTCGACGCCCGAACGCTCTGCGAGCCAGTCTTCGAAACCGGACAGATAGCGCGCGTCGCGCTCGCGCAGGTTTTCATGCGAGATGCGCTGCGAGCGCGTGAGCAGCGAATAGGCAAACTGTTCCGGCTCGAACGACGTGTAACGATCGACGTGCTCGAACCATTCCGTCGAATTGCGCGCGGCGTTCTGAATGCGCAACACATCCACGCTGCGCACTTCGGTGTAGTGCGTCAGCGCGGAGCGCAGATCACCGGCATGCGCGCCGATGCTGTTGGCCAGCTCGATCGAATCTTCGAGCGCGAGCTTCGTGCCCGACCCAATCGAGAAGTGCGCGGTATGCGCTGCGTCGCCCATCAGCACGACCGGCGTTTGCGTGCCGTTCGCGTTGCCGCGCCAGTGCACCCATTCTTCATTGACGACGCGCGGGAAGCGAATCCATTGCGACGAGCCGCGCAAATGCGCGGCATTGGAGAGCAAGGCATGGCCGTCCAGATACTTCGCGAAGAGTTTTTCGCAAAACGCGATGCCGTCTTCCTTGCTCATTTCGTCGAGACCGGCGGCGCGCCACACGCGCTCGGGTGTCTCGACGATGAAGGTGGAGGTCTGGTCGTCGAAACGATACGCGTGCGCCTGGAACCAGCCGAATTCGGTTTTTTCGAACGCGAACGTGAAGGCGTCGAAGAGCTTGCGCGTGCCGAGCCAGACGAAGCGGCAATCGCGCATGTCGATATTCGGCCGATACGTGGCCGAGTATTTCTGGCGAATCGCGCTATTCGCGCCGTCGCACGCGACGATGAGGTCGGCTTGATAGTCGGTGTCGTCGGTGACCTGGGTTTCGAAGACGAGCTTCACGCCCAGTTCCTCGCAACGCGCTTGCAGGATATTCAGCAGACGTTTGCGGCCGATGCCGCAAAAGCCGTGACCCGACGAGCGGACGGTGCGCCCGCCAAAATGAATTTCGATGTCGTCCCAGTGGTTGAACGCGTCGAGTATGGCGTCGGCGCTGGGCGCGTCGGCGGCGCGCAGGTTGCCGAGCGTCTGGTCCGAGAACACGACGCCCCAGCCGAAAGTGTCATAGGGACGGTTGCGCTCGACGACGGTGACGTCGTTCGCCGGATTCCGGCTCTTCATCAACAGGCCGAAGTACAAGCCGGCCGGGCCGCCGCCAATACAGACGATGCGCATGCTGGTTCCCCACTGTGAACATTGCCGATGGGGGTAATTTAGGTCTAGATATTTTAGATGTCAAGTAAATGTGCGGACGGAGGCGGAATGCGAATTTGCGCTGCACGCTGCGCTTGCGGATAGCGTGCCGGCTTACGCGTGACCCTGGAAAGGCAGGAACGCGCGGCCGGCACGACGACAAGCTATGAACACAGGCGGCTGCTCATGCCCGAGCAGCCGCGCGTTGCGCGACTCAGAACCCCGCAGCGAGGCCATCTCTGCGGCTATCGCTCGCCGCGACATACCCGCGCTCCGGCTCATTCCGGTCGAGCTTCCAGATAAACTGCCCCGAGCCGAAATCCATATACGGGTCGTCGATGGACTTGATGGTGTGACCGCGTTCCAGAAGCGCGCGCGAAATGGCCGGGTCGAGCGTGGATTCGATATCGATCGTGAAGTCGCGGTTGACCCTCCAGCGCGGCGCGTCGCACGCGGCCTGCGGTTGCTGGCCATAGTCGAGCATGCGCACGACCGTTTGCAGATGACCTTGCGGCTGCATGTCGCCGCCCATGACGCCGAAGCTCATCACCGCTTCCTGCTGGCCGTCCACCTGTTGCGTGAGGAACGCCGGAATGATGGTGTGGAACGGACGCTTGCCGCCTTCCACGACATTCGGCGACTTCGGGTCCATCGAAAAACCGCAGCCGCGATTTTGCAGCGATATGCCGCTGTTGGGCACCACGACGCCCGAGCCGAAGCCCATATAGTTGGACTGAATAAAGCTGACCATCATGCCGCGCTCGTCCGCCGCCGACATGTAGATCGTGCCGCCCGACTTCGGCATGCCGAAGTCGAAATGCGTCGCGCGCTTCGGATCGATCAGCTTCGCGCGCGACTTCAGATACGCGTCGTCGAGCATTTGCTCGGGCGTCACGTCCATCGAGCGCGGATCGGCGACGTAGCGGTACACGTCGGCGAACGCGAGCTTCATGGCTTCGATCTGCAAATGCTGCGATTCGATGCCGTCGAGCTTCAACGAAGCCACATCGAACTGTTCGAGAATGCCGAGCGCGATCAACGCCGCGATGCCTTGCCCGTTCGGCGGAATCTCGTGCACCGTGTAGCCGCGATAGTCCTTGCCGATCGGCTCGACCCAATCGGCCTTGTAGTTGCGCAGATCGTCGAGTGTCATCGCGCCGCCGCACTCGCGCGAGAACGCGGCAATGCGCTCGGCGATCTCGCCTTCGTAATAAGCGCGCGGGCCCTGTTCGGCGAGCAGGCGCAGCGTCTTCGCGTGCCCCGGCATCTTCACCAGTTCGCTGACTTCGGGCGCGCGGCCGCGCGGCATGAAGGTATCGGCGAAACCGGGCTGATTCTTCAACTCCGGCACGGCGGCCGCCCATTTGCGCGCGACGATGCTCGCCACCGCATGACCGCGTTCGGCGATCTCGATGGCGGGCTGCATCAGGTCCGCGAACGGCAGCGAGCCGAATTTTTTATGCAGCGCTTCCCAGCCGGCGATCACGCCGGGCACCGTGACGGTGTCCCAGCCGCGCACGGGCTGAACCGCCAGGCCGTTCTGCTCGCCATACTTGCGTTTGAAGTAGTCGACATTCCACGCTGCCGGCGCGACGCCCGATGCGTTCAGCCCGTGCAGCTTCTTGCCGTCCCACACGAGTGCGAACTGGTCGCCGCCCAGACCATTCGATACGGGCTCGACGACGGTGATGGCCGCCGCGGCGGCAATCGCGGCATCGACGGCATTGCCGCCTTTCCACAACATTCGCAAGCCGGCCTGCGCGGCGAGCGGTTGCGAGGTCGAAACGATGTTGCGCGCGAACACGGGCGAGCGTGTCGTCGGATACGGGTTGTGCCATTTGAAACTTGTCACGGTGCCTCTCTGAGGGTTGTGAGGATGAGCACGTGAGCCATCGCGATGGACAGTCACGGCAAGGAATCAGGATTCGCGCGGATCGAGCGCGTCGCGCAGACCGTCGCCGAGCAGATTGAAGCCCAGCACGGCGAGAAAAATGGCGATGCCGGGGAAAATCGACATCCACGGCGCCTGACTGACGAAGTCTTTCGCGGTGTTGAGCATCGAGCCCCACGACGGCGCGGGCGGCAATTGTCCGAGCCCGAGAAACGACAGGCTCGCTTCGGCGATGATCGCGCTCGCCACCGTCAGGCTCGCCTGCACGATGATGGGCGGCAGCACGTTCGGCAGGATATAGCGCAGCATGATGCGCGTGTGATCGAGACCGATTGCGCGCGCGCCTTCCACATAGTCTTCGGCCTTGACACTGATCGCCTGGCCGCGCGTGAGACGGATGAAGCGCGGCATGGCCGAGATACCGATCGCGGCCATCGCGTTCGTCAGACTCGGGCCGAGAAACGCGCCCAGCGCGATGGCGAGAATCAGGAACGGGATCGACAGCAGCGCATCGGCGATACGTGAAATCACGCCGTCGATCAGCCCGCCGAAATAGCCGGCGATCAAACCGAGCGGCACTCCGAGCGCCACGGCGATGCCGACCGACACCACGCCCGCCAGCAACGACGCGCGCGCGCCATACAGCAGGCGGCTCAGCACATCGCGGCCGAGTTCGTCGGTGCCGAACCAGTGAGCTGCCGACGGCGCCTGGCGCACGGTCATGAAACTCGCCTGCACGGGGTCGTACTGCGTGAGCCACGGCGCGAACAGCGCCATCACGACGATCAGCGCGACCAGCACCGCGCCGAACACCGCCGCGCGGTTGCGCATGAAGCGCGCGAGCCCGCGCCGCTTTCGGCGCGGCATGGCCGCAGCGTTCGAAGCGGCGGCGGACGATGAAGCATCGAACGGAGTGGCCATCAGCTGCGCCTCAGTCGGGGATTGAGCAGGATATAGAGCACATCGGCGCACAGATTCACGATGATGAACGCGAGCGCCGTGACCAGCACCACGCCTTGCACGACGGGATAATCGCGATTGAACACGGCGTCGACGATCAGCTTGCCGAAGCCGGGAATTGTGAACACCTGCTCGGTGAGCACGGCGCCCGCGAGCAGTTCGCCAAACAAGAGCGCGAGCACGGTGATGATGGGAATCAGCGCATTACGGAACGCGTGCTTGACGACCACGGCGCCGCGCAACAAGCCTTTTGCGCGTGCGGTGCGGATGTAGTCGGTGCGCAGCACGCCCAGCATCGCGCTGCGCGTATGACGCATGAGCTGCGCGCCGAGCGCCGCGCCGAGCACGAAGGCGGGCATGATCATGGTCTTGATGCTGAGCCAGAAATCCTCGCCCGGCGACACGTAGCCCGACGACGGCAGCAGATGCCAGCGCACCGACACGATGAAAATCAGCATGATGCCGAGCCAGAAGTTCGGTATCGACATGCCCGACAGCGCGAAGATGTTCGCCGCGTAATCGAGCGGGCCGCCGCGGCTCGCCGCCGAAATCACGCCCGCCGGTATGCCGATGCCGATTGCGAGAATCATCGCCATTAGCGCGAGCTGCATCGTCACGGGCAGCTTCTGCGCGATCAGCGAGCGCACCGGCACGTCGGTGCGCAGCGACGCGCCGAGGTCGCCGCGCGCGACATCGCGCATCCACAGCGCGTATTGCGTCGGCACGGGCTGATCGAGGTGATACTTGACGCGCAGCGTCGCGATCACCTGCGGGTCCTGGTCTTCGCCCGCCATTGCCCGCACGGGGTCGCCCGGCAGCAGCTTTTGCAGGCCGAAGATCAGCATCGACACCAGAATCAGCGTCGGCACGGCGACCATCAGGCGATTGGCGATGATCCGCAGCATGACGGTCAGCCCTTGATCGACACGCCGCGCAGACGCACGAGGCCATCGGGGAAAGGCGTGAAGCCCTGCACCTTCTTCGACAGCGCGAACGGCCACGGCTGCGCGTAGATGTAGACGATGGGATCGTCGTCCGCCAGGATCTTGCCGGCGGCGTCATAGTCGGCCTTGCGCTCGGCAACCGTGAGCTTCGTGCGCGCGCCGTCGAGCAGCGTGTCGATTTGCTGATTGCAGTAGTGCGCGTAGTTCAGATTGCCCGAGCAAGTGTTGAACTGATGCAGGTTGCCGTCCGGATCGACACGGCCCGACCAGCCCGTGTACATCGCTTCGAAATCGCCGCTGTGGCCCGCGTTCAGTTCCGTCGCGTAATCGCTGGGGCGCAGCTTCAGCGTGATGCCTGCTTCGCCGAGCATCGCCTGGAGCATCTGCGTGATCTGGCTCGCCACGGTGTTGTTCGGATACGCGAACTCGATTGTCGGATGCTCCTGGCCCGCCGCCTTGAGCAGCGCTTTCGCCTTCGCCACGTCGCGCTTTGTTGTAGGCAGCGACGCGTTGTAATAGGAACTCGACTTCGGAATGCCCTGATTCGCCGGCGTGAAGATGCCCCCGCCGATCACCTGGTCGATCGCGTCACGATCGATCGACAGTTCGAAGGCCTGGCGCACGCGTTTATCTTTCAGCGGATTGTTGCCGCGCGGACCATTGTTGATATTGAACGTCACGTAGTAAAAGCCGAGGCCCGTCACCGGCTTGAATTGCAGATTCGCGTCGTTCTTCACCGAAGCAACGTCGGAAGGCGCGAGACGTTCGAGCATGTCGAGCGAACCCGAACGCAGATTCGCGAGACGCACGGTGCTGTCGGGAATCGGCTGGAAGACGACCCGCTGGATCGGATACTTGTCGGCGTCCCAATAGCCCGCGAATTTCTCCAGCACGACGCGGTCGTTCTGCACGCGCTGCACGAACTTGTACGGTCCCGAGCACACGGGATGCGACGCGACGCCCGCTGCGTCGGCGAGCGTTTTCGGCGCGAGCATCATGCCAGCGCGGTCGGAGAGCGTTGCGAGCAGCGCGGCGTCGGCTTGTTTCGTGACGATCTTCACGGTGTAGTCGTCCACCACGTCGACGTGATCCACCGACGACAGCTCGCTCTTGCGGTTGCTGGTCGGCAGGCTGCGGTAGCGGTCGAGATTCGCTTTCACGGCAGCGGCATTGAACGGCTCGTCGTTCTGGAACTTCACGCCCTGGCGCAGTTTGAAGGTCAGCGTCTTGCCGTCCGCGCTGGTGGTCCACGAGGTTGCGAGCATCGGCATGATCTTCAGATCCGGCCCGACATCGACGAGCGAATTGCACAGCGATGCGAACACGATCCGGTCGACGAACTGCACGCTGCGCGCGGGGTCGAGCGAGCCGATATCGTCCTGCAAACCGATGCGGATGGTGGACTGGGCCATCGCGGCAGAAGCGCTCATCGCGAGCGCGGCGGCAATCAGGATTCTTCGCATGCGTGGTGTCCTTGTTTTCGTTGCGGTTCGAATGGTTAGCGCTCTGCGCTCAGCGCGGCCTGCTTGTCGCGGTAGATGGCAAGGCGTTCGTTCAACTTCGTGCTCACGCTTGCCACGAGCGGCGCGCCGCCGCCCGCGTTTTGCACCTCACGCCAGAAATGGCAAGCGACTTGCCGGCCCTCCGGCAACATTTCCGCTATCGGCCGGTCTTGCGAACAACGCGGCTTCGCATGCGGGCAGCGTGTGTGAAAGCGGCAGCCGGACGGCGGCGCAGTCGGGCTCGGCAGATCGCCGTGCAGCGCGGGCTTCGTGCGCCGCTCGTGCGGGCTGCCGGCGGGAATTGCGCGCAGCAGCGCTTGCGTGTACGGATGCAGCGGCGCGTCGAACAGATCGTCGACGGGCGCGAGTTCCACGATTTCGCCGAGATACATCACGGCGACGCGGTCGCTCATATGACGGATCACCGCGAGATCGTGCGCGACCATGATGAGCGTGAGGCCGAGTTCCGCCTTCAGCGATTCGAGCAGATTGATCACTTGCGCCTGCACGGAGACATCGAGCGCGGAGACGGGTTCATCGCCGACTATCAGCTTCGGCTCGCCCGCCAGCGCCCGCGCAATGCCGATGCGTTGCCGCTGCCCGCCCGAGAACTCATGCGGATAACGCTCGGCGTAGGCGGGTTGCAATCCGACCTTGGACAGCAGCTGCGCGACCCGCTCCCGGCGCGCGGCGGCATTGAGCGCGAGCCCGTGAAACGCCACCGGCTCGCCGATGATCTGTCCGACCGTCATGCCTGGATTCAGCGAGGCGAACGGGTCCTGGAAAATGATCTGCATCTCGCGGCGCAGCCGCCGCAGTTTCGCGCCTTGCCAGCGCGTGATGTCTTCGCCCTGATACCGCACACTTCCTTCGCTCGCGTCGATCAGGCGCAGCAGCAGACGCCCGAGCGTGGACTTGCCGCAGCCCGACTCGCCGACGATTGCAAACGTCTCGCCCGTGCGCACCGCGAACGAGACCTCGTTGACGGCGTGCACGGTCGGCGTGCGCGTGAACATATGCCGCTCGCCGCCAAAGCGCCGGGTCAGCGCGCGGGCTTCGAGGATGGCCGGCTTCGGGTCGAATGCGTTCATGTCAGTGCCTTCTGCCGCGCGGGCTCCACGAGTTGCTCGACGGGCGCGAGCCAGCACGCCACGCGATGCTCGCCGGACAGCGTCCGCTCCGGCGGCGCGGCCTCGACACAGCGCGGCTCGGCGAACGGGCAACGCGGCGCGAAGCGGCAGCCGCGCGGCATCTGCTCGGGCGAGGGCACCGAGCCGCGGATGGTGGCGAGCGCGCCTTCGCGCTTGCCGACCGAGGGAATCGCGCCCATCAGCCCGATCGTGTAGGGATGCTGCGGGTCGTCGAACAGATCGGCAACCGTGCCGTATTCGACGATCCTGCCCGCGTACATGACCGCGACGTGATCCGCGACTTCGGCAACGACGCCGAGATCGTGCGTGATCAGCAGCATCGCGGTGCCCGTTTCTGCCTGAAGCGTGCGCACCAGTGACAGCACTTGCGCCTGGATGGTCACGTCGAGCGCCGTTGTGGGTTCGTCGGCGATCAGCAGACGCGGGCTGTTGGCGAGCGCCATCGCGATCATCACGCGCTGGCGCATGCCGCCGGAAAGCTGGTGAGGGTAGGCGTCGAGCCGCGTTTCGGGTGCCGGAATATGAACGAGGCGCAGCATCTTGAGCGCCTCTTCGCGCGCCTTTGCGCGCGTGAGACCGCGATGCCGCCGGATGCTTTCGCCGATCTGCTCGCCGACCGTATACGCAGGATTCAGTGAGGTCATCGGCTCCTGGAAAATCATCGACATGCGGTTGCCGCGAATGTCGGTCAGTTCGCGCTCGGACAGCGCGAACAGGTCCTGATCTTCGAAATGCGCAGTGCCCGAAACACGTCTTGCGGGCGGACTCGCGAGCAGCCCCATCAGCGCGAGCGAGGTCACGCTCTTGCCGCATCCGGACTCGCCGACCATGCACAGCGTTTCGCCCGCATGAACCGGAAAAGAGACGTTATCGACGACGTTCGGAACCTCCGGCGAGCTTGAAAATTTCAGGGAGAAATTCCGTACATCGAGGACGGGGCGGCGTTCAGCAGCGGTCATGCTTGGGATCTCCGCATTGGGGGCGTCCGTCCTCTCCGAGTCGTTATGAAATTGATTATCTGGCCGCGTCTGTACAAAAAATATTAATATTTCTTTTCCACACTTAAGTTTTTCTCATGGATCAACGATGCCGGTCCAGATGAAATTGCACAGGACACACCATGCCCACGTTACGCATGCTGAAGACGTTCCGGGCCGTGGCGCGCACGGGATCGTTCTCCGCCGCCGCCGACAAGGTCGCGTTGACGCAGGCCGCCGTGAGTCTGCAAATGCGCGGGCTCGAAGAAGCGCTGGGCCGTCAGTTGTTCGACCGGCGCGGCCGGCAGATCACGTTGACGCAGCATGGCCACACGATCTGGCCGAAGATCGAGCAGATTCTCGACTTGCTGGCCGAGCTTGAGGCAAGGCCGCCGGATGCAATGGAAGGGCCGGTGTCGATCGGCGCGGTGGTGTCGGTGATCGGCGCGCTTTCGCTGGTGGTGGCGCGGCTGAAGGCGGCGCATCCGCGGCTCGATGTGCGCCTGCTGTCGGCGCGCTCGGATGAGCTGGCCAACATGGTGGAGACCGGCGAAGTCGACGTGGCCGCCGTGGTCGCGCGCGCGGACGAGACGCTGCCCGACACGCTCAAATGGACCACGCTCTATACCGAGCCGATGATGTTGCTGACGAGCCGCGAAATCGTCGATAACGATCCGCAGCGCATCTTGCGCACGCAGGGTTTTTTGCGGTTCGACCGGCGCGTGCGCACGGGGCGCGTGGTCGAGCAGGCGTTGCAGAACGCGGGATTGTCGGTGAACGAATATCTCGAACTCAATTCGATCGAGACGATCGTTGCGCTGGTGCGCGCCAAGGTTGGGGTGGCCGTGCTGCCGCTGCTCAATGGCGGGAACTGGCAGAGCGATCCGTTATTGCGCGCCATTCCGATCGCGAATCCGCCGACGCTGCGGACGGTGGGCATGGTGCAGCGCGCTTCCGATGATCGTAAGGCGCTGATGCGCGAGATCGTCGAGACGTTTCAGGCTACGCCTGGGAATGGGCTTTGATGGGCCTTGATGGGCCTTGAAGGTCGCGGGCATTCGCGATTTGCCGGGCTCCTTGCGAAGCCCGGCTCCGGCACTTTCAAGGCAAGCTAAGCGCTCATCGCCGTCACGCCGGCCGCGTCATGCGCGGCTGCCGAACTCCACTTCCTGCGCGGTCCATGCCGCCACGCGGTCGCTGAGCGTCAGCCCGAGTCCTGGGCGCGTCGGCACGATCATGCGGCCGTCGCGCGTCTCCAGTCTTTCGTTGAAGAGCGGTTCGAGCCACTCGAAGTGTTCGACCCACGGCTCGCGCGGGTAGCACGCGGCCAGATGCACATGAAGCTCCATCGCGAAGTGCGGCGCGAGCATCAGGCCGGCGTGATCGGCCAGCGCCGCGACCTTGAGGAACGGCGTGATGCCGCCCACGCGAGGCGCATCCGGCATCAGGTAATCCGCGCCGCGCAGGCGGATGAACTCCCAATGTTCGGAGACGCTCGTGAGCATTTCGCCGGTCGCAATTGGCGTGTCGAACTGCGCGGCGAGCGCCGCGTGTCCCTCGGCGTCGTAGCAGTCGAGCGGCTCCTCGATCCAGATCAGATTGAACTGCTCGAACGTGCGGCACATGCGCTGGGCGGTCGGCCGGTCCCATTGCTGGTTGGCGTCGACCATCAGCGGGAATGCGTCGCCGAGATGCTTGCGGACCGTTTGCACGCGGTGAATGTCGAGCGCGCAATCGGGTTGCCCGACCTTCAGCTTGATGCCGCCGATGCCTTTCTCGCGAGACGCGTCGGTGTTCGTCAGCAGTTGTTCGAGCGGCGTGTGCAGGAAGCCGCCCGAGGTGTTGTAGCAGCGCACCGAATCGCGATGCGCGCCGAGCAGCTTCGCGAGCGACAGGTTGGCGCGCTTCGCCTTCAGATCCCACAGCGCGACGTCGAATGCGCCGATTGCCTGAACCGCCATGCCGCTGCGGCCCACCGACGCGCCCGCCCACGCGAGCTTGTCCCACAGGCGGGCAATGTCGCTCGGATCTTCGCCGATCAGAACCGGCGCGATTTCCTTCGCATGCGCGAACTGGCCGGGGCCGCCCGCGCGCTTCGAGTAGCTGAAGCCGAGTCCGCGATGACCGTCGGCGGTTTCGATCTCGACGAACAGAATCGCGATTTCGGTCATGGGCTTTTGCCGTCCCGTCAGCACTTTCGCGTCGCTGATGGGATTGGCGAGCGGCAAAAACGTGGATGCCACACGCACCCATTTGATCGTGTCGTTCGAGGCGGCGGTGGAAGAAAGGGAGTTCAGAGCATTCATGAAAGCGGTCCTTGTTGAAGCGAATGAAGTTCGATGCGATCAGCCGCGGCGGGCTTGCAAGGCAATGGGCGCGGCGTCGTCTTGGGCTGCGAGCGGCTCGTCCGGATCGAGGCGCTTGAGCTTGCCGACAATCACGAGGTACGAGAACGCGCCGATCAGCGCGAGTGTCGCGACGTAGGTGAGCGCGACTTCGAATGAGCCGGTGCGCTTGATCATCCAGCCGATCGCAAGCGGCGTCGCGATGCTCGCGAGATTGCCGCAGAAATTGAACATGCCGCCGCTGATGCCCATGGCGTTTTTCGGCGAGACGTCGCCCACGATGCACCAGCCGAGATTGCCCACGCCCTTCGCGAAGAACGCGATCGACATCACGAGGATCACGACGGCCGTGGACTGCACGTAGTTCGCCACGACGATGGTGCTCGACAGAACAAGGCCGCAAATGATCGGCGTCTTTCTCGCGGCGCTCAGGCTGAAGCCGCGCTTGATCATCCAGTCGGACCACAGCCCGCCGATCAATCCGCCGAGACAGCCGGCAATCGCGGGCAGCGAGGCGACCAGGCCGACCTTCAGGATCGACATGTGTTTCGCCTCGATCAGATAAGTCGGGAACCAGGTGAGGAAGAACCAGGTAATCGACGTCAGACAGAATTGCCCGATGTAAATGCCGATCATCATGCGGTTCGCCGCAATCGCGCTGACCTGCCGCCAGCTGAAGCGCTGAGGCCCGTCGCCCATGGTCGGCAGGCCGCCGCCGGCGGCGATGTAGTCCAGTTCCGCAGCGTTCACGCGATGATCGCGCTGCGGTTCGCGCACGGATTTCAGCCACCACAGGCCGAGCAGCACGCCGACCGCGCCCGTCGAGAAGAACACGTAATGCCAGCCCCATTTGCTGACCGTGAAGGTCATCACCGGCGTGAAGACGGCGAGCGCGAAGTATTGGGCCGACTGGAAGATCGACGTGGCGAGCCCGCGCTCGGCGCTGGGAAACCACATCACGGTGAGCCGGCTGTTGCAGGGAAAGGCGGGCGATTCGGCGATGCCCATCAGAAAGCGCAGCGCGAATAGCGCGACGAACGCCGAGGTGAAGAAATGCACATACCCTTGCAGAAACGTCAGCACGGACCAGGCGAGGAGGCTTAGTCCGAGGACGAGGCGCGCGCCGAGGCGGTCGAGGATCAGGCCGCCGGGAATCTGCATGGCCGTGTAGGCCCAGCCGAACGCCGAGAACGCGATGCCCATGGTCAGCGCGTCGAAACCGAGTTCGTGCCGCATGCTCGGCGCCGCGATGGACAGCGTCGCCCGGTCCACGTAGTTGAATACCGTGACGATGAAAACCATCGCGAGGATGAACCAGCGGACGTTCGTCCGCTTTGTGCGAATCGCTCCTGTTGCCACCTTGCCTCCTGTTGTTGTCGTGTGCGAGCCGTTTGGATCATACAATGATTGCGCAATCATTCAAGCCCGATTGATTGCGCAATCATCGTCGTTTACACTGAGACGCGGGCTTTTCTGGGAGACGCTGAAGATGGTCAAGAAGTACGAGCGGCAGCGCGCGCCGTCCCTTTCCGGCGCGGCTGAGAGCGTCACGCTGATCGACGTGGCGCGGGTCGCCGGCGTCGCGCCCATGACGGTGTCGCGGGCCTTGAACCGGCCGGAACTGGTGCGCAGCGAGACGCAGCGCAAAGTGCTGGAAGCCGTTCGCGTCACCGGCTACGTGCCGAACATGCTGGCGGGCGGTCTGGCGAGCAGCAAGAGCCGGCTCGTGGCGATCCTGCTTCCCACCATGGCCAATTCCATTTTCTCCGACACCGTGCAGGCGTTGATGGACGGCCTGTCGTCTTCCGGTTATCAGACGCTGCTCGGATTGACAGGCTATTCGGCCTCAAGCGAGGAAGCGCTCGTCGAGGCGCTGCTGGGCCGCCGGCCGGACGGCATTGTGCTGGCGGGCACGAGCCATACCGAGGCCACGACCGACCGCCTTCAGAAGTCGAAGATTCCGGTGGTGGAAATCTGGGATCTCGCCGACAAGCCAATCGACATGATCATCGGCTTCTCGCATGAACAGGTGGGCGTAGCGGTCGCGCGGCATCTCGTGGGCAAGGGCTATCGGCGCTTCGGGATCGTTTCCGTCGACGATCCGCGCGGTCTGCGCCGCTGCGCGAGTGTCAAGGCCGAACTCGCTCAGCATGGCATTGCCGATACCTCGCTCGAAGTGCTGCCCGCTCCCGCGACGCTGCAAGCGGGGCGCGAGGGCTTGAGCCGGCTGCTGGCGTCGTCGGCGCCGGAGATCGTGGTGTGCAGTTCGGACACGCTCGCGCAGGGCGTGCTCGCGGAAGCCGCGAGCCGTGGAATGAAAGTGCCTTCGGATATCGCCGTGATGGGCTTCGGCGACCTCAGCACCGCCGCGCATGTCTATCCCGCTTTGTCCACGGTCAGGGTGGACGGATCGCGGATCGGCAGGGAAGCCGCTCAGGCGTTGCTCGGCCGCTTCGCGCTCGACCCGGCCGCCGGGGGCGAGCCTCGGCCTGTGTGCATGGACACAGGCTTCGCGATTATCGACCGCGACAGCACCTGAGCCGCTGAGCGCGCTTCTCCCGATCTCAAGCGCTTTCCCGATCGATAATCGAAAAACCCGTGTCGATGCGCAGCGCGGCGGTCGATAAGCGCGGCTTGTCCGTGAGGCGGCTCAGCAACGCTTCGGCCGCGAGCTTGCCAATCGCCGCTCCGTCGATGCGAACCGTCGAGAGCGCGGGATGCACATGCGCGGCGGTGATCAGATCCCCAAAGCCCATTACGGCGACCTGCTGCGGAACGGCGAGCCCGCGCCTCGCGGCTTCGCCCAGAATGCCTTGCGCCAGAGTGTCGGTGCTGCACACGATCACCTCGGGCAAGCCCTCGCTCAGCATCCGCGCGAACGCGTCGCGGCCTGCTTGAGGCGTGGCGGGCGCGGGCACGACCTCCAGCGGCACCTGCTTCACGCCGTGCCGCGCCAACTCGGCGATAACACTGTGGCTGCGCCGCAAGCCTCGCGGATCGGCGGCGGACACCACGCCGAAGCGCCGGAAATTTTTCTCCAGCAAATGACGCGCAACCGCGCTGCCCACCGCTTCCTGTGAAAAGCCGATCAGCATGTCGATGGGCTGTTCGGCCAGATCCCAGATCTCGACGATCGGCAGCCTGGTCCTGGCGAGGCGCTCGCGCGTCAGCGCCGTGTGATCCGTGCCCGTCAGCACGATCGCGTCGGGCCGCCGGCCCAGCAGCGTCTGGACGAGCTGTTCCTCGCGCTCGGGCAGGTAATCCGTCAGACCCAACAGCGTCTGATAGCCGGATGCGGCCAGCGTCGACATCATGGCTTGCACCATGTCCGTGAAGATGGAGGTGGCGATGGTCGGCAGAAGCAGCGCCACGAGACGGCTCTTGTTGCTCGCGAGCGCGCCGGCCAGCAGGTTCGGCACGTAGCCGGTGGCCTCGACCGCGTCGAGCACGCGCCGCCGGGTCTCTTCGCGGACGAGTTCCGGCCGGTTCATCGCCCGCGACACGGTCATGGCCGTGACGCCCGCCACGCGCGCGACGTCCTCCAGCGTGACGGCCGCTCCGGTTTGATCCGAATCTGGGCCCGCGTCGAGTTCGTCGGTAGTGTCCATGTGTGCTCCCTTGTAGTGGCCATTTTACCGACACACGTTCAGCGCAACCGTTTGCTCACGTCATGACATGAGACGTCGTATAACATTTCGCGGGGAAAACCCGTATTTTAGGAATGTTTGCGCTAACATATCCTATGCTGTAGAGCGACATCACACAACCTGTGAGAGGATCACGATGGAAAAAGGCATGCAGCGGGCGACCGACCCAGTTATTCAAGCGGACATGGCGAGCCATGGCGCGGCGTCTTCATCCAGCCAGGCTGGGGCTTACGCCGGACGCAGCAGGGCGCGCTTCCTGATCGTTTTCATGCTGTTCCTCGTCACGACCGTCAACTATGCCGACCGCGCGACGATTTCGATCACCGGTTCCGCGATTCAAAAGGCGATGCACATTTCGCCGGTCGAGATGGGCTACATCTTTTCGTCGTTCGCATGGGCGTACGTGATCGCGCAGATTCCGGGCGGCTGGCTGCTCGATCGCTTCGGCACCAAACGCGTGTACGCGTGCAGCATTTTCTTCTGGTCGATTCTCACCGCAGTCGAGGGCTTCGTGGCCGCGCTGCCCGTCGGCATGGCCGTGACGACGCTCTTTGTGATGCGCTTTTTCGTCGGCGCGGCGGAAGCGCCGGCGTTTCCGGGCAATGCGCGCCTGACCGCCACGTGGTTCCCGACGGCCGAGCGCGGCACGGCGTCGGCCATCTTCAACTCGGCGCAGTATTTCGCCGCCGTGCTGTTCTCGCCGATCATGGGCTGGCTCACGCACTCGTACGGCTGGCCCTCGGTGTTCTTCGCGATGGGCGCGCTGGGCATGCTCATCACCGTCTTGTGGCTGAAGACCATTTACGCGCCGCGCCAGCATCCCATGGCGAACGACGCCGAAGTGCGCTTCATCGCGGATAACGGCGCGATGATCGACCTCGAAGACAAGCAGCTCGCCAAAGAACGCCGCGCGGCCCAGATGCATTCGAAGGACAAAAGCACGCACGGCCGCGAAGTGTTCGCGCAACTGCTGAAGAGCCGCATGATGCTCGGCGTGTTCATTGCACAGTACTGCATCACGACGCTCACCTATTTCTTCCTGACGTGGTTTCCGATCTACCTCGTGCAGGAACGGCACATGTCGATTCTGAAGGCGGGTTTCGTCGCGTCGATTCCGGCGATTGCCGGCTTTCTCGGCGGCGTGCTCGGCGGCGTCGTGTCGGACCGTTTGATGAAGCATGGCTTTTCGACGTCCACCGCGCGCAAGGTGCCGATCGTGGTCGGCCTGCTGCTGTCCACCTGCATGATCGCGTGCAATTACGTCGAGGCTCAGTGGCTCGTGGTCGGCATCATGGCTGCGGCGTTTTTCGGCAAGGGCATCGGCGCGCTCGGCTGGGCCGTGGTTTCCGATACCGCGCCGAAAGAGGCGAGCGGCCTGTGCGCGGCGCTTTTCAACACGTTCGGCAACACGGCGGGCATCACGACGCCGATCGTCATCGGCTATCTCGTGCAGGGCACGGGTTCGTTCGCGGCGGCACTCGTGTTCGTCAGCGCAAATGCGTTGATCGCGATTGTGTGCTACTTGTTCGTGGTTGGAAAAATCGAGCGTTTCGAGCTTAAGAAGAGCGCTGCGTAAGCGCGTTTTATCGATGCCGTTCCGGCGCGCCTCGCGCCGGAACCTCAACCCCGCGCGAGCTGTCAATACAACATCGCCCTTATTATTGGGGGGTGCGAAATGACTGCCATGCAACCGGGGGCAGCGCCCCTTTCCGACGAAGACGCCCGGCGCCAGCTGCGCCGCGCCGTCATCGCCAGCACGGTCGGCACCACGATCGAATGGTACGACTTCTTCCTCTACAGCACCGTCACGGGGCTGGTCTTCGCCAAGCTGTACTTTCCGCAATCCGATCCGCTTGTCGGCACGCTTCAGGCCTTTCTCATCTACGCGGTCGGCTTTATCGCGCGGCCGGTCGGCGCGGCTATTTTCGGCCACTACGGCGATCGCATCGGACGCAAGGCCACGCTGATCGTCACGCTTCTGCTGATGGGGCTCGCTACGTTTGCCGTCGCGTTTGTTCCGACCTATGCGTCCATCGGCATCTGGGGCGCGGTGCTGCTCACGCTGCTGCGCTTTATTCAGGGCGTGGGTGTCGGCGGCGAGTGGGGCGGCTCCGTGCTGATGTCGATGGAATGGGCCCGCACCAATTCGCACCGCGGCTTCGTCGCGTCGTGGCCGCAGTTCGGCGTGCCGGCGGGCCTGTTCCTCGCGAACCTCGCGGTGCTGGCCATGAGCGAGATGTCCGGCAGCGCGTTTTTAACGTGGGGCTGGCGGGTGCCGTTTTTTCTGAGCATCGTGCTTGTCGCGATTGGCCTGTATATCCGTCTGAATATTCTTGAGACGCCGATTTTCGCCAAACTCCTCGCGGAGCGCAGGATCGAGAAGACGCCGATGCTGGAAGTATTGCGCCGTCAGCCGAAGGACATTCTTCTGTCGGCTTTCGCGCGCATGGCCGAACAGGCGCCGTTTTATATCTACACGGCCTTCGTGTTCACGTATGGCGTGACGACCCTGGGAGTGTCGCGCAATCTGCTGCTGACGGCGGTGCTGGCCGCCTCCGTGCTGGAATTCGTCACGATTCCGCTGTTCGGGCATGTGTCCGATCTGATCGGACGGCGGCGCATGTACGTGATCGGCGCTGCGGTGGTCGGCGTGTTCGGCTTCCTCTATTTCGCTCTCGTCGACACGCGCAATCCGGCGTGGATTTTCGCGGCCATCGTGCTCTCGCTCGTGCCGCACGCGATGATGTACGGACCGCAAGCCGCATTGATCGCCGAATCGTTCACGGGGCGGCTGCGATACAGCGGCGCGTCGCTCGGCTATCAACTGGCGTCGGTGATCGCCGGCGGTCCCGCGCCGCTGATCGCGACCGCGCTGTTCGCTTACTATCACTCGGGTTATGCCATTGCCTTCTACGTGCTCGCGTGCGCGGTGCTCAGCGTCATCGCCGCGTCCCGGCTTGGCGACTACACGAACAAGGACATTTCGCGGGAATACGACGACCCGCGCTCGATGAGCGATAGCGGACACGGTCATCGGCACGCGTGAGCGCTGTTGGATTCGATGCGGCGCCATGCGCGCCGCATCGGGCCATTGTGGCCTGCTCGCGCGCCTCCCGGCGCTCCTGACGGCTGTGAGATCATGCGAGTCCTGCTCCGGATAGCGTTCTCACATGCCAGCCTCCGCGTCCACTCACGCCAGTTCGCTTTCACTTGGCAGCATCGGCAGCATTCTTGCGTCGATGTTCTGCTTTGCAGTGGTCGATGCGTTGGCCAAAACGGTTTCGCTGCAATATCCGGCGAACGAGGTGACATTTTTTCGCATGCTGTTCGGCCTCGTTCCGGCGTTCCTGCTGTGTTGCCGGGGAAGCCGGCCCTTGTCCGACCGGCTGCGCAATCTCGATGTCAAAGGGCAGACAGCGCGTGCGCTCGCGTTGCTCGGCGCGTCGGCGCTGTTTTTCGCCGGTTTGCCTTATGTGCCGCTGAGCGAGGCGGTCGCGCTGGCGTATTCGGAGACGCTGATCGTCATCCTGCTCGCCCCGCTGATGCTCGACGAGCGCTTGACTTCGCGCGGCGCGGGCGCGGCGATCGTCGGCTTTCTCGGTGTGCTGCTCGTCGTGCGGCCGGGCGGCGCGCAATCCAGCTGGCTCGGTCCGGCGATCCTGATGGGCAGCGCATTCTGCGGCGCGGTGTCGATCGTGCAGATCAAACGCATTCGCGCGACCGACGACTCCGCCACGACCGTGCTCTTTTTCACGGCGATGGGCGCGGTCATCATGGGATGCACGCTGTTCTTCAACTGGCGCGCGCCGTCCGGGGATGCGCTGCTGGTGATGGCCGCCCTCGGCGTCTTCGCGACTGCCGGCCAGGTGCTGATGACAGCTGCCTTTCGTCGCGCCGATGCCGGTGCGCTCGCGCCGTACAACTACACGAGCATTGTCTGGGCTGCATTGTTCGGCTATCTGCTATGGGGCGAAACGCTGGAGCTGCTGTCGGTTGCCGGAATATTGATGATCGTGGCCAGCGCGATCGCGGTCGCCGTGCGCCGCAAAGCACCCGAAGGTCCGCTCGCGTGACGCGATAGCCGGCGTGCAGCAGCGCGCTTTATGTCGCGTGGTGGCATGTGGTGGCATGTGGTGGCGCGTGGTGGCGAGTCGTCGCGCGTGGAGAGCCCCGTGGCGAGAACCGCGCGCCGCTTACCGGACGTCCGCGTTGACGTCTGCGGCTTCTCGCTGAGGACGCCGAACCGCGCGCACTTTTCCGCTATTGCCCCCGCCGCAAAAAAACTGTCCGCTGCCGTCCGCTTCGAGTCCCGACACGGTCACGCCAGGTGGCATGTCCAGGCTCTCCAGCACGTCGCCGGTATGCGGCTCGACGTGCCTCAATTCGCTCGCGTCGTCTTCCCAGGTGCCGTGCCACAGTTCTCCGTCGACCCACGTGACGCCCGTGACGAAACGGTTCGACTGGATCGATGCGAGCACCGCGCCTGTGTCGGGATCGACCTGATGGATCTTGCGCTCGCGATACTCGCCGACCCACAGCGAACCTTCCGCCCACGCGAGCCCCGAAGCACCGGTGCCTCCCGGCGCGGGAATGCTGGCGAGCACGCGGCCCGTTGCGGGATCGAGCTTCTGGATACGTCCTTCGGCGATCTGAAAAATATGCTCGCCGTCGAAGGCCGTGCCCGCATCGGCGGCGACCTCGACCGTGTGCAGCGTCTCGCCGCTCGCGGGATCGAATGCGTTGAGCGTCTTGCCGGTTGCGATCCAGACCTGCTGGCCGTCGTACGTGACGCCGGCCACTTGCTGGACGCCCGGAAAGGGACCGTATTCGCGGATGATGGTGGCGTTTGATCGATTCATGCTGGCATCCTAATTGAGCGTGAGCGGCGTGGGGAGTAACAACGTTGTCGCGAATCCGGACGCGGGCGGGGCCATCCAGCGGCGCGCCCGGCCCCGGCCGAACGACTGCGCCTTGCCCGCTGCCGCGAGGGAATCGAGCGTGCGTTGCACCGTGCGCTGGCTCGCGCCGAGCGCCAGCGCGAGCGCCGAACTCGACCACGACTCGCCGTCGGCGAGAAGGGCGAGCATGGCCGCGTGCGTTTCATCGACAGGCCGCGCGAGCACCACGACCTCGCGCGCGTCGCAGGGCGCCAACGCGAAGCCGCGCCGCGTCGCGCTCACATCGGCCAATGCGCCAAGCAAGCTGCGAAGCCGTCCGATCTCGACGCGCAAGCGCGCGCGATGCGATTCGTCCGCGTGTCTCGTGCGGAATGCGTGGGCGATCAACGTGTCGCGCGGCACATCGGCGGGCCACGCTTGCGCGAGCCTGTACGCGAGGGTGAACAACACCGGCCGTTTCGCGAGCGGAACAAGCGTGTGCGCCTGCTGGACGACATGGCGGCACGCGTCCACCACGAACGCTTTCGACGCCAATAGCGCTTCCACTTCATCGAGCAGCAACAGCCGCTCTTCGCCGTTCGCGATCCGGCGCGCGGCGGGCAGCTTCAACGTATGCGACGCGCTTTCCACTTCGGCGATCAGCGCGGGAATGCGCGCTTCGTGCGCCGCGTACTTCGCGCGGGCGAATGCATCGCGGGCCTTGTCGGTCTGCAGGCGTCGCAACGCGGCGGCCGCCACGACCAGCGCGTGCGCGGCCCGCAAAGCGGGCGGCAAAGGCGCGGGATCGAGCGCGGCCAGAGTGCGTTCGGCTTCGTCGATCAGGCCAATCAGCAGAAGCCGTCGAACCTCGAGATAGCCCGCGTGCGCGGCGTTGGCGCGGTCGCCAAAGGCTTCGAGCGTGGCGCGCGCGGCGCCGAGCGCTTTGGTGGGCCACGCCAGATCGCGCGAGGCGAGCGCGATCTCGGCCTCGGCGACGACACACCTCGCACGGGCCACCGCGTCTTTCGCACCGAAGGCGCGCGCCGCGCTTCGCACGAGCGCCTTCGCACGGATGAAATCGCCGAGCTGCGCCATGGCGATGCCGCGCAGCGCGAGTGCGGGCGCGTCGTCGCGCAACGCAACGCGTTTCAGTGCGCCAAGCGGATCACCGGCGGCGAGCGCCTGCGCCGCGGCGTGGATAAGCGGGTCCATGGTCATTGAAATCGCGCCACACTTGTCACTCTCACCGTCGGAAAGTCCGGCACTAATCTAGCACGACCGCTAACCAGTCCGTCGTATCGAAACCGACCGAACGACGGGCGAAACCGAACGGAGAGAACCATGACCACGACACATGCGACCGGTACACGCGAGCAATGGCTCGACGCGCGCCTCGATCTGCTCAACGCGGAAAAAGAATTCACCCGACGCGGTGACGAACTGGCGCGGCGGCGCCAGGCATTGCCGTGGGTTCGCGTCGACAAGTCGTACCGATTCGAGACCGGACAAGGCAGCGCGTCGCTCGCCGATCTGTTCAGGGGACGCTCGCAGCTTCTCGTCTATCACTTCATGTTCGGGCCGGACTACAAGGCGGGATGCCCGTCGTGCTCGTCGATCGCGGACGGTTTCGACGGCTTCGCCATTCACCTCGCCCATCACGACGTGTCGCTGACGGCGGTGTCGCGCGCGCCGTACGCGAAGCTGCGCGACTACCAGCGGCGCATGGGCTGGACGTTTCCGTGGGCGTCGTCGGCGGGCAGCGACTTCAACTTCGACTTCAACATCTCGTTCACGGAGGAACAGCAGCGCGAGGGCACCGTCGACTACAACTATCAGCGCGGACGTCACGCCATGGACGCCGTGCCCGCGCCGGAACCCGTCGCGCAATTCGCCGCGACGTGCGGCACGGACGCGTCCACGTACGCGCGCGACCGGCCTGGACTGAGCGCGTTCGTGATCGAGGACGGCGTGGTCTATCACACGTATTCCGCCTATGCGCGCGGACTCGACGGTTTGTGGGGCATGTACCAGTGGCTCGACCGCGCGCCGAAAGGGCGCAACGAGACGGGCGTCTGGTGGCGTCGCCATGACGAGTACGAGCTGGGCTGAGGCGCGTCGTGGATGTCGCTCACACGAGCGCGCGCGCCGAGCCGGCGAGACGTGGACGTGGACGTGGACGTGGACGTGGACGTGGACGTGGACGTGAGCGTGGACCCGGACGCGGCGCGCGAGTGCCTTCGCGCGCGCTGTTCTACGGCGTCTGCGGCTTGCTGGTTGCCGGCGGCGCGGCGGCGACCGTCGCTGCGTGCGCGTCCATGTCCACGATGCACGGCATGCCCATGCCCGGCGGCTGGACCCTGTCGATGATCTGGATGCCGCTGTGCGGACAGACGTGGGCGCGCGTCGCGGCGTCGTTCGTCGGCATGTGGACCGCGATGATGATCGCGATGATGCTGCCGTCGCTCGCGCCCGTGTTGTGGCGCTATCGCGAGGCGCTCGGCAGTGCCGGGCGGAAGCGCGCGATGTCGTTCACGTTGCTGGCCGGCTTGGGCTATTTCGCGGTATGGACCGCATGGGGCGCGGCGGTTTTCGTAACGAGCGCGGCGCTGGCCGCGCTCGACATGCGGATGCCCGCGCTCGCGCGCGCCGTTCCGCTGATGTCAGGCGTGGTCGTGCTGATCGCCGGCGCGTTGCAGTTCACCGCGTGGAAGGCGCATTATCTCGACTGCTGCCGACAAGCGCCCGGACATGGCCATGTATTGCCGTCGAGTGCTGGCGCTGCATTGCGCCACGGCTTGCGCCTCGCCGTGCATTGCAGTTGCTGCTGCGCCGGCTTGACCGCGTTTCTCGTCGTAACCGGAGTGATGGATCTGGTTGCCATGACGGCGGTCACGGCGGCGCTGACGCTCGAACGTTTTGCTTCGCGCGGCGAGCGCGTTGCGCGAGGCATCGGCTGGGTTGTCGGCGGCGCGGGGTTGTTTATGATTGCGCGAGCCGCATCGCTCATTTGAAACTGCTGCTGCACAGCGAACCCCACTCAATCAGGCTCGACACATGATTCGATATATCGCTCTTTTGCGCGCCGTGAATGTCGGAGGCACCGGCAAGCTTTCCATGGCCGAATTGCGCGCGATGTGCGAGTCCGTTGGTTTCACTCACGTGCGCACGTATATCGCGAGCGGCAATGTCGTGTTCGACAGCAAGCTGGCCGAGGCTTCTGTGAAGCACAAGCTCGAACAATGTCTCGAAGCGTATGCGGGCAAGCCGGTCGGCGTCGCGGTGCGAACGGGCGCGCAACTCGCCGACGTGCTGGCGGCGAATCCGTTCAAATCTGCCGCGCCAAACCGCACTGTCGCCATTTTTCTCGACGCACTGCCGCCAGCCGACGCGCTCGCTCACGCAAGCGGCCAGCGCGAAGAAGAAATGGCGCTCGGCACGCGCGAAATCTATGTGCACTACAACGACGGAATGGCGGATTCGAAACTCAGAATTCCCGCCGCGAAAACCGGCACCGCTCGCAACATGAATACGGTGGCGAAACTCGTCGAAATGGCGAAGGAATAGAGCGCGCGTCTTTGCGTTTTTTCATTCGCATCGGGTTAACCTTGATGAAGCGCGAGACAATCGCGCTTTGTCTTTTATGCGCCCAACAATCGGGAATGACGGCGAAAAGCGCTCGCTGGGCATAAATAACCGCTTGACTAATGTTTACGTAATAATTAGCTGATACGCTGCTTCATTTCTCATTCACCATTAAAAATGCGTAGGTCATGGCTTTTAGCGAACCAAGGTCTCCATTTTTCACGTGGATTGTCTCTTCGGTCCAGAACCTGAGCGCCGAGAACCGGCAGATACTGCTTGCCAATCTCTTCACGCGCACAGCTTCAATCGTGTTCGCGTCGATCTGCGAAATCAGCGTCTGCGTCACCGCTTACTATCTTCACCCCACCTTACTATATGCAACGTGGACGAGCGCCGTCGTCGCGTTATTGATGGTGCGTCTCGGGCTGATCGGGCTGTGCCGCCGGCGCAGCGACCGCGATTTGCCCACACCCACGTCCGCCTTCGTGCTGGCGAGCATCCTGTGGAGCGCGCTGTTCGGCTTCGGCAGTCTCTTGTGCAATATCAGCGGAGACCCGACGCTTTTTCTGCTGGGCAATGTGTGCGCGGTCGGTGTGGTCGGCGGCCTCGCGGGACGCAATGCGGCCACGCCGCGGCTCGTGCTGCTACAGATCATTTTCATTCTCGGGCTGCTTGGCGTCGGCGCGGCGTTGTCGCCCGGTTCCGGCAAACTCGTGCTGCTGTTTCAGGCGCCCTTCTGCGCGGCCGGTTTTCTGACGGTTGCGCTGCGCAGCAATCGCGATACCGTCGCGCTGCTGCTCGCGCGCGAAAACAGTCAGCGCCTCGCGCATCACGACAGTCTCACGGGCTTGCCGAACCGGGCGCGCATCAACGAATTGCTGCTGGAACGCACGCCCGCCGGAGCGCTGCATCGCGACGGACTGTTCGCCGTTCTGCTGATCGACCTGGACGGCTTCAAGGCGATCAACGACAGTTTGGGCCACGCGGCGGGCGATCAGATTCTCCAGGAAGCCGCGAATCGTTTGCGTGAAGTTCTGCCCGATACCGACATCGTCGGGCGCCTGGCCGGCGATGAATTCGTGGTCATTTCAGAAGCGCCCGAGCCGTCTCGCGATGTGCGCCTGCTCGCGGACAGCATCGTCAAAACGCTCGCGCGGCCGTTCGTGTCGAGCGAGGCACTCGTGCACATCGGCGCGAGTGTGGGCGTCGCGCTGTATCCGGAGCACGCGTCGACCGGACCGCAATTGCTGATTTGCGCCGACCGCGCGCTCTATGCGGTCAAGCGCAGCGGAAAAAGCGCCTACGCGATTTTCGATGCCCAGCAGCATGTCTCCGACGAAAGCCTGAGCCTCTTGCGCAGCGATCTGGAAGGCGCGCTGCGCTCGTTCAGCGGATTGCGCATGGAGTATCAGCCGATTGTCGATCTGACGAGCGGCGCCGTGACGGGCCGCGAAGCGCTGATTCGCTGGACGCATCCCACGCGCGGCGAGCTTTCGCCGTCCGCGTTCATTCCCACGGCGGAACGAACCGGCCTCATTCTCGCGTTGGGCGAGTGGGCGCTTTTGCAGTCCTGCAAGGAAGCGGCCATGTGGCGCGACAAGGTGTCGGTTGCGGTCAACGTGTCGCCGGTGCAATTGCGCGAGGAGACGTTTGCGTCGATTGTCGCCGGCGTGCTGCGCAAGACGCGGCTGCCGCCCGCGCGCCTCAATATCGAAGTGACCGAAACGGTGCTGCTGAACGACGACGTCGTGACGCGGCGCAATATCACGCGGCTGCGCGCGTTGGGCATCGGCCTCGCGCTCGACGATTTCGGCACCGGCTTCTCGACCATGTCGACGCTCGTGCGCTTCACCTTCGACAAGCTGAAAATCGACAGCTCGTTCGTCAAGGAATCCGTGCATCGGCGGGAATCGGCGGCGGTCGTGCGCGGGATCGTCGCGCTGGCGCGGGAAATCGGCATGCCGACCACGGCGGAGGGCATCGAGACGCAGGAGCAACTGGATTTCGTGCGGCGCTCGGGCTGCACGCACGCACAGGGCTTTTTACTCGGCAGGCCGGTGAAAGGCTGCGAGATTGCGCGCATCGACGAAAAACTGCCCGCTCAATCCGCGAATCAGACGTGAGCCGGCTCCGGCCGGGTGTGGCGCTCGCGGCTTTCAGCGCTCAAGCGCCGCACCAATTCACCGCGCCAATTCGCCGTTCATTGCCGGCAGCGAGGTACATATGGACTCGACGTTGAAATTCCAGTTGCGGCTCAGCGTCTCTCTGGAACTGGCGAAAGCGCTGCGCGCCGATTCGTCCGGCGCGGCGCTGCCCGCGCTGCGGGACATTCTGCGTCGGCATGACGCGACCGTGAACTGTCAGTACGACGCTTTCGCGGACTATGTGCGCGAAGCCGAGCGCCTCGGCACGCAAAACTATCCGCTTTATCAATGGACGCGCGACACGCTCGACAACCCGGAAAAGCAGGCAAAGTACCTGCAATGGTTCACGGTCTATGTGCGAGGCGATCAGATCTACGACCGGCACATCGCCGATGTCATGGAGACCGAACTAATCGGAATAGCCGGCGATAGCGGCATTGAGCGCGTTTCGAAATTCGACACGAATCCCGCGAATAGTCCGCAGCCGCCAAAGCGTTAGCCAGTCGCCGTTTTCATTCAACTGTCACTGTTTCGCGACTAGGATCACGGGTCAAAAGCCGCCAGTCCTCCTACTCACAAACACAGACATGTCGAACACAAAAAACGCTAAGGCTTCGCCAGCCGATCAGGGCGCTTCCATCGTTTCGCGTCGCGGGTTTCTGAAGTTCGCGGGCGCATCGAGTCTCGCGACCGCCGCGAGCACGTTGTCGGCGGCGCGCGCCGCGGGCAGTACGCCCGACGGCACGCCCGAGCAGGTCCATCTGACCTGGGGCAACGATCCATCGAGCGAGGTCACGGTGTCATGGGCATCGCTCGCGGCCGCCACGAAGCCGCACTTGCGCATCGGCCGCGTGGGCGACGCCAAACGGATCGCGCACGGCGTGCAGACCACCTACACCGACGGCCTGAACGGCGAGGTCGTGTTCAACTATCACGCGCGTCTGCGCGATCTCAAGCCGGACACGAACTACGCATACGAAGTCACCGCCGATAACGACAGCAACGCGGCGCAGCCCTTCAGCGGCGGTTTTCGCACGGCGCCGCGAGGCCGTGCGCCGTTTCGCTGGACGAGCTACGGCGACCTCGCCACGCCGAATACGGGCTGGATGCTGTCGTCGCCGCAAAGCCGCTTCGCGGTGCAGGCCGTCGAGCGCTTTCAACCGCTGTTCCACTTGCTCAACGGCGATCTGTGCTACGCCAATCTGAACCCGACGCAGCAGCCGGAAGTGTGGCGGGACTTCGGCAACAACTGCCAGACCTCGGCGGCGAATCGTCCGTGGATGCCGTGTCCCGGCAATCACGAGCTGGAATTCCATAACGGCGAGCAAGGGCTCGCGTCGTATCTGTCGCGCTACACGCTGCCGGAGAATCACACGCGTTTTCAGGGGCGCTGGTACAGCTTCCGCGTGAGTTCGGTGCTGTTCGTTTCGCTCGATGCCGACGACGTCGTCTATCAGGATGCCGCCGCGTTCGTCGCCGGCCCGAATCCGCTCGTGCCGGCCGCGAGCACGGGCAATCCGCCGATCCAGCCGGGCACGTCGCTCTATGTGCGCGGCTACAGCGGCGGCGAGCAAACGCGCTGGCTCGAAAAGACGCTGCGCCACGCGGCCGAAGACGACGACATCGACTGGATCGTCGTGCAGATGCATCAGGACGCGCTGAGTTCGTCGAAGACCGGCAACGGTTCGGACAAAGGCATCCGCGAAGCCTGGCTGCCGCTGTTCGACCGCTATGGTGTGGACCTCGTGCTGTGCGGCCACGATCACGACTACGAGCGCAGCTACCCCGTGCGCGGCTGCAATCACAACAAGGGCACCGACATCGCGACGGGTCATCCCGTGGATACCTTGCAGCCGAAGCCGGTCATGTCCGCGATTTCGGCGGGCGCGTCGACGTTCGACACGAGCCACGGCACGATCCACCTGATTCTCGGCGGCGGCGGCACGAGCGCGCCGCTCGACGTGTATGGCGTCGATGCCGGCACCGGACTGCCGCAAGCGCGCATCTTCACGCGGCCTAACCGCCCGGTGCCGGGCACGACGGCGGGCACCTTCGTGCGCGCGAGCGCCGATGCCGTGGAAGACGCGATCTGGTCGGCGCAACGCGACACGGGCACCGGTTACGGCATCGCCGTGTTCGATCACGATCCGGGACACCCCGGCGGCGAGACCACGATCACGATGAACTACTACCATGCGCCGGGCGCGGATCAGACGCCGACCATGAACTACGAACTGTTCGAAACGATCGAGTTGAAAAAGAAGCGCGGGCGTTAAAGCGCGTGGGGCAGCACAAGGTAAAAATGACGGCGCCGCATATTTGTTACACGTCTTACCGGTACGTGGCGCGGCCGTTACAGAGGCCTTTCATCTGGCCGGTTATACTCGGCGCCGTCTCATAAAAACCAGCGACCTTTATGTCCAGAAAAATCCTTCAGATTGTGGCTATTGCAGCGCTCACGAGCGCGGCGTCGGTGTCGGCGATGGCCGGCGATTTGAACAACGCGCTCGGCGGCGCGCTTGGCGGCGTGGCAGGCGCGGCGGTTGGCGGCGCGGTCGGCGGCAGCACGGGTGCTGTGATCGGCGGCGCGGTGGGCGGTGGCGCGGGCGGCGCGGTGACGTCGAACCGTCGCGAGCGCACGGGCGCGATTATCGGCGGCGCACTGGGCGGCGGCGCGGGCACGGCGGCCGGCAATGCGATGGGCGGCCGCGGCGGCGGCCTCGTCGGCGCGGCGCTGGGCGGCGGCGCGGGCTCGGCGCTCGGCGGCAATATCTCGCGCTCGAACTCCTACGCGGACGACTACTCGCGCGGTTATCGTTCGGGCCGGCACCACCACAAGCATCGCCGCTACGACGATTGAGTCGCGCGCCGCGTTGCAGCCCGCGAAGGCCGGGAGTGCGCCGTACGAGCGGCGCTCTCTCCGGGCAATCGACACGCGGTTTTTTTAACTGACGTGCTTCAGAAAGTCCTTCAAACGCGGCGTGGGCGGGTTGTCGATCAGCGCGCCCGGCTCGCCGTCTTGCGCGATGCCGCCGTTGTCCATGAACAACAGGCGCGTCCCCACGCGTTTCGCAAAACCAATCTCGTGCGTGACGACGATCATCGTCATGCCCTCTGTCGCGAGATCCTGCATCACCTTTAGCACTTCATGACGAAGCTCCGGATCGAGCGCTGAAGTCGGCTCGTCGAAGAGCATCAGCTTCGGCCTGATGGCCAATGCGCGTGCAATCGCCACGCGCTGCTGCTGGCCGCCGGACAACTCGGACGGATAGTGATTCGCGCGCGATTCGAGCCCGACCTTGTCGAGCAGCGCCATCGCCTGATCGCGCGCTTGCGCACGCGATGCGCCGCGCACCTGAATCGGGCCGAACATCACGTTTTCCAGCGCGGTCATCTGCGGGAACAGGTTGAACTGCTGAAACACCATGCCCGCTTCCAGGCGAATGGCGCGGATGTCGGACGCATTGCCCTTCACGCTCAGGCCGTCCACGAGCAGTTCGCCGCCGCTGATTTTTTCGAGCGCGTTGATGCAGCGAAGCATGGTCGACTTGCCCGAGCCCGACGGCCCGACCACCACCACGACTTCCGAACTCTCGATACGAAGATTGATGTCTTTGAGCACCGGCAAATGGCCAAAGCTCTTGGAGACGCCGTGAAATTCGACCATGCTCATAGAATTCGCATCCTTCTTTCAACGAGACGCAGCGACAGTGTCATCACGCCGGTCAATATCAGATAAATGACCGCGACGGCGGACCAGATTTCCACCGCGCGAAAATTCCCGGCGATGATTTCCTGACCTTTGCGCGTCAGTTCCCCGACGCCGATCACGATAAACAGCGACGTGTCTTTCAGACTGACGATGCATTGATTGCCCAATGGCGGAATCAACCGGCGAAACGCGAGCGGGCCGATGATTTTCATCAGCACGCGCGGCGTCGAGAGTCCCATGGCAAGGCCAGCTTCCATCAAGCCCTTGGGGATCGACAGCAAGGCGCCGCGCACTACTTCGGCGAGATAGGCGCCCGAATTCACCGTGATGGCGATGATCGCGGCCGTCAGTCCGTCGATTCGCAAATGCGCGAGCAAGGGCAGCGCGAAGTAGAGAAACATCACCTGAACCACGATGGGCGTGCCGCGAATCAGCTCCACGTAGACCTGCGCGATCACATTCAGCACAAGCGGACCATACGCGCGGCACATGCCGGCCACCACGCCGACGATAAACCCGCCGACCAGTCCCACGAAGGCGATGAAAATAGTCAGCTTCACGCCGGTTATCAGGTCTGGAAGCGCAGTCCAGATAACTGTCCAATCGAATTCCACGAACCGCTCCTTATGGGTGCGTCTGCCGCGCGGCGGCACGTGCCGCGCGCGAGGTCAGAACGATTACGACTTCGGCGGCTCGGAGCCGAACCACTTCTTGTACAGCGTCGCGTAGCGGCCGTCGGCTTTGATCTTCGCCAGTTCGGCGTTGACCTTGGCGACGAGCGGACTGCCTTTCGGGAAGCCGATGCCGTATTTGTCGCCGCTCACCGGCGTGCCCGCGACCTTCACCTTGCCTTTGCCGGCGGTGCTCACGAAATAGAGCACGTTGGGCGTGTCGTGCATCGCCGCATCGACGCGGCCCGCTTCCAGCGCCAGATACGCCTGGTCGATATTCGGGAACTGGCGGATTTCCTTCGGCTTCAGGTGCGCCTTGATCCAGTCGATGGTGGCCGTGCCCGTCTTCGCGGCGATCACCTTGCCGTTCAGATCGTCGATTGATCTGATGCTCGTGTTCTCGCTCTGCACCATCGCGGCGAGGCCGCTGTCGTAATACGGATCGGAGAAGTCGATCGCTTTCTTGCGCTCCTCCTTGATCGTCATGCCGGACAGCGCGACGTCGATGTTCTGCGTCTGCAACGCGGGAATCAGGCCACTGAAGTCCATCGGCTGAACCTTGTATTTCCAGCCCTGATCTTTCGCGATTTCTGCCCACAGGTCGAGGTCGAAGCCGACGTACTTGTCGCCCTGCTTGAATTCGAACGGCATGAACGACGTGTCCGTGCCGACCACAAGTTCTTTGGTGTCCGCGCGGGCGACCGCCGAGCCGAGCAGGGCGGCCGCAACGAGGGACATGAGGAAGACGCGACGTACCATGATTTTCTCCGCATTGATTGACGACGAACACAGGCTGCCTCTACAACATGCGATGTTCGATCGCTTAATATGACAACATGTGTTGTCATGTGCGGATAGTACGACAACAAAAAAGTTTGGCAACAGGAATTTTTGTCGATGAAAACCCTGGCCTGGCTTGATTGGCTTGGCGCGGCGCACGCTCGCGGTGCGCATGCATAAAAAAAGCGCCGCGAGTGCGGCGCTTTTTAAGCGTCTTGCGACTGACTCACGCCGTCATGGCTTCGAGGTGAACGCCGTCACTGCTTCCTTGAAGCGACTGCTGCCATACACTTCTTCGATCAGATCGTCGTCGTCGAGCCGTTGTTCGATCACGATGCGGCGCAAGCTTTCCTTCACCGCCTTCTGCGTGACGGGCGAAAGCGCGATCAACCGTTGCGCGAGCGTGTGCGCCGCCGCCCGCAACGCGTCTCGCGCGCAGACCTCATGCACGTATCCGCATGCGAGCGCTTCTTCGGCGCTCAGATAGTCGGCGAGCATCAGCATTTTCTTCACGCGCGGCGTGCCGAACGCCGCCTGAAGACGCGCGATGTTGCGCGACGACAGCGTGTTCGACAGTGTCTTCGCGATCGGCGCGCCGAACCGCGAAGCGTCGCTACAAACGCGAAAATCGCAGGCCGTGGCGAGCGCGAGACCGCCGCCCACGGCCCAGCCGTCGATCACGGCGATGGTCGGCATCGCAATCCGCTCGACCGTGTCGATCACGCGCTCGACGAACGCTTCATACGCGAGGCCATCGCGCCCGTCGCGGAAGTCCTTGAAATAGCCGATGTCGGTGCCGGAAATGAAGGACTTGCCGCCCGCGCCGCGCAGCAGAATGCAGCGCACGCCGGGATTCGCCTCACACTGCGCGACGAGCGCGAGCAGCGATTCGTACATGTCGAGCGTCATCGCGTTGTGCCGCTCGGGCCGGTCGATCACGATTTCCGCCGCGCCCGAAGGGTGAACAGTGAGACTGACCAGTTCGCTCATGACGCGGCTCCGTTGATCTCCGCGAAGATCTCGTCGTTGTGTTCGCCGAGCAGCGGCGGATGGCGGCGCGCGGTCGGCGGCGTGCCGAGCAGTTTGACCGGGAAGCCGATGTTCTTGACCTTACCCTCGTTCGGATGATCGATCTCCATGCACATGTTGCGATGCCGCGCGTGGTCGCTGGAAAATGCTTCGGGATACGAAAGAATAGGCCCGGCGGGAATGCCGGCCGCGAGCAATACCTCGACCCATTCTTCGCTGTCGCGTTTGCCGAACTCCTGCTCCAGCACTTCGATCATCGCCTCGCGATTTTTCAGGCGCAGCGAAACCGATGCGTAGTCCGAGTGACCGATCAGATCGCGGCGCTCCAGCACCTCGCACAATCGTGTCCAGAGCTTCTGATTCGTCGCGCCCATCACGAAGTAGCCGTCTCGCGCTTTCACGGCCTGATACGGCGCGCTCATCTTGTTGCTCGTGCCGAGCGGCGTGGGCGGCACGCCGGTGCCCCAGTAATCGGACATGTCCCAGATCGAGAAGGCCATGATCGAGTCGAACAGCGACGCGTCGATATGCTGGCCTTCACCGGTTCTCTGCGCGCCGATATAGGCCGACAGCAGACCGTACACGGCGAACATCGCGCAGCCGATATCCGCCACGGGCACGCCTGCCTTGACGGGTTTGCCGCCCTTGTAGCCCGTCACGCTCATGACGCCGGACATGGCTTGCGCCATCAGATCGAAGCCCGGCCGCGACGACCACGGCCCGCTTTGCCCAAAGCCCGAAATGCTCGCGTAGACGATCTTCGGATTGATCGCCCTGATCGACTCGTAGTCGATCCGCAAACGCTGCACGACACCGGGCCGATAATTCTCGACGATCACGTCCGCCGTTTTCGCGAGCTTGTAGAACATCTCGCGCCCTTCGTCGCTTTTCAGATCGAGTGTGACCGAGCGCTTGTTGCGGTTGAGATTCAAAAAACCCATGCTGTCGGGGCCTTTCATCTTGAAGCCCATCGAACTGCGCGTCTGGTCGCCTTCGGGCGGTTCGACCTTGATCACGTCCGCGCCCAGGTCGGCCAGCATCATGCACGCGAACGGTCCCGCCATGACCTGGCTCACGTCGAGCACACGAATGCCTTGCAGCGGTAGATGCCTTGATTCCGTCATGGCGAGTTTCCTCCTGGGATAAGTGGGCCGTGGGGCGCGTGTTAGTGCTCCACTGTCGCCGACCGGAAGGGCCGCCGCAAGAATGGTTGCGTCATGGCTGGCATCGCGGTTCGCGAAACCGCCGAGCATGCGAGTTTCGGCTAGGCGTTGCCGGCCAGCAATTCGCCGACGACGTTGCGCAGCGTCTGCTCCTGGGCATGCCCTTCCACGCAGGACAGGACGTAGCTGCGCCGCGACCAGTCTCCGTCGAGTTCGACGGACGCGAGCGATGCCTCGGGATGGAAGGTCTGCAACACGTCAGGCGGCATCAGACCCACGCCCAGGCCGTGACGCACCATCGCGAGCATCGTGTCGAACCCGCTGACCGTGAAGTTGTTGGGGAACAGGCGGCCGCGGCTGCGATACGCGCGCTCCACAGCGGACAGAACCGCCGAGCCCTTGCCGAGACTCACAATGGGAAGATCGAGAATATCGTCGATGCCGCATGGCGTGCTGCCGAACTGGAAATGCGCGCGGCTATAAACGAGCACGAGACGGTCTTCTCGATAGGCCGACTTGGCCAGATCCAGAAAGCCGCTCTTCTTTTCATAGATGCCCACGTCGATCACTTTGTCGCGCAGAAGCTGCTGCACGATCTTGCTGTTCTCCTCGACGATCTTCAGCGCGATGCGCGGATACTTTTTCTGGATCGCCGCGATCTCGCGAGCAAGAAACTGAATGACGACCGCCTTGGGCGCACCGATGATGATGCGTCCGTCGAGACCGTGATTGAGCGCTTGCGCGTCGCCCTCCATGCGGTCCATCAGGTTGTCGATCTGCCGGACGTACTCCAGCAGCTTCGCGCCGGGCTCGGTGATCTCGACGCCATGCGGCACGCGCGTAAAGAGCTTGGCGCCCAGTTGCTCTTCCAGGTCCGACACGCGCCGCGAGGCCGCCGCGACCGCGAGGCTCAGCTTGTCGGCCGCGCGCGAGATGCTGCCTTCTTCCGCGATGGCAAGGATCAGCCGGACAGTCGTCGTGTCGAATTTCACGTGGTCTCCAGTTATTTTGGGCGCGCCTGCCTGAGCGGCAAAGGCGTGGCGTGACAAACGATAACAAAAACGTTGTCGTCACATGCGGTTTCGACGTTGGAGCGTTTGAGCTTCCGGCGGCTTCGCATTTCATTGGCGCAGCCTGGCATGCAAGAAGATCGCGTTTGCGTGAAGCGGGCGAAGGAAAAAGAGTCGGAGTGCAAACAAAAGTCCACTTCGTTTTCTGCTGTCTTTTAGCACCCGCGCACTCGCGCATTCGTGCGCAAGTGTCGATGCAATGCACCGATTCGCGCGATGCGATCAGTTGCAATCATTCAATTCAACATGGCAACGGCTCCGCAATTCGCGTTGATTTTCGCCTTTTTTCCTTGCCCGTTTGGTCGCATCCGCCAATAGGTTGATCCATTCGGACACCTTCAAATTGCCTGCGATTCGAAGCGAATATGATGCGCTGCATAAAAAGACTTTTCGCCACATTGAGAGGCAGCAATATGAACCGTGCGCGCGATTTCCTTGAGACCAGAACGAATGCAGCCATGAGTGCGGGCACGGGAAAAGTGCGCCTCGCGGTTTGCGATTCGACTGTTAAAGCAATGAAAATCGCACGAGATCGCGCAAAGCGAGGCGCACCGTGAGCAACCTGAATCGCCTGGTGAAAGATGCCCAGTGGACTTCGTTGCTGAACCGTCTCGGCGTGCGGTCTCGCGGTTCGCGCGACGACGGCGTCATGCCGCTTTGCCTCGTGGCGTCGATTTTCAACGTGCGGCAGATCGAGGCGGCGTATGAAAAATCGCTAGGTTCCTCGGTGCGGCGCGCGGTTCTCGAACGCGCGCGTCAACTCGTTGCGGTGGAAGGCGGCATGGTCGCGCGCAGCGGCGATCACATTCTTTTCGCATTCGATGCCGGCTCACAAGCGGAGTCCGGCAGCGGCGTGTTGCCGATGCGCGAAGTCAGTTTGCCCGAGCGCATCGCCGAAGCACTTGGCGGTGCGCCGATCCATAGCGAGAGCGGGATTGTGTACCCGGCGATTGCTGTGCGCGTGGCAGGCTACGGCGACCAGCCGTTCGACATCGACGCAATGGGCGCGGCCTCCATGGCGCCGGGAAGATTGCCCGGCTGGCGTGAACAGTTCCAGGGTGACATGGCCATTGCAGTGGCGCTGTTCAGCGCGATGGACGAAGGCCGGCTCTCGGTCAAGGCCACGCCTCTTCACGAGGAGCCGGACGCGCCTCGGACCGGTTATCACGTCCTCACGCTGACCGAGCGGATCGGCGGCAATCACGGCAACGGCAGCGAGACTAGGCCGCTGGGCGGCGCGCTAAAAGCCGTCGAGCGTCTTGGCTTGACGCGTCGTCTTGACCGATGGGTGCTCCATGGTTTGCGAGAACTGCTTGTGCTGAATCCGTCGATGAAAGTGAAGCTGAATGCTTCGCCCGACGCAATGCCGCCCGACGAGTGGCGGCTGCGTGTGATGAACGCGTTGTTGTTGTCGCCTGAGACGGCCTCGCGTGTGAGCGTCGATACATCTCTCTCTCGTCGATCGGCATTGTCGAAGCACCGCGGCGCCGCCTGATCTTGCGCTGCGCCGCCTGTCAGACGAGCGCGACTACTTCTGAACCGTGGAGGCAGGGTCCACCTTCGCGGAATCTTTGACGAGTTGATCCGTCATCGCTGCCCCGGTATTCGAACTGCTGGGGGTATAGATCGGAGGTTGATTCGTCTGAGACGGCGGAGGCAATTGCGGATCGGGTTTCGCCGATTCCCTGACGAGCATGTCCGTCATCATCGCGCCCACTTCGTACGAACCGCGGCGGTGCAGATCTTCCTGAGCACGTGAGTCGTCCGCGTGCTGCGTCGGCCTGGACCTCGTGCTGTAACGTTGCGCCTGCTGCACGGGTTGTTGTGCCGGTTGTACTTGCTGCACGGGCTGCACTTGTTGAGGTTGCAGCGCTTGCACTTGCGGTTGCGGCTGAAGCTGCGGCTGTTGCACTTGAACTTGCGGCTGCGGCTGCACTTGCACTTGCGGTTGAAGCTGCGTCGCCGGAACATTGGCCATGTTGGTGGCCGGCGCAACCGGCGCCGCCGGCGCGACCGGCGTCACCGGGGGAAGCGCGACCGTGGGTGCCGCCGACGGCACCGGCTGCGCATCCACGCGACTCACCTTCGTGCCGGCATTCGCGTCGATGTTCGTGTTTGCGTTCGCATTGGCTTTCTGCGACCCAGGCCCCTCGATGCTGCCTGCAATCACATGGCTTTCGTCGGAGCGCGAGTTGTCCGCATCGGGCGCGGTCAGCGCGGCCTCGGCGGGCGGAGCCGACTTCTTGTCCTCGCGCGGAAACAGGAAATAAGCGCCAACTATCAGATCCGCCACTACTAGGCCGATAATCAACGTCTTGGTGGTATTCGTCATATCTAATCGAAGCATCATCTAAGGCAGAGTGAGGTTCATGATAAACGACGAGTCATTGCCGCACCGTGAACGGCTTTCTCACGACGATTCACGCGCGAGCATCCAGCCATGCACACACTGCCTGGACCCTACACAAGAGTTTCTATAGAAGTCAGCTGTTTGTCATCCGCCGCTATTCAACCATTTGAGCCAACTTGCGCCGAGGCGTGGCGTTATTCGCAGTGAAAATCGCGCGTCAGCGCCGCCCATTGGGGATGTGCCTCTCCACACCAAAGTGAGGGCTGCGCGCAACACATTCTCTGTTACGCTGCTCGATTCATGTCTACACAAACAAGGAGCGTCAAATGAGCAAGGGGTATTGGGTAACTACATATCGCAAGATCAACGACCCGGCGAAGCTGGCGGCCTATGGTCAACTTGCAGCCCCGGCCGTGACGGCTGCCGGCGGCAAGTTCCTCGTGCGCGGCGTCGCGGACGAAGTGCACGAGCAGGGCCTGAAGGAGCGGACGGTGGTGATCGAGTTCCCGTCTTATGAAGATGCACTCGCCGCCTATCGACGCGACGACTACCAGAATGCGCTTGAAGCTTTAGGCGACGCAGCGGAGCGCGATTTGCGAATTGTCCGCGGCACAGAATAAGGTATCGGATTCGAAGAACATCGCCCGCGCTGACACGGTGAGCTGTCGGCGCGGTCCAGTCGATTCATAAGCTACTTCACCGCGCCCAGCGCAAGCCCCTTCACCAGATACCGCTGCAGCCACGCAAATACGACGGACACCGGCAACGTCGCGCAAAGCGTGGCGGCCATCACCAGGTGCCACTCCACGACATACTTGCCGGCGACCATATCGGTCACTTGCACGGTCAGCGTTTTGTTCTCGGGCGAGCGGATCAGCGTATAGACAACGGCAAACTCGTTCCACGCGTTGATGAACGTGAAGATCGCCGTGACCACAATCGCAGGCACCGCAAGCGGCAGGAACACTTTGAAAACGGCGCGCGTGCGGCTGCATCCTTCGAGCCACGCCGATTCTTCCAGATCGCGCGGCACCGTCTGGAAGTACGAAGACAGCATCCACACGGCAAACGCGATATTGAACGCCGCATAGGAAACGATCACGCCGATCTTCGAGTCGACGAGATTGCCGTCGCCATAAGGAATCATGGCCGCGAGCCGGAACAGGCCGACCACCAGCAGGATAGGCGACAACATCTGCGTGACGAGCAGGAACTGACGATACGGTCCGCGTCCACGAAATGGAAATCGGGCCAATGCATAAGCGGCCGGCAAACTGACCGCGAGCGCGAGCAATGTCGAAAGCAGGCTGATGACCGTGCTGTTGCGCAGCGCGACGCCGAAATTGGCGGCCTGCCACATATCGACGAAGTTGCGCCATTGCCAATGCACCGGTAGCCAGCGCGCGGGATACACGAAAATTTCCGAGGCCGGCTTCAACGCGGTGAACAGCATCACGGCAAACGGAAACAGCACGATCACGACGAGCGGCGACAACGCAAGCCAGCACCACAACGAGCGCTTCATTTTCGCGCTGGGATTCATGACGGCTCTCCTTGTTCCGCGGGCTGCACACGCAAATACGCCATCGAGAAAACGAACAGCATGACGAGCATGATCAGCGAGACCGCGGCTGCTTCGCCGGGGCGTCCGAGCCTGAAACCCAATTCGTACAGATAGGTCACGAGAATGTGCGTGCTGTTGTCAGGGCCGCCCTGGGTCATCACCCAGATAATTGGAAACGAGTTGAACACATAAATCACGTTCAACAGAATGGCCATGTTGATGAAAGGCCGCAGCAGCGGCAGCGTGAGCTTGCGAAACTGCTGCCACCCGCTCGCACCGTCGATGCGCGCCGCCTCGTAAATGTCGCCCGGCACCGAGGACAATCCGCCCAGCAGAATCGTCACCGTGAATGGAATGGACACGAGAATGCCCACCGCGATCTCCACCGGAAACGCCAGCTCCGGCGTGGCGAGCCAATGAATCGGGCCGCCGATCAGCCCGAGGCGCTGGAGTGTGACGTTGACCATGCCGTAGTCGTCGTTGAAGGCCCAGCGCCAGACGACGGCGGTCATCGTGAGAGACACGGACCACGGCAGCATGACGATCGTGCGCGCGACGCCGCGCCCATAGAAGTCCTGGTTCAGTACAAGTGCAACGGGCACGGAGATCAGCACCGTGCCGCCCACCACGAACACGGTCCAGACAATCGTGCGCCGCGCCGCCGCAAGAAACGCGGGATCGCCGAAGATCGTGTAGAAGTTCTGCAAGCCGGTGAAATCGCGAATCGCGCCGAAACGCGACACCTCATGCAGCGATTGCCACACGATGTTGAAAATCGGGTAGCTGATAATAAAAAGCGCCAGCACAAGACTCGGCGCAATCAGCAACCACGGCGCTTGCAGACGTGAAGAAGCGGAACGGCTCATACGTGCTCGATCGTAAGACGCGCCCGCGTCGGACAGCGGGCGCGGCGGGATGTGCCGGATAGCGCATGACCGCCGGACAGCGCGCCGCGCGTTTGCAGTCGCGGCAGTCGCGGCAATTGCGACGAAGGCGGCGCGTTTCCGGTTCCGGGAATCAATGCCCCAGCGATTTATTGGCTTGCGCGGCCGCCGCATTCAACGCGTCCGCCGGCTTGGCTTTGCCGAGATAGATCGACTGCATTGCATCGGTCACGGCCTTCGCGGTGTCTTCCCAGCCGGTCACGGTCGGCGCGAAGCGTGCGGTTGGCAACAAGGCGACGAATGCTTTGGTGTCCGGATCATTGAATGCCGGATCGGACGATTCCGCCTTGGTGGTCGGCAGGAAACCTTCAGTCGTGGTGAACTCGACGCGCGGTTCCTTCGTGAACAGATAGTCGAGGAACTTCCATGCGGACTTCTTCACCTTCGAGTTCTTGAACATCACGATCGAGTCCGTGACCGCATACGTGGCATGCGTGGTGCCCATCGGAATCGGATCGATGCCGTACTTCAGGGTCGGCGCCTCCTTCTTGATCTGCTTCGCGAGGAACGGCGCCGAGATCATCATCGCGACGCGGCCCTGCTTGAACAGGTTCTGCACGTCTTCGCGGCTATAGCCGGTCACGCCGGGTTGCGTCAGGCCCTGATCGATCAGCGACTTGTACAGCGTGGCCGCCTTCACGCCGGCCGGCGAATTGAACGCCGCCTTGTTGTCCTTGCCGACCACCTCGCCGCCGTTGGTCCACAGCGCGTAGTAAAAGTAGACGTCCGTTTCGATTTCCTTGCCTTGCAGACCGAAGCCCGCAATGCCTTGCGCCTTCAGCTTCTTCGACGCCTCGACCACGTCGTTCCACGTTTTCGGCCCGTCCGGATAGCCGACCTTCGCGAGCAAGTCCTTGTTGTAGTACAGCGCGCGCGCGGAAGCGGCGATCGGCAGGCCGTAGGTCTTGCCGTTGATCTGGCCGGGCGCGAGGAACGGCGCGATGAAGCGGCCCTTGAAGCTGGCATCCATATAGCCGTCGAGCGGTTCGGCCACGTCGTCCTTCACGAAGTCGAGCAGCCAGCGCGTGCCGACAATCGCGAGGTCGGCGTTGGCGTTGCCGGAGATGTCCGTTTGCAGTTTCTGCTGCAACGTGTCCCAGTTCACGTCTTCGATCTTGATGGTCGTGCCGGGGTTGGCCTTCTCGAAGTTGCGAGCCATCTTTTCGAAGTACGGCGCGGTGGCGTCGCTGTAATGCGCGACGGTCACGCGAACCGTGTCGGCGTGAGCCGCCACGGCAATACCAGCAAACGCGAGCGCCACGGCAACTTTGCCGAGCGCGAGGGAAGCACGGGCATGCAACGACATTTCACTCTCCTGGTATGGTCCGCTGCCGTCGCCGGCCGCTTCGGGTTAAATTGTTTGAAAAAATCCTACACGGCTAAAAATGGCTTGTCACGTAGGGTCTGCGATATTTTTTGTCGGCCGTTTTAATGCATAAGATGCTGTAAAGCAGGGGCATTTTGCGTGAGTCTCAATCCGCGAATAACCCAATCTTCGGGATATCAAACTATTGCGTTGCACCGTCTCTGTAAGAAATTTACACGCGGTGCGAACCAGCGCGGCAAGCGTGAAAGCGAGGTCGAACATGAATCGTGTGGTGTTGGTCACGGGCGCTTGCGGCGGCATCGGCAGCGTGTTGTGCAAGCGTTTTGTGGAGCTGGGCGATACGGTGCTCGCGCTCGACATCGACGCGGCCGCGCTCGACGTGTTGACGAAACAGCTCGGCGAATCGCAAGTCTCGCCCATTGCCGTCGATCTCGGCGATGCCTGCGCGGTGCAGCAAGCGGTCGCCGCCGCCGTGCAAAAGCGCGGCCCCGTGGACGTGCTCGTCGCCAACGCGGGCGCAGCCGAAGGCTTGACGCTCGCCACGACCGATGCCGCGAGCTGGCAGCGCGACATTCACCTGAATCTGAATGGCACGTATCACACGGTCGAGGCCGTGCGGGCGTCGATGGTCGAACGGCAGCGCGGTTCGCTGGTGCTGATCGGCTCCGTGAACGGCATGGCCGCGCTTGGGCATCCGGCGTATAGCGCGGCAAAGGCCGGGCTCATCAGTTACACGAAGGCGCTCGCGCTGGAGCTGGGCCGTCATGGCATCCGCGCGAACATCGTGTGTCCGGGCACGGTGAAGACGCAGGCGTGGCAGGCGCGCGTGGATAAAAACCCGCAGGTCTTCGAGGATCTGAAGAAGTGGTATCCGTTGCGCGACTTCGCGACGCCCGACGATATCGCCGACGCCGTGCAGTTTCTCGCCTCGCCGATGGCGCGCGTGATCACCGGCGTCGCGTTGCCTGTCGACGGCGGCCTGATGGCGGGCAACCGTCTGATGGCGCAGGAACTGACGCTCGAATCGCTTTGACTCAAACCCGCAAGACGATGAGGACAGCATGGCAGCAGTGCAACTGAGCGGCATCTTCAAACGTTACGGCGACACGCAGGTGGTGCACGGCATCGACCTCGATATCGACGACGGCGAGTTCGTCGTGCTGGTCGGCCCGTCGGGCTGCGGCAAGAGCACCTTGATGCGGATGGTCGCGGGGCTCGAGGAAATCAGCGGCGGCGACCTGATGATCGGCGGCGCGCGCGCGAATCATCTCGCGCCGCAGCAGCGCAATATCTCGATGGTGTTTCAGAGCTACGCGCTGTATCCGCATCTGTCGGTGTACGAAAATATCGCGTTCGGGCCGCGCATTCGCAAGGAGCCGCCCGCGAATTTCAAACCGCGAATCGAGGCCGCCGCGAAGATGCTGAACTTGAGCGGCTATCTCGACCGCTTGCCGCGCGCGCTCTCGGGTGGGCAACGCCAGCGTGTCGCGATGGGCCGCGCGGTGGTGCGCGAGCCGTCGCTCTTTCTGTTCGACGAGCCGCTCTCCAATCTCGACGCAAAGCTGCGCGTGCAGATGCGCACCGAGATCAAGGCGCTGCATCAGCGCCTGAAAAACACGGTGATTTACGTCACGCACGACCAGATCGAGGCCATGACGATGGCCGACCGCATCGTCGTGATGAACGCGGGGCGGATCGAACAGACCGGGCGTCCGCTGGAGTTGTATGACCGGCCGGCGAATCTGTTCGTCGCAAGTTTTCTCGGCTCGCCGTCGATGAATTTCGCGGAAGGCGTCGTGGTGAATCGCGCGCAAGGTTCGGGACTCGCATTGAAACTCGCGGACGGTGGCGAGATCGTGCTCGAAGGCGCGCCCGCCTCGGCCACGGCCGGCGCGAAGCTCACGCTGGGCGTGCGCCCCGAACACATCGAGACGAGCACGTCCACGCCCGACGCCGTGATGGAAATCGAAGTGGTCGAGCCGACTGGCGCGGAAACGCATTTGTACGGGAAAATAGGCGGCAACACGTGGTGCGTGACGACGCGTCAGCGCTCGAACATCGAGCCTGGAGAACACGTCACGCTGCGTTTGCCGGCCGCTCACATTCACCTGTTCGATACGGAGAGTGGCCGCAGACTCGTCTGAACCGCGTGTTGCCGATTGAAGCTGCGACACGACGCGGATTCATTTAACCCTTAAGGAACATCGGGTGTCCGCACCGAACTTGATTCCCCACATCCGCAGCGCACTCGCCAGTTTGCGGCCCGCCGAACGCAAGGTCGCCGACATGGTGCTGAACGACGTCGACTTCGCGATGCGCGCGAGCATCACCGAACTCGCGCAGCGTGCGGACGTCTCCGAGCCTTCCGTCACGCGTTTTTGCCGCGCGATCGGCGCGCATGGTCTGCGCGACTTCAAGATGCAACTGGCGCAGAGCGTGGCGGGCGGTTTGCCGTACGCGTCGGCGGCCATTGCGCGCGGCGACGACGTGCAGACCTTGATGGACAAAGTGGGCGAAGCCGCCGTTGACGGCATCACACATGCGCGCAGCGCATTGGACCCGGCCGTGGTGGAGAGCGCGATTGCGGCTTTATCCAGCGCGCGGCGCGTGTTCTTTTTCGGCGTCGGCTCTGGTTCGGGTCTGGTCGTGCAAGACGCGGCGTTGCGGTTCCTGCGCCTCGACATCGCATCCACTGCATTTACGGACGCTCACTTGCAGCGCCTCTATGCGGGCATGATGGAACCGGGCGACGTGGCCTTCGCCGTGTCGCATTCGGGCCGCAGCGTCGAGGTGAACGAAAGCATTCAGATCGCGAAGGAGCGCGGCGCGACCACCATTGCGCTGACCAATGTCGGCTCGCGCCTCGCATGGCTCGTGGATATCGCGCTGCTGCTGCGCGTGCCGAGTCCCGTCGATCCGAATACGCCGGGCGTGTCGCGGCTCGTGCATCTTTGCATCATGGACGCGCTCGCCATCGGCGTCGCGCTCAAAGCCGGGCCGAAGACCCTGGAGAAGATGCGGCATGCGAAGGCGCGCCTGTCTTCGCATGAGCCGCATGCCGGAGATTAGCGGCGGTTCTCGTCGGGAAAGGACCAGCATGGCGTCTGCCCACCGCCGCCGCGCGAGCGCTCAAGCCGAACCCATCCACCCAAACCTGCGCGACAACCTCGACGTCGCCGCGTATAAGGTCTGTGCCGGGCCGCCCGTCGCCGCGCTGTCGAAGCTTCCGCTCGGGCCCATCAACGCGAGCGCGAGGCAGATGCTGCCCGTGTGGTCGAACACCGGCGCGCTCAAGGTGTCGATGCCGGGCACGGGCCGGCTCAGCGCGGTGTCCATGCCGTCCGTGCGAATTTGCGCGAGGCGCTGCGCGTACGCTTCCTTCAGCACGGGCGGCGCGCCCTTGCCCGCGAACACGTCCGCCGCGTTCGCGCCCGCGAGGCGCAGATGATCCTGCGCGAGCAGGCCCGCGCGGACATCGTCGGCGACATGGGCGGCGAACACGCGGCCGATTGCCGTGTTCACCAGCGACATCACCGTGCCCACGCGCAAGCTCACATGCAAGGGCCGCGCCGCTTCCTCCAGCCGCACGACCGTCGGCCCGAGCGGACCGAGCACCGCGACCGCGACGCTCATTCCCGTCGATGCCGCCAGCTCGACCACTTCAGGCTCGGCTTCGCGCGTCGGCGAAAGACGTTGCAGGCCAATCAGACCGAGTTCGAGCGCAAGCGGCCCGGCCTCGAAGCAACCGGACGCATCGCGGCTCAACAAGCCGATCTTCAGCAGACTCACCAGATGCGCAAACGCCTTCGCCGGCGGCATGCCGGCGAAGGCGGCCAGATCGCGCAACGTCAGGGGCCGCGCCGCCGCGACCAGCGCCGTGAGCAGCTCGCCGGTGCTGTCGAGCGACTGGATGCCGCGCTGCGGCTTCGCGTCGGCGGAAGCGGACGGAGACGGAGTGTCGGGAAAAGCAGTCATGATACGGAAGACGCCAGAAGGGAAGGCGCGGCGGCAAGCACCGCGCCGATGTCGCGAGCCGCCGAGAGCAGCGCGCGAGCGATGAGACCGTCGGCGGCGACGTCGATCACGCCGGTCGAGCCGATCACGGTCAGCGCCAGCGCGAGGCGGCCTTCGTGGTCCAGCACCGGCGCGCTCAGGCTGCTGATGCCCGGACTCGGCGAGTCCACGCTGTATTCGAGGCCGCGCGCGCGAATCGCGTTCAGGACCGCTTCGAAAGCGGCGCCCGTCGTGCGGTTCGTGTTTTGCGCGGCCCACATCGCATCGAGCGTGTCGCTCGCCAGATAGGCGCAAAACACGCGTCCCGTCGATGTCGCCGGCAGCGACATCACCGTGCCCACATGCAGATTCACGTGCAGCGGAAAGCCCGCATGCTCATAGCGAACGATGGTCGGCCCTTGCGGCCCCGCGATACAGATCGCGACGCTAAAGCCGATGGTTTCGGCGAGCGTCGCCACGCGCGGCACGGCGGCGCGAAACGCGGGCTGATGCTCCAGATGCAGCAGGCCGAGCCGCAACGACAACGGGCCGGGCTCGTAGCGGCCCGACAACTCATCGCGCTTGATGAGGCCGAGGCGGCTCAAGCTCACCAGATAAGCGTGCGCCTGCCCCGGCGCCAGCCCGGCGGCTGCGGCGAGATCCGACAACGCCAGCGGCGCCCGCGCCTTGGCGAGCGCCAGCAATACGCGCCCGCTGACCTCCACGCTCTGGATGCCGCGCTGCGGTTTGCCGCCGTCCGCTGTTTCGCCGCCGCCTGGGCCTTTACCCGTGGCCGGTTTCGCTGCTTTTCCCACGCCCGCGCTCGTCCGTAAAAAGGGTCCATGTTAACCGAAGCGCCACGTCCTCATGGCGGCATCTTAGTCGCATGGGAGTTTGCGTATAGCGATACATTTCGCTATTGACAAATAAACCGGCGTGATCCTAATATGCATTCACCCCGACACACCGGCGCAATCACAGAGTCAAAAACGGGGCGAGACAATCTTCAATACCGTCGGCCCGCGCCGTTGCGCGCGGGCGGCCGTCTCGCCTCACGTCCAACTTTTGAGGGAGACAAGCATGGCAAAGGCATTCGCATCCCAGGCCGATCTGGAAGTCAAGACAGTCACGTGGACGCAGTTGTCCGAGAACGCCTACGCGTACACGGCGGAAGGCGATCCGAACTCGGGCGTGATCATCGGCGACGACGGCGTGCTGATCGTCGACACCACCGCCACGCCCGCCATGGCGCAAGACCTCATCGCGAAGATCCGCAGCGTCACCGACAAGCCGATCAAATACGTCGTGCTTTCGCACTATCACGCGGTGCGCGTGCTGGGCGCGTCGGCGTATTTCGAGGAAGGCGCGCAGGAAGTGATCGCGAGCCGCGGCACGTACGAGATGATCGTCGAGCGCGGCGAAGCGGACATGAAGTCGGAGATCGAGCGCTTTCCGCGTCTCTTTGCCGGCGTCGAAACCGTGCCGGGCCTGACGTGGCCGACGCTCGTGTTCGAAAAGGAAATGACGCTGTTTCTCGGCAAGCTCGAAGTGCGCATCGCGCATCTGGGCGCGGGTCATACGAAGGGCGACACGGTGGTGTGGCTGCCGTCGCAAAAGGTGCTGTTCTCCGGCGACCTCGTCGAATACGACGCGGCCTGCTATTGCGGCGACGCGCAACTCGAACAATGGCCCGCCACGCTCGAAGCATTGCGCGCGCTGAATGCCGACAAGCTCGTGCCGGGACGCGGCCCGGCGCTGACCACGCCGGAAGACGTGAACAAGGGCCTCGATTACACGAAGGATTTCGTCACGACGCTGTTGCAGCGAGGCCGCGAAGCCGTCGTGCAGAAGCTCGATCTGAAGGCCGCGATGGCGCACACGCGCGAGGCAATGGACCCGAAGTTCGGCCACGTGTTCATCTACGAACATTGTTTGCCGTTCGACGTCTCGCGTGCTTTCGACGAAGCGAGCGGCATCACGCATCCGCGCATCTGGACCGCGCAGCGCGACAAGGAAATGTGGGACGCGCTGCAAGCCTGACGGGCATGGAACGGCAGCAGGGAAACGCAGCAGGGAAACGCAGCAGGGCAAAGCGGAGAAGCACGGAGACACGAGATGAGCATCAACTACCAGACGCTGTCGTTCGAATATCAGCCGTGCCGCGAGCAAGGCGCGCAAGGCGGTGCCGAGCCGGCGGTTTATCCGGTGATCGTGGTCGGCGCGGGTCCGGTGGGACTTGCCACCGCGATCGACATTGCGCAGCAGGGCGTGCCGGTCGTGCTCGTCGACGACGACTGTTCGCTGTCCACGGGATCGCGCGCGATCTGCTTCTCGAAGCGCTCGCTCGATATTTTCGATCGCCTCGGCTGCGGGCAGCGCATGGTGGACAAGGGCATCAGCTGGAACGTCGGCAAGGTGTTCCTCAAAGACGAACTGGTGTACACGTTCAATCTTCAGCCGGAAGCGGGCCATCATCGGCCCGCGTTCATCAACCTTCAGCAGTATTACGTCGAAGGATTCCTGCTCGAACGCGCGCAGGAAATACGCAACATCGAGATCCGCTGGAAAAGCAAAGTGGTCGGCGTGCAGCAAAGCGGAACGCCCGGCACCGGCGACGCCGCGGTCACGCTGACCGTGGAGACGCCCGACGGTCAGTATGCGTTGCGCGGCCGCTATGTGGTTGCCGCCGACGGCTCGCGCAGTCCAATCCGCAATCTGATGGGCCTCGACAGCAAAGGCGTGACATTCAAGGATCGTTTCCTGATCGCCGACGTGAAAATGGAAGCGGATTTTCCGACCGAGCGCTGGTTCTGGTTCGACCCGCCGTTCCATCCGAATCAATCGGTATTGCTGCATCGTCAGCCGGATAACGTGTGGCGAATCGACTTTCAACTCGGATGGGACGCCGACCCGGTGCTCGAAAAAACGCCCGAGCGCGTGATTCCGCGTGTGCGTGCCTTGCTCGGACCGGACGCGAAATTCGAACTGGAATGGGTCAGTGTCTATACGTTTTCGTGTTTGCGCATGGATCGCTTCCGGCACGGCAATGTGCTGTTCGCGGGCGATTCCGCGCACGGCGTGTCGCCGTTCGGCGCGCGCGGCGCGAATAGCGGCGTGCAGGACGCGGAAAACCTCGCGTGGAAACTCGCGCTGGTTCTTGAAGGCCAGGCGTCGGACGCCTTGCTCGACACGTACGCCAGCGAACGCGAATTTGCCGCCGACGAGAACATCCGCAACTCCACGCGCTCCACTGATTTCATCACGCCAAAGAGCCCTGTTAGCCGCGTGTTCCGCGACGCGGTGCTCAAACTCGCGCGTCGTCATCCGTTTGCGCGGCAACTGACGAACAGCGGACGCCTTTCCGTGCCCGCGGTGTTGAGCGACTCGCCGCTCAATACCGTGGATAGCGACAGCTTCGAGAGCCTCATGGTGCCGGGCGCCTCGTGTGCCGATGCACCCGTGCAAGCGGCCGGCGAATCGACGTGGCTGCTTCGGCACCTCGGCCAGCAGTTCACGGGCGTGTTGTTCTGCGGAGAACAAGGTATCGACGCGGCAACCGAAGCGGCACTGAAAGCACTTCGTACAAGCGCGATTCCATTGAAGCTGGTCGTGATCTCGCGCAATGAGCTGCAAAACACGGGGCAAAGCGAAGCGCTCGTGGGCGTGACGGTTCTGCGCGATGCGCAAGGTCTGGCGAGCGCGCGCTACGACACGAAGCCCGGCACGTTCTATTTGATTCGCCCGGACCAGCATGTCTGCGCGCGCTGGCGGCGAGTCGATCCGAGCGCGGTGGAACACGCGTTAAAGCGCGCGCTGTGCGTGGAAGGCTCGGCCTGAGAGCCGCCGCGTGCGCAGAGAAATAGAATCTGGAGACACAACATGGCACTCAACACCGAACCGAATCTCGCGCGCCCCGACGACTTCTACGAGGCGCTGATCGACATGCATCGCGGTCTCGACGAAGCGCACAGTCAGTCGGCGAATGCGCAACTCATTCTGCTGCTCGCCAACCATATCGGCGATCACGCGACGCTGCTCGAAGCGATTCAGCATGCGCGCGAAGGCGTTGCCGATGCATCGCCCAAAGGCGGCGAAGTTCATCCGCTCGCGGCTTGATTTGCAATAGACCTCGGCACCTGAGGTAAGCAGAACGCGCACGGCTGTGTTTGCCACGCGCGGTTCATCACGGCAGCGCGGCCGTTGCGCGCTCGCGCATGCCGTCCCTTCAGCAGACAACAACGCGGCGCATCAAGACGCCGGACCCAGCGGGTCCGTTGGACCCTCACGCCTCTTGTTTGGAGATCACCGATGAGTCAATCCCTCGCCCCCGCGCTCGAATCCGGTTCGAGCGCCGCCGCGCATGACGATCTGCTGTACCGCAAGGTATCGATGCGGATCATCCCGTTTCTGTTTCTCTGCTACGTAGTGTCGTTTCTCGATCGCATCAACATTGGCTTCGCGCAGTTGCAGATGAAGCACGACTTAGGCTTCAGCGACGCCATGTATGGCCTCGGCGCCGCCGTGTTCTACATCGGCTATGTGCTGTTCGAAGTGCCCAGCAATCTGCTGCTGTCGCGCTTCGGCGCGCGCCGCACGTTCACGCGGATCATGCTGCTATGGGGCATTGCGTCGGTCGGCATGATGATGGTGTCCACGCCCGCGCATTTCTATCTGCTGCGCTTCATGCTCGGCGTGTTCGAGGCGGGCTTCTTTCCCGGCATCGTGCTGTATCTGACGTACTGGTATCCGGCGCGGCGGCGGGCGGCCGTGCTGTCGGTGTTCTTTGCGGGCGTCGCGGTGGCGGGCGTGCTCGGCGGCCTCGTGTCGGGCTGGATCATGCGCGATATGGGCGGCGTGCTGGGGTTGTTCGGCTGGCAGTGGATGTTCGTTATCGAAGGCGCACCCGCCGTCCTGCTCGGGCTGCTCGCGGCGTTCTATCTGGTCGATGGCCCGCAGCAAGCACAATGGCTGACTGCCGACGAGAAGGCGCATCTGATCGCACAACGCGATGAAGACCGCGCTTCATCGCCGCATTCATCGCGCTCGTTCATGCAGGCGCTTGGGAATCCGCGCGTCTATCTGTTCGCGTTCATCTATTTCTCGCTGACGTGCGCGTCGTTGACGCTGAGTTTCTGGATGCCGTTGATGATCCGTGACTTCGGCATTCGCGATGTTCTCGCGATCAGTCTCTACAGCGTGATTCCGAATGCGCTCGGCGCGGTCGGCCTGATTCTGATTGCGCGCCACTCCGACCGGCGCGGAGAACGCCGCCGCCATTTCGCGGTATGTACGATTGGCGGCGGCGTCGCGCTTTCACTTTTGACCCTGCATTTAAGCAGTTTTCCTGCGATGCTCGCGATTCTCTCGCTCGCCGCCGTGCTGATTTTCGCCGCGCTGCCGATCTTCTGGACGGTGCCGTCGAGCTATCTGTCGGGCGCGGCGGCGGCGGGCGGCATCGCGTTGATCAGCAGCATCGGCATCACGAGCGGGATCGTCAGTCCGTGGGTGATCGGGCAGATCAAGATGCATACGGGCAGCATGGACTACGCGCTCTATCTGCTGACCGCGTTGCTGTTTGCGAGCGGTGTCGCTTTGCTTGTCGGTGTGCCGAGGGAGGGCGGGCGCGGGTGAGATGGCGGGGGGGCTGCGGCGCGCTTGTGTACTTTTTCAGCAACCAGAGCGCGCGATCGCGATGCTGCCTCGTCATTCTTTCCCCCGACATAGATCAAGTCATGCGTGTCGTTATTCGTCACTGTTGCGCAGGCGCGTGGTTCGTATAGTCCTGTGGGACGTTTTGGTTGTCCAGCGGACGAACTGACGCTCGTCAACCGGCGAAATCGTGAACTGAAGATTCGCCCCGCCGAGGCGGGGCCGGTCTTGTCATGGCTCAGAGGGTCAATCCTGGGATGGGATCTGCGGGCGTCGCTTGAGATACCAGATAACCGAACCCATCTGCGTGTACTGCGGGCCGGGCATGATTTCGCCGGCCTTCATCCTGAACGTCTGGTTGTTCAGGTGCGGCGCGAACCACTCGCCGCTCTCGGGACATACCTCGCCGGGGCGTGCCTGACGCATGATCGGCGCGTGAAGATTTGCGGACGGGTCCGGCGCGAAGTAGTCATCTTCCTCGGACGGAATCTGGCCGCTCGCATAGCGCGAGTCTTTCCAGATCAACCGCCAGCGAACGTCTTCGAGCGTATCGGTGCCTTCGAACTGGTACTGGCTCGCCGTATCGCCCGCGAGATAGTAGTTAGGGCAACGAACGCCGATTTTCGGATCAATCGCCCATGGTTCCCAGATGCCGGTCACGGGTATCTGGCGTCCGGTCCATACTTCGCCCGTGTTGTCTTCGTTGCGCGGGGGGCATGTGCCAGGCTGGGCGGGGAAGCGGATGGGGGGGACTGCATTGGATGGTAGATCATCGTAAAAAATACTCTCATACGTCCAGCGTTTGATACTGCGAGCCCCTTCCTTATTACTCAAATAAAGAACAGATTCTTTACTAAGCGTCGTTGCCATAATCGACAAAAGACAACCGGAAAGGTTTGCTTTTCCAAAAATGCCGATAGAATCTTGTGGTTTTGCCCGATACCCCAATTTATAAAACAGATTACCAGGATCGGCAGCGCCGAGTTCTTCGTACGTTCGGCCCCATATGTATGAGTCGAAGTCAAGTGCATCCAGTAGCATCCTGAATGCCTCGGGCCTTCGGGCAGGGTTCACTAGCAACGGCTCGGCGTACTCCATCGGTTGCAGGAATCGCATGAACCGAATCAGATCATCGCTATAGTCGATTTTGACTTCCGGCCGTTTGATCTCGCGTTCGAAGTCGCGCAGGAATTCGCGGTAAAGGCCAATCGCGCGCCGCATTAGCGTCGCGCTTGTGTACTTCTTGAGCAGGTAGAACGCGCGGTCGCGTGCTGCATCGTCATTCTTTGCCGCGACATAAATAAAGTCAGACATGTCGATATTCCTTACTGTTGCGCCTGCACGCTGTCACTGCCTGGCAGTGCGCGACCGGCAACCGCTGGCACGCGGTTCGTATAGCCCTGTGGGACGGTTTTCGGCAGGATTTGATTCTTGTCAAGCGGACGAACCGCAGCCCGGTCAGCCGGCGAAAAAATCACACCCTTCCAGTTGGTCGGCATCGACATAAGATTCTTTACGTAGTCCTCCAACACCTTGTTATAGGGGTGATCAAAGTCGATGATGTACTGTGTCTCGCCACCTTCCAGCCATCGACCCAATATTTCGTCATACTGGCTTGCTGTGCCACCGCGCCAGATACGCAGGCCATTCCAGTCTTCCGGAATATCCGCCACGCCCAATTCGACAAGCTGTTCGCGAGTCGGAACTTGGTCCAGGCGGATATATGCCCCATTGTGACTCCAGTCCATCTTGACGGCCCACTTCTCGCGCCATTCCCGCCCGTTTTCTGCCATGCGTGGTAGCCAGCATTTGGCCCGCTTGGTGCTTGGGCTAAGCGTTCCTTTGAGTGTGTAGCCACCAGAGGTACTACGCTTCGTGTTATCCAGCACGCGCGCAAGTTTATGCTGACCCGGTTCAAGCGTTACCGCTCCAATCGCTCTATCGTTGCTGAACGATTCGATCGTTTCATAGCTGCGGCCACCCGTCTTCTTGTTTGTCTTAACGTGCATCCCCGTTGGATCTGATAAGTCCGGCCATCCCTCAATGTGGTGATAGTCCGCAAGCGTCGCCGCCGGATGCGCCTCCTTCCCCGCTTCGCGCGCAGCCGTGGCCAATTGCCCCTCGGCTTCACGCGTCGTGACCTTGCCCGAGCCGACCGAAATATCCGCGAAGGTGCCTTCGACCAGATGCGCGCGCACGCGGGCAAGGCACTCATTAAGATCCTTCAGCGCCTGCGGCACCATCCGGTTTGCCGCGTTGCGGATCGGCTGGAGCTTTGCGGGAAGCCCCGCCAGATACGCAACGACATGCGACGGCAGCGCGTCGCCCATGTTGCGCACGATGTACCGGCAGGCCGCCGAGAAGCGGTCCAGCGCTTCCGTCAACCCGACGACAAGCTTCGCCTGGTATTTCGTGAAGTCCAGCTGGCGCAACCATTCATGGGCATTGCCGTGACACATGCGGTTCACGAACAGGACAACTTCTTCGGCCAGCTTCGTCAGATCTTCAGGCTTCTCCAGCGCACGTATCACCAGCTTTCCGACACCCTTGAGCACGCCACCGAAGATAGGGATAACGGCAAGCAGGCAAAGTACCAGCTTGATCCACGTCCACCTGTCCTCGAGCGCCTCGCGATTGCCGGCCATGTGCATGATGATCGCGACGGTATCGCGCGCGGCCGTCCCTTCGCCCAGCAGTGGAAACATGCTGATGGTCGCGTCGAAGACAATCTGGCCGGTGGTCTGTTGCTGGCTGAATTCTCCCTTGAACGCACCGCCGATCCAGTCAGCCGCAGCGGCGGCATTCGTCCAGATCTGTTTCCCCGTCTCGATTGCGCCAATGCGGTTTTCTGCGGGGTTGCTCGCTGTTGTGTCACTCATACGCCACCATGGTTCTGCCTATTTGCGGATGCGCTGAAATCACCTTCGGTCCAGCTTGCCTTGTAGACCGGATTCGGATCATTGGCCTTGACCTGCAACGGGCGCGAATTCGGCGCGATCTTCATCTGGCCCGAGCCGACAGGAGCGTCGCTCAGATCGGCGTGGCCCGCGCTGTCGAGCGTGCCGCTGTAGTGTTTGCCATCGTCGTAGTGAATGTCGAACTTCGCGCCCTGAACCGGTTCGCCGTCGTGATACAGATGCAGCAGTGACGACGTGTCGGTGTACTTTTTTGGCAGGAACGCGGGCGGTGTGGATTGCGGGCCGTCAGTCTTGTGGTCGTTGGCATGGACGAGAAACAGCCCGTTCGTCGCCCCGAGCAAGCCGGCGGCGCTCAGTTCAATGGTCGTTCCGGCGCCGTTAAAGCGTATGCCCTTCATGGCGGTCAGATTGATCCATCCATCCTCGCTCGCGATATGCACGTCTTTCTTCGCGATCACGTCGATGCCGTCTCCCTGCGCCGCGATGCTGATTTTTCCCGATGCTGCGACGAGCGTCATTCCCGCCTTGCGCACGAACAGCGAGATTTTTTCCAGCACGGAAGCGTGAAGCGACTTGCCCGCCGCAATGCCGATGCTGCGCCCGCTCGTAATGGCGGCGTCCTCGTCACTTTGAAGATGGGTACTCCCGCCCGTCGAAATTCCGACGCCCGCAGGGCTGGAAATCGCTATGTGCGGTGTGGCGAACTCGGGAAAGTCATTGGGACCATTCCTTGCCGTGCCGCGAATCTCAGCGGTCTGTTGCTTGATGGAGCGCGTTACATCACTTTGGTCTGCGTCCGGCGTCTGCGCACCGTGCTGTTGCGCGAGTCCCGCCAGCCCTTCGTGCATGTCCCGCGCCTGGGTGAGACGGTTGATAGTCTCGGCCGCATCCTTGGCCTTACCGCTGGCGTCGGCCCGTGCATGCGTCGTGATGAACATGCCCATCGCGGCGCGCAGCGTTCCCCACAGATCGGTGCGCAGGTCAAAGCCTGCGCCGCGTGCATCCTTCAGACCTTCGTTGCCCTGGAGACGGCGCAGGAAGCCCAGGCTTAATTGGCTTGTCCCATGATCGCTGGAGAGTTGCGCCTGAAGTTCATTCTTTGTATCGACCAGCGCAAGATGGTTAGCGCCGTTGCCGCCTTCCATACGGCTGCGGAAGCCGGAAACCCACTGATTAAAGGGCAGTTTCCACGCGGGCGTGTTGCGCTTGTTTGCGCTGCTCGCGACGATGAACGGCATGTCGGGATTGCCATTCACATAGCCAATCAGCACCTGGCTGCGAATGCGCGGGACAAAGGCCGAACCCATCTGGCCGCTTTGCCACGGCTGCATGGGAAGCACCCAAATAAAGGCGTCCTGATCGAGATTGCCTTCGCGGTCGGGAATCAGTTGGCATTTGACGCGACCGTAGGAATCAGTCCAGATTTCATGATTTTCCGGACCGGTGACGATGGCGTACTCGAAGCCCGCCTGGGACGGCCACGGCGTTTTGTGCGGCATGCGGAAATATTCGCGCGTGGACTGGACCTCGAAATCCGTCTCACAGCGAAACGTCTGAACCGGTGCCGCTGACCTGGTCGTTTTCCTCGATCGTCAATGTTGCGGATACAACCAGATATTCCTGGTTTGCTTTCTGGAACGGATGATCGGTCAGATGGAAGGTGCGCCCAACCGTCAAGCCGCGCATGTTGCCGCGTCCCTTCGCACGCAACCCCTGGCAGCGTAGCGCCTGCATTCGCACCATCGCAACATTACGCGCATCGTCGCGGCTGTCTTGCCGATTGGAATCGACTTGCGCCTCCTTGAGGCGCGGCTGACTCACATTGGCATACGCGTAAACTTCCTGACCTGCACGCGCCGTATTGCGTGGGTCGCGCATTTCCTCGCGCAGCGGAACAGTCGCGCGCGACGCGGGGCTCAGTGTAGTCATGATCGACAACGGTAACCTGGCCTTCGGTCTGACGGCTCGTCACGTCAAGATGATCGATATGTTCTTCGTCAATGCGGTCACTGGTCGAAAAGCGGATCGACTCATAGGCTTCGCCGTGCGGGTGAAATGCGGCCATCGTGTCTGCAATGACAACTCGGTGAAATCCCTCGTCGTGCTCAAACCAGTAGAACAACCCATAGTGCTCGCACAGGCGCTGCACACAGGTCATGTCGGATTCCCAGTGCTGGCGTATCAGATCGCGCCTTGGGTAGACGCGCTTGCCGTAATGCGGCCCGGAAATGCGCCAGTCAATTGCGAGGGGATATCGGCAGAGAATTTTTTCGATCACATCCGTGACCGTATCTCCCATGAAGATGCGGTAGTTGCTTCCCTTGACGGCTTCCGCCAGCGCAGGCGCAACCTCGAATTCATAGATCATGGATCGGCCGTCGATTCGCACGAACCGGGCCGCGCTGACTCGCCCGGTAATCTCGCGCGTGTCGAAACCGATGTTGCCGCGCCCGGTATCGCCGGGCATGCCGGGAATAAAAGTGCCCTTGCCGGGGATGTCGATACATATCGTGACCTGGGTGCCCACGATCTTGTCCAGATCGAGCGTGACCTTGTCGGGATACGAAGGAATATCGACGTCCGTCCGCATCCGAACGGTGTAGCTGAAGAGTTCGCCTATCGCCTCGCGCCCGTGAAGGTAGACGGGAATCAGGACCGGCCTGCACGACTCTTCGAAGTTCATGTTGACGCGCGGTGGCGTCCATGTCGGGAGCGCGTCGCCGCTTATCGAAAGCGTGCGCGCGGGTGCCCGGTAGAAATAGGGGGAACGTTCGTCTTTCATTGCGTCCCCTTATGCGCGGACCAGCATGGCCCCACAGGCCGTCCTGTCACCCATGAATGCCACGCGCGTTCCGCGATGCGTGCGTTTTCCGGTCGCGATAATCGGATACGTGCCACCACATGTCGGGCATTCGGTGAGGTGTCCGTCGAGCGCCACGCGAATGCCCATGTCCGTGAGATTGTCGGCGGCCTGCATTACCGTGCCGCCGTGATCGGTTGTATCTCCAAGCCGCGCCATTTCACGGTCTCGTGTGTCTTTCATCTTTTCTCCGTTGTCGCGAAGCGCCGACATTGAGGCAATGACAAACCCCAAGATAGACTGCTCACCTCAAATCGATCAACGCTAGAACGGACGTCGCCTCAATGCGATCAGACAAGTCTCAGAGTTGGTTGCAGATCACGCGGATCATGCTGTACGGGGTATTGCGTCGGCTGGCATGGCGATGATGTCGACGCGGGCACATTTCTATCTGCTGACCGCGTTGCTGTCCGCAAGCTCACGACGCACACAATGCAACTAACTGTCAGCCCCGCCCGACGTCTCCATATATGATGACGAAGCGCTGCAAGCTGAGAAAATAAAACCAGTCAGCAGCATGGCCCTTCAACCGCTCAAGCCCATGCCGACCAATCCATTCGATGTCGCGCGTTCCTCCATGGCGAACCCGTCTGCGCAGCGTTTTCCAACGTTGATGCTGGCCGCGGCGCTGTCGTTAGGCAGCGCGATCGCCCTGGGACTTGCACGCTTCGCGTACGCGTTGCTGTTGCCGTCGATGAAGCTCGACCTCGGCTGGACCTTCGCTCAGGCCGGCGCGATGAACACCGCCAATGCGCTCGGTTATCTGCTCGGTGCGCTCGCTTTTCCGCGGCTCGCGCGTCACTGGCGCGCCGACAAACTGTTCGTGGCCGGCTGCGCGGCAACGGCGGTTCTCATGGCCGGCAGCGGTTTCCTCGCGGACACGAATTCGCTGCTTGTCTTGCGCGTGATCACCGGCGCGAGCAGCGCGGCGATTTTCATCAGTGGCGGCGTGCTGGCCGCGCGGCTTGCATCGGCGCGACCAGGCGATGCGGGCTTCGTGCTCGGCCTCTATTACGGCGGCACGGGGTGGGGCATCGTGGCGTCCTCGGTACTCGTGCCCTTGACCATTTTCGATCGCCTGCATGGCTGGCAATTCGCATGGTTCGCGTTGGCCGCTGTCTGCGCATTGTTCGCTGCCGCAGCCATCAGCGCGGCGCGCAAGATCGAAGGCCTGCATGCGAGTGCAGCGCCCGCCGCGCAATCCGCTCATATCGCCGATGCCCCTCGCTGGCCGCATTTCGCGCGCGCGCTCGCCGGCTACGGTTTATTCGGCGTCGGCTATATCGGCTACATGACGTTTATCGTGGCGCTGCTGCGCAACGCGGGCATGAGCGCCGCTGTCGTGACGGGCTTCTATCTGTTGCTTGGCATCGCGACCGTGCTGTCCGCGCGCGTGTGGTCCACGCTGCTCGATCGCATGCGCGGCGGCCAGGCGCTCGCGGTACTCAACGCGCTGCTCGCGGTCGCGACGCTGCTGCCCGCGTTGTTCACGCAACCGTGGGTCGCGTTCGTATCGGGCGCGCTGTTCGGGGCGACGTTTCTTTCGGCGGTCGCATCGACCACGGCGTTCGTGCGCCACAACCTGCCGGCGCGACACTGGGCCAAAGGCATCAGTGCATTCACGATCGTGTTTGCGTTCGGGCAGATTGTCGGGCCAATGGTGATCGGCTGGGTGTCCGACGGCGCGGGTCTCGCGCGCGGACTCATCTATTCCGCGCTGCTGCTGGCGGGCGGCGCGGCCTTCGCCGCGAGCCAGAAGCCGTTGCGCGAAAGTTGAATATGAAAGTTGAATGCGCGCGCTAGCGCATTACACCTGCACCGACGGAATGCTCTTCATGCAGCGTAACGCGAACATCGAACGGCTATGACGAATGCCCGCGATCTTGTATAGCTTCTCGCGCAGGAATCGCTCGTAGCCGGCAGTACCGTCAACAGCCACCTTGACGAGATAGTCGTAATCGCCCGACACGAGATACGCTTCGAGCACTTCAGTGAGCGTGGCGAGTTCCGCGCCGAAGCGCGCGAGCGCGTCGTCGTCGTGACGATCCAGCGTGACTTCGAGCAGCACGATGTCCGCAAAGCCCAGCTTCTGCTGATCGAGCAACGCGACATAGCCGCGAATATAGCCCTCGTTTTCCAGTTGCCGCGTGCGATTCCAGCAAGCGGTGGTCGACATGCCGACGAGTTCGGCCAACTCCGCATTGCTCAGGCGCGCGTTCTTTTGCAACTGGCGCATGATCTTGCGGTCCTGGTTATCCAGCGCGCGATTTTTGATGCTCATGGTTCTATCGGAAGATTGTCCGTGTGAAGACAATTCTAACGGAAGAACATCCCGATAGTCGATGTGCCGTATGGCGCTTTAGGAAGCCTATCCAGAGCGGCGTCCGGTATATTTTTAGCGTGCATTCGTGACCGGGACAACCGTCCGGATCGCCTACCGCCCGGCGATCCTTTGCGGCCACAAGTTGCTACGGTGAATCGCTGCTTTGACAGAAGGCGGCACGCGAGAAACACTGCGGCGTCACCCCACCGCGGCGAAAAAGCTCGCCCCGGAAACGAATGCATGTATCGGCGCAGAGTCGGTCGCCGCGAAGATCGGATGTGATGGGCGATGCGCAGCGCGACGAAGCATCGCCCGCAGCGCGGAGTGAAAAGACGCGCGGCCACACAAGGGCCGCGCCACGAGGTAGTGCTGGAAGGATCAATGGAAGATGAGGTACAGAATGACCAGCACGATCACCGGAACACCGAGAAGCCAGCCAAGTAGGTAAGGCATGATGTATCTCCTTTCGTATCGAGTTGGATTGCGAAGGAGTTTCAGCATGGGGCGTGCCTGACATACTCGCGAGCATCGCGTGAAAATAGTGCGCATGCGCAAAAGCCCCGTCAATCAAGGTAGATTCTCGCGCGGCACGATGCTGGACTGCACGCGCTTCACGTTGCTCATTGCATCGCGCTGGTTGCGCGCGTCGCGGAAAATCCGCAAACGGTTTGCCGCTATTGCCTGCGGTGTTTGGGTGGTCAACGCGTTCATTGTTCCGTCGATTAGTCGTGCTCGCGTGTTCGCGCCACACCGCGACCCATGCACAGAATCTGCAAGCCGATGACAGCGGCGAGGTCTAACCGTTGTCGGCGAACGCCGGATACAGCGTCATGCCGCCATCGACGAAAAGCGTTGTGCCTACAACGTAATCGCTATTGTCCGAGGCGAGCCACACGGCGGCTTTGCCGATGTCTTCGACTTCGCCGACGCGGCCATACGGAATCAATTGCAGTAGTTTGTCGCGCGCGGCGCTCGTGTCCCACGCATCATGATTGATCTTCGTGCGAATCGCGCCAGGCGCAATCGAATTGACGCGGATCCGTTCCGGCGCGACCTCTTGCGCGAGCGATTTCATGAGCATCTGAATGCCGCCCTTCGACGCGGCGTAATTGACATGCCCGGCCCATGGAATGATCTCGTGTACCGAACTCATACAAATGATCTTGCCGAGTGCTTTCGATATGGGCCGCGGTCCGCGTCGCCGAAATTCTTTTACCGCGGCTTGTGCTGTGAGGAATTGTCCGGTCAGATTCGTGGCCAACACCGTTTGCCAATCGTCGAGCGTCATGTCGGCGAACGCGCTGTCCTTCTGCAAGCCGGAATTCGCCACGACGATATCCACTGTGCCGAAGCGCGCGCGGCACGCGTCGAACATTGAATCGATGTCGGCCGGACTGGAGACATCGGCTTGAACGGTGATCGCAGCGCCGCCCGATTGATTGATTTCCTCGGCGAGTTTTTCCGCCGATCCGGCATGCGAATGGTAGTTCAGCAGCACGCACGCGCCCGCATCGGCGAGCGCCTTCGCAACGCCGTGGCCAATGCCGGAACTTGCGCCCGTCACGAGCGCGATCTGATCGGCGAGTAACTTTTCCATGGCTCTTTTTCCCGCGGCGAATGCGTCTGCGTGTGGCTTCGGTTTGGCTTGAGTCCGGCTTTATTTCGTCATCACACAGCGAGGCCGCCGGGGAGGCGAGCAGTTCACTGCATCGACATCCGGCGGCCTGGCCTTTATGAACTGACTGATGTGAGTACTTCACGCAATGGCTATATCACCCCGGCGATAAGCAGCACGATCACGACGATCACCACGACGCCGAGACCGCCCGTTGGCGCGTAGCCCCACGAACGGCTATGCGGCCACGTCGGCAATGCGCCGATAAGAAGGAGAATCAGCACAACCAGAAGAATAGTTCCCAACATATATGACCTCCGCTTGGTTGATGGCGCTGCCGCTTGAGCAACGTCGGAGTGACTTCGCGCACGATGCGCTTGCGACACCGGACAGCGCCGTGAACCTTATCGAGCAAGCCACATGCCCGGCGCGGCGTGCCAGTAAAAAGCCGCGCCTCGACAATAAACGACGAGGCGCGGCGCATTTCCAATTGCGGACATCTCGAGCGTCCTACAAATAGGTGCCCTTGATGCGGCCTTCGAAGATGGCGGTGTTGATATCGAAGTCGTCGACGTGGCCGAGGCCTCCTCCGTCGACGGTGACAACGACCGCTCTGCCGCCGCGCACGAGCTTCATCTCGCCGCCGGTCAGCGTGGTGGGTGGATCGGCGCACTCGGCGGGCGGCGGCAGGTCTTTAATGATGACGGTGGCTTTCATGGCAATACTCCTTGAAGAGAAGAGTCGAGCACGATGCGGTGCCCGCTTCGGCTTCTGCAAGGCATATGCCAATTTGCACGCGATTCACGAGCGACTTTCGCTGCCAGCAGCAATGCAAGTCGGAACAAGCATGCGCGCGGCGTGCCTGAAAAAAGCCGCTTTCGCGGAACGAAAAGCGCAAACAAAGTGTGCGGCCGAAGCCCACGAATCGCACGAGAACTGTTGGTTGGCGAGTGAGCCGCCTGCATGGCGCCAAGCAAAAGCGGCACGCGTCGATCACGCATGCCGCTCTGATGAAATCGTGATTGCGAAACTAGCCGCGCCGCGTGTCGCGTGTTGTGGCGACCTTCGCGATGGTCTGATGCGCTGCCGGAAAGCCGGGCGGAAATTCGACGACGCGCGCCGAATTGGGCACGAGCGGCGCGGCGCTGCTCAATCGCGCGCCAATGCGCGCGCCGCCGACAATGGCGGCCATTGCCTCGCGGTCGAGTTCGACGCTATCCGTGAGGTCTCTGATGAGAAGCTTGGCCATGATGAACTCGCCGAAGAAGCGGGGCGGTTAGCCGGTGCGATGGTCCGGTCTGCGCTCGCAAGTGGGGGCCACAGTGCTGTGGTCTCGTCGCACTATGAGTATAGGAAATCCGTCTTCGCGCTGCCTGCGGCAGACATGCGGACGGCAGTAGGGAAGCCCCCGGTTCTTCGCTACTGCACGCCGTCAAACAGCCGCGTAGTTGGCGCCCGACAGATACGGGTTCACGTTCAGATGCAGCGGCGGGACGCCCGCGCCGACGTAGCCGATGTCGTTGAACGCGGAGACGTTGACGAATTGCAACTGCGTGAGGTTCTGGTTCACCGAGACGTTGACATTGGCAATGCCGCTGAGGCCGCCGACCGACGGGAGTCCGGGAACGCTGCTGCCCGTGCCGCCGGACACCGCCGACATCGCGCGGCGGTCGAGCTCACACGTGCGGGAAAGATCGCGAATCATGAGGGCTGACATGGTGTTTCTCCAAAGGTGTGCGCAAGAGGATGGCGATTGGCGCGAGGCGAAGCGGCCCGGACAGGCGACCACTTCGCCTCGCCGCACATCACACGTGGATGTTGTTGCTCGACGTGACCGACGGGTCGATCGTCGAGGTCAGGCCAGCCGCGAACGCAACGTTGTTGGCGTTGGCGTTCTGGATGTTGAGCTCGTTGCTGATCAACTGGGTTGCGTCGACCTTCTTGCTGTTGTTCGGCGCCCAGACCGGGCTGAAGTTGTAGTAAGACACGGACGGGCCGAAGCCGCCGCGCACCGCGCCCATGGCCTTGCTGTCGAGTTGTTCGGTGATGGCCAGGTCTTTGATCGCGAGCTTGTTCATGGTAAATCTCCTGAAAGGGATGGTCGCCGTTTAGCGGCTGGGTTCGAGCAACTTGTCTGCTCGAGTGTCACTAATGCACGGCCTATGCCAGATTTATTCAAGGTTCCTAATAAAGTTTGCAGAGCCTTGCTGGATAAGCACTTTGACGCGCACGACGAGATGCGCGGCACTGCATGGCGGTCATCCGGCACGCCGCGAGTGGTGGCGCTCGCCCGACAAAGCAGGGTGGTCTGTTGGATCGCGCGCGACAGGCGCGGCCTTCGCTTCGCGCGGGGCAATCCTGGTTTGCGAAAGAGCAGGCCGGGAGCTAGTATCGAAGCGGCACATGTAACCGGTTACGACAACTTTTCTATCGGCCGGACGAGCCTCGGTCGCACGCGATCGGGATCTACGGCAGCGGCGGTGTCTCGCACAAATGGCTAGCCTTGCCCGTGTTATTCACGACTTCCAGAACGGCGAGCTGTCTCGTGACGAGTTCGTTGCGCAGCTCGACAGCACGTTGCAGACCGAAGGCCTCGGTCCGCTGCAACTGCTGGACATGCTCGGCGCCGCGCATCGCAAGGCGCCGCTGCCGGAGGATCTTTACATTGAAGTGAGGCGGCGCATCGAGCAGATGCGCGTGTCGAATGTGGCGGCCGGCGGCGACGAAACCGGCATCCAGACCACGGTGGAGATTTCTTCAGCCGGCTCGGCGGCTTCCGCGCAGGCGGCCAATGCGAATAACGCGGCCAACGCGGCCAACGCATCGTTTGCCGCGGCTGTGCCGGGACACGACCAGATCAAAGGCACCGGCGACACGCTGAACAACCGCTTCGTGCTCGAAGAGTGCCTGGGCGTGGGCGGAATGGGCACCGTCTATAAGGCGCTCGATTTGCGCAAGCTCGAGGCGTCGGACAGAAAGCCATATCTGGCGATCAAGGTGCTGAACGTCCAGTTTCGCGGCAATCCGAATTCGCTCGTCGCATTGCAGCGCGAGGCGCGCAAGGCACAGGTGCTCGCCCATCGCAACATCATCACGGTGTACGACTTCGATCGCGACGGCCCTATCGTCTATCTGACGATGGAGTATCTGTCCGGCAAGCCGCTGAGCCAGTTGCTGCGCACGCCGGGCTATCAGGGCATGCCCGTGCGCGCCGCGCTGCCGATCGTGCGCGGCATGTGCAGCGCGCTCGCATACGCGCACGAACGCGGCTTTGTGCACTGCGATTTCAAACCTGCCAACGTCTTTCTCACGACGAATGCCGAAGTCAAGGTGATCGACTTCGGCATCGCCCGCGTGTTTCAGCGGCCCGAAGAGGAGAGCGATGCGACTGTGTTCGACCCCGGCAGTCTCGGCGCGTTGACGCCCGCGTATGCGAGCCCGGAGATGATCGAGCATCGCGAGCCGGACCCACGCGACGATATCTACGCGCTCGGTTGCATCACCTATGAGCTGCTGACCGGACATCATCCGTTCGACCGTTTGTCGGCGACTCAGGCGCGCAACGCCGAATTCAAGCCGCAACGGCCGCCGAATCTCGATGCCAGGCAATGGCGCGCCTTGCGGGCGGCGCTTTCCTTCGAGCGCGCGACGCGCATGTCGAGCGTTGCGCGCTTCATCGCGGAGTTCGACAACGAAGCGCGCGCGGAGAAATCCGGCGCGTTGGCGAAGGCGGGGCTCGCGGGCCTCGCGGTGATTTGCGCCGCCGCCGTGGGCGTGTTCGCGTGGCGAGCCGCGCCGAACCGTCAGAGCGAGGGGCAGTTGCGCGCCGGAGCATCGCAGGCGCGCCTGGATCAGGCGGCTTCGTCGCCGGCGCAAACGGGCGCGGTGATCGCGACACCGGGCGTTGCGCCAGCAAGTTCAGCGACGGGCGCATCGGCTGCTGTGGCGTCGTCCACGCCGCCTGTGCAAACCACGCCGCCGCCCGCACCGAAGCCCGCGCTGACACTCGCCGCCGTCACGCCGGCGCTTGCGCAGGTGCCGTGTTCGGCGTTGTCCGCTTCGACGCAGGATCACACGTTGACGGTGCGCGGCTATGTCTCGCAGCGTTACGGCACCGCGCGTCTACAGAACGATTTGTCCGCGCTGCCCGGCGTGGATGCGCTGAAGCTCGACGTCGCCCCGCTCGCCGACGACAAGTGCGATACCGTCAAGGCGCTCGCGCCGTACTGGACGCAGAACTGGCAGGCCGGCCACATTGCGGGCTTGCAGGTGCGGCCGCCTGGCGGTCAATTGAACGAAGGCGATTCGCTGGTGGTGGACGTCACCACGCCGGGTTACGACTCGTATGTGAACCTCGACTACTATCAGCTCGACGGCAACGTCGTGCACATGGTGCCGAGCCCGCGCGCGAAGGACAATCAGGCGCCGCCGCATTATTCGGCGACCATCGGCGGCGCGGGCGACTGGGTCATTTCAAAGCCGTTCGGCTCAGAGATGGTCGTGCTTCTGATCACGCCCGCGCCGCTCTTCGACAAGCCGCGTCCCGAAGCGGAATCGCGCGCCGATTATCTGCGCGCGCTCGACACGCGGCTCGCGCAAATCGGCGCGAAATTCGGCCGCGAGCGCATCGTTGCCGACTTCGCGCCGATCACCACGAAGCCGCACGCGCAGTGAGCCGCGAGAGCGCCCCGATCACGCGCTCACTTCAGGTCTTTGACGACGCGAAATCCATCTTGCGACTGCCGCACGCCCGCGCTGTATTTGAAGCGCGTCGCGCTCAACATGTAGGTGCCGCCTTCGCGCCACGAGCCCCCGCGAATCACGCGCATGTCGCAACCGGGGCTGTCCCACGCGCGGCCATCGGCGGGCGCGGACTGATAGGAGTTGTGCCAGCAGTCGGCCGTCCATTCCCAGACGCCGCCGTTCATGTCGTACAAGCCATACGGGTTCGGCGGAAAAGAGCCGACCGGCTCCGGGCCTTCCTTGTGCCAAGGGTCGCCGCAATCCTTGCAATTGGCGTTGCCCTTGCGCATCTGATCGCCCCACCAGTAAGCGGTCGCGGTGCCGCCACGGTCCGCGTATTCCCACTCGGCTTCCGTCGGCAGACGGTACGGCTTACCGGTTAGTTTGACGAGCCATTTCACGTACTGTTGCGCGTCGTCCCAACTGAGATCGCGCGCCGGCGCGGCCTTGTTCGTATTGCTTTCGGGCGTGAGCTTCGCACACGCGTTCGCGGCGACGCACGCGTTCCACTGTTCGACCGTCACTTCGTATTTGCCGATGGCGAAGGGCGCGCCAATCGTCACGTGATGGACGGGCTTCTCGGAAGGATCGTCGTTGCTGTTGCCCATCTGGAACGAGCCGGCCGGCAGCGAGATCATCACGGGGCACGCGGCGCAATCGCGGCTTTCGCCTGGGGCGGGCGCTCGTGCTGCGGCGCTTTGCGTGGCCGCGGCGACAGCCGGCGCGGCAGCCGCGGCTGCGCTTGCGGGATGCGCCGTGGACGCGGCGCGTGCCACGGGAGCGGCAGATGAAGCGGGAGCCGCGGGACGTGCCGCCTGCTGCGCGGGCGCATTCGGCGGCGCAACGGGACGCGCGGGCGACGCCACGGCAGGCGCATTCGAAGCCGCCGCCCGCAAGCGATCGATGCGCGCATGCGCGAGCGTAGCGAAGCGGCCATTCGGATAGGCCTTCAAATACGCTTCGTAGTCGGCGGGATAGTTGCTGTCCTTGATCGAATTCCAGAAGGCGATTTCGTATTGTTCGCTGCTGTCTTTCGGCAAAATGCCTCGGCTGTGCAGCGTCACGACGAAATCGTCGCGTGCCGCGGAGGCGATCGGCGTTGTCATGGCGTGATGCGAAGCATCGGCGAAAGCGCTCAGCGACGAAGCGCTCCACGGTATCTGCTTGCCGCCCGTTGCCTGTCTGACTTCGGTCGCCACGTGTGCCAGCAAAGTGGACAAAGGCTGCGCAGGCGCATCGCGCAGCGCGCGCAGCAATGTGCGCGTGTAGATGCCATGGTGCGCGCCATCCGCCGCAAAGCCGCCGGCAGCGGTTGCGTAGGCGACAACGGTGTTCGATGGAAGCGCCGGCAATTCAGTTGCGACATTCGCGGCAAACGGATTGTCGAGGCACGTATCGAGGATCACGACATTGAGTTGCCGGTCACGGGGCGCACGCATGGCCTGCAAAACGTCGTTCAGATCGACGCCGAAGCGAACCGATGACGCGGGCGAGCGCGTGTCGAGGCCACTGGGAATCAGCAGCGTCTGCTCGCCAAGCTGCATACCGTGTCCGGCGAAATAGAACAGACCGACACCGCCCGCGCGCAGACGCTCGCGGAATTCCGCAATCGCCTGCTGCATGTCCTGCGGCGTTGCATCGGCGCGAACGATGACATCGAAACCGAGCGCACGCAGAGTGCGGCCCATGGCTTCGGCATCGCGAGGCGCATTCTGGCGGATGGCGTCCGCTGCGTTGTCGCCATACGCGCCATTGCCGATCACCAGCGCGACGCGTTGCGCGCCCGCGTATTCATGCTGCGGTGCGAACGGGGCGACCGATGCGACCGATGCGAATGGTGCGAACGCATTGCTCGCCACGGTCATCACCTTCGCCGCGCTTGTGGTCTCACGCGGCCGCGCGGCAAACGCATTGCCGCAATCCATCATGACGGCCCCGGTCATGCACACCAGCAGGAATATTCGCCACATCTTCGCATCCTGTTTGTTCCGGACAGAACATAGGCATTCGAGTCATTCGACGCGTCTTCGACCATTCCTCTCGCAGCGTATCAACAACCATAGCACGCGCGTGACGGGTCACAACCAACACTTCTACCGAGTGCGCTATACGGTTAACGAGCGTGGCGTTTCTTTTTGGCAAGTTACGTCCTAAGCTAATTCACAAAGCAACGCGGCATGGTCGTTTTAATCACGCGGCCGCCGGATCACGCGCGCCCGCGAACGCAGCAGAATTGCCCCCGCTGTCTTCTGCAGTCGAGATGGTCACGACCGCTCTTCGGGAGAGTGCGCCATGCGAAGAACCCACATCCCCGCTATTCTCAACTGGCGTTTCGCGGCGAGTGCGCGATGTCGCGTGATTTCGCGGATGCTGCTCGCCGTGATGATCGCCGGCATGGCGATGCCGCTCGCCACCTTCGCGGAGTCCACGCCGTCGCCGCCCGGCGCCGAGGAGTACATCATCTGGCCGCCGGATGGCGCGGTCATTCACGGCGGCAAGCTGTGGGTGCGCATGGGCCTGCGCAATATGGGCGTGTGCCCGAAGGGCGTCGTGTTTCCGAACACAGGGCATCACCATCTGCTGATCGACACGGACCTGCCCGCGCTCGATCAGGAAATTCCATCGGATCGCAACCACTTGCACTTCGGTGCGGGCGAGACGGATGCGCGCATCGAGTTGCCGCCGGGCAAGCACACGTTGCAACTGATTCTCGGCGACCACAATCACGTGCCGCATTCGCCGCCGGTGTACTCGAAAAAGATCACCATCATCGTGCAATAAGACCCGCGCGGTCCGCTCAGGACGGAGAGACCTTCATGTACAAGCTCATCGCAGTCGCGGCGCTGGTGGCGTCGGCGGCCTGGGGCATGGCCAATGTCGCCGTGGCGGGAAGCACACCGGCGCCTCCCGGCGCGTATGCCTATATCGGCTATCCGAACAACGGCCAGGTGGTGCCGGCCAACAAGCCGTTTCGCGTGTGGTTCGGCTTGCGTTTCATGGGCGTGGCGCCGAAGGGCGTCAAGTATCCGAACACGGGTCACCATCATCTTCTGATCGACACCGACTTGCCGCCGATGGATCAGGAAATACCCTCGGACCGCAATCACCTGCATTTCGGCGCGGGTGAAACGGAGACCATGATTCAATTGCCGCCCGGCAAGCACACGCTGCAGCTATTGTTGGGCGACGACATGCATATTCCGCACAATCCGCCGGTGTACTCGAAGAAGATCACCGTCATCGCGCGTTGAATCGCGTGTCTCGCCGCAGCCAACCACCCAACACAGTTTGTTGGCTGCGATCCACCACCTCTCATTGGCCGTATCTTCCGAAAGGCCTTCGCCGCGAAGCCGCATTTGCGCCGAAGGCCTTTATGCAAGGCATTTCGGCAAATTTCTCAGGAGCGGAAAACAAAACTGGCACAGCCCATGCGTTAGTGACCCTCGAGCAGACAAGTTGCTCGAACCCAACCGCAAGCACTGTGACCTTCCCTTCAGGAGATTTGCCATGAACACGCTGATGATCAAAGACCTGTCCATCACCGAACAACTCGACAGCAAGGCGATGAGCGCCGTGCGCGGCGGTACGGGCTACCTGTATCCGACCTCGTCGTACTTCAGCTACGCGCCGGTCTATGCGCCGAACAACAGCAAGAAGGTCGATGCGACGCAACTGATCAGCACGACGATGAACATCCAGAACGCCAACGGCAACAACGCTGCGTTCGTGGCGGGCGCCACCACCACGATCGATCCGCACGTGGAATCGAGCAACAACATCTGGGTGTCGTAATCGGCGTGGCCGATGCGGGGGCCAACCGGCCTCCGCGGCTTCTCATCGCGATCCTCAAAAACATCTCGCGTCCAATCGTTCTTTTCACGCGACACCTCTTCGCCGCACATCTCCCTCGCTTTCCTTCATGCATTGCTTCGATGGTGAAGCGGCGCAGGAGATGCTTTACTTGAAGCGTGCGCTTGCATCATGCGTTGCGTCACGCGTTCCGGTCATGCGATGAAGTGGGCGTCATCGGAGAACATCGTGTCAGCGTTGCTTGATTCACCGATCCGTCAGCGCTTCTTCAACTACTCCGTGGCTGCGGCATTAGCGGTTTCCCTATGCGCGTGTGTCGACGTCAGCATGCCCGGCTACAAGCGGCCGGATACGCCGGCCAAAGCGTCGTGGTCGGATCAGAAGGGCGCGCCGGTTTCGGCGGCGGCGACCATCGAGCCCGATTGGTGGAAAGGTTTCCACGACACCACGCTGGATACGCTGATCGCAAAAGCGATTGGCGGCAACTTCGATATCAAGGTGCTGGCCGCGCGCATCGACGTGGCGCGCACGCAGATTGGCGAAGCGAAGGCGGGCGGGCTGCCGACCATGGACCTCGGCGCGGGCGCCGACTTCGAAAAGAGCACGGGGCAGACCTTCTCGAAGCAGTACAACCTCGCGGGCCAGGTGAACTGGGACATCGACATCTGGGGCAAAGTCGAAAAAGGCGTGCAGGCGCAAAAGGCCGAATTTCACGCGAGCGAAGCGGATTGGCGTGCCGGCTATCTGGAACTGGTTTCGAATGTGTCCAGCACCTATTTCCAGATCCTTCAGTTCGACGACCAGATCGACCAGCAACAAAAAACGCTCATCACCAACCGGCAAATTCTGACGATCTACGATGGCCAGCGCCGCAGCGGACTGATCCCGCAGACGCAGGTGCTGCGCCAGCAGGCTGAAATCAACCGCCTGACGAACCAGTTGCTCGACTTGCGACGTTCTCGCGATCTCGCGAATAACGCGCTGTGCACGCTGATCGGCGTGCCCGCCGGCGAGTTCCAGTTGCCGCGCGGACACTTGCAGCAGCGCGTGCAGTTGCCCGCTGTGCCCGACGGCCTGCCCGCGCAACTGCTCGCGCGGCGTCCGGATGTCGTGGCCGCGGAGTTCCGCGTGTTGGAGGCCTACGACCTCGTCGGTCAGGCGAAGCTCGCGCAATTGCCGTCCATCAGCCTCACCGGGCACGGCGGCACAGCAAGTTTCGCGCTGACCGACTTGCTGAAATCGTTCACGTTCGGCTTCATGCCCAGCATCAATATTCCGCTGCTCGATCCGGGCGTGCGCGCGCATGTGAAAGTCACGCAGGCGGAATCGACGGTGGCTGAGCAGCAGTATCGCGTAGCCGTGATGGGCGCATTCGAGGAAGTGGAAAACGCGCTGGTCAATCTGAACTCGCACAAGGCGCAGCGAGTTGAATTGCAGCAGCAGGTGGATCGTCTGCAAATCGTGGCTGATCAGATTCAGTCGCAATTGCGGCTCGGCGTCGTGTCGCAGCTCGAAGTGTTCGAAACCGAGCGGACGCTGCTCGACGCGCAGCAGGCGCTGCTGGGCAATCATCAACTGATTTTGTCCGACACCGTACTGCTTTACAAGGCGCTCGGCGGCGGCTGGCCTAATGTCGATGTAGAGGCGCAAGCCAAGGAAAAGTGAACGGAAAGTAAAGGAGTGTTGAGCTAATCCACGATGCCGCGCACGCGAAGCGCATGGTCGTTTTCATGTCGCGCGCCCATCGTTTCATAACCGACGATTGGAAATTGACTCTGGCCATGCGTGACTTACAATTTGTGAGGAGCCTGCTTTGCAATGGCTCCCTAAAACAGGATGCGCTCGCCGTCGTCGTTCGTGCTGGTTCCGTTGCGCTCTCGCAGCAACGGGTAAACGATTAGTGATCCGGATAAAATGGTGGACGGCGAAACTCCGATTGCCGAGACGCGCGCGACAGTCGAAACCGCTTTCGACGTGCTGCTCTCGCCGCTTGCGTCCACGCAGCGCCCCGCGCTCGACGCTATCCGAATTGTCGACAACCTCTTTGCCATCGGGCGCAGCGAAGCGCCTTTCACCGATTACCCCGCGGAGCGCACGGCGCGGCTGTCGCGCCGCCACGCGCGCGTTTTCATCGAGCACGGGGCGGTCTATGTCGCCGATCTCGGCAGCAAGAACGGCACGACGGTCAACGGCATCGCGGTGCGCCAGACGCCGGCGCGCGTGCGCGCGGGAGACGAGTTGTGCTTTGGCGGCGAGCTGCGTTATCGCGTGAGCATGGAGCCGCGCGCGCGCATTGTGGCCGCGAAGAGTTCGCCGGGCGCGCCGGCGTTGCTGCTCGTGCCGCAGCGCGGCGATCTCGAACTTCAGCCCATCGAAGTGCTGGCGTTTCCGTTTCTCGTCAGCAAGGCCGACGACGTTTTTGCGCGCTACAAGGACCGCTATCCGCATCAGGTCAATTACATCTCGCGGCGGCACGCGCATATTTTTCTGAAGGGCTCGGAGCTTTACGTCGAAGATCTCGGCAGCACGAACGGCACATTCGTCGGCGGAAAGCGTCTTGATGAATCCGCGGTGCCGCTGATGGACGGCGACGCCGTTGCATTTGGCGGCGACCACTTCGTCTACACGGTGACGCTGCAAAAGCCGACTGAAAACGAGCCGACCGTGACCCAACTGCTCCTCAACCCTTCCGCCGACGAGGGCGCCGACGCCGACAAGACGACGTTCGTGGGCGCGGCGCATTCGTTCCTCGATATCTTCTGCGTCGATCCGGCGCGGCAACGCGATGACGAGGTCAACGAGGCCGCGCAGGCTGCGTCCACCCACGCGAAGCGCGCGTCGCCAGCCGGCGGTTCGGCAACGGCAGCAGCGGGCGCGGCCCTCAACGCGAACGGCAAACAGGCTGCGGACGGGGGCGCGAACGCTGCACATGGCGCGCACGTCACGGGCGTTTCGAAGCGCAGGCCGCGACGCTGGCGCCTCGTCGCGAGCGAATTGCGCAAGGCGCTCGCGGCCAGCGAGCGCACGAATGTGCGACGCATCGCGGCATGGAGTGGAGTGGGCGTCGTGCTGCTCGGCGCGCTCGGCATGGCGCTTTATCTGCGAGGTTCGTCGGAGCGCGAGTTGAGACATCTGCTCGCGAGCGGCGACTACACGAGCGCGGTGCAGTCGGCAAAAAGCTATCTGGCCAGTCATCCCGCTGACACGAAAGTCAGCGCGCTCGCGAGCGAGGCGCTGCTCAAGTCGAAGCTTCCCGGCTGGCTCGACGCGCTGCAAAAGGCGCAATTCGATCAGGCCGATGCGCGGCTCGCCGAGATGAAGTCGCTGTCCGCCAACAATGCGGACGCGGCGTCGTTGATCGCCGAGCTGCAATGGGTCGGCGATCTCGAACGATTCGTCGCGGCGCGCGGCGGCGTGGAAGCGCCGATTCGCATGTATGCGGACGAAACGACCATCAACGGTTTGCTGCAACGTTGGGACGACGATCCAAAGAGTCATCAACGCGCGCTGGACAGAATCGCGTCATATGCGCCTGTTTTTTCGGAGCCGTACGCGCAAGCCATGAGCCATCTGCGCAAACTGGAGAGCGACGATTCGGTGTACGTGGCCGCCATCGAGCGGCTGAACGAGACGATCCGCACCGAGTTGGCGCGCGACAAACCCGCGGCGCTGCCGCCCGTCCTCGACGATTACGCGCAGCGCTATCCGCGTCTCGCGGGACTCGACCGCGTGCGTGACGATTTGCGCCAGTACTCGGCGTTGCTGGAGGCGGCGTTGGCTCGTCAACTGGGCACGCTGCTTTCGCTCATGAAGACCGCGCGTTTCAGCACGCCGCCGTTTCAGGCGCAATATCGGCAACTCGCGGCGACCCGTTTGCCCTCCGCCGATGTAGTCCAGCGCCACGACGCGGTCGCGGCAGCGTGGCAACGCGGCGACGCGCAACAGGCGCTGGCCGGATTGCAGTCGATGCCTGCCGGCCCATGGTCGGATGTACTCGCGACCGAACTCGCTCACAAGAAGGCGCTACTCGGCCAATACAACGATCTGCAAAAAACGCGCGGCGGCAAAGATTACGACCAGCGTTTGCTGTCTTTCTACGCGAGTCTCGATCCGGTAACGGACGTGTGGTTCGCACAGTCGATCCAGAAGGACGTCGCTGCATTGCACGATAAAGCGTTGGCTCGCGCGCAAGATCTGATGCTGCGCGCGCAAAGCCTGTGGAAGCAGTATCGAGCAGCCGGCTCGATTGGCGGCACGCAGCGTCTCGAAGGCGGCATCTCGCCGGGCTTCCGCAGCGAGGCGCGCCTGCTTTCCGACGCGCAAACGTCGGCACAGCAAGGCATGCGCATTTATTCGCAACTGAAGGCCGACCATCCCGCGGACTTCGACCGCTTGCTCGCGGATATCGAGGCCGAGACAACCTTGCAGCGCCGCTCGCTGACTGAACTGCGCATGGTGCTGGACCCCGGACTTCTGAAAGCGAAGCTCGCGCTGATTGGAGGCGAACAGAGTGAAACGCGACAGTCACCCTAAACCGCTTTACGAGGCGCTGGAGGATCACAGCGTCGAAGGCATTGCGATACTTACCGCCGAGCCGGTGCGGCTCGCGCGCGCATTGATCTGGGCGATGGTCGCGCTGGTGGTGGCGGGGCTCTTGTGGTCGTTCGTGGGACGCGCGGATGTGATCGTCAGCGCGCAGGGCACGCTATCGCCCGAATCGGAAGTGCGGCGCATCTATGCGCCCATCGACGGCGAACTGGCCGACCTCTATATCGCCGAAGGACAGCCGGTGTCGAAAGGCGACGTGCTCGCCCGGCTGAACGCGCGCGGCGCCATCGAGGCCGCCAGTAACGCATTGCAGGCGCAATTGAAACTCGAAGATGCCGAGCGCGACTGGAAGCAGTTTCCCGAGAAGAAAGCGCTGATGGAACGCAAAGCCGCCGCGCTCAAGGCGCAAATGGAAGTGGAAGCGCGTCAGCACGAAAACCGCGTGTCGGAAGGCACGACGAAACTCGCCGAAGGACAGAAAGCCGAACTCGACGAAGCACGCAGCGCGCTCGACAACGCGCGCCGCACGCGAGAAGCGGCGCACCAGGAACTGGACCGTTATTCGCAGCTATTCGCCCAGCCGGGCGGCGGCGGCATTGCCGAATTGCAAGTGGAGCAGAAACGCACTGCCGCGCTGGAAGCGGACAACGCCTATCGCGTGGCGCAATCGAAACTGGCTGAACTCGACTTTCGTTTGAGCCACGAATACGCGAAGGCGAATGCGGAACTCGAAACGAGCGGCCAGCAAACTACCGATCTCCAGCTTCAATACGATTCGGCAGTGCGCGACATTACCGACGCGGAGGACAAGTTGCGGCTGCAACTACAAAGCGCGCGGCTCGTATCGGAAGCGGCCGCGCGAATCCGTTTCGAGAACATCGACAAGGACAATTTCCTGCTGATTCTCGCGCCGGTTTCCGGTGTGATCACGGATGTCGCGTCGACGCAGCGTGGCGACAAGGTTCAGGCGAATTCGCCGCTCGGCGGCATCGCGCCCAAAGACGCGAAGCCGGTGCTGAAGATCGAGATCGCCGAACATGATCGCGCGTTCCTGCATGAAGGCTTGCCGGTCAAGCTGAAATTCAACGCGTTTCCGTATCAGCGTTACGGATTGATCAGCGGCACGCTCGCCTATATTTCGCCGGCCACCAAACCTTCGTTGCAGGACAAGCAGCCGGTCTACGAAGGCCGCGTCACGCTCGACAAGAACTACTACGAGATCGCGGGCACACGTTATCCGCTGCGTTACGGCATGACAGCGAGCGCGGAAATCGTGGTGCGCGAGCGACGGCTGATCGACCTGGGGCTTGATCCGTTCAGACAGGTGGCGGGTTGACCGCGCGGATCACACATCAACCAAAGGAGCGGACAACATGACCGCGATAGTGCGAATCGACGATGAAGTCGTGGACGTGGGCGAGTTCATTCGTCTTCTGAAACTGACGGGCCAGTTCGAAAGCCTGATCGAACAGATTGTGCGCGACAAGCTAACGGTGCATGCGGCAAAGAAGCAGGGCCTTGCGGTCAGCGCCGATGAAATCCAGGAGCGCGCCGACCAGTTCCGCCGCGTGCGCGGCTTGCATCGTGCGACGGATATGAACCAATACCTCGACGTGCTCAACGTGAGTCTCGACGAATTCGAGGCATTCATTACCGATGGTTTGTATCAGGAGAAGATGCTCGACGCGGTTGGCAACGAAGCAGCGGTGCGCGACTACTTCGCGCTGAATTCGCCGAAGTTCGACGCGATCGAAGTCAGTCACATCGTGCTCGACAGCGAGGGCAAGGCGAAGGAAATGATCTCGTATCTCCACGACGATCCCGACAGTTTCGCCGACATGGCGCGCGAGCATTCCATCGCCGATACGCGCGAGGCGGGCGGTGTCATCGGCAAGGTGTTGCGCGGTTCGTTAAAGCCGGACATCGAAGCGAAGATCTTCAATGCGGCGGTGGGCGAACTGCTTGGGCCGTTTCCGTCGGCGGATCGCTCGTGCTTCGAGATCTTCGCGGTGACCGCCAAGTATCCTGCCACGCTCGACGCCGACGTGGCCGCCGAAGTCAGACGGCTTCTGCGCGAAAGCTGGTTGATCGCGCGCGCGCAAGAACATGTGATCGAAGCGCGTTGATCACGCGAAACAACGCGACGCCGAACCGAGGTCCGCACACTTATGGATGCACCCCAGACCGCGCCTTCCACCGCCGAATTTCTCGCCTCGGTGGAAATACTGTCGCCCTTCTCGCGCGATGAGATCGAGCGTCTTGCCGAATATGCGCAGGCACGCTTCTATTCATTCGGCGAAACGGTGTGCTCCGCGGGCGAGACCGCCGACGGTTTGTATGTGATCCGCTCGGGCTCGGTTCGCATCTTCGTCGAGGAGCACGGCAAGGAAACCAGCATGGGCGTGCGCAAGTCGGGCGAGATCTTCGCCGACATCGCGATGTTGCGCACGTATGTGCACGAAACGTCGGTGCGAGCGTCGGCGAAGACGGAGTTGCTGTTCATTCCACGCGCCGCGATCGAGCCGGTCATTACCGGCAATCAGGCCGCGCTGACTTTTGTCGCGAGCTATGTGGCGATCAATTCTGCTGGCGGCTTCGTGGCGCAATTATTCGATTTGCGCGGAAAACTGAATAAGGCCGAGCTGGAAGAATATGTGCGCAGCGTCGGTGTGAAACGCGTGGCGGCGGGCAAGGAAATTCTCAAGCAGGAAGCTCGCGACGACCGGCGCTTATATGTCGTGCGCCAGGGCGAAGTGCGCATCGTCCGGCGCGAGGAGGGGCGCGACTACACGCTTGCCACACTCGGCGAAGGCGAGATATTCGGCGAGAAGGCGTGTTTAATGCGCCAGGAACAGATGGCTTCGGTGATTGCATCGACCGATACGCGGCTTCTGGTGATTCCCGAACGCACGGTTCATTTCATCCTCGAACGCAATCCGAAACTGCGCGAAGTACTGGACGAACGTATTCGCTACGGCGACCGCGAATTGCAGCGGCAAAAGCGGCTCGAACAGCGCCGCAAATTGCCGTTGATGCTCGATTTGCAGAGCAAACCGGAGTTCGGCGAGAAAGTCATCAAGCGCTTTGCGCTTGTCGAACAGGCCGAGGAAATGGATTGCGGCGCGGCCTGTCTCGCGATGGTGTGCCGTCATTACAGCATTCCGATGACCCTCGGCAAGCTGCGCGAACTTGCCAATGTGACGACGCAAGGCGCCACGCTCGACAGCCTCGCGCGCGCGGCCGAGTCGCTCGGCTTCACGGCGCGCGGCGTGCAGTGCACGTTCGATTCGCTGCGTGGCTTCGATCTGCCCTTCATCGTGCATTGGGAGGGCTACCACTACGTCGTGGTGTATGGGCTTTCCAGCGAATACGTGTGGGTCGCGGACCCGGCGCTCGGTTTCCGCAAATTGACAGTCGAAGACTTCGAGCGTGGCTGGAGCGGCACTTGTCTGCTGTTTACTGGCGGCCCGCATCTGCTGCAAATATCGGCGTCGCGCTCGCCGTGGATACGTTTTATAGGCTACCTGACGCCGTATAAAAAGATTCTCGGCCACCTGTTTCTTGCCACGTTCGTGATTCAGGTACTCGGCGTGATTCCACCGCTGATCATCCAGAACATTCTGGACGGCGTGATTGTTCATCAGAACGTGAGCCTGCTGCATCTGCTGATAGGCGGGCTCATTATTGCCAATGTGTTCTCGCAGCTCATGTCGTCGATTCGCGCGTACCTCGCGAACTTCATGGTGCGCAACATGGACTTCGCGATGATGTCGCAGTTCTTCAAGCACACGTTGTCGTTACCGTTTTCGTTTTTTGCCAAGCGCAAGACAGGTGATATCTTCGCGCGCTTTCAGGAGAACCAGACCATCCGCGCGTTTCTCACCGAATCCACGGTGACGACCGCGCTCAATCTGCTGATGGTGTTCATCTACTTCACGATCATGTTCGTCTACAACGTGAAGATGACGCTTGTGCTGATAGGCTTTGTCATTCCGATCATGGCGCTGACCGCGTTGGCCACGCCGAAGATCAAGAACTACGCGCGCGAGGTGTTCACCGCTGCGACCGATTCGAAGTCTTTCCTGATGGAAGCGCTCGCGGGCGTCGAGACCGTCAAGGGCATGGGCATCGAGCGACCCGTGCGTTTGCGCTGGGAAAGAAAATACGCAAAGGCGCTTGAAGTGCAGTATCGCGCGCATGCATTCAACATTCTCGTCGGACTCGGCAGTCAATTGCTGAACGCCGCCACGACGATTGCGATTCTATGGGTCGGCGCGAATCTGGTGCTGGCGCGCGAAATGACAATCGGCCAGTTGATCGCGTTCAATGCGTTCATGGGCAGCGTGCTGGGTCCGTTGATGGGACTCGTCGGTTTGTGGAGCATGTTGAACGACGCGGGCGTCGCGATGGAGCGCCTCGGCGATGTGCTCGACATCGAGCCAGAACAGAAGCCGCAGGATTTGCCCTCGCGTGTGATGTTGCCGGAATTGCAGGGCGAAATCAGCTTCAACGGTGTCTATTTCCGCTATGGCGACAACGATTCCGCCTACGTGCTGGAGAACATCAGCTTCGACATCAAGCCGGGCGAACTCGTGGCGATTGTGGGGCGCAGCGGCTCAGGGAAGACGACGCTCGCGAAGTTGCTGGTCGGCTTCTATGCGCCGACCGAAGGCCGCATGACTATCGACGGTTACGATCTCGGCGTTGTCGATAAAGCCTATTACCGCGCGCAGATCGGCTACGTGATGCAAAGCAATCTGCTGTTTTCGGGCACCATCGCCGAAAACATCGCAAGCGGCGACGACGCGCCGGACCGTCGCCGTATCGAGGAAGTCGCGAAGATGGCTGACGCGCACGCATTCATCAGCAAGATGCCGCTCGGCTACGAGCAGATTGTCGGCGAGCGCGGGATCGGCCTGTCGGGCGGACAGATTCAACGCCTGTGCATTGCGCGCGCGCTTTATCACGATCCGCGCCTGCTCGTATTCGACGAGGCGACGTCCGCGCTCGATTCGCAGTCGGAAAGCAATATTCTCGGCAACATGCACGACATTCTGAAGGGCCGCACGGCGGTGATCATCGCGCACCGGCTGAGCACGATCATGCGCGCCGACAAAATTCTGGTCCTTTACGAAGGAGCGATTGTCGAACAGGGTCGTCACGATGAACTGATCCAACGTGGCGGCATGTATTACCAACTGGTTCAGAAACAACTGAGCGCGTGATGATGAAGATACTCGACCAGGTTGAAGACATCAGCCCCGCGATTTCCTATGCGGGCTTGATCGAGCGGATCGAGATTTTGCGCTCGACGCTGCGCTGGTCGTCGCGGCTGGAGCGCACGGACATCGACAAGCTGCTCCGGCAGGCCACTTCGCTGCGCGACGAAGTCATGCAGCTTTCGCACAAAGAGCGCTTTGTGCAAGCGGCCGTCGCGGCCGAGCCCGAACAGCGAGTCGAGCAATCGCGCGGCGCGCGCCGACAGGCGTTGCTCGAGCGCAGTTTCATTTTCGAAGGGACGTTCGGCGACAATCTGCGTTTGCTCGAATCGCTCGAAATTGCGGAGAAAGCCGCGCCCACCGATTTGCCGGTTCTGATCGACGGCGAAAGCGGCACCGGCAAGGAACTGATGGCGAAGGTGATTCACGCGAACGGCTCGCGCGCGGACAAGCCGTTTATCTCTGTGAATTGCGGCGCGATTCCGGACAATCTGCTGGAGTCGGAATTATTCGGTCATCGCAAGGGCGCGTTTACGGGCGCATCCAATGATCGCAAAGGGAAATTCGAAAGCGCGCATACAGGTACCATTTTTCTCGACGAAATCGGCGAGTTGCCGCTCGCGGGTCAGGTCAAGTTGTTGCGCGTATTGGAAGCGCATGAGATTCAGCGCGTGGGGTCCGACGAGACTATCGCCGTCGATACGCGTATTGTCGCGGCAACGAATCGCAATCTGCGCAAGCTGAGCGAGGAGGGTAGATTTCGTGAAGATCTTTTCTATCGGCTCAGTGTGATTCATGTGACGCTGCCGCCGCTGCGCGAACGCCGCGACGAAATTCCACTGCTGATTGCTTGGTTCGGCGACGAAGCCGCCGGCACGCTCAAACGCAGGCCGGTGAGATTGACCCCGCGTTTGCGGGACTTTCTGCTCAACTACGCGTATCCGGGCAACATCCGCGAATTGCGCAATGTGATGTATCGCATCTCGTGCCTCGCCGGCGATATGGCGGACGTCGAGCATCTGCCTAATGACATGCGGCCCGCCGCGCCTGGGTCGGTCGCGGCATTGCAAGGCGCGGCGAGCGCGACGGGCCAGCAGCCGATCAGCGTGGCGAACCTCATGTCGCTCAGCGATGCGAAGCGCGCCGCAAGCGATGACGCCGAGAAAGCTTTTCTCGAACGTGGGCTTCGGGAGGTCAACGGCACGGTGGCGGAACTGGCGCGGCGTATCGACATGAACCGCTCGCATTTGCAGATGCTGTTGAAGAAACACGGTCTGCATTCGAAGGATTTCCGCAATCGCAACATGCCGCCGTCGAACAGGAACGGCACCGAGGAGCGCGAGGAAGACGACAGCGACACCTGATGCATGAGGCGTGCCTCACGGCGCCGGATTCAGAAGCGTTTTATCGGCGGCGTGCGGATCTTCGGCGCGCACCACGACCGCCGTGATGTTGTCGCGGCCGCCGCGCGCCAGGGCGAGGTTCACCAGTTGGTCCGGTGCGTTGCCATGTGTTGCGGTGGTCAGCACAGAGAGTATGTCTTCGTCGTCGACCTCGTTGCTCAAGCCGTCGCTGCAAAGCAGGAAGATGTCGCCGTCGGCGACTTCGATTGCGTCGTCGTCGAGTTCGAGTAGATCCGTCGCGCCGACGGCGCGCGTGATCATGTGTTGCGCGGGATGGTGCCGCGCTTCTTCATCGGTAATCACGCCGAGAGACTTGAGCGCTTCGACCTGACTGTGATCGCGCGTGAGCTGATGCAGTTGCCCGTCGCGCGCGAGATACAGGCGGCTGTCGCCGGCCCACACATAGCCGCAAAAGCGGTCGCACGCGAGCAGCGCGACGACAGTGCTGCCGATGCGCTGCACCTGGCGTCGCGCGGCTTCTTCTCTCAACTGACGATTGGCCGCCTGCAAATGCGTGCGTGCGTCGGCGACAAAAGCCTTCATGCTGACGGGCGACGCGAGCCGCATCAGCGTGTCGATCACGAGACGGCTCGCGAGTTCGCCGACCGCGTGCCCGCCCATGCCGTCGGCGACGGCCCAGCGTCCGAGATCGGACTGGTCGAGGCAGGCATCTTCGTTGATTTCGCGCACGAGCCCCGCGTCGGAACGCGCGGACGACGTCCAGCGAAATTGGCTCTCACAAATCACAACGGCTACACCATGTCGTTTCTGCTGCGTGCGTCAGGAGTGACGTTGATGTTCGAGTTCGCGCCGGTATTGCGCACATCGACCGACTGGAACTGGTTGATCATCTGGTTAGCATAGAAGTTGTTTGAGATGTCGTACAGGTTGACGACCGGTCCGATGCTCGGGGTTTCCCGCACATACGGTTGAATCCAGCCGTACACCCACGGCGCTCCGCCGCCGCCACGGATCGCGGCCATTGCCTTGCGGTCGAGCGCGAGGTTGAGCGAAAGATCATTCACAGAAATGGAAGCCATGTCGTTCTCCGGTTGACCGCGTGCTCGGCGCGCGCGGTTTTAAAGGATCTGGACGAGATGGAGCAAGTGCTATGCCAATTCGTGCGCGGCATGGGCATTCGCGCGCAATGCATTGACTGGCCGAGGTTGCGGCGCGCTCGCGTTTTCCATGCGATGCGCGAGTGCAACGATAGGTCGGGCCGAAGCCAACAAGCACGCGCTCGAACCGGTGTGAGACCCAACACATCTTTAAACACATCTTTATCGCGGTTCGATGGCTCGTGACGATGCGTCGAATGAGTGTCGCGCGCAAACATATCGACGCGATTTGTGTCGGCTCACGGCGCACACTTCTCTCGCTGAATTTCGCCGGATTTCTCCAGAAGTCCCGTCAGTAAAGGGCTTTTCGCACATGGCCCGGAAGATGCGAAAGACCTCGCAACAGTGTTGGAAACAAGACGAGGCCAGCCATGAACACGAACCTTCTTCAGACGAGCAGCGAAGCCGGCGACGAACCGACATCCGCCATCGAATTGCCGATCGGCTCGCATCTCGTCTCGTCGCGCAACGGTTACGAACATCACGGCATTTACGTGGGCAATGGCCGCGTGGTTCATTACGCGGGCTTCGCAGGTTCGGCGCATCGCGGCCCGGTTGAAGAAGTCGAGATTCAGCGCTTCGCGGCGGGCCATCCGCTGTCGATTCGTGCGACGCCCGCCGCGCGCTACATCGGCGAAGAAGCCGTGTGCCGGGCTCGTTCACGGCTTGGCGAAAATCGCTATCGCCTGCTGACCAACAACTGCGAACACTTCTGCGCGTGGGTTCTGCTCGGCGAAAGCCGCAGCGAGCAGGTGCATTGCAGCTTGCGCCATCCGCGCACGGGCATGCATGTGCTGATGTGCCTCGTGAAGGCATTCGTCGAAAGCGGCGCAAAGGGCGGTCGTGCCGCCGCCCAGTTTGCGTGAGTCATCGCACGGAACTCAGAGCAGTGAAGCGCAACGGAATCGAGGAGAACATCATGGCTGCCGCTCAAAAGACTTTGCACTGGGCCGTCGACAAATGGCTCGCCCCGACTCCGTCGATGCCCGCGCGAGTGGTGGAGTTTCGCCACCGCGCTTCGCATCAGCGTTTTGTTCGTGTTGAGGCGCTGCGTCCGGGCGGCTTGCTGTCGATCTTCTTCTTCCGTCACGACGACGGTTCATGGAACGTGTTTCCGCAACCGGCGGAACGTCCTGCGATGAATGGCCATCGGCGTGCGAGCTTGTGCTAGTTCTGTGATTGCGCCGCCGCTTCCTTGATGAGCCATTGACTGAAGAGCAGCATCGCGGGCGTCATCTGTTTGCCCTTCAGCCATGTCAGCCAGTAACTGCCCGCATGCACTTCGACATCGAACGGACGCACGAGGCGGCTGGCATTGATTTCGCGTTCGAACATCAGCGCGGGCGCGAGCGCGATGCCCGCGCCTTGCATGGCCGCGTCCACCATCAGCCGGGACGAATCGAATAGGGGCCCGCGAATGGGGCGCGGTGAAATGCCGGCGGTTGCGATCCAGTGGGTCTAGTCGTCGGTGCGATTGCGGACGTCGGCGCGCGATGCTGCACCGAGTGGCCGCTATGCGGAGATTCGCTTGAGCATGGCGAGCAGGAAGTCAAAGCCGATCGGCTTGCGCGCGTATTCGATAGACGGATTCGGCTGCACGGGAATGTCTGCGGCGGCGCTGCACAGAATGATGGGGATGGCGCGCAAGTCGGGGTCGGCGTAAAGCGCCGCGCATAGTTGCAGCCCGGACATGACCGGCATCATGCAGTCCGACACGATAACGTCCGGCCGCGTGCGCCGTATCTGTTCTAGCGCGACGGCCCCGTTCGACGCAGTCAGCACGGTATAGCCGTGACGTTCGAGCAGCAGCCGCCAGACCGTGAGGATGTCGAACTCGTCATCCACAACCAGAATGGTTTTCATGAGAGGCTACGCCGGTCGCCGCGGCTGCAACGTCGCGGACACGGTCGGCGCCGTGGACACCGGCGCGCTCAGCGGGCTTTCGAGAACATCGAGCCCGTTCGAAGAAATGACGAGTTCGTGCGTGGACGGATCATGCGCGCTTTCACGTTGCTTCACGATCGAGATCACGCGGCGCAGCCCCGCGTCCGTTTCCGCGTAGCGAAGCAATACGAGATTTTCCGTCAACGCGGAAACACGCGAGTTTCTCGATGGGCCGGGGTCCGGATAGAGCGGCAGTTCTTCCGTGACGAGCGTGGTGACGCCGGCTTCTCGCAACTGATGCAGCAACGCGTTCAGAAAGAGGCCGAAGCGCTCGGTGCGCAACGCGGAGTCGCGAAAGCCTTCCACGCCGTCGATCACGATGCGCGTTGTGCCGCTGTGCTTCGCGGCGGCGAGCGCGGCGGCTGCGATCTCATCGACGGCGAGTTCAATGGCGGGCTGCCATTGGATCATGAGCCGGCCGTCCTGATACGCGTCGGTCAATGCAATCGACACGGCTTCGGCTTTGCCGATCAGACGTTGCGGTCCTTCATAAAAGCCGAGGTAGAGACAGCGTTCGCCACGCGCCACGCCGGCCGCGAGGAACTGCAGGCATAGCGTGGTCTTGCCGGCGCCGGATGGCCCGAGAAGGGTGGTGGTGGAACCTTGCGAGAGGCCGCCGCCGAACAGAACGTCGAGGTGCGGCAAGCCAAAACCGAGCCGCGCTTTCAGATCGACGGGACCGGCCGGCGCCGCGCATTGCGCTTCGAGCCGTGGGAACATCAGCAGCCCGCTTCCGGAAATCCGGAAATAGTGCTTGCCCATCAAATGATTGCGCGCGCGCATCTTGTGCACTTCGATCTCGCGCGCGCGGCGCATGCCGTCGGTATAGCGGTTCAGTTCGATCAGGCCATCGACCAGCGTATGTTCGGGATGCGGCTCGTTGCCCGAGAGCGGCGCGAGCAGCAGCGTCGTGCAATCCATTGCGGCTACGAGCGCGTTCAGTTCATGAATGAACTTGGACAACGACAACTCGGTCTCGCTGAACTCGCGCGCGCTGCGAAAGCCGTCGATGATCATGAGACTCGGCCGGTAGTCGTAGATGCTCGACGCAATCAGCTTGAGAAAGCCGTCCAGCCCGTCCTGCATGAGTTCGTGATAGCCCGACACGAACAGCATTTGCTGCGCGACCGCCTTTTCGTCGAAGAAACTCAAGCCTTTGAGGTGCGCGAGCAACTTGTCGTGCGATTCGGCGATGAGGGTCATGTACAACACCTTCTCGCCCTGCCTTACGCGATGAAAGCCGATCTGGCTCGACAGGATCGTCTTGCCCGCGCCTGCCATGCCTTCGAGAAGATAAACGCCGCCGCGGACCAGACCGCCGCCCAGAATCTCATCGAGACCGGGCACGCCCGTTTCGACGTTGGCGCGAAGAGAGGTCTGAATTTCGTGGCTGGTCATTGTCGTATCTGGTTAAGTGCGAGATGCGTGCGAGATGCGGCGGCTCGCGGGCGGTCCGTCCGAGGGCCAATCCCTTCGAGAAGCAATACGCGTTCCCGGTAGCCTGCGGCGAACACCGACGCAAAGCGTTGGACGCCCGCGATTTTACTTGCCCCGCGCGCGCTTGGCCACGGCATCGGGCGAGAAGGACAGCGAAAAACCGCTCGACGCGCGCGTCGAGATTTCGATGCGCTCGCAACAGCGCTCGAAAAAGGTTGGAAGAGTGGGTGGGGCGCATGAAATAAATCGCAATCATGCATTGGACAGGTTGCATTGCGGTTTGCTCGGAGGGTCCGCCGTGCGAGCGCTTGCCGCGCATGTCGAGTTGTAGACCCAGTTGTAGACCCGCAATGAAGATCACCACGCGTGGAGGCAAAAACGTCGGCAAGCAAAGGTCGCTTCTTCGCGACATTGGTTGGCCATCCTTATCAAGGCGGCGCGTTCCGATCTGCGAAGCGCGGACACAAGATTTCTAGCGACAGGTGCAGCAGGACGATGCGGCATGCGCGAGTGGGGCTCGCGGCTCACCTCATTGCAACTTGCCCCGGCTTTCATGACTTCATTTGCCCATCAAGGCGTGATGAACGGAGCGCTCGGAACTTGCGCAGTCGATCGCTCTTGAGTCGAGGTCTGGTTTTCGCTCATTGACGGCACGAGATTCATGCCGCACGCATCCTGGCGCCCCTTGCCGTATACAATTCGGCACAACCAGAATTTTGCCAATACTCACATCGCACCCATGCCGAATCCGACTCGGGCTTTTCTTCTAGGTCCGCTCCTGAAAGGCGTTTCACGCTCGTTTTACCTCACGCTGCGCATATTGCCCGCGGGCATGCGCGACCCGATCGGCCTTGCCTATCTGCTCGCGCGCGCGGCCGATACGATTGCGGATACGTCGTTGATCGCGCCCGAACGGCGCCTTCAGTTACTGCTGTCGTTGCGCGACCAGGTGAACGGCGTGACGAACGACGCCGCGCTATTTCAGCACATGGCCGCGGAGGTCGCGGGCCAGCAGAGCCAGTCGGACGAGAAGGTGCTGCTCGCATCGCTTGGCCCCGCGCTCGACGTGCTGATGCAATTGAGCGTGGCCGATCGCAAGGCCGTACGCGAGATCGTATCGACGTTGACCGAAGGCATGGAATTCGATCTGCGCACCTTCCCCGATGAAGGTTCCGGCCGCATTGCAGCGCTGCGCGAATATCACGAACTCGACCGGTACACGTATCTGGTGGCGGGTTGCGTCGGCGAATTCTGGACGACGATGACCTACGCGCATATGCCCGGCATGCTGAAAGAGGCCCCTGAAATCATGGCGCGACGCGGCGTGCGCTTCGGCAAGGCGCTTCAACTGACCAACGTGTTGCGCGATTGCGGCAACGACCTAAGAATCGGCCGCTGCTATCTTCCGCAAGCGATGCTGGACCAGTACGACTTGAGCCCGCAGGAGCTTTTGCTGCCGGCCAATTCCGTGCGCGCGCGTCCGCTATTGATCGACCTCTTGCGCAAGACGCTCCATCACTTCCGCGAGGCGCTCGACTACACGCTCGCCATTCCCGCGTTTTCCGTGCGGCTGCGGCTTGCGTGCCTGTGGCCGATCCTGATCGGCCTCGAAACATTGCTGCTGCTGGTGGACAACGAGGCGTGGCTCGATCCGCACAAAGTATCGAAAGTGCGGCGAAACCGGGTGTATCAGATCATTGCGTCGTCTCTGCTGCTGGTGCCTTCCAATGCGTTGGCGCGTCACGCGATCGAGCGGCGCATCCGGAACATCGAAGCGCGTTTCTGAGCAGGTGGAAAGGGTGGCGCGGCGCGGCCGCCAGGTAGACGCGAATCGGGAAACCCCTAAGACCACGCGTCGATGGTTCGCGTTAGTCTCTTCGAAAGAGGAGACAATCCATGAGACAGGCGTTCAATATTGCAGTGGTGCTGTTGCTCGGCTATCTGATGGCGGATCGCGCGCTCATGCGCGCCCAGGCCGGTGAAATGGGGACAATCACGTGCCATCAAGGCGCAGAACTGGTTAAGGCAGGCGCGCTGAAGAAAGGCTTTGGAGAGGCCGGCGCCAGCAGCCAGGGCGAAAATTTCCTGTCGAGCTGCCTCGTCACGGGTCGCGGTCAGGTGGACAATTTGATCGCTCGCGATTGATCTGGTTGCACGCGCAACCGTATGCCGGGAAAAAGCGCCTGGACGGATGAGGTCCAGGCAAAGTCATCGGTAGCCGATGACGGAGGTAAAGAATAGCGAACTGGCCCGCGATCGGAACAACCGGTCGCGGGCCAATTCATTTGCAACAGGTGAAGCAAGCCGCGAGGTCGAGCATGGCGAGCGGCGGACCGCTATGAATTCGCATAGCTCATGCGGCTAATCTGCCGCGTTTCGGCCTTAATTGCCGAAGTAAACCGATCGCGCACTATTAGCCGACACGGTGTGGCCCGAGTCCGACGAGCCGTTCGCCGCGCCGCCGTAGCTGGAAACTCCCGGCTGTGCGGTGCCGTTCTCGGCGGCGATGCGAGCTTGTGCGGCATGAAGGTCGGCCGGATAGTACGGGTCCGCACGGCCTGGTTGATAGCCCGCCTTTTCCAGCTGGACGAGTTCCGCGCGCACCTGGGCACGAGTCACCGGCTGGTTGGATTGCGCAAACGAAGCGACAGGAGCGGCCAGCACAGTGGCGATAACAACGGCTTGAATAAGGGATTTCATGATCAACTACCTCCAGTTCGGTCTTTATCGCGCTATGAACGTTCTTGTTCGTAGCCAGTGATTAGATTGTAGTTTTGCAATCTGGAGAGAGTAATGGCGCTTTTCGGTAAACTTCGTTGCGAGATTTGAGATAAACGGTGGGCGGCCCGTTAATGTTGGTTGCCCCTGGACGCCGGCGATCGGTTGCCGCGAGCCTGCTGCGAAAGCCGCGTGAATGCCTGACTCGTGCGCGCATCCCGCTGATCGCGGGCCTGATAGAAGTCTTTGCTAAGCCACTGTCCCACGCTGATGATCGCGGAGCCGAGCGCGCTTTTCATGCGTATCCAGAAGGTTTGCGCGCGCGCGAAGTGCGCCGCCGAGACCACCGCGTCCGCCGCCAGCCGATCCAGTTCCGCATGCAGAAAGTCTGCGAAATGATGGAGTCCGTGCTGATTACTGTTCGATGACTTCTTCTCCAGTTCCACATGATCCGGAATGAGCGATTGATTGCTCACCCGAATGAACTGCGGAGTATCTGCGCGCGCCGTGCTCGTGGTGCGGATCGCGAGCCCGATACTCGCAGCAGCTTTCGTGCGATTGCCGAGCGGAGGCAGCGTCCACTTGTCGCAAAGATATTTGAGCACGCTGCAATGGTCGAATTGCACATGGCATACGCCGCTCGCGCACCACGGTGACACGAGAATGGCGGGCACGCGTACGCCTAGTCGCGTGAAGCCGAAGGTGCTCGTATGATCGTCCGGCGCGACTGCATTGGATGGTGGCGGAACGTGGTCATAAAATCCGCCGTGTTCGTCGTATAGGACCACTAATAATGTACTCTGCCACAATGCCTGATTCGAGCGCAGTGCATTGTAGGTGTCCGCGATCAGCTTCTCGGCCTTCATGATGTTATGCGGCGGGTGATCGTCGTTCTGTGCCTCGCCGAAATACTTCGGCTCGATCAATACGAACTCCGGGAATGCATCGGCTGGCCCGGCGGCATCGCCGAAAAACTCGTCGAAATAGCGGTAATTGGCGAGGTTGCCGGGTTTGCGCTGGTTCTTCAGCAGCAGCGACGCCGGAAAGTCGTAGAAGTAAACTTTCCACGTTTTCCCCGCCTCGTTCAGTCGATCGAAAATCGTGTCCTGGTCCTGTTCCGTGTACCACTTCGGATTGAGTCCGTCGAGTCCGGATGGCATGCCGACCTCACCCTTCGAGGTGCCGGTCAGCGCGAAATAGCGATTGGGCCAAGTTGGACCGGGCAACGATGAAAACCACTTGTCGCATACGGTGAATTGCTCTCCGAGCGTATGCAGCGCGGGTAAAAACCCACGCGGGTAATAGCCCATGATGTCCTGTCGCGCAGCAAGACTGCTCTTCGGATAGCCATTTGCAAAGGAGCGCACGAAGCCGCTGTTGTCGCCGTCGATCTGGGTCAACACGGCCGAGTGTTCATGATCCGGATCGAGCTTCATTTGCCGCTCGCGCGTGGGGCGAGGGGAGAAGGTATGGCCTTTGCCGTCCGCGTTGGTTTTTGTGGCGGCGTTACGCACGCCGTCCAGGTCGGGATGCACTTCGTCGAGGCAGCCGAGCATCTGATCGAAGGAATGGTTTTCCATGAGCAGAACCACCACGTGGCGAATCGGGTCGTTCTGCGCTTGAGTGTGTTGCTGCGCCGCTTGCTCGAATTGGACGTCGCTCATATGCATCGCTCCAGTAGAGGTGTATGCAAAACTGAACGTGGGAAGCCTAAGCGTTGCAAACGTAGCGCAAAACGCGCTGCGGCGAAAGACCCGCATCACAACAGACGACACACGTGGCGAGTTCCTGGTTCCGCCGCGTGTGTAATCCAATTAGCCATTCTTCGGGAAGAGGCTCAAAAAATGACTCAGGAAGCGCCCGAGAAAATCGGCCCCTGCGCGCCGGGCGCAAACGGCTGGAAAAGCGTCGGCGTGCGGCGCGGCAGCCTGGATCGGCCGGGTTGAAGGAGTAGCCGCCTTCACTTCCGATCAGCGCCTTGAATGCATCGTCGAAGTCTTCCATCGATCATCTCCTTCAGCTAAGTGTCGTCACGAACAGGACGGGCTGGATTCGTACATCATGCTTCGGCTCGCCCAGGCCGTCGCGATCCTGAAGCGCTGCGCCGAACCGCGCGATGCGGCTTTCTCTCGCCGACAGGGTGCCGGCGTCGAGTTGCAAGGCGTGCTCGAACTTGCGTGAGGCACCGCGCAGATCGCCCTTTCCCTCCAGCGCGCGGCCCCACTCTGCGTAAGACGGCGCGAGATCGGGACGCAGCGAGACCGCGAGCGAGAGCTTCTCGATCGCTTCGTCGTATCTGCCGATCGTGACGAGCGCCTCGCCCCAATCGTGAAGGTTATCGACGGAGTCAGGCTTCATCCGATACGCCTGCCTGAATGCATTCAGTGCTTCCTGATAGCGGCCCGAATGCAACAGCACGTCGCCGAGAAGACGCAGGTTTTCCGCCGTGGGGGACTTGCTGTGCGCGCCGGTTCGCAGTGCTTCGAGCGCGTCGTCGATACGATGCTGCTGCTCAAGCGCAACGCCGAGGCTCGCGCGCAGAATCGCCGAATCCTTGTAGACGGTCAGCGCTTCGCGGGTCTGCTGTTCGGCTTCTTTCGCGAGCCCTTGACTGGCGAGCAACCACGACTTGCCGGCGAGCGCCCACTCGCTTTGCTCGGAAGCCGGCATGGCGAGTACTTCGTCATAGATCGCGACAATCTCGCTGTAATTGCAATTGGCGAGCGAGCATTTTGTTTTCTGCACTTCGGAGAAGAGATGACTGGCCAGTATGTTCGGCTCGGCGAGGCGCATGGCTTTGACCGCAATGTCATGCACGAACTTCTCCAGATCGCTTCCCTCAAACGCGACCACGCTCTCGCGAGAGTTGAAGGGGCCATTTTCTATTTGCACATGCGCGACGTAGGAGTCCGTGCTGTCGTTCATCTTCGTGATGCCGACATGCACCACCACGTCGGCGCGTTTGACGATGCCCTTGATGAAGCGGACCGTCGACGCGTACGACATCTCCTCGCCAGGAATCTGAATGTCGAGCTGGGCGTCGTTATCGGCCATCGTGTCGCGAGGAATCGACTCGGCGTCGTGGCCGATGTCTTTCATCGAAGACATGATCCGTTCGGCGAGGAAGCTCGGCGTATAGCCGCGCGTCACCAACGATTGCGGCGCATCGACCGGCGGCACCAGCAGCTGCCGCATCAGCACGCCGTGCACGACAAGACAGAAGAAGGCGGCCGTGAGCACCGCGAAAACCCACGGCAACACATACGGCCACAGTTCTTTCGGGCCACGGCCGATGAAGCCCGCAGTCCGCAAACCAAGCGGCATGAGGCCGGCGAGAGCGTGGCGGCCAGGGCGGGGTGCGCCGCTTCGGGACAGAGGCCGGCTTCGCATAGGCGTAGCTCGTCTTTGACTTTGCACACTCGACATGACGCACCTCGACTCGATCGATGTTGGGACATACACGACTTGCGGTGGCGGCTCACATGCATTGAGCATGCCACTCGTCCAAACATCTGCCGGGAGCCGTTTTGCGCGCCGAATGACGCCATGAAGGGCGGGGAAGTGTTGCGCGTCGGCCAACTTCCGGCAGGTGGAAGTCTGCTGCGCAACGACAAAGGAAGACAGGGTGCCGCGAGAGAACGAATCAATCGCCGCGCGAGAAATGAAAAAGCCGCCCGGTCAAAGAAGACCGAACGGCTTTTGTTGAGCGCCGTGCGTTCACACGGCCAGCGTGCTTTCGCTTAAACCGCGGCGGGACGCCATTTCAACAGACGCTGCTCGACGGCGGTCAGCAGATAGTCTGCCGCGAGTGCGACGACGGCCAACACGATCATCGCCGCGAACACGCCGCTCGCGTTGAACGCGCCTTGTGCCGTCGAAATCAGCAGACCGATACCTTGCTTCGAACCGAGGAACTCGCCAACCACTGCACCGACGAGCGCGAAGCCGAAGCTCACGTGCAAGCTGGCGAGAATCCAGCTCAGCGCAGACGGAATCACGACCGACGTGGTCACCTGACGGCGCGATGCGCCGAGAATCTGCGCATTCGCGATCATGTAGCGATCGGCTTCACGCACGCCCTGGAACGCATTGGCGAACACGACGAAGAACACCATCACGACTGCGAGCGCCACTTTCGAAGCCATGCCGAGGCCGAGCGCAATCACGAACACCGAGCCGAGCACCACACGCGGAATGGAGTTGGCGATCTTGATGTAGAGGCTGAACACATCCGAGAGCAGCTTGTTGCGGCCGAGCACGATGCCGCAAAAGATGCCCGCAACCGAACCGATAATGAAGCCGAGTCCGGTCTCTTCGAGCGTGACCCACACCTGCGTGAGCAACGGACCTTGCGATGTGCCGTTCACGAACCACTCGACGATCTGATCGAAAATCGCACTCGGCATCGAGAAGAAGAACGGGTCGATCCACTTCAGGCGCGCGGACAATTCCCAGCCGCCGAGCACGACCACGAGCACCGCGATACGCAATGAGACCACGAGAATGTGACGCTGCCGGATACGCTTTTGCGCGACACGTTCGACTTGCGCGAGCGACGCGGCGTCGATGCCCGAGGGCATGACCTGTTGAGGGGTAGTAGACATGGTTCCCTTTCCTTGATTAACCGATCTGCACTTCTTCGCGCAGGTCGTGCCAGATGTCGCGCGAGATTTCGATGAAACGCGGGTCGTAGCGAACTTCCGACGTAACGCGCGGACGCGGCAGGTCGATTTCGTAGACTTTCTTGAGCGTGGCGGGACGCGCGGTCAATACGAATACGCGATCGGCGAGTGCAATGGCTTCTTCGAGATCGTGCGTGACGAACACCACCGAACCGGCGCCGCCCCACAACTGCAGCAGCTCGTCTTGCATCAACGTGCGCGTTTGCATGTCGAGTGCGGAGAAGGGCTCGTCCATCAGCAGGATTTCCGGCCGGTTGATGAAGGTCTGCGCGAGCGCCACACGCTTGCGCATACCGCCGGACAGTTGATGCGGATAGTGCTTGCCGAACTTGTCGAGGCCCACGCGGCGCAGCCATTCGTTGGCCTCGTCGTAGGCCGCCGATTTCGAGCGGCCGCGATACAGCGGACCCGCAGCCACGTTGTCGATGACCGAGCGCCACGGGAACACCGCGTCTGCCTGAAACACGAAGCCGATGCGCGGATCGATGCCGTCCACCGGCGCGCCCATCACGCGGACCTCGCCGGTAGTGGGCTTGAGCAAGCCCGTAATCATGCTGAGCGTAGTGGACTTGCCGCAACCCGTAGGGCCGACGATCGCGACGAACTCGCCGCGTGCCACCGACATGCTGAAGTCGCGCAACGCAATGGTTGCCTTGCCGTCCGGAGAAATGAAACGGCAAGAGACGTTGCGCATTTCGATAGCAGGCGTCTCGCGTGACATTGGTTGGTTCATCGGCTGGTGCCTCGCAGTTCTCGTGATATTGAATTGACGTTACTTCGCCGCGGTCTTGACCGGCGCCGCCACGAAGTCGTTCGTGTAGGTCTTGGCGAGATCGATGTGCTTGCCCTTGACAGAAGGATTGAATGCGGAGAGCACGCGCAAAACGGTTTCAGGACCGTCCGCGGGCATCTTGCCGTCCTTCGTGAACATCGGCAGCGATGCCTTCAGTGCGCCGACGTACAGGTCCTTGTTGCTGCCGTAGTAGTCCTTCGGCATCTTCGCGGCGATTTCTTCAGCGCTATGTGTCGAGATGAAGTTCAGCGTCCTGGCGAACGCGTGCGACAGCTTGGTGGCGTCGCTCTTGTGCGATTCGGCCCACGCGCGCTGCACGTAGAAGCTCGAAGCCGGATACGTGCCGCCGAGCGCCGCGCGCGTGCCTTCGAGCGTGCGCATGTCGATCAGAACCTTCGCGTCGCCGGTCTTCAGCAGTTGCGAGACGGTCGGCTCGGTCGTCATGCCCGCGTCGATGCGGTTCTGCTTGATGGCCGCGATAAAGCTGTTGTCCGCGCCCACGGGCAGCAGCGTGTATTGCGTCGACGGCACGCCCGCGCGCTGCGCGAGGTATTGCGTGAGGAAGCTCGTCGACGAGCCGAGGCCGGTCACGCCGAGCGTTTTGCCCTTGGCGTCAGCCATGCTCTTGAACGTGTCCGCGGCTTTGGTGGAGACCATTTCCACTTCGCCCGGCACCTGGCCGAAGACCACGAGCGCCTGAACTTCCTTGCCCTTGCTTTGCAGGTCGATGGTGTGATCGTAGAAGCCCACGACACCTTGCACCGCGCCCGCGAGCAGTTCGTTTTCCGCGTCGACGCCGGCCGGTTGCGACAGAATCTCGACGTCGAGGCCTTCGTCCTTGAAGTAGCCGAGCTGCTCGGTGAGCTTGGCCGGCAGATAGATGATCTTGGCGGCGCCGCCGACCATGATCGTGATTTTTTCCGCGTGAGCGGCGGCCGAAGCGGCGGCAAGGGCAAATGCAACACCTGACACAGTGGCAATCTGGCGCAAGGTACGCATGAAGCAGTCTCCTGAGGTGTGGTCGCCGCGCGAAACAACATGCGGCGCTTTCTGGGTGAATGACGGCGATTATAGAAATTGGAAACCTTCGGCCAGCTTTCGGCGACGTTGGCAAACCATGAGTGTTAACCCGGAACATGCGCCGAAACATCCGCGGAAAGATCAGCCGGCAAATACGTATGCCACGATCCGCACGCGATGCGCGCAAAGCGCTTGTTTTACGGCACAATCGACGGCCTGACTCTCGTCGTTTCCGCCATGAAGCTGCTGCTCATTGAAGACAACCCCACGCTCGCGCACTGGCTCGCGAAGATGCTGGAACAGGAAGAATTCGCGCTCGACGCCGTGCAGGACGGCGACGCCGCGGACCGTTTGCTGCGCACCAATCACTACGACGTGATTCTGCTCGACCTCAATTTGCCGAAGCTGTCGGGCAAGAATGTTCTGCGCCGTCTGCGTCAGCGAGGCGACGCGACGCCCGTGCTGATTCTCACGGCGAGCGGCTCGATCGACGAGAAAGTGGAATTGCTCGGCGCCGGCGCGGACGACTACTTGGTGAAGCCATTCGAAGTGCGCGAACTGGTGGCGCGAATCAAGGTGGCGATTCGTCGCCAATCGCCTTCGAAGGCGAGCGAAGTGGTGTGCGGCGATCTCGCGTTCGACATCGACACGCGCCAGTTCACCTTGAAGGGCGCGCCGCTGAACGTCACGCCGCGCGAGCGCTCCGTGCTCGAAACGCTGATTCTCCGCTTGGGTAAAACGGTGACCAAGCCCGCGCTCGTCGACGCCATCTTCACGCTTGCCGACGAACCGAGCGAAGACGCGGTCGAGATCTACATTTCGCGTCTGCGCAAGAAACTCGACGGCAGTTCGGCGGCCATCGTCACGTTGCGCGGGCTCGGCTATCTGCTGCGCAAGAAAGAAGATGACCAATAGTTTGCGCGTCCGCTTGTTGTGGTGGTTGCTGGTGCCGCTCGCCCTTTATGTGTTCGTCACCGGCAAGGCCGAATATGACAACGCGCGGCGCACGGCGGATCTCGTGCAGGACAATCAGCTCATTTCGTCCGCGCGAATGATCGCGGGCGAAGTGGAATGGGTGGACGGCTTCCTGCGTGTCGATGTGCCGCCTGCCGCGCTCGAAATATTCGCGTCGCCCTATCGCGATCAGGTGTTCTACAGCGTCAATGTCGACGACCGGCAACTGCTCGCGGGCACGCCGGATTTCCCGCCGCGTCCCGCGCAATTGCCCGATACGCCCGACCATTACGACACCGCGCTATATGGTCAGGACGTGCGCGCCGTGGGACTCGTGCGGCTGATGTACGACAACGGCGCAACGCGTCGCGTGCGCGTCACGGTGGGCAAAACAGTCCATTCGCGCGACGCCATGGCCGGGCAATTGTGGCGGCCGCAACTCGTGCGGCAGATCGAAATGATCGTGCTTGCCGTGGCACTCGTCTGTATCGGTTTGACTTTCGAATTGCGTCCGCTGATGAAAGTCAAAGAAGACGTCGCCGATCGCGATCCGATGCAACTCGAACCAATTCGAGTCGAGCGTTTGCATACGGAATTGCGGCCGATTGTCGAAGCGATCAATCAATGCATTGCGCGCCTCGGCGTGCAGGTCGCCGCGCAACGCCGTTTCATCGCCGACGCCGCGCATCAGTTGCGCACGCCGCTCACGCTGCTCGGCACGCAATTGCAGTTCGCGCGCCAGCAGGACGGTCTCAATCCCGCCCTCTACGAAGCGCTTGCGGCCATGCATCGCAGCAACCGGTCGATGGTGGGCCTCACCAACAAGCTGCTGTTGCTCGCGCAGGCGGAAGCGGCGGACAACAGGCAGGTTATCGTCGAAACGGTGGACCTCGTGCCGCTGGCCATGGAAGTGATGGAAGACCTCGCGCTGTTCGCTCAAGGCCGCGAAATCGATCTGGGCGCGGAGCTGTGCGACATCGCGCCGGTGGCGGGGCATCGTGGGCTGCTCCAGGCGCTGATCGCCAACCTTGCGGAGAATGCGATCCGCTACACGGGTCGTGGCGGGCACGTGACGGTGGCCGTTCGCGCCGATGCGAATACCGTTACCGTCAGCGTGCTCGACGACGGCCCCGGCATTCCCGCCGAGTCACGCAGCCGCATATTCGAACCGTTCTTTCGCGCATCGACGGATACGGAAGGCACCGGTCTCGGACTCGCCATCGTGCGTGAAATCGCGGACGCGCATCATGGCGAGATCACGCTCGAACCCGGCGAAGGTGGCAAAGGCGTGCATATCAGCGTGGCTTTTCCGCGCGCTCAGAACGCAGCCGTGTAAATCGCCAGCGCGTCGGCCTCGCTGACCGGCCGAGGATTATTCACCAGCAGACGCGTCTGCAACATGGCGTCGCTCGCCATTCGTTCCAGGCCTTCGCGCTCGATGCCGACGTCGCGCAATCGCGCCGGAATCGCGGTTGCGGCAATCATCTGTTCGAGCCTTTCTATCAGTGCGTTCGTCTTGCCTTCGACACTGCCCGTCACGCCTGGCACCACGACTTCGGCCAGCTCGGCATAAAGATGCGCCGCCGATTCAGCGTTAAAACGCAATACGTGAGGCAATACCAGCGCGTTGGAAAGTCCGTGCGGCACGTGATAAATGCCGCCGATCGGATACGCAAGCGCATGGACGGCAGCGACCGGCGAGTTGGCGAATGCCTGTCCTGCGAAAGTCGCACCGAGCAGCATCGCCTCACGCGCTTCGCGATTGCGACCGTCTTCGCAGGCGGCGAGCAGGTTGCGCGACAGCAGTTCAAGCGCTTTGATCGCGAGCATATCGGACACGGGGTTTTTCAACTGAGCGGACGTGTAGGCCTCGATTGCGTGAACCATTGCGTCGATGCCCGTTGCCGCCGTGGCCGCGGCAGGAAGCCCGAGCGTGAGTTCGGCGTCGAGAATCGCGAGGTCGGCGATCAACTGCGGCGAGACCACGCCCATTTTCTTCGCCTCGCCCACGGTCACGATCGACACGGCCGTGACTTCGGAGCCGGTTCCCGCGGTGGTCGGCATCTGCACGAGCGGCAGGCGCGACACCGTTGCCTTGTTCACGCCATACATGTCGCTGAGCGCCTGCCGATCCTGGTGGGCCAGAATCGCAATGAGCTTGGCCACATCCATTGACGAGCCGCCGCCCAGCCCCAGCACGATTTCGACATTGGCCGCGCGCGCGCGAGCCGTGGTTTGCAGCACGATGTGTTCGGGCGGATCGGCAATCACGTCGTCGATCACGGTGACCTCCCAGCTATGTGCGGCGAGATCGGCGAGCGCCGGCTCCAGCAGTCCGCTCCTGTTCAGAAAGCCATCGGTCACCACGCACAAGCGCTGGAGCGGCGGAAATTGCGCACGCAATAAAGCACCCAGACGACGCGCCGCGCCGAATTCGACCATGAGCGAGGGCACGGTTTGAAAGCGGAATGCGTTCATCATGCCGCGTCTCCCGACACCATATGGCTCGATACTTCGCGCCGCTCGAGCAATGGAATGATGACGCCGAGGCCAAGGCGCTGAAAATGTTCCGTGTCGCGATGTTCCGCGAGTCCACCGGCATCGCTGTACTGTTCCAGAATCACGAAGTGGTCTGGCTCAAGAGGCGAGCGGAAAAATTCGTAATAGAGGTTCTTTGGCTCCGCGCGCGTTGCGGCGGCCAGTTTGGTGAGAGCTTTGACGAGCGCGTCGCCGGTGCCGGGTTTGGCGAAATAATGCGCGATTACCTGCAGGTAGGCATTGGCCATTCGTTTTACTCCAACAAGACAATAGTCGACGTTTCACAATGACACGCGGATCGCGCCGTTCGCCGCGAAATGTCGGGAGGGCGCGCGCAGGACATCAGTTGTACCAGATTCGGGCGGGTTTGCTCAGTGCATCAAACACCTATGCAATGGGCGCCTGACTGATGCAACTAGTACGGATGACTAATTAGTATGAAAGGAGCGCCATGACTATCGACTCATGGTTGCGATGGCGCAGAGCTGCCGCGAAGGCGATTCTCTCGAATGATCGCCCGGAGCGCCTGAGTCAGGCGCTCCTTCCTCGTTCAATACTTAGAATTGCAAAGTAGCGCTGGCGACTGCGGTGCGAGTCGGCGACGGCGCAACGTAGTAGCCCCATGCCGTCGTCCAGTAGCGGCGGTTGAACAGGTTGTTGATGCCCGCGCGGAACGTCACGTCCTTACCCGCGATCTTCGTTTCGTAGCGGCCGCTCAGGTCATAAGTGACATAGGCCGGCACGAATTGCGTGTTGGCGGCGTTCACCGCCTGGTTGCCCACGTACTTGCCGCCGAAGGCGAGCGTCAGCGGACGCAGGTAAGACGGGTTGTATTCAATGCGGCCCGTCGCGGTGAAGCGCGGCGCGCCATACACGCGCTTGCCTTCGACGGAGGCATCGTCCACACCGAGAGCCTTCGTGTCCAGCCACATCACGCCGCCCAGCACGCGCCATTCGCTCGTGAGCGCGATCCAGCCGCTTGCGTCCACGCCGGTATAGCGCTTGGTGCCGTCCTGCACGAAAATGTTCGCGGAGTTCGTGTAGTTGTAGCCCTGATCCACGCGGAACAGCGCGAGATTGGCGCCCCACTTGCTATGGTCGGTCTTGAAGCCGATCTCGTACTGCTTGCTTTTCAGCGGACCGAAGGTGTCAGGGTAGTTCAGGTTCGTGTTCGACGCCGCGCCGCCCTGTTCCAGCGATTCCACATAGCTCGCGTACAACGTGGAGTTCTGGTCGGTCTTGAACATCAGCGCGACAGTCGGCGTGACCGGGTCTGCGCTGTATTGCGACGACACCGCGCCCGTCGTGTTGTACACATGCTCGCGATATTGCGTGTAACGCAGACCGACGAGCGTCGACAGACGCGAGGTGAACTGCACCGTGTCGCTCGCATAGACGGCGGCCTGCGTCGTGCGCTGCTGGCGATACAGATTGGAGCCGATGCTGACTTCGTCGTTGGTCAGCAACGTGCTGCTATACAGATTGCCGTTGCCGAGGAAGTAGCCCTGATTCCAGCCGACGCTGTTGCTGTATTCGCTGGTCTGCGTCTGGAAGCCCGCGCCGACCACCACGTCATGCTGGATGCTGCCGGTGTTGAATTTGCCTTCCACCATCGCGTCGACGTTCTGATAGAAGTAGCGCGTCATGGCCGCATAGAGCGTGTTCGAGTAATCGCCGGCGCTGTCCGTGACGTAGAGCAGGCTGTCCGAATTCGTGCGGTTCTCTTTCGCGAAGCGATACTTCACGCTCGCATGCCAGTTCTCGGAAAGGCGATAGTCGAGGCCCGTGCCGAACGAGGCCATCTCCGTCTGATAGTAGTTTTGCGGCTGCGTCAGCGCGTGCGTGACGGTGCTTGCGTCCGGAATGCCAAGGCCCGCGCCGAACATGAGGCCGAACAGCGTGCCGTTGGTCTTGCGCTTCTGGTAGAACGCGTCCGCGCTCCATGTGAGGTCCGGCGTGATGCGGAAGTCGAACGCGAGCGACGCGACCTGGCGGCGCACGTGCCCATTCTGCTCGGCCGTATTGCCGGCTTCGTTGACGAGATTCAGACGATAGCCGAAACGGTCGTCGTTGCCGAAGCGGCCGCCCAGATCCACGGCCTCGCTGAACACGTCCGCGGATCGATAGCCGACCGTGACGCTGCGATAGGGCGTGTCGGTCGGGCGCTTCAATACATAGTTGACGATGCCGCCCGGCGACCCGAAGCCATACATGAAGCCTGACAGACCTTTGAGCAACTCGACCTGCTCGAACGGTTCGAGCGAGAGATCGGTGTCCCACGACGGGAAAGTCTGGCCGTCCACCTTGATGCTGTTCAGCGTGTCGATCGGCATGCCGCGCACAGTGAACATGGAGTTTTCGCCGATCGCGTTCTCGCTCGTCACGGAAACCGCTGGGTCATACTTGAACAGATCGTTCGAGGTGGTCGCGAACAGGTCCTTGCCTTCTTCCGCCGTCACCGTGCGAGTGGAGAACGGCGTGTCGACCAGCTTGCGCGTGCCGAGCGCGCCCGCGCTAACCGTGTCGGCCTGCGCGACGGGCGCGTCTTTCGATGCGGACACGCTCACGGCGGGCAACGTCGCCGCGGCGTCGCTTGCGGCGACTTGCGCCCATCCCGTCGATGACAGCGTCGAAAGGGACAGACCCACGCTGACAAGAAGTCCCGCGCTGAGCAACGACGGAGCGCGGCGGTGGCCGCGCGCAAACGATGCGCGGCGAGCGATCAATGAATTCTGCATATTTTTTGAATTGGGCGCAGTGCCGCCGACGCGCATCAACGGCAAGCGCAACGGCATCGGGCGAGCGAGTGGTTGTTAAACGGACGATGAAATGAATGATTTCGCAGGAATGGTAATGCATATGATTCGCATTAACAACATATTCTTCGCGGATCAAGTCATCTATAAGACATATGTCTTTAGACCTAGGTCAAATCGATGAAAGCCTTGTGGGACGGGCATCTCGCCAGTTTGTTCTGGTCTGGCGGCATGTTTGTTCAGCAGCGGACTGCCCAAAACGCGCATATACTCACGGTCGGGCCGTAAAAAGTAGTGTCGCGGGTCGCGCTGCGTGTTGCCTGCTTCGCCGCAATTCGCTGGCCTCGGCGCCCCCTGCGCTCTGTCTCTCACTTCACCTCGCAAAGCATCAAACATGTCCACACCGCCGAAGATCATCTACACCCTGACCGACGAAGCGCCTGCTCTCGCGACTTACTCGTTGCTGCCGATCGTCAAGGCGTTCACGCGCTCGTCCGACGTGATCGTTGAAACGCGTGATATTTCGCTTGCCGGCCGGATCATCGCTGCATTTCCGGACTACCTGACCGCGGAACAGAAGGGTTCCGACGATCTGGCGGAGCTGGGTGGACTCACCACGCGTCCCGAAGCGAACATCATCAAGCTGCCGAACATCAGCGCTTCGGTGCCGCAGTTGAAGGCCGCGATCACCGAATTGCGCGACCAGGGCTACAAGCTGCCGGCCTATCCGGATGTCGCCACGACCGACACGGAAAAAGACGTCAAGGCACGCTACGACAAGATCAAGGGCAGCGCGGTCAACCCGGTGCTGCGTGAAGGCAACTCGGACCGTCGCGCGCCGCTGTCGGTCAAGAACTACGCGCGCAAGCACCCGCACAAGATGGGCGCGTGGACCGCGGATTCGAAGTCGCACGTGGCGAACATGAGCGGCGGCGATTTCTACGGCAGCGAAAAATCGGCGCTGATCGCAGCGGCCGGCTCGGTGAAGATCGAACTGACGGCCGCCGACGGCACAAAGACGGTGCTGAAGGAAAAAACGCCGGTCCAGGCGGGCGAGATCATCGACGCTTCGGTGCTGAGCAAGAACGCGCTGCGCAGCTTCATCGAAGCCGAGATCAACGACGCGAAGGCGAAGGGTGTGCTGTTCTCGGTGCACCTGAAGGCCACCATGATGAAGGTGTCAGATCCGATCATCTTCGGCCAGGTCGTGTCGGTGTTCTACAAAGACGTGCTGACCAAGCACGCCGACGCGCTCGCGCAAGCCGGCTTCAACCCGAACAACGGTATCGGCGACTTGTATGCGCGCCTGAAGGATCTGCCGGCTGAAACGGCTGCGCAGATCGAAGCCGACATCAAGGCTCAGTACGAACAGCGTCCGCAACTGGCCATGGTCAACTCCGACAAGGGCATTACCAGCCTGCACGTGCCGAGCGACGTGATCGTCGACGCGTCCATGCCGGCCATGATTCGCGAGTCGGGCAAGATGTGGGGCGCGGACGGCGCACTGCATGACGCCAAGGCCGTGATTCCGGACCGTTGCTACGCGGGCGTGTATCAGGCGGTGATCGAAGACTGCAAGAAGAACGGCGCGTTCGATCCGGTCACCATGGGCACGGTGCCGAACGTCGGCCTGATGGCGCAAGCCGCCGAGGAATACGGTTCACACGACAAGACCTTCCAGATTGCGTCGAACGGCGTGGTGCGCGTGTCTGACGCGAGCGGCGCGGTGCTGATCGAGCAGCCGGTGGAAGCCGGCGACATCTGGCGCATGTGCCAGACCAAGGACGCCCCGGTTCAGGACTGGGTGAAGCTCGCGGTGAATCGCGCGCGCGCCACCGGCACGCCGGCCGTCTTCTGGCTGGACGCCGCACGTGCGCACGACGCGCAGGTCATCAAGAAGGTCGAGCAGTATCTGAAGGATCACGACACGAACGGTCTGGACATCCGCGTCCTGACGCCGGTCGAGGCCACGAAGTTCTCGCTGGAACGCATTCGCGCCGGCAAGGACACGATCTCGGTCACTGGCAATGTGCTGCGCGACTACCTGACCGACCTGTTCCCGATCATGGAACTCGGCACTAGCGCAAAGATGCTGTCCATCGTCCCGCTGATGGCGGGCGGCGGCATGTTCGAAACCGGCGCGGGCGGTTCGGCGCCGAAGCACGTTCAGCAACTCGTGGAAGAAGGTTTCCTGCGTTGGGACTCGCTCGGTGAATTCCTGGCACTGGCGGCCTCGCTCGAGCATCTGAGCAGCGCTTATCACAATCCGAAAGCGCAGATTCTGGCAAAGACGCTGGATCAGGCGACCGGCAAGTTCCTCGATAACGACAAGTCGCCGGCGCGCAAGGTTGGCGGTCTCGACAACCGTGGCAGCCACTTCTACCTCGCGATGTACTGGGCGGAAGCACTGGCCGCGCAAACCGAAGACGCCGCATTGCAGGCCCAATTCGCCGGCGTGGCGAAGGCAATGGCCGAGAACGAAGCAAAGATTCTCGACGAACTGCGTGCGGCGCAAGGCAAGCCGGTGGACATTGGCGGCTACTACCGTCCGAACGTCGATTTGACGAGCAAGGCCATGCGTCCCAGCGCCACGCTGAACCGGATCGTGGACTCGGTGGCGTAACTTTTCCGGCCGCGTGAACAGGGCAAGCAAGCCCGCACAGAAGTAGGCGGTAAAGAAGACAATGGCGCTCTCTAGCGCCATTGTCATTTCTGGCTTGATGACGTGGACGCGTGTCATGCCGACCCTCAAACGTGAACGACTTCCCAGTCGCTCAGCTTTTCAGGAATTTCGAGCGTCGACGTGTCCGTTTCGCACAGATGCGGGCAGGTCAATCCGCGCGCGAGGTCGTCGGCCGCCTGCTGCGGGCTGGAAAACTCGCCGAGCGTCTCATTACCGTACGTTGCTTCCCAACCATCCTGGCCGGGCAGAATGTAGAACGCTCCCTGGGCCGATCCAAAGCGAAAGCCTTTCATTTTTAGTCTCCCAATTGCCAATAAAAACCGCGGTGCCGTGGCGGCTTCGTAAGCGGAACTGGAGGACTAGTCGGACAGCGTTTCGTCCTGTTCTATCGACCCCACCGCGTGAAGCGCCTGCTCTTGTAAAAGAGTCTACGTCAGCAGCCAGCGGCGCAAGCCATTGTTATACGCTTCGTTTTAGCAAAAAATATCCAGTAAAAACAGATGGTTATGCGTTTCGTTTTGCGATGTGCAACGTGAGGCGACATTGCGAAATGACGGATTTGTGCCACGCACCACGATTTTTTACGAAGCAGGGACACGTGTCACATCGTGAAATTTTCAGGGTTTCGCGATGCAGCCAGGCAGGCGCGCCGAACGACGCGCTCAGGAAAGCTAAACCTGTGAGATTTTGCCGATCCGCCGACACAGGCAGATCTGCCGACAAGCGATGCAAGCGAAGCAAGCGACCCAGGCGCCCGCTCGCCGCTCATTGCGCAGCAAGCGTCTCAATCAGCATCGCGACAAAGGTTTCCGTGACGGGCGGCAAGGTCCGGCCGCGTTTCTTGATCAGCGCGATCGGGCGCGTGAACGCGGGATCGTCGACGGGACGCGCCACCAGTTCCGGTTCGGCCCTCACTTCGCGCGCCGACGCCGGCAAGATCGTGACGCCGAGCCCCGCGCGGACCATCGCGACCGCGCTCATCATATAGGTGGGCTCGCAGGCGACCTCCGGCACGCAGCGCGCCTTCGCGAACGCGCTATCGACCACTGCCCGCACACTCGTGCCTTGCGCCGTCAGCACGAGCGGCGTCGCCGTGAGGTCGGGCAGCGTGATGCGCCGCCGCTTCGCGAGCGCATGCCGCTTCGGACAAACGACCACCAGCCGGTCGATGCCCGCATGCAGCACTTCGAGGTTCGCATCGTCGAGATCGCCGCCGGTCAGCCCGATATCCGCTTCTTCGTTGCGCACCAGCGTGTTGACCATGGTGGCGACGACGTCGCGCACCTGAAAGCTCACGCGCGGCACAGCTTTCTTCAACTGCTGCACCAGTTCGGGCAACGAACTCGCCGCGAACGTCGGCAGACACGCGATGCGCACGGTGCCGCTCGCGCCGCCGCCGAGCGCGCGCGCGTCGATCAGCACCTGCTCCATGTCGTGTAGCGACTTTTGCAGCAGCGGCAGCAAATCGCGGCCCGTGGGCGTGAGCGCGACGTTGCGGCTATTGCGGTCGAAAAGCCGCAGGCCGAGCGTTTCTTCGAGGCGCCGGATTTGCACCGTCAACGCCGGTTGAGAAAGATGCAGCCGCGCCGCCGCTTGCGTGAAGCTGCCTGTTTGCGCCACCGCGATAAAAGCGCGAATGTCCCGAAGGTTTAGATCCATATTGGTTCGTAATGGCTGCTATCAATTCATTTCAATTGATTTATTGCTGCCTCGAACTTACGCTGACTCGCAGTAAAAAACAACATTGGAGACAAGCACATGCTGCCATTGCTGGGGCTGGCTACCATCGTCGTGCTGCTCGGCGCCATTCTGTCGAAACGCATGTCGCCGCTGGTGGCGCTCATCATCGTGCCGATTGCCGCGTCGTTGATCGGCGGGTTCGGCTTTCAAACGAGCAAGTTCGTGATCGACGGCCTCAAGAGCCTCGCGCCGGTCGTCGGCATGTTCGTGTTCGCGATTCTTTATTTCGGCACCATCACTGACGCCGGCACGCTCGACCCGATCATCGACCGCATTCTGCGCGCGGTCGGCACACGGCCCACGCGCATTGTGATGGGCACGACGCTGCTTGCCCTGCTGATCCATCTCGATGGTTCCGGCGCCGTCTGCTTTCTCGTCACGATTCCCGCGATGCTGCCGCTCTACGACCGTCTGAAGATGGACAAGCGCGTGCTGGCCGCCGCGGTGTCGATGGCGGCCGGCATCAACTTCCTGCCGTGGACCGGGCCGATGATCCGCGCGTCCGCTTCGCTGCATCTGCCGATTTCGTCGCTCTTCAATCCGCTGATTCCGGTGCAGGCGATCGGCCTCGTCTTCGTGTTCGGCGCCGCGTTCTGGCTCGGGCGACGCGAGGAAAAGCGCCTTGGCCTCAGCGCCGCGAGCGGTTCGGTGCCGATGCCCAGGCGCGAACTGACGCCGGAGGAGCAGGCGTTGCGCCGCCCCAAAAATTTCTGGTTCAACATCGTGCTGACGCTCGTGGTGCTCGGCACGATGGTCGTAATGGGCGAGAAGATTCCGCCCGCGATCATGTTCATGGTCGGCCTGTGCGTGGCGCTGATGGTCAACTATCCCAACGTGGACATGCAGCGCAAACGAATCGACGCGCATGCGCGCGCGGCCTTGATGATGGCCGGCATTCTGCTCGCGGCCGGCGTGTTCACCGGCATCATGCAGGGCAGCGGCATGTTGAAAGCCATGGCGCAGGCCGCGGTCGGCTTCGTGCCGCCCGCGATGGCGAGCCATATTCCCGTCGCGCTCGGTGTCCTTTCGATGCCGCTCAGCATGCTGTTCGATCCCGACTCGTTCTATTTCGGCGTGCTGCCGGTTATCGCCGAAGTGGCCGGCCAACTCGGCGTTCCCGCCGTGCACGTCGGCCAGGCTGCGCTGCTCGGCCAGATGACCACCGGTTTTCCGGTCAGCCCGCTTACGCCCGCCACTTTTCTGGTTGTCGGCTTGTGCGGCATCGACCTCGCCGATCATCAGAAATTCACGTTCCCCTTGTTGTTCGGCGCATCGGTCGTGATGACGATAGCGTGCGTCGCGCTCGGGATATTCTCACTGTGAGCTTGACTGAACAGGTATCAGCAGCATGACAGCCACTCAGCATGGACGCCTTGTGCGAATCGGCGCGGGCGCGGGCTATTCGGGCGACCGCATCGAGCCCGCGGTCGAACTCGCGGAACACGGCGCGCTCGATTACCTCGTGTTCGAATGTCTCGCCGAGCGCACGATCGCCATCGCGCAGCAGGCGCGCAGCAAAGATCCCGAGCTTGGCTACGACCCGCTGCTCGAAACGCGCATGCACGCCGTGTTGCCGGCCGCGCTGCGCAACGGCGTGCGCATCGTGTCGAACATGGGCGCGGCGAATCCGCTCGCGGCGGCGCGCAAGACGGCTGCGATCGCGCGCTCGCTCGGACTCGGCGGCATCAGGATTGCGGCCGTGACCGGCGACGACGTGCTCGACGCCGTGCGCGGCGGCGATTTCCATTTCGAGGAATCGGGCGAGCGCGTGGCGGATTACCAGTCGAGGCTCGTTTCCGCCAACGCGTATCTGGGCGCGAGCGCCATCGTCGACGCGCTCGCGGCGGGCGCGCAGGTCGTGCTGACGGGGCGCGTCGCCGATCCCTCGCTGTTCGTCGCGCCGTTGATCCACGAATTCGGCTGGCGCATGGACGCCTGGCCGACGCTCGGCCAGGCGACGGCGATCGGCCATCTGCTCGAATGCGCGGGGCAGATCACCGGCGGCTATTTCGCGGACCCCGGTTTCAAGGACGTCCCGGCGCTCGCGCGGCTCGGCTTTCCCATCGCGGAAGTCGGGCAGGACGGCGCGGCGGTCATCACCAAGCTCGCGCGAGCGGGCGGACGCGTGACCGAGGCGACCTGCAAGGAGCAATTGCTGTATGAGATCCACGATCCGCGACGCTATTTGCAGCCGGACGTGGTCGCCGATTTCTCACAGGTGCGGGTCGAGCAGGATGCGCCGGACCGCGTTCGCGTGAGCGGCGGCCAGGGCGCTTCGCGCACCGGCACGCTGAAGGTGTCGGTGGCGTATTTCGACGGCTATATCGGCGAAGGGCAGATTTCGTATGCCGGTCCGGGCGCGCTCGCGCGTGCTCGCCTCGCGCTCGACGTCGTGCGCGAGCGGCTTGCATTGACCGGCGTGCAGACGCAGGAATTGCGCTTCGATCTGATCGGCGTGAACGCGTTGCATGGCGAGACGCTGGCCGCCGGTTCCGCCGAGCCGTATGAAGTGCGCGTGCGCGTGGCGGGGCGCGCGGCATCGTTGGCGGAAGCGGTGCGGATCGGCAACGAGGTCGAGACCTTGTATACGAATGGTCCGGCGGGGGGCGGCGGCGTCACGAAATCGGCGCGCGAAGTGGTAGCGGTGCAATCGGTGCTGTTGCCGCGCGAGCAGGTGAAGCCCGCGTTCACCATGGTGGAGGCATGAAATGAAACTGCGCGAGCTTGCTCATTCCCGCACCGGCGATAAAGGCAACACGCTGAACATCTCGGTGATTTGCTACGACGCGCGGCACTACGAGCATGTGCGAACTGTCCTCACGCCCGAGCGGGTAAAGGCGCATCTCGCCGATGTGGTGCGCGGCAACGTGGTGCGCTACGAATTACCCGCGATTGCCGCGTTCAACTTCGTGCTCGGCGAGGCGCTCGGCGGCGGCGTGACGCGCTCGCTGGCGCTCGACGCGCACGGCAAATCGCTGAGTTCCGCGCTGATGGGGCTCGAGATCGAAGCGCCGCCGCCGGCCTGACGCGCCGGCGCTTATTTGCCGCTTTTCGCCGCTCGCTTGTTAGCCGCTTGTTAGCCGCTTGTTCGCCGTTTTTCGCCGCGCGAGGTCGGCGCGCTTGATTGCGGCGCTCGATTCCCGCGCCCGCTCGCCGACTACCCGCCAGCCTTGCTCGACGACTCATGCGCGCGACGCAACCGTTCGCGGCTGTTGCTCAGATGCATGCGCATGGCGGCGCGGGCGTCGTCGGGGTCCTGACGCTCGATCGCCCGATAAATCAATTGATGCTCGTTGAGCACGTTGCGCAAGGTCTCGATCTGATCGAGTTCCGCGATCTCGGCTGAGCCGAGCCGCGTGCGCGGGCTCACCGAGCGGCCCAACTGACTGAGCACGTCGAAGAAATAACGATTGCCGCTCGCGCGCGCGATCTGCAAATGAAACTCGACGTCATGCGCGAGCGTGTCCGTGCTGCCGCGCTCCAGCTCCGACTCGAAGCGCTCCAGCGCTGCGCGCATCTGCTTGAGGCTCTGCTCGGTGCGCCGCGCGGCGGCGAGCGCGGCCGACGCCGCTTCCACATCGATACGGAATTCGATGATCGCCATCACGTCGAGCATGCTCGACAGATCGGCGGCGGGCAGTTCCATGGGTTTGTCGGCCGAGGGCGCGAGCACGAACGTGCCGATGCCATGACGGGTTTCGACCACCTTCGCTGCCTGCAGGCGCGAAATGGCTTCGCGCACGACGGAGCGGCTCACCGAGAGCTGCTTCATCATCGCGACTTCGGTCGGAATGCGGTCTCCCGGTCTCAGGACGCCGCGGCGGATGTCGTCGGAAAGGGTGGCCACCACTTTCTCAGTTAGGCTGCTCATTTCTGGGATGTGTTGACTGATCGGCTGAAAACGCGCGCTTTTCGTGCGCGCGGGACGTCTGGCGACGCCCGGACATCAGCCATCATAGCGTCTGCCGCGAGAACTCATGGGACGACGGCAAGACGGGTTGATATGTCATCAGACGTCTTATTATCGCTCGCCAACCGATATCGAGCTGTGGCTCGTATAGTCAGAGGCCCAAAAGCTCCGAAAATACGCGGTAAGGCAGGGTAAACACCGCATTGGAAATCATCGTTCAACGGGGGTAGACTGTCATCAGACAACATATCTCGTGCGAGGCAAGCGATTAAACCGGCGACACGCCGCCCGGTCATCTCCGTGGCGGCGTACGCTAATCGCTATTTTTTCGTCGTCGCCGCTTGTCATCGTCCGGCTCATTCACTTACCAGGTCTAGTTCACATGTCCACGAAACCCACTACTTCGAACGATACGCCCACCGTCACCGAGTTGCGCGTGGTGCCTGTCGCCGGCCGCGACAGCATGTTGATGAACCTGAGCGGCGCGCATGGTCCGTTCTTCACGCGCAATATCGTGATTCTGCGCGACAGCGCGGGCAACACCGGCGTGGGTGAAGTGCCGGGCGGCGAAAACATCCGCAAGACGATCGACGACGCGCGTCCGTTCGTCGTCGGTCAATCCATCGGCAATCTGCACGCCGTGCTGAACAAGGTGCGCACGCAGTTCGCCGATCGCGATTCGGGCGGACGCGGCCTGCAAACCTTCGATCTGCGCACGACGATTCACGCCGTCACCGCGCTCGAAGCGGCGTTGCTCGATCTGCTCGGCAAGCATCTCGGCGTGCCGGTCGCGGCATTGCTCGGCGAAGGCCAGCAGCGCGACGAAGTGGAAATGCTCGGCTACCTGTTCTATGTCGGCGATCGCAACAAGACCGATTTGCCGTACGCGAGCGGCGCCGACGGACGCGACGACTGGGAGCGCGTGCGCACCGAAGTGGCGCTGACGCCCGAAGCCGTGGTTCGCCTCGCCGAAGCGGCACAAGCACGCTACGGCTTCAACGACTTCAAGCTGAAGGGCGGCGTGTTGTCCGGCGACGCCGAAATCGAAGCAGTGACCGCGCTTGCCGAGCGCTTCCCGAATGCGCGCGTGACGCTAGATCCGAACGGCGCGTGGTCGCTGGCCGAAGCGGTGCGCCTGTGCCGCGACCAGCACGACGTGCTCGCCTACGCCGAAGACCCGTGCGGCGCCGAAAACGGCTATTCGGGCCGCGAAGTGATGGCGGAATTCCGCCGCGCGACCGGCCTGCCGACAGCGACCAACATGATCGCGACCGACTGGCGCCAGATGGGTCACGCGATCCAGTTGCAGTCCGTGGACATTCCGCTTGCCGATCCGCACTTCTGGACCATGCAAGGCTCGGTGCGCGTCGCGCAGATGTGCAACGACTGGGGTCTCACGTGGGGCTCGCACTCGAACAACCACTTCGACATTTCGCTGGCGATGTTCACGCACGTCGCTGCCGCGGCGCCGGGCAAGATCACCGCGATCGACACGCACTGGATCTGGCAGGACGGCCAGCGTCTGACGCGCGAGCCGCTGCAGATCGTCGGCGGCAAGGTGAAGGTGCCGCAGAAAGCCGGCCTCGGCGTCGAGCTGGATATGGACGAGATCGAGAAGGCGCATGCGCTCTACCAGCAGCACGGCCTCGGCGCACGCGACGACGGCGTCGCGATGCAGTACCTGATTCCCAACTGGAAGTTCGACAACAAGCGCCCGTGCCTCGTGCGCTAAGCGGCGCCCTGCACACGCAACGCGCCCCACGGCGTTCACTCACATTTGACGATATTCAAGTAACCCGACCATGACTTCACCGCAAGAACTCAAAGCGATCGTATCCGAAGGCCTGCTGTCTTTTCCCGTGACCGACTTCGACGCGCAAGGCAACTTCCGCGCCGACACCTACGCGCAACGTCTCGAATGGCTCGCGCCGTATGGTGCGACGGCGCTGTTCGCGGCAGGCGGCACAGGCGAATTCTTTTCGCTGACCAGAAGCGACTACACGAACGTGATTCGCACGGCGACGGAAACGTGCAAAGGCAAGGTGCCGATTCTCGCGGGCGCGGGCGGCCCGACGCGCGTCGCGATCGAGTATGCGCAGGAAGCCGAGCGCCTTGGCGCAAGCGGTGTGCTGCTGATGCCGCACTATCTGACCGAAGCGTCGCAGGAAGGCATTGCGGCGCACGTCGAACAGGTGTGCAACGCGGTGAAGAACATGGGCGTCATCGTGTATAACCGCGCGAATTCGAAGCTGAACGCGGACATGCTCGAAATGCTCGCGGACCGCTGCCCGAATCTGATCGGCTTCAAGGACGGCGTGGGCGAGATCGAAGCGATGGTGACGATTCGCCGCCGCCTCGGCGAGCGCTTCTCGTATCTCGGCGGCCTGCCGACCGCGGAAGTGTATGCAGCGGCGTATAAGGCGCTGGGCGTCCCGGTGTATTCGTCGGCGGTGTTCAACTTCATTCCGAAGACCGCCATGGAGTTCTATCGCGCGATCGCCGCCGACGATCACGCGACGGTCGGCAAGCTGATCGACGAGTTCTTCCTGCCGTATCTGGCGATTCGCAATCGTCGCGCGGGCTACGCGGTGAGTATCGTGAAGGCGGGCGCGAAACTGGTGGGCCGCGACGCCGGTCCGGTGCGCGCGCCGCTCACCGATCTGAATGACGAAGAACTCGCGCAGCTCGACGCGCTGATCCGCAAGCTCGGCCCGCAGTAAATTCCGAGTGCACGAGTTTCGCCGACGGCCAGGCGTTGAGCGTCTAACGTCTAGCGTCTAGCCGCGGCGGAACACCACGTGCGAAATGCGTTGCACGAGCAACGCGGCGGCCAGCGCCGCCACGGCGGTGAGCCACACGCCGATGTGAATCGACTGCACCAGCGCATCGCGCGCGGTGTTGATCAACGCGAGCGTGTCGAGCCCCGACGGCTTCATGTCCGCGAGCAGTGTCAGGCGCGACGCCTCGTCGATCAGAATGCGAAGATCGACGAAGCGCGGGCGCCATTGCGACGCGGCCGGCTCGCCGAGCACGCTCATGGTCCGCGTGACGACATCGCGATAGTGGTGCTGCACCACGGTCGCCACGATGCTCGTGCCCAACATCCCGCCCACCATTCGCGTGGACTGCAACAGCGCCGTCGTGATGCCGAAGCGCTCGGGGCCGGCGATCTCCTGACCGAACACATTCAGATTGTTGAGGATGAAGCCGAGGCCGATGCCGACCGCGGCCATCGGCAATTCGAGCCCCAGGTGCGGCGTGTCCGGGTTCGCGAACGCCAGTCCGACCGACGCGAACAACAGCAGCGCAAAGCCGATGGACAGAATGCGCGTCGGCTTCTTCATGTGAATGACGATGCGCGTGTTGAGCAGGCTGCCGAGCGCGATACACGCGGCGATCGGCGTGGCGAGCAGGCCGGCCTGTTGCGGAGAAAGCCCGAAGCCGCCTTGCAGCAAGAGCGGCGCGAAGAAGATCAGCGAGAACATCACGAAGCCGGACAGCATGCCGAGCGTGAAGAGCGTGACGAGCTGCGGATCTTTGAAAAGATCGAGCGGAATGATCGGATGCGTGGCGCGCTTTTCGCACACGAACAACGCAATCGCGCCGACGATCACACACGTGGCGAGCGTCAGATTGCCGGCGGTCAAGCCGTGTTTCGGCACCGCTTCGATGAAAGCCTGGAGTCCGCCCAGCACGGCGGCCACGAGCCCGGCGCCGAGCCAGTCGATCTTGACCTCGCCTTCATGCGCACGCTGCATGCCCGGCAGATGCGCCCAGATGAAATAGAGCGCTGCGCCGCCCACCGGCAGATTGATCAGGAACGTCGAGCGCCAGCCCAGATGCTCGCTCATCCAGCCGCCGAGCGACGGCCCCGCCGCCGTGCCGATGCCATAGGCCGCCGCCATCACCACCTGCCAGCGCACGCGGGCGCGCGGATCGGGGAACAGGTCCGGTATCGACGCGAACGCCGTGCCGACCATCATGCCGCCGCCCACGCCTTGCAGGCCGCGCGCGATCACGAGAAACAGCATGTCGTTCGCGAGGCCGCAAAGCACCGACGCCACCGTGAACGTGATCACCGCCGCGATCACGAAGCGTTTGCGGCCGAAGTAGTCGCCGAGCCGGCCGAACACCGGCACCGTCACCACCGAAGCGAGCAGGTAAGCGCTCGCGATCCACGCGTAATACTCGAAGCCGTGCAGTTCCGCGACGATCGAAGGCAGCGCGGTGCTGACGACCGTCTGGTCGAGCGCGACCAGCATGTTGACGAGACCGATGCCGAGCATCGCGAGGAGGGCGTTCCGGAAAGGCAGCGCGGGTGCAGCGGCAGTGGAAGTCACGGATCTGGGCAGAAGAGCGTTCTAAGGTAAGCACCGGACGGAGCGGCCGGGCGCAGAGGTCGTCACACGCTATGCGCCGTAGTTGTCTGACCTCTTGGACACGATTATACGGGTTTGCCCTTATTCGAAACTATTTCTCTTGCGAAAGTGTGGCTTTGAAGCGGAGCGGAACGCTGCGGGCGGCCGAGGTTTGCCGGCGCGTGCGCAGCGTTTCGCGCGAGCCATGCGCGAGCGGTCGGAAACATGGCTCAGTGCGGGGAAATCCTTTTTGAATTCCGAACGTGAAGGGCTGCCCGCGTGGGATATGCAGAAAGCGACCGAATGGTGGGCCACCCACGGACTCACTGACTCAACGGTTAATCGTCTTCGTTGGGACGATTTCAAATAAAGGGTTTGTCTCTACACATGCCGCGCGCGGCGTTGCCGATAAATCAGTCGAGTGCTCATGCAATGGGACCGTGCCGGCTGAGATGACCGGCGGTCTGCGCAGCCATTGAATGACCTTCTTCGACCGTACGAAACAGGGAGGCGCATGCACCGTCTGAATTTCAAGCAGAAGCTCTGGTTGCCGCTCGTCGTCAGCCTGCTGGCACTTCTCGCCGTGTCCGTGTCGGCGACGTGGTTGTCGCGTCAGACGCGCGTCGAAGAACGCAAGAACGATCTCGTGAACGTGGCGCATGTGGGGCTCAGCATCGTGCAGCAATACGCGGCGCTGGCGCAAAACGGCGCGCTCAGCGAGGCCGACGCGCAGAAGCAGGCGCTGGAGCGTCTGCGCGGCGTCCGCTATGGCGAGGACGGCTACTTTCTCGTGATCGACTCGAAGCCGCGCATGGTCATGCACGCGATGAAGCCCGCGTTGAACGGCAAGGATCTCGCGAGCACCGCCGATGCCGATGGCCGCCATCACTACGTCACGTTCGCGACCGTCGCGCAGGCGCCGGAAGGCGGTTTCGTCGACTACGTGTTCCCGCATCCGAACAGTCCGCCGTCGGCGGCGGTCGGCAAGATCGGCTATGTGGTGCGTTACGCGCCGTGGGACTGGATCATTGCAACGGGCGCCTACGTCGACGATATCGATGCCGCCTTCAAGGTGTCGCTGTATATCCTCGGCAGCGTGTTCGGCGCGGTCGCGCTGATGCTGTCCGCGCTCGTCGCGTTCACCAACCGCAGCATCGAGCGCGCGATCGGCGGCGACCCGGCTTATGTCGCGCAGGTCGCGGGCGAAATCTCGCGAGGCAACCTCGTCATTCCGATTCACATTCGCGAACGCGACGACTCAAGCCTTCTGCACACCATGCGGCACATGCGCGACGCGCTCGCGAACACCATCGCGCAGATTAGCGGCGCCGCCGACAAGGTCGCGACCGGCGCGCGCGAGATCGCGGCGGGCAACACGGATCTGTCCGCGCGCACGGAAAGCCAGGCGGCGGCACTGGAGGAAACGGCGGCCAGCATGGAGCAGATGACCGCGATGGTCCGGCAAACCTCGGAAAATGCGCAGACGGCGAGCCGGCTGACGGCGAACGCCGAGCGGATCGTCGTTCAGGGCGGCGAGATGGCGGCCGACGCCGTGTCGACGATGAAAGAGATTTCGGCGGAATCGCACCAGATGGTCGAGATCATTTCGGTGATCGAAGGCATCGCGTTCCAGACCAACATTCTCGCGCTGAACGCGGCCGTGGAAGCGGCGCGTGCAGGCGACGAAGGGCGCGGCTTCGCCGTGGTCGCAGGCGAAGTGCGCACGCTCGCGCAGCGCAGCGCGTCGGCAGCGAAGGAAATTCGCGCGCTGATTGGCCGCGCGGTGGGCCGCGTCGAGAGCGGCGTCGAGCTTGTCGATAAGACCGGTGCCACGATTCAGGCGGCAAGCGAGGCGATTGCAAAACTGTCGGCCGTGATGCGCGATATCGCGGCGGCCGCCGCCGAGCAGAGCGCAGGCATCGACCAGGTCGGCGATGCCGTGACGCAGATGGACAGCGTCACGCAACAAAACGCCGCGCTCGTCGAGCAGGCCGCGGCGGTGGCGCAGACATTGACCGAACAGGCGCGGCTGCTGGAAGCGTCGATCCATACGTTCCATGTGCACGACGATTCGAGCGACGGCATGGCGGGCGCGTTGGCGGCGCGCGCGGCGACGAGACCATCGCAGCGCTTTGCCGCCGTGATTTGAATCCGGTCGAAAAGCCTTGGCGGGGCGCGCCGTAGTGGCGCTATGCTAGCGATTTCGCCGGGAGACCCGCATGTCGAAAGCGATGCGCACTGCCGCTCTCGCATTGTTGTCATGCATGGCGTTGGGCGTCGGCGGCTCGGCGTATGCCGGTTCGTCATGCGATCACGCGTGTCGCGCGCGCGGCCGGCTTCTCGATCATCGCGTCACGGTGCGGCTTGGCGCAGCGGATTTGGCGAAGCTGCTCACGGCGAGCCCTTCCGGCCAGCAACTCGCACAGATGGCGGGCGCGCCGGCCTGCGGCGTGGAGATCGTGTATTTCCGCTATCGCACCATGGGCGGCGCGGGCGAGGCGGCCATCGCGAGCGGCGCGTTGATGATTCCACAGGGCGATTCCACGGAATGCAGCGGGCCGCGCCCGCTCATGCTGTATGCGCACGGCACCAGCGAGTACCGCAACGACAATCTCGCCGACATCACACAGACCGACCCGCAAAACGGCGGCGCGGGCGAGGGCCTCAGCGTGGCCGCGATGTACGCGGCGCACGGCTATATCGTGGCCGCCAGCAACTATGCGGGTTATGCCGGCTCCGATCTGCCCTATCACCCTTATCTGAACGCCGACCAGCAATCCGCCGATATGATCGACTCGCTGCGCGCGGCGCGCGCCGTGTTGTCAGGCGACGGCTCGCAAGCGGCTGCGCGCGAGAACGGCAAGCTGTTCATCACCGGTTATTCGCAAGGCGGCTTCGTCGCCTTGGCGACGCACCGCGCGCTGCAAGCGGCGGGTGTCGAAGTGACGGCGTCCGCGCCGGGATCGGGGCCTTATGCGCTGGCCGCCACCGCCGACGCGATCTCGGCGGGCGAGGTCAATCTCGGCGCAACACTGCTGACGACGATGGCCGTCACCGGCTATCAACACGCTTATAAGAACCTCTATCGCAAGCCGTCCGACTTCTTTGAATCAGCGTACGCGCCAGGCATCGACACGCTTTTGCCGAGCACACAAACGCTCGACACGCTGTTCAAACAAGGACGATTGCCGTCGACGCATCTCTTCAGCCGCACGCCGCCCGCGCCGCAGTTCGCTTCCATGACGCCGCCCGCGTCGCCCGCCTTGACGCCGCCTGCGCTAACGCCGATGTTCGCAGCAGGTTTCGGCGACGCGAATCTCGTGCGCAACACCTACCGCCTCGCCCTTCTCGAAGACGCGGCGGCGAATCCTGATGGCGCCTTTCCCATTGCGACTGAGAACCTCGCGCCCGCCGCGAATCCCGCGCAGCCGTTGCGGCAGGCGTTCAGGCGCAACGATCTGCGCAACTGGGTGCCGAAAGCGCCCGTGCTGTTATGTGGCGGCAACGCGGACCCGATGGTGTTCTTCTTCAACACGCAGATCGAGCAGGCGTACTGGCTGAACGCGAAGGTGAAAGCGGGGCTGACTTCGGTGCTCGATGTGGATGCGCCCGTCGCGCTCCCGGACGATCCGTTCGCGGCCATCAAGCAAGGCTTTGCAAAGGCGAAGGCCACAGTGGCGAGCGACGCCGTGGCCGCCGGCGCGCCGGACGGCGGCGCGTCCGCGGTGTTGCGGTCGTATCACGCAGAGTTGGTGGCCAGCTCGTGCATGATGGCCGCGCGAGCATTCTTCGCGGGCTTTTAACGCGTGGGTGTCCGCTTGCCGGTCAGCTTCACGCTTTTCAATTGCCAAACAACGAACGCTGCTCGCCGCGAGCTGGCGCAAAGCGTGTGCGTTTCGCAACGACAACGGGCGCGTTCGCCGTTCCTTGCACTTGCGTGGCCGTGGATGCTTCCAGCGAAGTCTGCCCGGCTTCGAGCGACAGCAACAACATCTTGTTCGCCAATCCGCCCGCGAAGCCGGTCAGCTCGCCCGAAGCGCCGATCACCCGATGGCACGGCGCCACGATCGAAATCGGATTTCTGCCGTTCGCCGCGCCGACGGCTCGCACCGCGTTGACGTTGCCGATCTGCACCGCGATTTGCGCGTAAGTGCGAGTCTGGCCGAATGGAATGGTCAACAGGGCAGCCCACACTTTCTTCTGAAACCCGGTTCCCTGAAAGTCGAGTGAGAGATCGAACGTCTCCCTCTTGCCCGCGAAATACTCGGTCAACTGACGCCTCGCTTCAATGAGAACAGGGCGGTCGTCGGCTTCCACCATCTCGCCGAGACGCACGCGGTTGGGCTTGTCGTTCTCCCATAGAATGGCGGCCAGGCACTCGCCCTTCGCAACGAGTTTCAGCTTGCCGACCGGAGAATCCATCAACGTGTACGCGTAAGTCACTTGTCTGCTCCTGCAATATGAAGTGCGACTGCGGAAGTGCGGCTCTGCAAAACGGGGCTCTGCAAAACTCGGCGATGGTTGCAGTGTGGGCCTGGCGCTTGCCGAAGACACTTCGAATCTTGCTGTCTATTCGATCGTCAAGTATGAAGGATTTGTGCGGACGCCGCTGAGTTGTTCGGCGCCGAAGCAGCACTTCGCAACGCGACTCAGTAGAATTGACACCTTCGTATGACAGCCGGCCGCCGCCGACACTTTCCACACCGTGACATCGACACTTGAACAACTGCGAGCCGGACAGCTTTCCGGCGCGCGCCGGCTGAAACTCGCGTGCGGGCTGACCGAATTTCCGCGCGAGATTTTCGATCTCGCCGACACACTTGAAATTCTCGATCTATCGGGCAATGCGCTTTCTGCGTTACCGGACGATTTCGCGCGGCTACGCAAGTTGCGCATTCTCTTTGCGTCCGGCAACCCTTTCACCGAGTTGCCGGAAGTGCTCGGGCAGTGTCCGCAATTGAGCATGATCGGCTTCAAGGCCAATCGGATTCGCAGCGTTCCGGGCAGTGCACTGCCACCTCGGTTGCGGTGGCTGATTCTCACGGACAATGAAATCGACGCGTTGCCGCGTGAAATCGGCCAATGTACACAATTGCAGAAGTTGATGCTGGCGGGAAATCGTCTGCGTTGTCTGCCCGAAGAACTGGCCGCGTGTTCGCGGCTCGAATTGCTGCGGCTTGCCGCGAATCAGTTCGACGCGTTGCCGGCATGGTTGCTTCGCATGCCGCGTCTGACGTGGCTCGCTTATGCGGGCAATCCGTTTAGCGAAGTGCTGGAAGCCGCTGCATGGGTCGATACGCCCATCGCCGACATTCCCTGGAACGACCTGCACTTGCAGGCGCAATTGGGCGAAGGCGCTTCGGGTGTCATCTATCGCGCGGAGCACGGCGGCGCGTCTCGGCCCGTCGCGGTCAAGCTGTTTAAAGGCGCGGTCACGAGCGACGGTTTGCCCGACTGCGAAATGGCGGCCTGCATTCGAGCCGGCGATCACGCGAACCTGATTGCCGTGACAGGAAAAGTGAAAGACCATCCGGCGGATCTGCACGGCCTCGTGATGGAACTGGTCGATCCGCAATTTCGCAACCTCGCGGGACCGCCGAGTTTCGAGTCGTGCACGCGCGATGTTTACGATGCTGACGCGTCTTTCGATGTGGCCGACGTCGTGACGATGGCGCACGGCATTGCATCGGCTGCGTGTCATTTGCACCGGCGAGGTGTCATGCATGGCGATCTGTATGCGCACAACATTCTGCACGACGGGCGGGCACGCGTATTGTTAGGGGACTTCGGCGCCGCTTCTTTCTATTCGACCGGCAACCCTGATTTGAGCACCGCGCTTGAGCGCCTGGAAGTGAGGGCGTATGGTTGTCTGCTCGAAGAATGGATCGACCGCTGCAATGCGTCGGTGTCCGGCGAGCAAGCGGGTGTCGTCGAACAGCTTACGAAGCTGAAGGACCGTTGTCTGAACGACGACGTGCAAAGCCGGCCGTTATTCGAGCAAATCGTATCGGCCCTGCCCGTGTTGAAGATCCGCTGATATCGGCATGCCAGGAAGGAGAGAAACCATGACGCAGAACATGCGTCGCCGCGTGCTGATCGCCGGAGCCCTGGCTGCGGCCGGTCTCACGCGCGCGGCCAGCGCGGCCAGCACGGCCAGCGTGCCGCCCGGCGCGCCGAAGATCGCGCTCGTGCTGAAGTCGCTCAGCGATCCTTTCACAATCGCGATGGCGAACGCCGCGAAAAACTATCAGCAGCATTACGCGTCGCAATTCGCGTTGACGATTCGCGGAACCACGACCGAGACCGACACGGCCGGGCAGATCCGCATCGTCGAGGAAATGATCAAGGCGAAGATGAACGCGATCGTGATTGCGCCGTCGGGCTCGAAAGCGCTGACGTCGGTGGTCGCGCGCGCGATCAAGGCGGGCATCATCGTGGTCACCATCGACAATCCGCTCGACGACGCCTTGCAGGACGCTGCGAACATTTCCGTGCCGTTCGTGGGCCCGGACAATCGCAAAGGCGCCATGCTGGTCGCGGACTATCTCGCACAGCGGCTCAAGGCGGGCGACCAGGTGGGGATCATCGGCGGCGTTGCTGCGGATCGCAATGCACAGCAACGCACGGCGGGTTATCAGGAGTCGATGAAGGCGGCGGGCATGGACGTGGTCGCCACCGAAGCCGCCGATTGGGAATACGGTAAGGGTCGCGACGCCGCGTCGAGAATACTGGGCCAGCATCCACAGATTCGCGGGCTGCTCTGCGCGAACGACAACATGGCAATGGGCGCAGCGGATGCCGTTCGCGACACGGGCAGAACCGGCGGCGTCTATATCACGGGCTATAACGCGATCGAGGCGATCAAGCCGTTGATCGCGGACGGTCACGTGCTCGCCACGGTCAATCAGTTCGCCGACCGGCAAGCCGTGTTCGGCATGGACGTCGCGTTGAAAGCCGTGACCGAGCAGCGGAAGCAGAGCGAGTTGTCGAGAACGATCGAGACGCCGCTGCAACTTGTGACCGCCGCGAAATAAGACGCTTATCGCGCTACTGCGTCTTCACCTTGTGAGGCTTCGTGGCTTTTTCGAGCTTGTTGTACTCGAATTCGGGCACGGACTTCAATGCGTCTTTCGTTGCGCCCGCAAGGAACAGATTGCCGTCGCGAATCTCGAAGTGATCCACCGGAATGGCGACGTAGTGCTTGCCCATGCCGAGGAAGCCGCCCACCGACACCACCGCATAAGTCGCCTTGCGATCCGGCGAAATGATGACGTCATAAATGCTGCCGATCTTGTCATTCAGATCGTTGTAGACGGGCTCGTCCACCAGCGCACGGCGCACGCTCCATCCTTTTAGCAGCGCATTGGTTTGCTCGACTGTCCCGCCAAGCGGCTGAATGCCGGCGATTTGCGCATAGGCGCCTTGCGATGCACAGATAGCGGCGAGTGCGGTTGCGCAGATCAATGTCTTTGCTTTCATTATGGGCTCCTGGTTATCTGTCGTACTGCTTTCACGCGGTACGTGATGGCGACAGCAGATTGTGTGCCTGGCTCAGGCGTTAGCTATCCGGTCAGCGCATGGCGGAAACGGCGTTGCGTCGGCGGCGGCCATTGGTCTGTTCGATCACGACAAAGCCCGCTGTTGATGCTGCGGCGTTGTATTCGGCGTGCTATGCCGGTGGTGTCGCGGCAAATCGTCCCCGCCGACGGACGTCTGCCCGATTCGAAAGCGTTCATGTCATCAAATGGCTTCTTGCCGCGACGACGCCGGACATCGAACCGTGTCGCGCCATGTTTGACCGATCAACACATCAGGATGCCGAACTTTATTTGAAGCGCGGATCATATGAACGGCGAAACGGAGATCATCCTCTCGGTGGCGGATTTTTTCGCGCTCAGCGTACCGCCTGCGCTCATGGTCGCGCTCGTGTTCGCCGCGGTATATCTGCTGGTCGGCGTCCCGCTTTACTTCTGGCGCGGCGCCGGCGCCCGCGACGCGTGGGGCACGCTCGCCGGTCTGTTCGCGGGGCTTCTCTACATGACGTTTATCGTCGGCATTTATCCCAATCTGCGTACCGACCTGCACATTGTCGATGTGAAGCCCGCTGCCGTGCATCAGCGTCAATGAGTATTCAGGTATCGTTTTCAGCTTGAGAGAAAACGTTTGCGATGCGCGTCGATCTGCTGTTAAACCACAATGGCGCAGGCCATTCATGATGATGACGATTACGTGACTTCGTCATGTCGGCCATTGCGGCTTCATCTTCGGCTGGTAAATTGCGAGGTGTGACAAATCGGAAGCGCAAGCGAGCACTAACTGATGAAATCTGAACTTCTGCTGCAAACGTATGACGCGGATTCATTCGCAAGGCCGCCGCGCTGGCTCCAGCATGAAGACGTGCAGGATTTGGGACATGGTGGCGCTGGTTCCTGCTTCACAGGCCTGACCGCGTGGTGGGCGTTTCCTCGAAGGAGGGAGCGATAACGTGGCGATGTGGCGCGATGCGCGCATACTGTCGCTAATGCTGCGGGTGCTGACAGCGCAAAAGCATTAAAACGAAGTCGGTCCGTATGAGGGTTTTAACAACGGACGCTGTAACTCTATTAGAGGCGCATGTTTGCGCCAACAAGAACGCCAAACAACCATGTCCAGCTCTCTTGCGCTGCTTGCCACCGTATTTGTGTCGTGCCTTTCAAGCGCCGCCGTACTGGGCTATCTCGCGCGCTATCAGGTCGCCGGGCTGCGCCGCTGGCTCGCCGCGCATTGCCTGTTCGCGGCCGCATCGGGCGTGCTTTTCATCACGCACGCGCGTCCTCCGGCGGCCGCGATGCTGGCGTCCTGCCTCATCGTGCTGGCTGGCGCGTTGCTCATGTTGCAAGGATGCCGTGCATTCGTCAGCAAGGCGCCGTCGCGAACAGGTGAACATGTCGCCCTGGGCGTGTCCGCGTGCGCCGTTTTCTACTGGACGTGGATCTCGCCCAATGTCGTCGCAAGAGCCGCGCTCATGTCGTTCCTGCTCGCGTATGCTCGCATGGCGGTGGGCTGGACCATCTGGAGCGCGCGCGTGCGCGGCCGGCCGCAATACGGACATTGGCTCGTGTTGGGCGCGGCGCTTGTCGGCGGCGTCGTGTATCTCGCACGCGGAATTCTGAACGCGTTTTTTACCGATTCCGCGTTGACGTCGGCAGCGCACACCGTGCCGGATTTCGCGTTTCTCGGCGTGAGCATCCTGTCGTTGCCCATCCTTTCGATCGGCCTGGTGATGCTCGCCAATGACCGCTTGATGCAGCAGGTCGAGAACCTCGCCACTTTCGATGACCTGACCGGCGCATTGATCCGCCGCGCCTTCATGACGCGCGGCGAGTCGCTTCGGCGGACGGCGCGTGCCGCGCACGCCGACTTGTGCGTGGCGATCATCGACATCGACGATTTCAAAGCGATCAACGATCGGCACGGACATGCCGCGGGCGACCGCGTGCTCGCCGATTTCGGCGACGAAGTGCGGCGGCGTATCCGTCTTGGCGATGTATTCGGCCGCCTCGGCGGGGAAGAGTTTGCAATACTGTTTCCGCATACGTCGATGGCGGAAGCAGCGCGCATTGTGGGCGACATGTTGCGCGCGGTCAGATGTCCTTCGCCGGCTGCGGACGGCAAGCTGGCGTATGCGTTCAGCGCCGGCATCGACGAATGCGCGCAAGCCGACAGTGTGAGCGACGCGCTCGCCGGCGCGGACGCGATGCTTTATCGCGCGAAAAGAGCCGGCAAATGCCGTATCGAGCTCGCGCAGAAAGAAAGCGTTCGTCAAACCGCAAGCGACATGGCCGGGTCGGCGCTTTGACGCGTTGTTGGAGGCTTCGGCTTCCGACGATTCATTAGCACGGAGAAGATGTCACCTTCGCGATGAAAAAAGCTTCCGCAACCATTCGCGATGTCGCCGCCGCCGCGGGCGTTTCGGTCGCGACGGTGTCGAAGTACATGAACGGCGCGCAGCGCTTCTCCGCGCCGGTCGAGGCGCGCCTGAAGGCGGCGATCGAGCAGCTCGGCTACCGCTCGAATCCTCTTGCGCGCTCGATGATTACCGGCCGCACGCGCGCCATCGGCGTGACGATTCTCGACATCAGCAATCCGCATTTCACCAACGTCGTGAAAGGCGCCAATCGCATCGCGCTGCGGCACGAATACACGCTGCTGCTTGTCGATACAGAAGAAAACCAGGCGCGCGAACGGCCATTGATCGAAGCGCTCGCGCAGCGCGTCGACGGCCTCATCATCAGCTCGCGGATGTCCGACAGCGAAGCGCAATGGCTGCTCGATCTCGACAAGCCGATCGTGCTCATGCGTAGCAGCGATACGTTGCCGATCGCGAGCGTCGGGATCGACAACCGGCTCGCCACGTACATGCTCGCGCGGCATCTGCTCAACCTGGGGCATCGTCAGATTGCTTACCTCGGCTTCGGGCAGGCGAGTGTGAACGATGAGCGCATTCGCGGCGCGCGCGAGTGTCTCGACGAAGCGGGCCTCACGCTCGACGTGCATGATGCGCACGCGCCGACCGCGCATGCCGGCGAGCATGCCTGCTCGCGTGTGATGCTCGGTCCGCACAGGCCACAAGCGGTGATCTGCTACAACGATCTGATTGCGCTCGGCTTTATGAAGGAGGCGGCGTCGCTTGGGATCAAGGTGCCGCAGGAGTTGTCGGTGACCGGCATCGACAATGTTCCATATGGCGAATACGCGGCACCCGCGCTGACTACGATTGATATTCAAAGCGAGAAGATGGGCGAACTCGCGATGCAGAAACTTATCGACGCGCTCGCGGGCCATGTGGAAACCGGGCATTCGATGTTCGAACCACGGCTCGTCGTGCGTGAATCGACGGCGGCCTGCGGATGATTTTTTGCGCCTTCGCACATTTAACCTTTTGCGATTTCGGGTGCGCGAAAGCCGCTGCCACGATACGTGGCCAATCTAACGTTTCGTGAAGTATTTCTCGATTGTGCGGAGGTCGCTTTGGCTCTTCGCTTACTCTCTCTTTGTACCGCGCATTGAGTACCACTATTTAGCAAGCGCGCGCCTCCGCTCGTTTGGCAGCGAAATTTTCTTCTCACGTCCGCGAAGTTGGGATGTGTCTGTTGACGCTTCAATCGGCAAGCCGATTCGTTGATGTCTGTCTGATCGATCGCATCTGCGCTGTAAAGATCGCGCTCCAACGTGCGGATTCACTCATAGCCGGGCAGGTTTGCTTGCGTCGACTATCCCATGGCGTCGCACGTTTTTCGATTCATATAGGTCGGATAACTAATTAAGTGATCGTCGATTTATGGCATTTGCGTTGACGGCAATTTGCGATGATCGGTAGTTATTTTTCGTAATTAAAAGACGCTATTTCCGCCGCGATATTGCGTGGGATAGCGAACGGTCTCTCGAACACCGTGCGCATAACTTCAATGTGCATGAAGCCTTGCTGCGCTGACTTTGAAAAACGTTCGCGTACTGCCAGGCGTCTTCTCATGTCGCATTGATCGAACCGGTGCCTGCGTGGAGCGACGCCGTGCGTCGCATGCCTTTTATCGGCGTGCGGCTATGTCGACCAGGGATTTGAAGTTTCATCTTCACTAAGGAACAGAAATTCACTAAGTATTCACGCCGGATTTTAGATCGATGTAGTTAGGAGAACGAGATGAATAAGCAAAGTGGGGTCGCTTTTGCGTTTGGGACGCGCAAAGCGGTATTGGCGGTTGCTGTGAGTTTGTATGCTGCTGCGGCAGGTGCGCAAACTGGTCCTGCGACGCGCGACGCGTCGCTATTGAACTCGACGAAGGTCGTTGTGGCCCAGGCGTCACCGGGTGACTGCGCGTTGTCCGGCTCGCCCGGTTGCGGGCGCGATGACGGCGATTCGCTCGCGCCGGGCAAAGTCGCGGTCGTGGCCGCGCTGGTAGACGACCCGGCGACGTACTGGCCGAACGGCGGGCGTGGGACGTCGGTGGCATCGGCAGACGGTGGCGGAAAGAGCAGTGGCGGAGTGGGTAGTGGCAGTGGCGCGAGTGGCAACAGTGGCAACAGTGGCAACAGTGGCTCGGGCAGCACGGGTGGCGCGACCGGCAACAGTGGCTCAGGTAGCACGGGCGGCACGGGAAAGGGTGGATCGAGCGGGGCGGGATCTGGTGGAACTGGCGGTGGCGGGACGGGTAGCGGGGGAGCAGGTAGCGGCGGCGGTGGTGATGGTGGTGGCGATAGTGGTGGCAGTGGCAGTGGTGGCGATGGTGGGCATGGTCATGGCGTACACGGTCATCACGGTGATGGCGACGGTGGTCACGGCCATGGAGACGGCGGTCATGGAGACGGCGGCCATGGAGGCGGAGGCCACGGCGACGGTGGCCATGGAGACGGAGGCCATGGAGATGGCGGCCATGGAGACGGAGGCCATGGAGATGGCGGCCATGGAGACGGAGGCCATGGAGATGGCGGCCATGGAGACGGAGGCCATGGAGATGGCGGCCATGGAGACGGAGGCCATGGAGACGGCGGCCATGGAGGCGGCGGTCATGGAGACGGCGGCCATGGAGACGGCGGCCATGGAGATGGAGGCCATGGAGACGGCGGCCATGGAGGCGGCGGCCATGGAGACGGCGGCCATGGAGGCGGCGGCCATGGAGACGGCGGTCATGGAGACAGTGGCCATGGAGACAGCGGCCACGGCGACGGTGGTCACGGCGACGGTGGTCACGGCGATGGTGGGCACGCCGCGAGCGGTCACGGAGATAGCAGCCACGGCGACGGAGGTCATGGAGACGGCGGTCACGGCGACGGAGGCCATGGCGAAGGCGGTCACGGCGACGGAGGCCATGGAGACGGAGGCCACGGCGACGGTGGTCACGGCGATGGTGGGCGTGGAGATGGTGGGCACGCCGCGAGCGGTCACGGAGATAGCAGCCACGGCGACGGCGGACACGGCGACGGTGGTCACGGAGACGGTGGCAAGGGCGCGAGCGGCCGTGGAGACGGCGGCCATGGCGATGGTGACCATGGAGATAGCGGCCACGCCGCGAGCGGTCACGGAGATAGCAGCCACGGCGACGGTAGCCACGGCGACGGCGGCCACGGCGCCAGCGCCAAAGGCGGCTTCGGCCCAGGCGGCTACGGCGGTGGATTTGGGCGCGGGGGCAGTTCCGGCAGTGGCTCTAACGGTGGCTATGGCGGCCGAGGCCACTGATCAACGTGGCGCGCAGCGGCCAGTCTATCGGCGGCTGCTGCGCGTGACCCGAAGCAACGAAAAAGCCGCAAACCATCCACCTCGAACTGCGGCAACAAAAAGCGGGCCGCGCGGTCCGCTCGATTCAAACAAAACGGGGCCCCTTGTGCCCCATTGCTTCACTGCCTTGAGTTCATCGATCAATCAGCACGCGAACGATTAAACCGATAAACCCGCGTTCAAAAGCATCGCCACCTCTTTCACCCACCTCTTTCACCCACCTCTCACCCACCAAAAAAGCCAGCAGGCATTCCCATTGCTGAGCAACAACGAACAGCTAACAACCAACGCCACCAACAACCCATAGCAAACAACAAAACAGCGCAGGCACCCCCGCACGAAAACCCTCGCGACAAACCAACCGTCTCCCGTCCCCTTCGCATGCCCCAACCATGCGCCACACCCGCCTACTCGCGCTTCTCCTCACCGCATCACTTATCGCTGTCCTCGCATGGCTCGTCGCCGGCCAGCGAATATCGATATCCCCACGCTGGGACCCGTTCGCGCCACTCGACGTTCAGGCCCCACTCGGCCCGCTCACACCCTGGCGTTTATGGCGCGCCACGCATGACCCAATCGCCTGCCGCAGCGCTCTGAACACCGCGCACATGACCTACATCCCCGTGCCCGACCAGACGACGCCATCGACTTGCCAACTTCAAAACGTGCTCCGCGTAGAACGATTCGAGGACGCGCGTCCGAGCAGCAGCTTCCTCGCGACATGCCCGCTCGCCCTCGCGCTCGCCATGTACGAACGCCACTATCTACAGCCCGCCGCGCAGGCCATTTACGGCGAAAGCGTGCGGCAGATCGTTCACGTGGGCAGCTACGCATGCAGAAACGTCAACCATGAAGCGCAAGGACCGCTGAGCGAACATGCGTTTGCGAATGCAATCGACATCGAAGGTTTCGTGCTCGCCGACGGCTCGACAATCAGCGTCGCGCACGACTGGTCGCGCGATACCCGCGCGGGCGCATTCGTGCGGCGCGCTCGCAATGGCGCGTGTGCCGTGTTCCATACCGTGCTCGGACCGGATTACAACGCGCTGCATCGCGCGCACTTTCACGTCGATATGGGACCGTATCGCGTATGCAGTTAGCCGCGTCGCGCGTGCGCCGCTTCACCCGGCATGCGGCGACGCGGCTGCTGGCGACAGCTCCGCCAGCAGCGTCATCAGATACTCGATATTGACCGGCTTCACGAGATGATGGTCGAACCCCGCGGCCTGCACGCGCAGATGATCGTCGGCCTGACCATAACCCGTCACCGCGATCAGCACGGGTCGTGTCTCGCCCTTCGGGCGAATCAGCCGGGCCAGCTCATAGCCGTCGGTATCCGGCAGGCCGATGTCGAGCAACGCGGCATCGACAGGCTCGGCCTCCGCTATCGCGAGCGCGTCGCCGGCGCAGTACGTCACGTTCACGCGATAGCCCTCGCTTTCGCACAGCAGCGCGAGCGAGTCGGCGGCGTCCTTGTTGTCGTCGACGATCAGCACGTGCAGCGAAGCCCGCTCGGCATGCGATGCGCTCGCCGCCGACGGCTCGTCGTGCAACGCCGCAGGCGCTTCCGGCGGATGAGAGAGCGGCAGCCTGACCGAAACCGTCGCGCCGCGCCCCGGCCCCGGACTCGCGATATCGATGCCGCCGCCGTGCAGTTCCACCAGCTTCTTCACGAGCGACAAACCAATGCCGAGACCGCCATGCGCGCGGTCGAGCGTGCGTTCGCCTTGCGCGAACAGATCGAAGATGTGCGGCAGCAGATCGGCGGAAATGCCGCTGCCGTTGTCTTCAATGGTCACGGTCGCGGACCGTTCGTCGGCGAGCGCCGTCACGCACACGTTGCCGCCGGGGTCCGTGTATTTGCACGCGTTGTTCAACACGTTGACGAGAATCTGCGAGAGGCGTAGCGGGTCCGCGTGCAACCACACGGGCGTGGGCGGCAACTGCACGGTGAGATGCTGGCCGCGCGAAGTCGCCATGGAAGACACCGTTTCCAGCGCGCCATAAACCGCGGTGCCGAGCAGCAGCGGCTCGCGTCGAAGCACGATGCGGCCATGCGTGATGCGCGACACTTCGAGCAGATCGTCGACGAGTTGCGCCATGTGATCGACCTGCCGGCTCAGCATGCCGACCAGTTCGCCCGTCTTCATGCCGGGTTCTTTTTCGCGGCGCAATAATGCAATCGCATTGCGCATCGGCGCGAGCGGATTGCGCAGTTCGTGCGCGAGCATCGCGAGAAATTCGTCCTTGCGGCGGTCCGTTTCGCGCAAGGCGAGTTCCAGCGTTTTACGCTGCGTGATGTCCACCGCGCTCGCGATCACGCGCCACGGTTTGCCGTCGGCGTCGCGCTGCAACACGGCCTGGCTTTGCAGCCAGCGTTGTGCGTCACCAGTGACGATGCGAAATTCCAGCGGCGTGTCGAACCGGCCGGTGAGCGCGACGCAGCGTACCGCGGCGTCCACCGCTGCGCGGTCCTCGGGATGCACGCGATGCAGCGCCGCATCGTACGGCAGCGCGGCGGGCGCGGCCTCGACGGCGTCCCAGCAGACTTTCCACGAATCCAGCGAGAGATAGCCGATCGTCATTCTGGCGGCGCGCATGGCCACCTGAAGACGCAGATTGCGCTCTTCGAGCGCGGCGGCGGCGGCGCGTTCGTCGGTGACGTCGGTCGCCATGCAGAACCATTCGCGCAACGTGCCGTCGTCGTCGCGTAACGGCGCGGCGCGCGCAACCATGGTTCGCCAACTGCAATCCCGCCGGCGAAGCCGGAACGTCATCGAGCCCGGCACTTCCGCCTTCACAATTCTCGACCACTTCTCGCGCGCGCCGGCCTGATCGTCGGGATGAACGAGGTCGAGCCATTCGCCGCCCGCGTGCAAGCCGTCCGGCGCCGCGAACGACTGCCAGTTGCCGAGCTGATTCGTGTGGCCCGCCGCGTCCGCAATCCACGTCAGTTCGGAACACACTTCGACGAGCGCGCGATAACGCTGCTCGCTGCGTTCGCGTTCGGTCTGCGCAACGTGCTGCTCGGTGATGTCATACGTGACGCCGAATACGCGTTCGATTGCCGAGCCGCTTCCGCAGTCGGTTTCGCCGCGCGTTCGCAGCCACGAGCGCCGGCCGTCTTCGAGTTCGATGGGAAAGTCCAGTTCGAAAGGCACGCACTCGAGCAGGCGGCTCGTCAATTCGCGCGCGAACCAGGCGCGATGGCTTTCGGGAATGCGGTCGGAGAGCCACTGCAACGGCACTTCCGCCTGCTGCGGATTGAGCCCGTAAATCTGCGCCAGCTGCGCGCTGATTCGCGCGGTGCGGCTGCCCATGTCCCATTCCCATGCACCGACGCGCGCCGCGTCGAGCGCGACGCGCAGCCGCCGTTCGCCAGCCTCGTAGGTTTCGCCGGCCTTCACGAAGTCGTCGATGTCCATCGCGATGCCGCATGCGCCGCACACCACCCGTGCGTCGTCGAAAATGGGCTGGATGCGCAGCTTGTGCCAGCGGTAATCGCCGTCGAACCGTTTGAGACGCGCGTTGACTTTCGCGCTTTCGCCGTCCGTGAGCGCATGGCGCCACGCGTCGATCACATTCTTGACGTCGGCTTCGAGAACGAACTGATCCCAATGCAGCGTGGTATTGGGCGCGAAGGGATTGCCGAGGTAGATGCGGCTCGCGAAGTTCGCGTAGGTGACAATCCCGCCCGCTTGCGCGGTCCACACGAGAGCCGGGACTTTGTCGGCAATATCGTTGTTGCTCATTGCGTTATCAATCGCACTGTTCATACCGCTTGCAAGAGGATTGCTGCTTACATCGTAAGTGAGATTGAAGCGCCGCGCTGCTGTGTCTGCGGCCAATCAATCGTCATGTTCGGGCTGCATTGTCGCTATTGGGGAAATCATGGATTTGCGCTGCCTTTTTACCGGCCGACGACGTGACGGCGTGCCGCCGCGCGGTTCGCACCGTGGCTAATTCTGCAGACGTTTCGGCGCGATATGCTGATATTCCCCGGCGCTTCGCGACATTGTGCGCTCGAAACCGGCTGCAATAATACGGGCGTGCGCACAGACAGCCAGCACATCCACAGTCGCATGACATCGTGGCATGCGGCGGCCATTGAGTGGGACAGGAGACGTGATGATCAAGATTGCGCCCGCATCAGGTGAACACAACAACGCACGCCCGCGCGACCCGCGCATTGCAGTAACGGCGCTTTTGCCGCTAGCCGCCGCCGCGCTGTGTTGCGCGGCTTCCTTCCAGGCGCGAGCCGCGGGCACGTTGCCCGGCGGCGGACACTTCGTCGCCGGCAACGGCTCGATCAGCAGCGACGGCACGACCTTGACGATCAACCAGGACTCGGGACGGGGTGTCGTCAACTGGGACAGCTTTTCGATTGGCGGCAATAACCATGTGGTGTTCGCCAACAACAACGGCGCGACGCTGAACCGCGTCACCGGCGGTTCGCCCTCCGCGATTTTCGGCACGCTGAGCGCAAGCGGCAGCGTCTATCTGATCAATCCCCAAGGCATTCTGATCGGGCGGAACGGCGTCGTGTCGACGAACGGGCGTTTCGTCGCCTCGACGCTCGACACCGCCGACAACGACGCCTTCATGAACGGCCAGCCGCTGACGCTCGCGGGCGATTCGACGGCAAGCGTCGTGAATCTCGGCACGATCATATCCGGCGCGGGAGACGTGTTTCTCATCGCCCGCCAGGAAGTGCGCAACGCCGGCACGATCAGCGCGCCGAACGGCACGGCGGAACTCGCGGTGGCGCCGCAAGTGCTGTTGCAGGATTCGTCCACGGACAAACAGGTGTTCGTGCAGCCGGGGGACACGGGCGGCGGAACGCTCGTCAATCGCGGCGTGATCGAGGCGGCGCAAGTGAATCTGCAAGCCGCCGACGGCAACATCTACGCGCTCGCGGGCAACCACGAAGCGATCCGCGCGACAGGCACCGCGACGCGCGACGGTCATGTATGGCTGGTCGCCGGACATGGCACGTTGCAACCGGGCGGCTCGATCGAGGCAGTGGGCGGCACCGTCGATATGAGTGCGGACACGCTGTCGTTTCCGGTGGGCGACACGACGGTGCACGCGAATCAATGGAACATCGAGACCCCGGCTTTCACCGTCGACGATAACGCGGCGCGCGCGCTTTCAGCGAGCCTCGGCACCGGCACTTCGGTCAACGTGCTGACCACGGGCATGAACGGCAGCACCGGCGACATCGACGTGAACTCGGGAATCGGCTGGCAAGGCGATGCCTCGTTGACGCTCTCGGCGTATCGCAACCTCACCGTTGCGCAAGGCGCAACCATCGCGAACCAGGGCGGTGGCAACCTGAGCTTGCGCGCGGATGCCGCGAGTCTCGACAACGGCGGCTCCATCGCGAATGGCGGCACGATCGACTGGTCGGGCAGCACGGGTATCGTCAATGCGCTCTACGACATGAACGGCACGTACAGCGCGGGCACGCTGCTCGGCAATCCGGCGTGGACCGCCGCGCCGGGCAGCGGCCAGGTCACGCAGCTCACGGCCTACCAGCTGATCAACAGCGTGACGGATTTGCAGAACATCACGCAGGACCTCGCCGGCAACTATGCGCTCGGCAAGGACATCGACGCGACAGGCTATACCTTGTCGCCAATCGGCGATCACACGACGGCCTTCACCGGTCAGTTCGACGGCATGTGGCACAACGTGCTCAATGCGACGATCCAGATCAGCGACTTCAGCAAGGATTACTCGTCGGGACTCTTCGGCGTGATCGGACAGACTGGCGTATTGCGCGACGTCGGCGTGGAAAACGGCTCGGTGAGCACGAGCTACATGGGCAGCGGCATTCTCGCGGGCGTGAACCAGGGCGAGATTGCCAACGCGCATTCGACGGGCGTGGCCGGCGAACGAGGCCAGAACGGCACGACCTTCGGCGGACTCGTGGGACGCAACGAGGGCACGGTGGAGCGTTCGTGGAGCAGCGCCTCGGTCTCGGGCTCGGACGCGAACGGCGGGCTCGTCGGCTACAACCTGGGTTCGATCGCACAGTCGTATGCGACCGGCAGCGTCAGCCCGATTTACTCGACGGGATACGGCGGCGGACTGGTCGGCATCAACGACGGCTCCATCACGCAATCGTTTGCGACAGGCGCGGTTCAAAGCCGGCTGATGCCGACGCATGGCGTGATCGCGTTCGGCTCAGGCACGCTGGGCTCCGACGTCTACTGGGACACGCAAACGACAGGACAGGCCGCGAGCGGCGGCAGTCTGCCCGCATCGAACGGACTGACCACCGCGCAGATGAGCGACGCGGCCAGCTTCGCGGGTTACGACTTCGGACCGGGCGGCGCGTGGGCGATGCCGTCCGGCGCGACGCATCCTGTCTTGCGCTGGCAGGTTGAGCATTAACCCGCGCCGGGCGTTCGCGGGCGAACCGGCGCATGCCTCGCGCGTGCGCCGGTATTTGTGCGCGTCGTTGTGCGGGGCGTTGCGTGTATCGTTGCTCGCGTCGTGCGTGGCTGCGGCGTTGCAGTCTTCGTCCGTGTTCGCTCAGGCTTACCGCGACGTGGCTCCGCAGCCCGCGCCGCCGACGCCGCGAAGCGCGCCTTCGCAGCCTTCCGTTCAGCCCGAAGCGAATGCCGCGCGCATAGCGGTGCAGAAACTCGAAGGCCTGGTGTTCGAGCCGGCGGGCGCGAGCGCGTCGGCGGCCGCGCCGCAACAGCGCATTGCCGCTGAAGGCTTGCCTGTGCTCGACGCGGCGTTTCTTCACGGGTTCGACGCCGATCTCGGCAAGCCGCTCAGCTTCGGACGTCTTGCGGAAATGCGTCGCGCGGTGGTGGAGCGTTATCGCGCGGCGGGCAAGCCTCTCGTGGATGTCTACGTGCCCGAGCAGGACGTGAGTTCCGGCGTCGTGCATATCGCGGTCGCCGAATTCCGCCTCGGACAAGTTCGCACGAGCGGCAATCGCTATTTTTCCGATGCATTGCTCAAGCGCGAGATGCCGCTGGAAGCAGGCGGCCCCATTCTGCAATCGAAAGTGTCGCTGGGATTGGCGGTGCTCAACGCGAATCCGTATCGACGCGTGGACGCGATTTTCGCGCCCGGCGAAACGGCGAATTCCACCGACGTCATCTTGCAGACGGACGACCGTCTGCCGTTACGCGTGAACGCCGGATACGACAACGCGGGCGTGCGCGACCTTGGCCGCGATCGCTTTTTCGCGGGCGTGGACTACGGCAATCTGTTCGGACTCGACCAGCACGTCGCCTATCAATTCACGGCGAGCAACGATTTTTTCAGCGGCAATCCGGATATCGAAGGCCGCCCCAACCGCGCGCGTTTCATGGCGCACGCGCTCAGCTACATCGCGCCGCTGCCGTGGCGCGACAGCATCGAACTGTTCGGCGTCTATGCGCAAAGCAGGCCGCGTTTGCCGGACAGTTACGGGCAAACGGGCATCTCGTCGCAGATCAGCGTGCGCTACGACTGGCGTCTGCCGACTACGACCGCCACTGCCCAGCTCGTGCAGTTCGGCTATGACTTCAAGCGCAGCAACAACGATCTGGAATTCGGCGGCTTTCAGGTGTTCAACGCGAACACGCACGTGCATCAGTTCCTGCTGACTTACGACATCAGCAAGCCGGGCGACGCGGGCGCCGCGCATGCATCGGCGACACTCGCCGGCAGTCCCGGCGGGTTAGATAACGCCAACAGCGACACCGCGTTCGCCGCCGCGCGACAAGGCGCGACCGCGCGCTACGTCTATCTGCTACTCGCCGCGCAACGCGCGTTCGCATTGGGCGCGGGCTTCACGTTGAGCGCGCGAGGCGCGTTCCAGTGGACGCCGAACACCTTGTTGCCGAGCGAGGAAATGGGGCTTGGCGGCGAGTCCACCGTGCGCGGCTACGAACCGTATGTCGTGCTCGGCGATCGCGGCTGGAATGTGCAGACCGAATTGCGCGCGCCGGCGATTCCGTTCGGCACGAGCAGCGCGGCGCTTCAGCCTTTTGTGTTTGTCGACGCGGGACATGTGTGGAACCGCATCGATCAGCCCGCGGAAATCAGCAACGGTTCGCTGATGAGCGTCGGCGCGGGCGTGCGCTTTCAGTGGTCGCGCTTCGTCGATTTTCGCTGCACGTATGGCGTGCCGCTGCGTGCGCCGACGCCGGGTGGATCGAAAGCGCCGATGGTGCTGCTCTATGTTTCGATCGGCAGTTAAAACGCTCGACAGCGGTTCACAGGTGTTTGAAGACGCCGCTCGCGAGCTTGCGCAACTCGTCGAACTGCGTGACGAGTTCGAGGCATAAAACAAAGGCCACCATCGCGGAAGGTCCGGGGTGGCGTTCGATCCATCGCACCAATGGCGTCGCATAGCGCGCGCGGATCGCTTGTCGCGTCATCACGAAGGTGATCGCGATGCCCACGGCGGCGCCCGCCAGCAAATCGGTCGGATAGTGAAAGCCGAGATAGGCGCGCGGCACGCAAATGAAGAGCGCGGTGTAGAGAATTGCCAGCACGCCAATGCCTCGCCACACGAGGAAGATGCCGGTCGCGATCGCCATCCAGAGCATGGCGTGATCGCTCGGGAAGGAACTCCATCCGCTCAGCAAGGCGTCCTTGGTCGCGCCGCTTGCGAAGTTCAGATGCAATTCAGGGCTAAAGACAGGACGCACTCTGAACGGCAACCAGTGAGTCAGCAATCTTCCGACGAATAGCGCGACGAGGCCGCTGAGAACCGTGGCGAGCACCATTTCGCGCCGCCATTCGCGCCGCGCATCGTGTTGACACCACATCCACCACAGCACGGGAATGAGTATGAGACCCTTGAACGTGTAAAGATCGGCGATGGCCTGGATGGCGTGCGTCGCGAAAGAACCGAAGTGCAGGTGAGAGAGATATGTTTCGATAACCGAATCGAATTTATTCATTCTGTTGTAAGCAAAAGAGGCTAGTCGCGAACGAAAGTCCAGCATAAACCATTCATTGCCAGGCATTTTTTTTAACGTACGTTCGCTCACAATTTTTACTATGCACTTTCATGGACTACTTTCCACTCACAACTTTCGACGGTAATTGGGTGCGAAATCCGCGGCCATTTATCGTCTGATACGAGGAATGCCAATGCGGCCGTCCAATCATCAGGCAATTCGGTGAGCGGAATAAATTGCCGGGCGACGCGTTGCGTCAAATAATTTTTCGGGAAAATCGGCCGAACTGCTCGCATAACGCGTGAGTCCGGGCGAATCCGCCGGCGCCGGCGATAATGGTCACCCGGTCATTTATTTAGTTGGATATGCTAATCAATATGTCGCTTGCGCTGGTTAAAGCGCAGCGTAATCAAAGCGGCTGACGCAGCGTACGTGATGCGCACGTGAATACGAGTACGTGGGGTAATCCTGTCTATGCGGGCGCGCGGAAAAGCGGCTATGGTGCGGGCATTCTCGCGAGTGTGTTCTTCAACACAGATGCTGGGGCCTACCCCCCTCGATCCGCCGCCGCGATGCGCGCATCGTGCATCGCGTGTCATTGCGTTTGCCGTTCGTCGGTCATGGATCTTGCTGCACCCGAATATCCAAGGATAGCTGCGCGTGTTTCCCGCGCGATGCAAGGAAGGAGAAGTCAATGCTGACACAGAGAACGAAGGACGTTGTAAAAGCTACGGCACCCGTGCTCGCCGAACACGGTTTGCCGATCATCAAGCGCTTCTACACGAGGTTGTTCGACGCGCATCCGGAACTGAAGAACGTGTTCAACATGGCTCACCAGGATCAGGGCCAACAACAGCAGGCTCTCGCGCGCGCCGTGTATGCCTATGCGGAAAACATCGAGAACCCTGCGAGCCTTGCAGCCGTGCTGAAAAATATCGCCAACAAACATGCGAGCCTCGATGTGCGGCCCGAGCATTACCCGATTGTCGGCGAGCATTTGCTCGGCGCGATCAAGGACGTACTCGGCGACGCCGCCAACGAAGAGATCATCTCGGCCTGGGCACAGGCTTACGGAAATCTTGCAGATCTGCTAATGGGAATGGAAAGCGAGTTGCGCGAGACCTCGACGCAACAGCTTGGCGGCTGGACCGGCTGGCGCAAATTCGTGGTCAAGGAAAAGCGGCCGGAGAGCAGCGTGATTACATCGTTCGTGCTGGAGCCGACAGATGGACAGCCCGTGGTGAACTTCGAGCCGGGCCAGTACATCAGCATCGCCGTGGAGGTACCGTCGTTGCAACTGCAGCAGATTCGCCAATACAGTCTGTCCGACATGCCGAATGGGCGCAGCTATCGCATCTCCGTGAAACGCGAGGAGGGCGACGCCGCGCGGCCGCCGGGCTATGTGTCGTCGCTGCTTCACGATCATCTGAATGTGGGCGATGAAGTGAAACTGGCCGCGCCGTATGGCACGTTTTATATCGACGTCCATGCGAAAACGCCTATCGTGCTGATCAGCGGCGGCGTCGGCCTCACGCCGATGGTAAGCATGCTCAAGCGCGCGATTCAGGACCCGCATCGCCAGGTGGTGTTCGTCCACGGCGCGCGACATGGCGCGGTGCATGCGATGCGCGACCGGCTTCGGCAAACGGCGGCGACCTACACGAACTTCAAGGCTGTCGTGTACTACGAGAGCCCGCAGCCGGCCGATGTGCAGGGACAGGACTATGACCGCACCGGGTATGTGAATCTGGCCGACCTGCGCGAACAGATTCTTCTACCGGAGGCCGACTACTACATTTGCGGCCCGGTTCCCTTCATGCGCTTGCAACACGACGCATTGCGCGCGATGGATATTCCCGAAGCGCGCATCCACTACGAGGTTTTCGGCCCAGATCTTTTTGCGGAGTAAAAACTGCATTGGGCGGCGCCTTTTATGTTGCCGCCCGATGCAGGCCACCGCGCATTGCGCGGTGGCGCGGATTCCCCTCCGTTCGATTCAACTTCCTCCGAAAAAGATGTTGCATTGCGGGCCACCCGTGCAGGGTTTCGCGCTTTTCACGCCGCTTTGCATCTTCGTGTCAGGCATTCCGCCATAAGCACCTGACGTCGTGTCCGGCGTGGCGTTCTGTGTTGCAGTGCTTTCCTGCGGGGCGGGTTGCGAGGTTTCCGGCATCCCCTGCGAATAGGCAAAGCCGGTCATCGCAAACAACCCTGCCGCATAAGCGACCATGAGTCGTGCTTTCATGTTGGGCTCCTTCATGACATTAAACGTGCATTGATGCAACTCGTCATTCGCCGGCGACGGAGTGCGTTCGATCAGCAAGCTCCGGGCGAGCGAAGACCCCGAGTACAGATCATTAGAGATTTTTGAGGAGAGCAGTGCGCCGGGATGATCCCGAACGCGAGGTGGCGTGCGAACTGGCAGTGTCAGCGGATTTCATGAATCTTCGACACGCAATAATCGCCCTGCTACTGAGTTATAGTGCGCGCGGAGCGCGTGCGATAGCGCTTTTCAAGCATGCTCGCGCGAGACATTGGCTTTATTTGTGCGAGTCGCGATCGTGACTGTCGTAGACGGCAAGCTTCTTGCCTTCCAGACTCACCTGAACGCCGACTGCACAACCGCTGGGGCACGACGTGCCGTCCAGGGCCGAGCGCGAACCCGGCACCGTCTCCGAGGTGATCATCGCCTTGACCAGATTGCCGTTGTCGCCGATCACGATCTCCAGGCCGAGCACAACGCCGTTCTGTTGAATGGTGATGGTGCCGGTGCAGTCCGGGTTGACCGTGTACGTGCCCGTCTGGTCCGAAGCGAAAGCGGTCTGGCCACCTTTAGGAACGCCGTCGATGTTCCCAAAATCGGTGCGCGTAATCTGACCCGAGCCGTCGAAACCAATCATGGCGACGTCATCGAGAACCGATGGCGTATCGAACCGATGCAACTGGCTCGCGGCATCGAGTATGCCAAGCACCTCGCCGTGCGCGCTAAACGCATAAGCGCCAGTGAGCATGCGGGGCGAGCACCGGCCATCGGCGTGCGCCGCGCCACTCACAGACAGAACTGCAACGGCTATTGCGGACAAAGCGCTTAAATGCTTGATGTTCATGTTCGTCTCCTTGTCATCGGGCCTTGATATTCACTGCATGCCGTTCGGTTTGCGGCAAGTGGATGTTGGCAGGGAGTGAAGAGGGAAACCATAGAGGCAACCTGAAGAAATTGTTGACCAGAAGACGGCGCTCACACGCGTGCCATTCCGACGAAGTTCTTTCATGCAAAGGGCCATCTGAAACGCTACCTGAAGGCGACCTTAAGCCCACCTGACAGATCGGTGCGCCCTGTCCGATATCGCCAGATAACGTGGCCCGTGTGGCGCGTGAGTGCTTCCGCGCGCGACTGGTGAGCGAGTCGTCAGCGACTAGAATTGAGAAGAATGTCGGAGGTGCCATGTTCGAAGATTCGTCCGTGGTCCGAAAGGAAGTCATGACTCGTCGACAGCGCTGGACGATCTTCATCGCCAGTGCCGGCGGAGCGCTCGAAACGTTCGACTTCGTGATTTACGGGTTCTTCGCGCAGGAAATCGGACGCGAGTTCTTTCCGCTCGGAGGCGGTGCTTCCGCGGTGACGCTCTCGTTTGCGGTGTTCGCCATTGGTTATCTGTCGAGACCTCTCGGCGGCCTTTTTCTCGGACGGCTCGGCGACAAATACGGCAGACGCCTCGTGTTTGCAGCAGCGGCGATTGTGGCGGCGCTTTCGACATTGTTCATCGCGCTGCTGCCGTCATATCGCGCATGGGGCGTCGCGGCGCCGGCGCTCATGCTGTTGCTGCGGCTCACGCAAGGTGTCTGCGTGGGCGGCGAATTGTCCGGGGCCGTGGTCTATGCGGTCGAAACCACGCGCACCAGGCCGGGCTTTCTGTGCGGGATCGTTTTCTTCGCGGTGAACATTTCGCTGCTGCTTGCCGCGGGCATCAATCTATTCGTGCAGGCCACGCTGACGTCCGCTGAAGTTCTTCGGTACGGCTGGCGCATCGGTTTTTTCGTGGGCGGTCTGATCGGCTTGCTCAGCTTCTTCGTGCGACGCACGCTGCCCGAAACCGACGCCTTCGCGCGAGCAGAAGGCGTGCGGCATCGCGAGCCGCTCGCCGTGTTGTTCCGGCGACATCTCGCGCCACTCGCAACGGGCATTGCGGCCACGACGGTAGTGGGCGTGTCCAACGGACTCTTCGTGGCGCATGCGCCCACTTATCTTCGTCAACTCAACTACGCGCCGCAACAGATCGCGACGGCGCAGACGCTGTACGTGATCGTCATCGCGTTGTGCATGCTCGTTACGGCGAAAGCAGGCGATCTGCTGCCGCGCCGCTACGTGTTCCGCGCGGGTGCCGTCGTGACCGCCGTGTTCGCGCCGTGCTTCTACGCGGCGGTCAGCCGTGGACAGGCCGATCTGTTCACCTGGTTCGTGCTCGCGGCAATCGTCGCCGCGTTTGCAAATGGGACCTTTGCGTGCGCGATCGCCGAGATGTTTCCCATCGGCGTGCGATACAGCGGACTCGGCGCCGCGATGAATCTCGGCCTCGCGGCGACGATGGGCACCGCGCCGCTCGCCGCCACGATCCTGATCGCGAGAACTCAATGGAATGCAGCGCCCGCGCTCGTCATGATGTCGTGCGCGGGCCTCGCATTCGTGGCGTCGTTCGCGATGAAACCGTCGCGCGCGGAAGAGAGCCGGTTGACCACGGACACGCGAGAGTGCACATGACCCTGCCTGCCTCCGTGATGATCGCGGATGTCGAACTCGACGTCGAGCGCTATGAATTGCGCCGCGGCGGCCGGCAGATTCGGCTCGAACGGCTGCCGATGGAATTGCTCATCCTGATGGCGTCGCGTAGCGGGCAACTCGTGACGCGCGCAGATATCGTCAGGGCGCTTTGGGGAGGCAATGCGTTTCGCGACACCGATAACGGCATCAATACGGCGATCCGCAAGATTCGCGTGGCGCTCGGCGAAGACCCTGAAAATCCGCGCTATCTGCTGACGGTCAAGGGTAAAGGGTATCGCCTCGACGCCGTGCAAGCCTCGTGTGCGATGGAGCCTCCGATTGCGCCGCCGAGTCCCGTGCGCGTACTCGTGCTGCCATTCGAGAACAGAACCGGCGATGCACGGCAGGACAACTTCTGCGATGCGCTCTCGGACGAAATCTCCGGCAATCTCGGCATGCTCAATCCTGAGCAGATTCTCGTCATCGCGAGAACGACGTCGATGTGCTACCGGCGTACCACGAGAAGCATTGCGGAGATTGCGCATGAACTGGGACTCGACTACGTGCTGGAAGGCTCCATCACACGCGATACAGGCCGCGTGCGCGTTCGCGCGCAACTGGTTCGCTGTCTCGATCAGGCGCAGGTGTGGGGCGGCGCGCATGAAATGACGGCAACGGATGCTCTCGACATTCAGAAGACCGCCGGCACGGTGCTCGCCGACGAAGTACTGCCGGCGCTCGCGGAGCAGCAGCGGCGCATGCTCGCAAGACGGCTGCCGATCGATCCTTCCGCGCACGACGCGTATCTGCGCGGACGCTATTACTGGACCCGTCGCGTTCATTTCGATGCGGGTTTCGCGGCGCATCATGCGCTCAATGCGGAGGACTTCATTCGCGCGCGCGGTTACTTCGAAACGGCAATAGATAGAGATCCTACGTATGCGTTAGGTTATGTCGGACTTTCGAATGTTTATGGAGCGACGGCGGCGCATGGCTTTTACGCGTCGTCGCAGGGTTATCCGAAGGCACGCGAGACCGCATTGCGCGCGCTCGAACTGGATGCCGGTCTTCCCGAGGCGCATCAGGCACTCGCCGGCGTGCACTATTTCTACGACTGGGACTGGCGCAAGGCGGAAGCGGAATTTATCGAAGCACTACGCCTCAATCCGAATCACGGCGAAACGAGCCGCCTGTATGCGAGATTATTGCTGGTGCTCGGACGGGAGGCCGAGGGCAGAGCGCAATTCGAACGCGCCGAAAAAGCCGATCCGCTGGGATTTGGAGGCTCGCGCCTGTTCGGTCTCGTGCAGGCCGGACGTTACGGCGAAGTCATCAACGAATTTCTCGCGGCGGGGCACGGCAATCGCTCGCCGCTCGTCTATCAGTTGCTGGCCATCGCGTTCGAGGTTCAAGGGCGCTATGAAGAAGCCGTCGATGCAACGGTCGATGCGCTCACACGCTGCAATGAGTTCGCGCGAGCGGAGTCGATTCGCACGGTGTGGGAGGCCGGCGGATACAGCGCGGTGCTTCAATGGTACTTGCAAGATCTGCTGACGCGGCGTCAGAAAGGATACACCTCGCCTTTGCTGTTCGCGGAGATCTATGCGAGGCTCGGCAAACCGGACGAGATGTTTCATTGGCTCGATATCGCACTGGCCGAACGATCGCCGCGGCTGTGCGAATTGCGCACGAACGCGTGGTTTCATCCGTATCGGGCGACCAAGCGGTTCAGAGGTGTGGAAAGGCGGGTTGGATATTGAGGCGTTGTGGCACCCGCTCCGGCCCGCGGCGTCTTTAATGACACCGCGCGGTAAATCGTTTGGATAAGCCGGAGCGGATTTTGGGTGTGCAAGTCAACTCAGCTGTCGGGATTCGCCGCGACGAAGGTCTTGAACGTGCCGTAGGTCGGCTGGATCGGTACGAGGCTGTTCGTGACGATGCCATACGTGTTGTCACCGCTCGTCAACTCGTAGTACATCACCGACTGAAGCGCATCTGTCTTGCGCGCCGCATAAAATTCGCCGAGCTGTTGTTTGACGTAAGTCGAGCGCGCCGTTTCTGTGACTTCGGGATTGGCGTTCCATTCGCTGATCATGAACGGCACGCCATAACGGGCCTTGCAATAGACCGGCAGGTTAAAGCCGGGACCGGCGCCATCGGTGCCGACGTCGAAGATATCGCCGTAAGCCTGATAGTTGTGCCACGTCGTGATGTCCCAGCGCACCTGAGGATAACCGCCTGATCCATCGGGTTGCAGGCCATCCCACAGCATGTCGGCAGCCGCGACATCGGCCACGCAGAAGTTGATGCCGCACTGGGCGTTCGGCTGCACCGACTTGATGCCGTCGATCATGCCGCGCATGGCGCCGCGCATGATCGGCCAGTTCGCGTTGTTGAAGTCACCGCTTCCCGTACCGGCCGTTGCCGAGTTCAGGATGATCGCCGCGTCACGCGTCAGTTCGTTGCCGCATTCGTACATCGTCACGCCAAACGGCGCGAGCGCGGTGGCAACGCCCGCAGCTCCTGCAAACGACGCGTCGTAGGCCGCCGCTTCACTCGTGTACAGGATGCCGTTCGCGTCCTGAAGCCCGTAATTGACGAGCGTGAACAGCGTCAGTCCCGCAGCCTGGAAAGCGCTTGCCATGTTGACCACCGGGTTCAGCTCAGCCGGCGTGTTGACGCAACCGAGACGATACGTCGTGCACCCGAGCGAGCGCAGCGCGCCGACGACCTGAGCGGGCGTGAACGGATAGTCGAAGTGTCCGTTGATGCCGTAGAACGCACCCGGCGCCGCCGCGGCGGCGATACGCGGATCGGCACACGGCAACCAGTTGCCATTGAAGGTCAAGACATAGAACTGCCCACCCGTTCCCGATTGATAGATCATGCCGCCGTACCACAGCAGCAGGCTCACGTTATAGGAATAAGGGTCCTTGACGTTGTTCTTGTAGATATAGCCGTTCGAAAGCGTCCAGATGTTGTTGGACTTGTCGATGATGCGGGCGGCGGGTGGAATCGCCGTGCCGTCGGCTGAAATACCTCCGAGGCGCGGATCGAGAGACGGCACCCACCTCGTGCCTGTCCACTGATAGAAATCGCCGCCCGTGTTTTCCTGGTAGACGCTGCCGCTGTACCACAGCAGCGTCGCGACGTTGTACGAGCCGGCGTCCTTGGTCCCGTTCTTGTAGATGAACCCGTTGGAGAGTTTCCACACATTGCCGGAGTTGTCGACAATGGACGCCGCGGGCGGGACCGTTGTGCCGTTGGCCGAGGGAGTGCGGGTGACCTTCGCCACCGCCGCACTGCTGTCGCCACCGAGGGCAGCGGCGTCGCTGCCGCTCCCGCCGCCGCATGCCGTGAGTACGTAGCTGCCTGCCGCCGCCGTCAGGCAGCTGAGAAATTGTCGTCGATTAATCACAGAAATCATCCATCGCCGGAGGGCCGGCAAAATTCAGTAAGTAAGCGCTCGAGTCACAGTCGTGACCGAACGGCAATGTATGTTTTGATTCGTTATGCTTATTAAGCTGATGGCAATGCGAATCCGTTCGACAGCGACTCCAGGCATAACAAGGGCGCCGCTTCTTTTATCGAACTGCCTGTTGGCTAAGGATTTCGATTGCCGGAGTGACCGTCACCAACCTGCGCTGAGCAGTGACCGCACGCATTCGCAAACGTTAAACCGACTTGCGAATCGGTAATTTGTGCCTTGTCGCCGACTCTCAGCAAGCAATTCATACCTGGATGTCGGCAGGAAACGGATGAGACATGAGGGCTGGACGGCAAATAGGCGCAAACTTCTGACAAATAGCTGGCGCGAGGTGACTTTTTCGCGCGATCGAAGCCTCACGTGACAATCGTCCCAACGGCGGAGGGGAAAGCGTAAGAAGGGTCTGTTCAGATCAAGGGTCGAGTGGAGGAACTTCAGCGTCATGCGCAAGGCGGGCGTCGCGGCACTTGGGATATGAACGCGTTTGCGGAAAAAAATGCCGCCCGCCGAACAGCAGCGCAAGGCGCGAGGCGATTTCGCGCGAGGGCAGCGCATCTCGCGGGTTAAACCGTGGCGCACGCGTATGCGGTCAACCGGCGTGCGAATGAATGAGGGGATAGACAGCCAGACCGATGAGCGCAGCCCCGATGACAATGACCGGCTCCGGCAGCTTCCTGAAACGCCACAGCAGCAGCGCGGTCACGAGTGCGAGCAGAACAGTCGGCCAGTCAACGATCGAGCGCCGCGCGATCACGATAACGGAACCGGTGATCGCGCCGACGGCAGCCGCAGTGATGCCGTCGACGAATGCCTTGACGGCGGGCAGCTTGCCGTACTTCTTGAAGTACGGCGCCGGCAGCACGGTGAAGAGATAGCAGGGCAGGAAGGTGCCGAGCGCGGCCACGCAGGCGCCCGCGAATCCCGCGACCAGATAGCCGATAAAGCCAACCGTGATCACCACGGGTCCGGGCGTGATCATCGCGACGGCCACGGCGTCGACGAACTGTTTGTCGTTGAGCCAATGATGCTCGGTGACCACGCTGCCGTAGAGGAACGGCACGATGGCCAGTCCCGAACCGAACACAAAAGCACCGGCCTTCGCGAAGAACAGCCCGAGTTGGCCGAGCAGCGGCCAGTCAAGGCCGCTGAGCACGCCGCTGGCCGCCGGCAACTGCGCGGCCGCCGCTGCATTCAGTCCGCCTTTGCTGAACCACTTCGGTGGAGAAACAACGATCCAGTTGACGATGCCGCCCGCAATGAAGAGCCAGGCGATCTCCGATTCGGTGACGACCGTTGTCACCGCGAGTATCAGGTAGATGCACCACAGCAGCCGGTTTCTGCCGATGGTCTTTGCCGTGAGCTTATACGCGCTCATCGCGATGATCCCGACGACCGCCGCGCCCACTCCATAGAAGGCGGCCTGCATCCACGAGAGCCCGCCAAAATGAGCGTAAGCCCAGCCGAGGCCCACTACCATCAGGAACGACGGGAGCACGAACGCGATGCCGGCGAGCGTCGCGCCGGCGAGGCGATAGTGCACGTAGCCCATATAGATGCCGAGCTGTGCGGCGAGCGGTCCGGGCATCATCTGCGCGAGCGCCAGTCCCTCGCGGTAATCCGACTCGCTAATCCACTGCCGTCGTTCAACGAGATCGCGATGCATATAGCTGACAAGCGCGACAGGTCCTCCGAACCCGAACGCGCCGAGCCGCAGCATGTAGAAGACCAACTGGCCGAGCGTGTAGCCAGGCGATGTCACTGTCGTAGTTTTCCTGTGCGTTCCCCGGCGTCGTGGCTCGTCGCGGCCTACGCGAAATGCGTGTCTAGCGAATCCGGCGCGCGGCCGATCTTGTCGAGGCGCTGGCGACACTATCGACCAGGCCGATGATTCATGTTGCGCAAACTACGCGCACGTCACGATATCTACAAGAGGTTTTTTCATCGGGTCATGACGGCCAGGTTCAGCACGTGATGGTAATATACCCCCCTACCCTATATTGATGGAATTGCCGATGAGCCATACGATTCGCGAAAAGCAGAAGCTGCTTAATCGCGTGCGCCGCATCAAGGGCCAGGTTGAAGCGATCGAACGCGCGCTTGAGGACGAGCGTGGCTGCAATGACGTCCTGCAACTCATCACGAGTTGCCGCGGCGCGATGAACGGGCTGCTCGCCGTCGTGCTGGAAGATCACATCCGCGCCCATCTGGTCGATGCGGAACACGAGCATGAGTCCGATCAGGGAAGCGCAAGGGAACAACTCATCGAAGTGGTGCACAGCTATTTCAAGTAATACCGGATCGGTAAGAGAAGAGGTTGTAATGAACGACTGGAAAGATGCCTCGTTCGACGCGGGGCATGACCACATATTTCTGGGCGCTGCTCACGAACAGAATGAACGCCGAACCTGGGCAATGATCGTGCTATGTGCCGTCATGATGGTGGCCGAAATCGCAGGCGGCAGTCTTTTTGGCTCGCTCGCGCTCGTGGCCGACGGCTTGCATATGTCCACGCACGCAGGCGCGATGCTGATTGCGGCGCTGGCCTACACCTACGCCCGCAAACACGCGAGTGATCCCCGCTTCGTGTTCGGTACGGGCAAGCTGGGCGACCTTGCCGGCTTCACGAGCGCTATCGTGCTGGCCCTGATTGCATTGCTGATTGGTTACGAAGCCGTGCAGCGTCTGTTTGCGCCTGTGCCGATCCATTTCGGCGAGGCGATCCCCGTCGCCGTGTTCGGACTGTTGGTCAACATCGCGAGTGCGTGGCTGCTGAGCGGCGATCATCACGGTCATGGTCATGGTCACGGTCATGGTCACGCCCACGGTCACGGTCATGACAATCACGAACACGACCCTGAAGAGAAACCCGTCACTACGAAATCGGGCAATTTGATCCTTTCAATATTCGAGGATGGTGTGCCGCCCGTGTTTCGTATTGGCGGTCAGGATGGCATCGGGAAGCCCGGCGCGCAGGCCGTCAAATTGACGACTCTGCGCGCCGACGGGGCGCGGCAAACGTTCGGGTTCACCGATCGCGGTGCTTTCCTCCAGTCAACCACGGAAATTCCGGAGCCGCATGCCTTTACTGCAATTCTTGAGATCGGCGGCGAGCGTCATGGCATTGAATTCGAGGAGCACGATCACAGGGCGATGCATGCGGACGTGTCGCGCGATCACAATATTCGCGCTGCGTATGTTCACGTCATCGCCGATGCGGCCGTGTCGGTTCTGACCATTATTGGCCTCTTGCTCGCGTGGCGATTCGGCTGGGTCTGGATGGACCCGTTAGCTGGAATCGTCGGAGCACTCGTGATCGCAAACTGGTCCTACGGGCTGATGCGGGACACGGGAGCCATTCTGCTGGACATGAACCATGATCGGCGCCTGACCGAGGATGTCCGCAAGACGGTCGAGAACGCCGGCGACAAGCTTGTTGATCTCCATGTCTGGCGTCTGGGCCCAGGTCATATGGGCGCCGTTCTGTCTGTCAACACGGATCATGCACATCATGGCCCGGCTTTTTTCCATGCCGCGTTGGCACGCTTCAAAGGTCTGTCGCATATCACGGTCGAGGTCAATCAGTCAGTGGCGGCCTGATTTTCCGCGCGTGAGATTTACCTCATGCGGATGCGGGTCGATCGCAAAGGAGAGACTCGCATTTGTCACGGATTCCCAGGTATTCTCGCGATCGATCCCACTGCTTCGACTCACGCCTTCCACTCACGCCTTCCACTCACGCGAAAACATCGCCAGGGTCATTCTCGTCATCCGGCCGCCGCGCGCGCGTGGTGCGGAAAAACGTGACACCGGTTCGCATTCTGTACTCCTTCATGTCATACCCGTTCGACACCGCTCGATTGTCTTCGATTGTTCGGGTGAATGCGTCCACGATGACAGGTTTGCGAAAGCTGATCGCCCCCCGTGCCACCGCGTTGGCCGCCCGGTGGAGGCGGCATTTCCGCGGGAAATTCCTATACTTGCTCTAGCACGCCAACAGAAAGCACCAGAAAGCACCAGAAAGCAAAAGAAAGGCACCCGCACGACGCGAAGCATGTCGACGCTGCAACGAGGAAGAAATTCGCGTGAGAGAAGCGGCGGAAACACGAAGCGAAAGCTGCGCGGCCATCCCGGGCCGCCTGCAACAACATGAGGAGGGAGACATGGGACAATCCGCATCCGCCGCGCGGGCGGGCGCTCGCCCTGGCGACTCCGGCCCGCATCGCCCGGCCATGCCCGCGCTCGCGCTGGCGGCGCTTGGCGTGGTCTATGGCGACATCGGCACGAGCCCGCTCTACACGCTTGCCACGGTGTTCGATCCCGCCAACGGGCTCTCGCTCAATGCTTTCAATATCGTAGGCATCGTCTCGCTGATCTTCTGGTCGCTGATGATCGTCGTCTCGCTCAAGTACGTGACGCTGATCCTGCGCGCCAACAACCACGGCGAAGGCGGCATCATGGCGCTGCTCGCGCTCGCGGCTTCCTCGGTCGCGTCGCGGCCGCATCTGCGTCGCGCGCTGCTTGTGGTCGGGGTGATCGGCGCGGCGCTCTTCTTCGGCGACAGCGTCATCACGCCGGCCATCTCGGTGCTGAGCGCAGTGGAAGGCCTGGAGGTGGCGGAGCCCAGACTCAAGACGTATGTGATCCCGGTGACGCTCGCCGCGATCCTCGTGCTGTTCATCATGCAAAAGCGGGGCACGGGAGGCATCGGCGCCGTGTTCGGTCCGGTGATGGTGCTCTGGTTCGTCGTGATCGGCGTGGCGGGCGTCGCCAACATCCTCACCGCGCCGGTCGTGCTCGTCGCGCTCAATCCGCTCCAGGGGATCGGGTTCTGCCTGCATCACCGCTGGCTCGCCTTTGTCGCGCTGGGCGCGGTCGTGCTGTCGCTCACGGGCGCGGAGGCGCTTTATGCCGACATGGGGCACTTCGGCAAGCAACCTATCCGGCTCACGTGGTTCGGCGTGGTGTTTCCCGCGCTCGCCCTCAATTACCTCGGCCAGGGCGCGCTGCTGCTCGCGAATCCCGGCGCGGTGCAAAACCCGTTTTATCGCCTCTTTCCGCAATGGACCATCCTGCCGATGATCGTGCTCGCGACAGTCGCAACCGTCATCGCCTCGCAGGCCGTCATATCGGGCACCTACTCGATGGCGATGCAGGCCATGCAGCTCTCGTTCCTCCCTCGCATGAACATCGTGCACACCTCGGAGCGCGAGATCGGCCAGATCTACGCGCCCGGCATCAACTGGATACTGCTCGTCGCGGTGGTCGCAGCGGTGCTCGGCTTCCGCTCGTCGACGGCGCTCGGTTCCGCCTACGGCATCGCCGTGACGGGCACGATGCTCATCACGACCTTCCTCACGTTTTTCGTGGTGCGTTACGCGTGGCATTACAACTGGGCGCTGTGCGTGTTCGCGACGGCTTTCTTCTTTGTGATCGACGCCATGTTCTTCTCCGCGAACCTGCTCAAGATTGTGGACGGCGGCTGGTTTCCGCTCGTGATCGGCGGATTGGTCTTCACGATCATGGCCACGTGGGGACGCGGCTGGGAAATGATGGCTGCGGAGGCGCGCGTGCGCGCGGGCGAGAAGCCGCTCAAGCCGTACCTTGCGGCGCTGCTGGAAAGCTCGCCCGTGCGAGTGGGCGGTACGGCCATCTTCCTCACGCCGAACGCCGACGCCGTGCCGCATGCGTTCGCCAACAACCTCAGGCATAACCGCGTGATGCACGAACGCGTGGTCTTCCTGAGCGTGAAGACGAAAGACGTGCCGTGGGTGGCCGAAAGCGAGCGTGTCAGGATCGAGCCGCTGTGCCCCGGCTGCTATTACATGGTCGTCAACTACGGATTCAAGGACGATGTTGACCTGCCGCGCACGCTTGCCGCACACAAGTCCGTGGAATTCGCGTTCGATTGCGACCAGACTTCGTGGTTCCTGAGCCGCGCCGTGGTCGTGCCCACGCGCGGGCACGGGATGGCGCTCTGGCGTGAACGTCTGTTCGCGGTGATGCTGCACAACGTCGGCAACATTGCGGCATTCTTCAAGCTGCCGGCCAATCGCGTGATCGAGGTGGGCGCGCGCGTCGAGATCTAGCAGGAACCCGGCACGCGCCCTCCTACGATGGATTTTCCGCGCGCACGGGTTGTGCCGTGGCGTGCGTGGTCTTGCGCGCCTTGCCCGGAAGGCCGAGGCGCGAGTGCCGTCACGCGTCTGGCCGGCAATGGCTCAGGCACTCTCCCGAACCACCAGTTCATAGCCGAGATCGATAACTGGCGAGGCAATGGGCTCGTTGTCGATCATCGCGAGCAGAAGATGTGACGCCTCGCGGCCAACTTCCGCGCGAGGCGTGCGAACCGTGGTCAGGCGCGGCACGCAATCGGCCGCGCCAGCCAGATCGTTAAAGCCGACGATCGCGACCCGATCCGGAATCGCGATGCCTTGACGGCGAGCTTCGAACAGCGCGCCTTGCGCGAGGTCGTCGTTGCCGAAAAAAATCCCGTCGACGTCCGGTCGCCGCTGCAGCAGCTGGCTGAACAGATCGCCGCCGAGTCCGATGGACGACGGCGCCGGCGTGAGCACTTCCAGATCGGCGTCGTAGAGCCCTTTGCGTTGCAGCGCCTCGCGAAAGCCTTGCCCACGCTGCATCATCCGCGAGTCGAGCTGGGCGGCGACGAACGCGTTGCGCCGGCAGCCGCGTGCGATGAGATGCTCCGCGACGGCTTCGCCGGATCGAGCCTGCGAAAAGCCGACGCAGTGCACGCCTTCGGCCTCTTCCAGTTCCATGATGTGCACGCACGGCACCTCGCTCGCCTCGATCAGCCGGCGCGCGTTTTCCGTGCGTTCGAAGCCCGTGACGATCAGTCCGCTCGGCGGCGACGCGAGGTAGTGGCAGATCAGGTCTTCTTCCGCTTTACGCGAGTAGTGCGAGTTGCCGATCAGGATTTCGTAGCCGCGCGGGCGAAGCACCGTGTGAATCGATTCGAGTACATCGATGAACACCGTGTTCGACAGCGACGGAATCACGACGGCCACGGCCATGCTGCGCGAGGACGCCAGCGCGCGGGCCGCGGGATTCGCGACATAGTTCAGTTTCGCCGCCGCCGCCTTGACCCGTTCCACGTAATCTGGCCCGACCGAGCCCAGACCACGCAGCACGCGCGAGGCTGTGATCGTGCTGACGCCTGCAAGCCTGGCAACGGCTTCGAGGGTCGGCCGGCCGGTGCTTCGGGTTTTCCTGAGTGTCGTAGGCGCCATGATCCCTTTAGGATAGCGCTGTCTTACGCCTTGCGCAATAGGGCCGGATCCTAGTTGTCCTCGATGGATAACGGCCCCGCTTCACGGTTGCGCAGGCGATATTTTTTTGTAAGCGTGAGATAGCGCTGTCTCACCGGCTCCAAGGAGATGCATATGATCGGACACATTTCATCGCTCGTCGTCATGGGTGTCGCCGGCTGCGGGAAAAGCAGCGTGGCGCAGGGGCTCGCCGCCCGGCTCGGCGGCGTGTTGATCGAAGGCGACGCATTTCATCCGCAAGCGAACGTCGACAAGATGCAGCGCGGCATCCCGCTCACGGACGAGGACCGCGCGGGATGGCTCGACCGCCTGTCGGAAGAGCTGCAGCGCGTGGCCAGCCGCGGCGAGCGTGCCGTTCTCGCGTGTTCGGCGCTCAAGGAGCGCTACCGTGACCGGTTGCGCGCGGCGACATCGTCGCTGGGCTTCGTATTTCTGGATCTTTCGCAGCCGGATGCGTTGCAGCGAGTGGCGCAGCGCGAGAGCCATTTCATGCCCGCGTCGCTGGTCGAAAGCCAGTTCGCGACGCTGGAGCGGCCCGATACGGAACCGTTGACGCTGACGGTTGACGGCACGCGCTCGCTTGTCAGCATCGTCACGGAGGCAGCGGCATGGTGTAGCGGCACGCAAGTGCAGCCCGCCTCAATGCAGCCTGCGTGAGATAGCGCTGTCTCAACATTGCGCCAGCCGACCGGCTTTTTGGCGACAAAACGACACTTTTGAGGAGACCATGATGGTAAATGCTTCCGGGCAACGCATTCCTAACCGGCGTTGGGCAATTGGCCTGTTGTTGGGCATTGGTGTGCTGATCAATTATTTCGATCGGATCAATCTGTCGGTGGCGGCACCGCAGATGAAAGAGGCTTTTAACCTGTCGCCCGCCGATATGGGTTTGCTGTTCAGCGCGTTCTTCTGGCCGTACGCGTTGCTGCAAATTCCGGCGGGACTTTTTCTTGACCGCTTCGGCGTGACGCGCGTCGGCCGTTGGGGCGCGTTTCTGTGGGGCATGGCGTCCGCCATCACCGTTTTCGCGAGCGGCTTCGGCGGCGTGTTCGCGGCGCGCGCGGTGCTCGGCATCGCCGAGGCGCCGGGCTTCCCCGTCAGTTCGAAGGCCACGGGCTACTGGTTTCCGCGCAAGGAGCGCGCGCTGGCCACGGCCATTTTCGACGCCGCAGCCAAGTTTTCGAATGTGATCGGCGTGCCGCTGGTCGCGGTCGTCGTGGTGAATGCCGGCTGGCGCTGGGGATTCGGCGTGACCGCGCTGCTGAGCCTCGCTTACTTCGTTGCGTTTCTGGTCATTTATCGCGATCCGAGCAAGGACAGCAAGCTCTCGGCCGTTGAACTCGACTACATCCAGCAAGGCGGCGCAACGCCCGAAGGCACGTCGAGCGCGAGCGTGTTCGGCATGCTGGGCTATCTGCTGACGAAAGCCAAGGTCTGGGGTCTGACGATCGGTTTTGCCGCTTACGGATACTCGTTCTATCTGTTCCTGACGTGGCTGCCGGGCTATCTCGTCCAGACCATGCATATGAGCATTCTGAAGTCGGCGGGCTTTGCCGCGATTCCGTGGGCCGTGGCAACGGTGACGGATCTGGTCGTCGGCGGCTGGCTGATCGATCACCTGATCGCGCGCGGCAACGATGAGACGCGCGTGCGCAAGGCCGTGCTCGTGACGGGCATGCTGTTCGGCCTCGCCGTGTTCGGCGCGACGCAGACCACGAAGCCGGAATGGGCGATCTTGTGGATCTCGATTGCGCTTGGCGGTCTCGCTGCGGCGGCACCCGTGGGCTGGTCCTTGCCGTCGCTGATCGCGCCGAAGGGCGGTGTGGGTACCGTCGGCGGCATCATGAACTTCGTCAACAATCTGATGGGCGTGGCCGCGCCGATCGTGACGGGCTTCATCGTCGGGGCGACGAATTCGTTCACCAACGCGTTCCTGGTCGCGGGCGTGATTCTGGTCATCGGCATCGTGTCGTTCGTGTTCGTGATGGGACGCATCGAGTCGATTCCCGAGCCGATCAATCGCGACGAGGAAGCGCGCCGCGCCACCTCGAAAACGTCCACGCCGGCAGATTGATCGGCGCGACGTAAAGTCGGGACGGCCCTAAGCCAAGGCCGTCTTCCGGGCGAAATTGCGCCACTGGCCGAGTTTCGCCCTCGCACAGGTCGAGCCTCGCGGCATGGCAGCCGGTTCATCGACGCGTGACGACACGTGCAGATACATCTTCCCGCGCCGCATGCGCGTGGGCGCCTCGTTAGCGAGGCCATTCAGCGCTTGAAACGACGGCGCCAGTTTGCAGGGGCAAACTGGCGCCTGCGAGTCCGCGAGGACATCGCTTGTGCCGGGACACGGCGCGCTGATCTTCAACACGCCGCGACGCATGTCGCGAGCATGCATACGACGCGGGTCGTCATGCCGCGGTCGCCGCGACAAACCGCGCGCCGCATCTCAATCAAACTGGCGATGCAGGGTTGACGCTCAGGCCCGATTGGCGAACTCGCCATGCGAACCTGTCAGTCAGGAAGCCCCCCCGCCGTAGGCCAGCACTTCGCCATCCACCGTTAGCCGGCACAACTCGCCAATGCGCGGCGCGCGATGCCCCGGCACGCTCGAGCGGATCAACGCAGGCGAGGCGCCGCGCGTTTGCAGCGTGACGCGCGCGTCGGGCCCATTGAAACGCAGCTCGGTGACGAGCGCTTCGAAGCTGACGCTGTCCCGACCGGATGCTTCGTCTTCTGCGAGGATGCGGATCTGCTCGGGCCGCAACATCACCTCGACGCGGCCATCGGGTACAGGCGCCAGCAGTTTCAGCGCGCCGAGCGCGCAGGTCGCCGTGCCGTGCCCGGCGATGCCCGGCAGGAGGACGGCATCGCCCACGAACGTCGCGAGTTCGCGCGTCGCGGGCCGCCGATAGAGCCGTTGCGGCGAAGCGGTCTGGATCAGCTTGCCGTTCCAGAGCACCGCGACCTCGTGTCCAAGCGACAGCGCCTCCGCCTGATCGTGCGTCACCAGCACGGCGGTCGCGCCCGTCGCCGCCAGCGCTTTAGCGACGGCTTCGCGCGTCTCGGTCCGCAGCGCGGCATCGAGCGAAGAGAAGGGCTCGTCGAGCAGCACGAGCGATGGCGAAGGCGCGAGCGCGCGCGCCAGCGCGACACGCTGCTGTTGACCGCCCGACAGTTGTTGCGGCGCGCGCTGCGCATAGCCGGCGGGAAGTCCCACGAGTTTCAGCAGTTCCTCGACGCGATGACGCGCTCGCCGCTGGCCGCGCGGTAGGCCGAACACGATGTTGTCCGCCACCGACAGATGCGGAAACAGCGCGCCTTCCTGCGGCACATAGCCGATGCGCCGCCGCTCCGCCGGCAAGTGAAGGCTGTCGCCGGCAACCCGTTTGCCGTCGATCTCGATCGTCCCTGCGTCCGCGCGCTCGAAGCCGCACAGAACGCGCAGCAACGTCGTTTTGCCGCTGCCAGACGGGCCGAGCAGCGCGAGCAGCGTGCCGCGTTCGACCGCGAGGTCGATGTCGTGCAGAACCGTGTGGCCGTCGAACGACTTGCGCAGTCCGCTGATTCGAAGTTCGCTCATGTGTCAATTGATTGAAGGTCAGGCTTGATCGCCGTGCAGCGAGGAGCGCCCAAGCAGCACGAACAGCAGTGCCGACGCGCACAGCGAGATGCCCGTCAGCAGCGCGGCGTACGGCGCCGCGGCGGCGAACGCGAGCGTCGAGGTGTCGGACCAGACTTGCGTGGCAAGCGTGCGCGTGTCGATGGGCGAGAGCAGCAGCGTGGCGTTGAGTTCGGTCGCGACCGAGATGAACACCATGGTCGCCGCGGCACCCAGTCCCGGCGCGGCGAGCGGCAGCAGGACACGCACGAACGTCTGCGCCGCATTGAGGCCGAGCGCGCGCGCCGTATCTTCGAGACGCGGCTGCGACTGCATCAGCGCGGCACGCACGCTGACGAGCGCGAGCGGCATGAAGAGTATCGCGTACGCGATGACCAGCAGTGTCGCGCCCTGATAGAGCGGCTGCAATGCGCGCACGGCGAGCGAGACGATAGCCAGCGCGACGACGAGCCCCGGCACGCCTTGCGCGAGAAATACGGTGCGCTCGAACACGGTGGCGAGCCGGCCCGGATAACGCACGAGCAGCAACGCGAGCGGCAGGACGAGCAGCGTCGTCAATGCGGCGGCCGCAAGGCCGAAGCCGACCGACGACATCGTTGCATTGAACAGCAGTTCGGGTGACACCTCGGCCGGTGTGACGGCCGCCGCGCCTTCCTGCGTGAGCCAGAAGCCGATCATGCCGAGCGGCACGCCCAGCGTGATCACGGCTGACGCGACAAACCCCGCGACGATTACCCAGCGCCACACGCCCAGCTCGTAGCGCAGCGCCGCGCGCCGTGCGCCGCGATCGACGCGTTCATAGCGCGCGCGGCCTCGCACGCGGAACTCGAACGCGAGACATACGAGACACAACAGAATGAGTAGCGACGCCAGCAGCGACGCACCGCTGTTGTCGAAACTGGTGCGGTACTCCGCGAAGATCTCCGTGGTGAACGTGCGAAATCGCAGCATCTGGAAAGCGCCGAATTCCGACAGCACGCCGAGCGCGACGAGCAGCATGCCGCCGAGCAGCGCCGGGCGCAGTTGCGGCAGCACGACGCGCGCGAACGTCGCCCAGCGTCCGCAGCCGAGCGCGCGCGCGCTTTCCTCCAGCGCCGGGTCCATTCCGCGCAAGGCGGCCGCGACGGGCAGATAGACGAGTGGGAAATAGGCGGACGTGATGACGAGCAGCGCGCCCGCGAAGTCCTGCAGATCGAGGCTGATCGACACCCATGCATAGCTGGACACGAATGCGGGCATCGCGAGCGGCGCGGCGGTGAGCACGGCCCACACGCGACGCCCCGGCACATGCGTGCGCTCGATGAACCACGCCGCGGCCGTGCCGACGACAGCCGAAGCCAGCGTCGCGCTCACGGTGATGAGCAGCGTGTTGACAAGCAGTTCGCCCACGAGCGGACGAAACACCAGATCGACGGCGTCGCTGAAGCCGACCGTCCACGCGCGATAAAACGTGAAGGCGAGCGGCAGCAGCACCAGCAGCGCGCTCACGGCCGAGCCCGCCAGCAACCCGCGCGGCGCGTGCTTGCCGCCGCGCGCCGCGGCTTTCGCCGAAGGCGGGTCGGCGGCGACCGCCTCGCCGATGTCAGTCACATCGCTCACCTACGTGTTCCTTTACAGCAAGCCCGCCTGGCGCAGCAGCTTGCCCGCCTTGCTATCGTCGCCGAGCTGTTCGAGCGTCAGCGACGGCGGCTGGAGTTCGTTGAACGGCTTGAGCAGCGGATCAGGCTGGACGCCCGCATGCAGCGGATATTCGTAGCCGACGCGGCTCTTTGCCATCAGCGTCTGCGCGCGCTCGCTCACGAGGTACTTGAGAAATTGCTGCGCGCCGTCCGCATTGTGCGCGGTGCGGAGAATCGCCGCGCCCGACACGTTGACGAGGCCGCCCACGTCGCCATTGCCGTAATGATAGATCGCGCTGCGCGTCGCCTTGTCGCCGAGTTCGGTGTGCAATCGCGCCCAGTAATAATTGTTGATGACGCCCGTCGCGACGCCGCCGCGATTGACGGCGGCGACCACGCCCTCGTCGTCGTCGAAGATCTGCGCGTTGGCCTTCAGGCCCTTCAGCCATTGCACTGTCTGCGCTTCGCCCTTCAAGGCGAGGACCGCGCTCACCAGCGGCAGGAAATCCGCATCGCTCGGCGCGATGCCGACCTTGCCTTTCCACTCGGGCCTGGCGAGATCGAAGAGCGACGTGGGCAATTGCGACGTTTGCAGCTTGGTCGTGTTGTACGCGAGCACGCTCTCGCGCGCCGTCACGCCGACCCATTCGCCCGACGGCGAGCTGAAGCGCGCGGGGACGACCGTCAGCGTGGAGGAATCGACCTTGCCGAGCAGGCCCTTTTCTTCGAGCAGCATCAGCTCGGGCGAGTTTTCGGTGAAGTACACATCGGCGGGCGATGCCGAGCCTTCCGCGACGATCTGCGCCGCGAGCGCCGGACCCTCGCCATTGCGGATCTTCACGGAGATGCCCGTCTGCTTCTCGAAGTCCTTCGCGAGCAGGTCCACAACCTGCTCGTGCTGCGCGCTGTAAACCGTGATCGACGCGGCGTGCGCCGAAACAGCAATCGACAGCGACAGCGACACGACGCGCGCCACCTGGCGCAGCGCGCCTACCCATGAACGGTTCATGATTTGACTCTTCCTCTTGATGTTGTTGACTGGCCGCTCGCCTCATGCGGTGCACAGGCGAGCGGCGCTCATGCTTCGAACAGGCACGCGCCGATATACGAACCTTCGCGCGCGCCGGGCGGCACGGCAAAAACCGCGCTGCCGACGTGCGTCGTGAACTGGTTCATCATGTCGAACTTCGCGAGCTTCTCGTTGATCGGGATAAAGCCCGTGCGCGGGTCGGACTGGTGCGCGATAAAGATGAGACCCGCGTCGTATTCGGTTTCCTGACGCCACGGCGGCCAGCGTTCGATATAGAAATTCGTGCCGTCGTTGTACGAATACGAGCGGCGCAGAATCTGCGCGCCGTTGTTGCTCGCCTGGTTCGACAGACGCACGTGCGAGTTCTCGGGAATGAGGCTGTTGCCGTCCTTGTCCTGCGCGTTCAGATCGACGGCATCGAATTCATGCGGCTTGCCGATCGGCGCGCCGCTGTATTTGTGGCGGCCGAACACCTGCTCCTGAAAGCCGCGTTCCATCTGGTCCCAGTGTTCGAGCGTGATGCGGATGCGGCGCACCACCGTATAGGTGCCGCCCTGCATCCAGGGCGCGTCGGTGGCGCTGGCCCACACGAACTGGTTCATCAGCGGCGCCTTGGCCGTCGACGGATTGTTCGTGCCGTCCTTAAAGCCCATCAGGTTGCGCGGCGTCTGGCCTTTCGGGCCGGACAGGAATCCCGCCTGACCCCAACGCATCTGGATCGCGCCGTAGCCCATGCGCGCGAGTTGCCGCACGGCATGGAAGGCGACCTGAGCATCGTTCGCGCACGCCTGGACGAAGAGGTCGCCGCCGGTCTTTTCGGCAATCAGTTGATCGCCGTTGAAGCGCGGCAGATCGACGAGCGCCGCGGGACGTTTGCTCGCGAGCCCGTAACGGTCCTTGCCTTCCGCCGAAGTGAAAAGGCCTGGGCCGAAGCCGAACGTGATCGTGAGCGAGGAAGCGCCGAGGCCGAGGACGTCGGCGGAATCGGCGGCTGGCTTGTCGTCGGCGTTGTCGAGCGAGGCGGCCGGCTGGCCTTGCGTCATGCGCGCGGCGGCCTGCGTCCATTCGCGCAGCAGCGCGATCACGTCGTCGCGCTTGTCTGTCTTGAGATCGAACGCGGCAACATAGGTGTGGCCCTGTTGCGCCGTGACGATGCCCGCCTGATGCGCGCCGTAGAACGGTTCGATCTGGCGCTGCATGTCATCGGCCTGCGTGCGCGTCAACGCGGCTTGCGCGACGCCGCTCGTGGCGAAGCTCGCGCCCGCCGCGACGGCGGCGCCGCCCGCCTTCAGGAAGCCGCGCCGGCTCGGGCGCGGCGGTGGGGATGAGTGATCTGTCATGGTGCTGTCTTGTGCGCTTTCATGGCCCGCTCGGGGCGGTGTTATTTCGCGAGCACGAGGGTGTTCACGTCGTCCTGCACGTAATAGAAACCGTCGCCTTCCGGGGTCATCGCGAGGCCGAAGAGATCTCCGTTGCCCGGCGGCGTTTGCGCCTTGTCGGTATCGATCCAGCGTGCGTACAACTGCTTGCCTGTGTCGGGAACGATTTCGACGACCTGGCCGTTCAGCGCGTTGGTCACCAGCAGGTGTCCGTTCGGCGCGGTCACCATTGCGAGAGGACGATGCAGCAGGCCATCGGCCGAGAGCTGGCGGCCGACGCCCGCGCTTGTATCGCGCGTCATCGGTTCGTCGATTTCGTTGATGCGGTTGCCGATCGCGTCGGACACATACAACAGCTTCTGATCCGCCGACAGCGCGAGCCCGGTGGGACCGACCAGGAACACGCCTTTGTCGGCCTGCGCGCCGAAGCCGCTGGCGATCACCGTTTGTTTCCTGACGACCGGCGGCTTGCCTTGCGGGATGTCGAGATCGAGGCGCAGCACGGTTGCCTGCTTGAAGACCGGCGGGTTGCCGTCCGCGCTGCCGACGCCGAAGCCCGCCATGCTGACGAACAGCGTGGCGCTCGTGCCGTTGTCGACGACGGCCATGTTGCCCCACGGGTCGTTGATGTTGGCGCTGCTGATCGTCGAGGCGACCTTGCCTTGCGGGTCGAGCACGACGAGGCAACCGGCGCCCTTGGTGCCCGTGGTGCCGTCGTTGCTCGGCGTGCTGCCGACGATCACCCAGCCGGACTTGAGCATCGTCATCGCGGTCGACAGGCCGACGCCGCCGGGACATTCCTTCAGATCGCGCGGAAGCTGCGCGAACAGCGACATCTGCTTCGTATCAGGGTGATAGTCGACGATCGTGCTGCCCGTGCCTTGCAGGTTGGTCGCGTTGTTGAAGTTGTCGATGAGGACGTCGCCTTGCTTCACCGTTCCCGCCGAGACGGGTGCGACGACAATCGCATACGGGTTCTGGTCGCCGTTGTCGGGCACGGTGTTGATGAGCGTCGTATTACGGTGCAGCGTTTGGAGAAAGCCTCGCGGCTCTGCTTGCGCGGCGCTCGTGACGGCGAGCGCCGCCGCGCCGGCCGCGAGCAGGGCCGTCGCGCGCAAATGGCGCTTCAGCTTGCGCGCGAAGTGGTTCGAGGTCGTTACGGTTTTTTCCATGCAGACGCACGGAGCCTGATTTGCAGTCATGTTCGGAATGCTTGCTAATGTCGGAGATTGTCGGGCGAGATGACGTCGCTCAGAATGTGATGGTGGTGCGCACGCCAACCACAAACGTATTGCGCAGCGGCTGTGCCGGATCGTTCGGGTTCTGGCCCGCACCCGCGTTGAACGTGTATTGCGCGTCGCCCTGCAACTGCCACCATGGCGTGACCTGATAGATGTAGGTGGCTTCCAGCGCGGTTTCGCTCGTGCGCACGCCGTAGGGGCTGTTCAGGAGCGCGCGGTTGTCCAGATCGAGATCGTGTGCGTGCTTGCCGACCTTGATGTACGTGACGGCGAGGCCCGCGCTGTCGTTGTCGCGGCCCTTGAACGGCGCCTTGAGTACGACGCCGAGGTTCGCCGAAAAGCTCACGAGGTTGCGGTCATCGGGCGCGCCCATCACGCGTGCAAACACGCCGAGGCTGCGGGCTTCGTCGGGGTCGGGGCGCCACACCATCTGATCCGCGACGGCATAGATGCTGTAATTGCCGCGATGCGACTGCGCGATGCCCGTGGAGGCCGGATTCGCGAGCGACAAGCCGGTGTTGTCGAAGCGCGGGTCGCCGAAGCGGTTGGAGTTGTACCAGACGCCGATCTTGTAGGTGCCGGGCAGCCTGTTGCTGTCGGCGCCGACCATTTCGCCATCAGCGGGTTGATTGATGGCGTACTGGAGTTCGCCGATCCACAACGCGCCATTGTGCAGATTGAAGTTGCTGCCCGACTTGTTGGTCGAAGCGTTGCCGAGCGGATCGCCGGAGTAGACGCCCGCCAGCGCGGTAAGCGAAGGCGTGATCTGTCCGCGTACGCGCACGCCGAGCGCGGACAACGGATAGGCCGGGCCGCCCGAAGGCATGTCGTACGAGGGAAGTGCGGGCCAACCGAACATTGTGTTGATGAACGTCGCCGCGTAGGTGCTGGTGATGAACTCCTGGTCGATACTCTGCTGACCGACCTTGACATCGACGCGCTTGTTCAGGAACGACTGCTGATACCACAACTCCCACAGACGTGTTGCGCCTTCGGCTTCGATCCCGCTCGCCGTGTTGAGCGTGCCGAGCCGGTCCGCGCTCAGGTTGCGGCCATGGATCTGCAGGCCGCTGACGTTGAACAGGCCGCCGGGTAGTCCGAACGCCTTTTGCGTATCCATCTGCACCGTGACGGTCGTCAAGCCGTCATAGTCGCCGCCGCGCGACAGGCCACCACGGAGATTCGCCAGATATTCGCTGGTTTCCGTCAACTGGAACGTCACGCCGTATTTGCCGAGCCACGGACGTAAGCCGCCCATATCGCCGAGCAGAGTCTGTCGCGTCCAGAGACCTGTCCATTGCCCGGTCGGCTGCGCCTGGATGTTCAAATCGGCCTCTGGGGCTTCGGGTGTCGCGTCGGGAGCGGCGGCCGCGCTTGCCGGATTCGAGGCTAGCGCAACCCAGGAGAGGGCTGTGGCGAGCGCCGCTTTTCGCACGGGAAAGGCAACTGCCGTTGCCGGGCGCGTGGTCCTTTCGATCGATCGGTTGGTTCTTATTGTAAACATTTAGTTATGCTATTGATTGGATCTGCCAGGGACGCGCAAAAGAGAGGTTCGCAGCCCGCATGTTGCGAGTCGCATGCTCGCGGATGTGTAAATGGTACGCATATCGAGATAGCGTCGTCAATACAAATGCGAATGATTCCTATCAACATTACGACGAGGCCGTTAATAGGTTTACGCTGCGCTAACGGCGATTGGGAAAATGTAATTGTTTTGTATGTTTGGCGCGTGGTTCTCGCTGAACTCACGCGCTGCCTGTGCTCACGGCGGCAATTGCGCTCGACGTGCGACGAGCGAACCACACCCATTTATGGCGTCAAAGCGGCCACAGACATCAGTGAGGCGAGAGGGCCACTCTCAACGGCAGCGTTGCACTGCCAAACCGGACGAGCCAATGGCCGCCGAAATAGTTGAAGCCAGCGCGCCGGAAAATGCCGGCATGTGCTCAGATAACCGGTGTAGTCAGTACACCGCGGGCATGCCGACCGGTCGATTCTTGAAACGTCGATGCACCCAGTAATACTGGTCGGGCAGCCGGACGATCTCCTGCTCCAGAAACGCATTCATGCGGGTGGCATCCGTCGTGTCGTCGCCCGATGGAAAGTCCTTCAAGGGCTCGAAGATCGTCATCTTGTAGCCCTGGTAGTCCGGCAGCACTTCGGTGACGAAAGGGACGACCCGGGCACGGCCGAGGCGTGCAAGACGCGACACCGAGGTCAGCGTGCACGCGGGAATCCCGAAGAACGGCGCGAAGACGGAATTGTCGACGCCAAAATCCATGTCCGCGGCCAGCATCACCGACTGGCCCGCGCGCAATTGAGTGACCACCCGGCGCGCGCTGTCGGAACGCAACACCATGTTCGCGCCGAATCTGCCGCGCTGACGGGCGGCCAGCGCGCAAAGCCGCTTGTCGGACATCGGCGTATAGAGCGCCGTGACGGGAAAGCGGGTCGAATAAAGCATGCAGCCGACCTCGATCGCGACGAAATGGAATCCCATGAAGATGGTGGGAGGCGCCGTCGGATCGTCAAGGTCGATATGGGATTCGAGTTGCACGAGGCGCTCGATCGCGTGGGGCGTCCCGAACCATTGCACGCCGCGCTCGAAGTAGCTGCGCAAAACATGACGGAAGTGCGCGCGGCCCAGGACGTCGCGGTCCGACTCGCTCTTTTCAGGAAAGCACAGATTCAGATTGGTGAGGACAATGCGCTTGCGCCGGCTGGGAATGCGGTACAACAACGCGCCCAGTGCGCTGCCGGCTCGCGCGACCCACCGGTAAGGCAGCACCGACAGCATGCGAAGCAATCCCACCATGAACCAGAAGACTAGTTGTTTCATTTATTATGCGTTCGGCCGCCAAAGATGCCGAAGCATACACGCGCTGTCGCCCTTTTCCCTTACATATGTCGCGTTTGTCCATTACCTATTGTGGGCGCCGCGCGCGAAGCGAGGCGCGAAGGCGATCTTGCGCCAACTCGGCGGCAGGTCAGGCGGGATGAACGAGATTGTGGAAGAACCGAGGCCTTTTCGCTCATTCGTTGCCTGGCCTCTCACGCCGTCACGCAGCGGAATCCCGCATAAACATACTGATAACGCGGCTGAAACCAGTTGCGAAACGTCGGCCGCAACATGCATTGCGCGGTGCGCGCCGAGCCGCCTTTGATCACGTAATGCTGTCCGTCGAAGAAGTTGGCGGAGTAGCCCAGATAGAACGGAAACGCCTCGAAGCCCGGTAGCGCGTCGAACAACGTCGAGGTCCATTCCCAGCCGTTACCGAACTGTCCTTCCACGCCGAATGCGCTCACGTTCTCGGGATAGGCGTCGACCGGCCGCGGGTCCCAACTGCGGAAATCGAAATTGCCGGAGCCGGCATGCGGCGCGCCTTGCGACGCGCGTTGCCATTGCGCCTCGGTGGGCAGCGCCTTGCCGGCCCAGCGCGCATACGCGCTGGCCTCGGCGTGGCTGACATACGCGGGCCAGTCGAGCGGCAGCGGCACTTCGTCGAACATCGTGCGCAGCGTCCATTCGTTGCTCGCGCCGCTCGCCGTTCGCCGCGACCAGCACGCGGGATGCTCGATGTGCTGGGCTTCCTTCCACGCCCAGTCTTTCTGCGTCCACCACTTCGGCTCGCGGTAGCCGCCTCTTTCCATGAACTCGCGAAACGCGCCGTTCGTGACCATATAGCGGTCGATCGCGAACGCCGGCACGTCGACACGCAATTCGCCGAATTCGTTGTCCCAGCCGAAGCGGCCGCCCTCGCGCGGCATGCCGAGCACGGCTGAACCTGCCGGCACGCTCACCATCGACGGCACGCCGTTCGCGCGCCCCGAGCCCGTTACGACCGCCTCGCGCAGATGGGTCACTTTCTGTTCGAGCGGCAATTGATGAAGCATGTACGCGAGCGTTTCCGCATGCATCAGGCGATGCTCGATCGCGACGTTCAGCAATTGCGCGGACGCCTCGACGCGCGCGGAATCGGTGAGCGCGCGCAGCGCGCGGTCGATCTGCCCGCGAGCCTGCGAGCCATACTGATGCACGGTGTTGAGCGAAGGCCAGTCGCCCGGTTGATCGGTCGGAAAGCCGCCGTCGACGGGATCGATGCCGAACGCGAACAGCTGATCGAGTTGCGGATCGAGCGCGGGCAAATCGAACAGACGCCGATCGAACAGATTGCGGTCGAAAGCTTCCAGATGGCCGATGTAAAACACGATCCGGTGTCGTTCGCGGATCGGCCTTTCGTACAGGAATTCGGGCTTGACGATGGAAAAGAGGGCGTCGGTGACTTGACGCGCGTCGATCAGACGCTGGACAAGCGGGTGATGCGGGCCGGGATCGCGGTTCATTTCGCCGGGTCTCCTTGCGGGGGACGGACTGAACAAAGACTGTACCCGCTCGCAGATGCCATGCCAAGGCAAACGGCCCGCTGGAAAAACGTAGGGAAAAGCGCCGCCACGGACGCAGCCGCGCGCGAGCCGCGCCTCGGCTGGCGGCTTAAACCTGCCGCAAGCCGTCCAGATCGACGATGCGAATATGCTTGCCTTGCGTGTCGATCAGGCCGCGCTTTTGAAATCTTGACAGGGTGCGGCTCACGGTTTCGAGCGTCATGCCGAGGTAGCTGCCCATATCTTCGCGCGTCATGCGCAGATTGAATTCGGCCCACGAATAACCGCGCTGCGCGTTGCGCTCGGACACGTCGAGCAGGAAAGCCGCGACGCGTTCGTCCGCCGAGAGTGAACCGAGCACCATCATTTGAGCGGCTTCGCGCACGATCTGCTCGCCCATCAGTTTGTGCAGGCGTTCCTGCATCGAGCCGATTTCGCGGCACAGCGACTTGAGCGCGGTGTAGGGAACGATGCACACCGTGCTGTCCTCCAGCGCGAGCGCGCTGCATGAGTGGCGGTCTTCGCTGATGCCGTCGAGGCCGAGCGCTTCGCCCGCGAGCCGAAGGCCCGTCACCTGTTCGCGCCCGTCGCGATGCGTCATGACGGTTTTCATGGAGCCGGAACGCACCGCGTAAATACTGTCGAAGCGATCGCCGCTGCGATACAGCGCTTCCCCGCGATGCACCGAACGCGCCGAGCAAATCAGCGTTTCGAGTTTGGCGAGGTCGGCGGGCGGCAGGCCTTGCGGCATGCAGAGCTGGCGCATGGAACAGGCCGAGCAGCGCGCGGCAGTGCGGGCGCCGGTGCGCGCGGCGGCACGCGGCGTCGCGCGGCGCTTGCTTCGCACGGGCGGCGAACCGGCGACGGATGCGGTGGCTACAGCGGAATCGGCGACGGCAACAACGGTAGGAGTCAACATGTCTGAGCCAATGTCAGGGGTAATGCCCAATTGTCCCACCGGCTCTGTCCCCGCTTTCGCGGCAAAATGACGCGCGCAGGCGATCAGCCCATTTGAGCCACGTCAGATTGCGCAAAATCCTTGCGAATCGTCCGATCCGATTGTTTCAGAAGGCATACGCCTTACTCATCCTTGCCCGCCGCCGCCGCTTTTCCCACGCTGACGCAAACGTTTGGCGAATTTTTCACTTTCCTCGCCCGGCAGCTATCAAGGTTTGTCAAATCGTGTCGTCATATTGTCTGAGGAAAAGGACGGCGATGCGAAACGGGCGCGAGTTCAGGCACCCGCATCGGCGCACGCCGGAGCATTTTCGCGACAACTTTTATCGAGCGGTTGGGTGAGGAACTAGACACATGAAAATTTCGAATTTCAGAATCGGGGTCCGCCTTGGCGCCGCCTTCGCGCTGATGGTCGCGCTGCTGGTCGGCACGGCCGCGGTCGGCATTGCACACATCGAGTCCACGAATACGAAGATGGACGAGATCGTCAGCAATCGCTATTCGCTGATCGCGCTCAGCAATCAGATCAAGAGCAACGGCTACAAGGCGAGCGGCATTCTCAGCAATCTGTTGCTGACCACGTCGCCGGATAGGGCCAGGCAATACATGGATGACTACGCGGCCATCCGTAAGGCCAACGCGCAAGCGTACGGCGAACTCCAGAAGCACCTGACGAGCGATCAGACCAAAGCGCTCTTCAAGCAGCAATTCGACGCGCGTTCGGCTTACGGCGTGAGCGTGAAGAGCTTCTTCGATCTGATCAGCAAGAACCAGCAGCAAGAAGCGCGCGATGTCTATCAGGGCGATATGGCGCGGCTGCAGGACGCCTATTACATGCTCGTCGACAAGATGGTCGACGTGCAGGCGGAACGTATGGCGCACGACGTCGCCGATGCCGTCGCCGAAGCGCATAGCGCGAAAATCCAGATGATCCTGATCGCGCTGGTCGCGGCGCTGATCGCGATCGCCACGGGCGTCTTCATCACGCGCACCATCACGCGGCCGATCAACCGCGCGGTAAGTCTCGCTGAAGCGGTCGCGGCCGGCGATCTCACGCATCATCTTCAGGCCGAAACGACCGACGAAGTCGGCCGCCTGTTGACCGCGCTCGAACGCATGACGGGCAATCTGCACGGCATCGTGGCGCAAGTGCGCCAGGGCACGGACACGATTAGCCAGGCGACGCGCGAAGTGGCGAGCGGCAATTTGGATCTGTCGAGCCGCACCGAGCATCAGGCGAGTTCGCTCGAAGAAACCGCGGCGGCAATGGAGCAGTTGACCTCCACGGTCAAGCAGAACGCCGACAACGCGCGCGAGGCCAATCAGCTTGCGTCGACCGCGTCGGACGTGGCGGTGAAGGGCGGCAATGCGGTGAATCAGGTGGTCAGCACGATGAGCGCGATCAACGACTCGTCGCAGCGGATCGTCGAGATCATCGGCGTGATCGACGGCATTGCCTTCCAGACCAACATTCTCGCGCTCAACGCGGCGGTGGAAGCCGCGCGCGCCGGCGAACACGGCCGTGGTTTCGCGGTCGTGGCGAGCGAAGTGCGCGGGCTCGCGCAACGCAGCGCGGTGGCCGCGAAAGAGATCAAGGCGTTGATTGCCGATTCCGTGGATCAGGTCGGCACCGGCGGCAAGATGGTCGAGGAAGCAGGACAGATCATCGGCGAGGTCGTGCAGCGCATTCGCCACGTGACGGAGATCGTGGCGGAGATCAGCTCGTCCAGCAAGGAACAAAGCGAAGGCATCGAGCAGATCAACCACGCCATCACGCAGATGGACAAGGTGACGCAGGAAAACGCGGCGCTCGTCGAGCAAAGCGCGGCGGCCGCGCAGGCGCTGCAGGACCAGGCGCAGCAGCTCACCGCGACGGTCAGCACGTTCAAGCTCGACGACGGCACGCCGACTCATCCACGCGCGGCGCATGCACATGCGCAGGCAGACGCGCATCGCGCGAACGACATGAACGACCCCGGCGCGTGGCTCGACGCGCGCATGTCACCGCAGTAGAAGTCGAGGCAGACAAGGAACGGAGACACGAGCCGCTCGCCCGGAGCGGCTCGATAAAAACAGAAGACGGAGCGCGGCTCTACGCCTTCATCGTATTGCGCTCCTTCCCGTTTCGCTGTCTGCCGAAGATCGCGGCAACCGTCGTGTTGCCGTCGAGGGGCTGCGCCCCGAGCATCGCGTGCGGACAGCGAGATCCAACTAACGATATCTTCCGCACGTTATCCAACATGTCACACGTCTCTTCCGAATCGGTTGTACTTTCACGCACGCCGGCCAGTGCCGTTATCGAGCCGCCGGGGGATGTGTCGCCCGTCGCGCGGGCGTTGCAGGTCCGGCGCTTCATTGACGCGTTCCGTCAGCATGGCCACCGTCAGGCGTCGCTCGATCCGCTGCGCCTCACGCCCGCCCCCGAGGTGCCGGAACTGGACCCCGTGTTTCATGGGCTCGATCCGGCACAGCCGATCGGCGCCGAGAACCCGCTTCTGCCGCCTTCGGCTGCCGTGCATGAACTCGAACGGCAACTGAGGCGCGCCTATTGCGGCGCGATCGGTCTCGATCTGACCGGCATTCGCGACCCGCTGCGCCGCGCGCGTCTGTCGGCGTGGCTCAAGTCGGAACAGCTCGCACCGTTGCCGGCACGCGATCGGCGCCGTCATCTATTGCGCCGTCTGATTGCCGCCGAAATGTGGGAGCGTCATGTTGCTGCATGTTTCGAACATGCGAAGCGGTTCTCGCTCGAAGGTTGCGAGAGCCTCGTGCCGCTCATCGAGTCGATTGTCGATCACGCCGCGGCGCATGGCGTGCAACAGGTATTCGCGGGAATGCCGCATCGCGGGCGCCTGAATGTGCTCGTCAACGTGATGGATTTCGATCCGGCGAAACTGGTCGATTGCCTCGATCCCGATTCCGATCTCGCGGCCGTGCAGCGCGATCTGCCTTATCACCTTGGCGGCCGCACGGTCAGGCAGACGCCCGACGGCGACGTCGCGATCTTGCTCGCGCACAATCCTTCGCATCTTCAAAGCGTGTATCCGGTGGTGAGCGGAATGGCGCGTGCCTATCGGGACGAACATCGCGGCTTTGACTGTCTGCCGGTCATGGTGCATGGCGATGCGGCCTTCGCAGGCCAGGGCATCGTGATGGAAACGCTGAACCTGACGCGCAAGGACGGCTACGCACTGGGCGGCACGGTGCACGTGATCGTGAACAACCAGATTGGCTTCACGACGCCGAACCGTATGGATACCGAAGCAAATTCGTATTGCACCGACATCGCACGCATGATCGATGCGCCCGTGATTCGCGTGAATGCCGATCGTCCCGACGAAGTCGTTCGCGCCGCCCGGCTCGCGTTGCAATACCGCATGGAGCATGAGGCTGATGTCGTGATCGATCTGATCGGCTATCGGCGTCTCGGTCATTCGGAGCACGACATTCCCACGCTCACGCAGCCGTTTCAGCAAGCGGCGATCGCCCCGCATCCGACCGTCACGGAGCTGTATCACGCGGCCATCAATGAAGAAACGCCGCTCGCCGAATTGCGCGCGGAGGCATTGAAGAAACTTCAATCGCATTCGACGCAAACGTTGTCTTCACCGCGTGAGACTGCGGCGAAACATGCGGCGAAACACACGCGCCCGCTATCGCTTGCGCGCATGCAGTCGTTGGGCGCGGCGCTGACTCGCACGCCACCCACGCTGAAGCTGCACGATTTCGTGCGCAACGTCACGGCGAAGTGGGCGAAGAGCGTTGCGAACGAAGCCGCACTCGTCGACTGGTGCTTCGCCGAAAATCTCGCCTACGCAAGTCTGCTCGATGACGGGCATAACGTGCGGCTCTCCGGCATGGACGTGGGGCGCGGCACGTTCATGCACCGGCACGCGGTGTGGCACTCGCAAGGCGAGACATCGGGCGCGGTCGAGCCTTATGTGCCGCTGCAAAACCTCGGCGTGCATCAAGGCGAATTCGACATCGTCAACTCGCCGCTGACGGAAGAAGCCGTGCTGGGCTTCGAATACGGCTACAGCGTGCAGTCGAACTCGCGCCTGACGCTCTGGGAAGCGCAGTTCGGCGACTTCGTGAACGGCGCGCAGGTCATCGTCGATCAATACGTGGCGGCGGGCGAGTACAAGTGGGGTCAGCGGTCCGGTTTGGCGATGCTGCTGCCGCACGGTCACGAAGGTGTCGGCCCGGAGCATTCGAGCGGGTATCTGAGCCGCTTCCTGCAACTGTGCGCGGGCGAAAACATGAAGGTCGCGATGCCGTCGACGTCGTCGCAGTGGTTTCACATGCTGCGCGAGCAGGCCTTGAATCCGGATGCGAAGCCGCTCGTCGTCATGTCGCCGAAGGGGCAGTTGTACGGCAACGCACGCTCGCATTCGGCGCTCGGCGAACTGATCGGCGGCGCGTTTGCGCCGGTGTTGCAAGACAGCAGCGTGTGGTCGCCTGAAGATGTCACGCGCGTCGTGCTATGCAGCGGCAAGTTCTTCTACGACTTGCAGGCGGCGCGCGAGGCTTCCGGCGACACGCACATCGCGCTCATCCGCATCGAACAGTTGTATCCGTTCCCGACGAGCGAGTTGGCGATTGCGCTTGCCGCGTATCCGAATCTCGCGGACGTGGTGTGGGCGCAGGAAGAGGAAAAGAAACACGGCGCGTGGCATTTCGTGCGCGACGAAATCGGCGCGGCGGTGCCGGCGAACTGCCGCATTGCCGATGTATGCCGGCGCGAGAGTCCGTCGGGCGCGCATTCGTCGCTACGGATACATCGCGAAGAACAGCAACGCCTGGTCGCGGCTGCCTTGGCTCGCGCCTGACGTTGCGGCGTCAAGCAGTTCTGCGCCACGTTGCCGTCGAGTTGCTATTGTTAACTCAAGCGGGCGAAGTTCGCCGTTCATCGCTTCGCCTGTTACTCGCCGCGCATCTGTCTATCGGTGAATGCGAGCCGTCGTGTGGGCATGCGCGTTGCGAAGCGGGTTGTTAAAGCGCCAGGACAATTGCATATGGCAACCGTACTGCTTGTAGATGACGATGCAGAAGCGCTCGACGCGTGGAGCGCCGTGTGCGCGGCCGAAGGCTACGAAGTCAAAACGGCGCTGGACGGCAAGTCGGCGCTCGCCAAATTCATGGATTCGCCGGTCGATGTCGTGGTCGCCGACTGGCGTATGCCGACCATGTCGGGCAGCGAGCTGTGTCACCGCTTGCGCACGCTGCCCGGTCTCGCCGACGTCGCTTTCATACTCGTGTCGGGAGAGCCGAGTCCGCCCGCCTTCGTCAGCTTCGACGGATTTTTGCGCAAGCCCGTGGATGGCGCGGTGTTGCTGGCCACGATGCGTCGCCTGCTCGAAGACCATGTCACGCATCGGGCGTTGCAACGCGGCGGGCCGGGCTAGCGCGGATCGCGCGCGTCAGGTCTCGGCTTCCTCGTCGGCGGACGATTGCCCCGCCGCCGACGGGATCAGCAGCACAGGCAGGCGCGCCTGACGCACGCAGCGCTCGGCCACGCTGCCGAGAATCAGGCGTTGAAATCCGCGCCGGCCATGCGTGCCCATGACGAGCAGATCCGCATTGAAATCGGCGGCGGCCTTCAGGACCGCGGTCGATACATCGTCGAGCCCCGCCGCCTCGCTCACGACAACCTCTCCCTTCACGCCTTGCGCAGCCATGTCGCGCGCGAATGCCAGGCCGAGTTCCTTGCCCTGTTCGAGCAGCCCGTTGCGCAGCACCGAAGGGTCGTAGCCCGGCGCTTCGAAATACATCGGCATGCTTTCGACGACATAGAGCGGCTGCAAAACCGCGCCGTGCAATCTGGCCAGCGCAAGCGCCGCCTCGAAGGCGCGACGCGACGTCCGGCTGCCGTCCACCGCTACGAGAATGCGTGTGTACATAATCGACTCCATGTCAGGTTGTGAGATTCAATCATCGTTCGGAAATTCACGCTCCGACAGGATGTTAATCAAGGTCTTCACAAATTTTGACACTAGGCCGGTTTGCACCAGAAGGGCGCTGCCGGCCGCGCGCCGTTTGTCTTTTGCGTTGCCGGAGAAGCCAAAAGCGCGGGTCGCTGCGGTTCGGGTTTGCCTTACAATCGGAATCACCTCTGACAAGCTGCATCCGGCCGCCGATGAACGAGCGCAAAACAACGGGCTTGCCCGACAAGATTTACGGCGACATCCTGAATCGCATCCTGGAAGGCGAGTACAAGGAAGGTGAGCGGCTGCCTACCGAGCATGCGCTCGCCGACCGCTTTTCCACGTCGCGGCCCACGGTGCGCGAGGCATTGGCGCGGCTGCGCGCCGACGGCATCATCATGACGCGCCATGGCTCCGGCACGACGGTCGCGCGGCGGCCCGATCCGGACGTGCGGCGTTTCGCGCCGCTCGAAACGTTGTCCGACATTCGCCGCTGCTATGAATTTCGCATCGTCACCGAAGCGGGCGCGGCCGAGCATGCGGCGCTCAAAGCAGACGCAGACGACATCGCCGCGATCGAACACGCATGGGATCAACTGGAGCGCATCATCGAAACGCGCGGCATTGGCGCGTACGACGACTTCCTGTTTCATCTCGCCGTGGCGCGCGCGTCGAAGAACCCGTTTTTCATTACGGTGATGTCGTTTATCGAGGAACAGATACTGTTCAGCATGAATCTGTCGCGCAATCTCTCGCTCGTCAAAACCGTGGCGCGGCAGCGGCTCGTGCAGGCCGAACACAAAGCGGTGCTCGACGCGATTCGCCGCAAGGACCCGCAGGCGGCGGGACAGGCCATGCGAGCGCATCTGGAAAATGCGCTCGAACGGATGTTTGGTTCCTGAGGCCGCGCTTGAGCCGCCGTGACCGGAATGGCCGACATCGCGCTCCACGGCCACGAAGCTAGGCAGCCGCCGCAATCGGCCCGAACAAGGCGGTGCGCGTCTTCGGACTCACCGCGATATCCAGCGCCACCGCGCGTTCCACGCCGATCTGCAGCGGCGAGCCGAGCCGGCTGATGTCAATGCCGGTCTTGCGCAGCAGCCGCTCGATCGGCGTCGTGGTCACCGTCACGTAGCGCGTGATGCCCATCCGGTCCGCGAACGTCACGAGTTCGTGGATCGCCTGCATCGTCAGATCGGCAAAGCCGAACGATTTCTCTTCGCCGCTCGTGTCGATGGCGAAACGGCTCAGTTCCCAGATATGTCGCCCGACCGGCGCGGCCGCCCCGTGCAGCAGTTGCGGGAACGTGTCCTTCAGCATGTTCGGCCCTTCGGTCGGCATCAGACGCCAGCAGCCGCGCACGCGCTGGTCGCCGCCCTGGATCAGCATGTAATGCGGTCCGAGCGCATCGTAGCCGTCGATCTCCATGCCCGCTATGGTCGGAATATCCCATCCCAGCCGGCCGTGAAACACGCGGGCCCGCAGGCGGTACATCTCGTTGATGTCCTCGTTGTCGAATTCTTGACGCATTCCAATCCGGATCGCTGTTTGCATGACGTTCTCCTGAACGTGTTGGGGAAGCCAGTTACGCAGGAAAACTTATGCATTCTGAATCGTTCCGCCACCTATCTACCTGGATAGGTGTGCATGCGGATCGGATATCGCAGAATTTGAGACAGGAAAGCACTCAACCGACGGGACACGAAAATGGAACTTCTCAACAATCATTGGCAAGCGCAACCCGGCCTTCAGGCGCGTCCGGCGGAGCAGTCTCCGGCCGTGGACCGCGTTCTGATCATCGCCTATCGCAAGAAGAAGAAAGAGAGCCAGCGGCGCTTCTGGGCTCGCTTTGGCGTCACGCAGTCGCGCGGCAGCCGGTTCGAATCCGGCGCGGAAATCCCGGCGCCGGTCTCCATTCTGCTGGGCCTGTATTTCACCAAAACCGTGTCCGACGCCGACCTCGGCCGCGCCGAGCGCGTGCTGTACAGCCGCGACGCGACCGCGTTGCTCAACCCGGGTCAATAAGCCCAAGCTGGGTCGCAATCACGGCTGCCGCGCGCCGCGAATTCACGCCGAGTTTCGTCCTGATGTTCTTCATGTGGAAGTTCACCACGGCTTCCGAACAGTTCAGGATATGGGAGATTTCCCACGTGGATTTGCCGCGCGCGGTCCATTGAAGGCATTCGCGTTCGCGTGGCGTCAGCTTCGGCAATAAGCTCTGCGCGTGCGTATTCAAATGACGCTGACTGGTGTCGATCACCAGATCGCGCAATAACACCAGGTTGGGCAAAACCACGTCGATATGACGCCAGAAGGTGTCGGTCGGATTGGCGTCGTTCACGAAGCACATCATGCCGGCTTCCTGATTCGGTCCGTGAATCGGCAATGTCACGCCCGCGCGCAAGCCATGCGCGCGGGCTTCCTCGTACATGGACTGCTGCGGCGCGGTCGTGAAAATTTCCGGCGACCAGACGAGCGGCGAGGAGCGGGTCGCGCAATGCGCGACGGTCGGATCGATGTGCACGAGACCCTGCTCGTCGTAGGTGCGGCGCCACGCGGGCGCATACGTGCTGCGGACGTACGCGTCTTCCAGACGCATGGTGGGGCGCGGAAGCATGGCGACCAGCAGCCGGTCGAAGCCCCAGCTTTGGGCGAGCCCGGCGATGGTGTCGAACCATTGCGCTTCGTCGGCGGCGTCGTGTAGCGGGGCCATCTGCTCGATAAAATGTAGCGACAAGTTCCACTCTCTCAAACTCGCAAATATTCCGCGTGGTTATTTGCGTGGGGTTTAATTCATGACCGCCTTAATCCGCACAATTTATCACCAAAAATTATTTTTCAAAGCCGAAGCGCCCAGTTTATGCAGGCCAATGAAATTTCATTGGCTATCGGCAAAAATAAAATGCATGCCGCCCTTTAACTGTTTGCGCGATTAATTAGCGCGGTAATCCCCCCTCGAACGCGTTTTACTGCGTGCATTGTCATACAAGAAGCGTCGTATCGCGTCGGCGCTTTTCCGGTGTGATGACGACACTTTCGCGCGCCATCTGTGGCTCAAAGTTGTTTGACAACTTTTCGGCCTCGATGCTACTGTGGGCACCCATTCTTCTTTCCGGTGCCCGCGCGATGAACGAATCCCCCTTCAAGGACAGCGAACTCGCTGCTTCGGTCATGGCGGTGCCGCCGCTCGCGCGTCGCGCCGACTACTCACTCGACGCCGCCCAGAACGCCGCGCTCATTCGCCACATCGAAGCGGGCGGCGTGCGCACGCTGCTCTACGGCGGCAACGCCAACCTGTATCACACGGCCGTTAGCGAATATCGCGACCTGCTGGACATGCTGGCCGACACCGCGAGCGCCGACACGCGCGTGATTCCCGCCATCGGACCGGACTACGGAAAAATGCTCGACCAGGCGCGCATCCTCGCGCAAACCCGCTACCGCACGGCGATGGTGTTGCCGCTGGCCGGCTTCACCACGTCCGAGGGTGTCGAAGCGGGGCTCACGCGCATGGTCGACGTGGCCGGTGTTCCGCTCACGCTGTACATCAAGAGCGAAGACTATGTGGACGTGGGCACGCTCGCGCGTCTTGTCGAGCAAGGCACGCTGCTCGCGGTGAAATATGCGATCGTCCGCGAAAATCCCGCCGACGATCCGTATTTGCGCCGCCTGCTGCAACACGTGCCGGCGGCCAAGATCGTGTCCGGCATGGGCGAGCGCCCCGCGCTCACGCACGTCCGCGAGTTCGGCCTCGCGGCCTGGACAACGGGCTCGGGCTGCATCGCGCCTCGAATGGTCACGGCGTTGCTCAATGCCGCGAAATCCTCGGACAGCGGAGCCGCGCGGCGCCTGTACGACGCCTTCATGCCGCTCGAAACACTGCGCGACGACATCTCGCTGATTCGCGTGCTGCACGACGCCGTCACGTTCTCGGGGATCGCCGACATGGGGCCGATTCTGCCGCTGCTCAGTTCGACGCCGCCCGAGCATCATGCGAAGATCGCCGATGCGGCGCGCGCGCTGCTGGCGCTCGAAAGCGAATATGAGCGCGCAGGCGGATCGGACAAGCCATCCACGTCAGCCACCTAAGCCACGCAATCAACACAGAGACAGCATGACCGACAACAGCCGACGCTATCCCGATCCTTCCGTGCGCGTGTTCGATCCGCGCTTCAAGCCGTTGATTCTGGCGTCGGCGTCGGTCGAGTGTCTGTATCAAGGCGCGCGCTGGTCCGAGGGGCCGGTCTGGTTCGGCGACGGCCGCTATCTGCTGTGGAGCGACATCCCCAATGACCGCATCTTGCGCTGGGACGAAGCGAGCGGCGCGGTGAGCACCTTCCGCCAGTCGTCGAACAACGCGAACGGACATACGCGCGACGGGCAAGGGCGCCTCGTCAGTTGCGAGCACCTCACGCGCCGCGTCACGCGCACCGAATACGACGGCGCGATTACCGTGCTGGCCGACCGTTATCGCGGCAAGCGCTTCAATTCGCCGAACGACGTGGTCGTCAAATCGGACGGCTCGATCTGGTTCAGCGACCCGACGTTCGGCATCGACAGTTTCTATGAAGGCGAGCGGCAGGACTCGGAACTGCCGGCGTGCGTGTACCGCGTCGACGGCCAGACGGGCGAAGTGAGCGTGGTCGCCGACGACGTCCTGGGGCCGAACGGCCTCGCCTTTTCGCCGGACGAGTCGGTGCTGTATATCGTCGAATCGCGTGCCGAGCCGCGCAAGATTCGCGCTTTCGACGTTGCCGCCGACGGCGCATCGCTCTCGAACAACCGCGTGCTGATCGACGCGGGGCCGGGCACGCCGGACGGTTTTCGCATCGACATCCACGGCAACCTGTGGTGCGGTTGGGGCATGGGCACCGACGAACTCGACGGCGTGCGGGTCTTCACGCCGCAAGGCGAGCCGATCGGTCACATTGCATTGCCGGAGCGCTGCGCGAATGTGTGTTTCGGCGGACGTCATCGCAATCGCCTCTTCATGGCGGCGAGCCATGGCCTTTATTCGCTGTACGTGAATACGCAGGGCGCGCGCGGCGGCTGATCCTGGACTTCGGCGGCGGATGCAGCCAGCACAGTTGCCTGACAAACCTTCACAAAGCGGTCATACACAACTCGCGGCTCGGGGTTTGCCCTCGTATACAAGTGCGCCAAATGCTTGAGCACAAAGGTCTTCGGGCCAAAATCCCCACATACTGGATGAAAGCGCGGGCGAGAGTATTTGCTTGACATCGGCTGTTCGGCTTCGCTATGTTGCGATGGTAGAAAGAGACGCCCAGGGCATTTGTCCGGCGGACTTCATACCAAGAAGCGAGGAGACACAATGACCGTTTCACGCAGGTTGTCGCTCAGGCTGGTGTCGGTATGTTTCGCGGCGAGCGCCGCATTCGGGTCCGCCGCATACGCGGCTGGTCCGGTCACACTCAATATCGTCGACGTCGCCGGCGATCTCCAACTCACGCAAAAAGGCTTCGAGGCGTTCAAGGCGAAGTATCCGAATCTCGTCGCCAATATCACTTTCACGAACGCGCCCGCGCCGCAATTGCCCGGCAAGATCAAGGCGATGCAGGCGGCGGGCCGCTCGGACATCGACCTCGTGCTGACCGGCACCGACGCGCTCGCGGCCGGCATCGAACAGAACCTGTGGACGAAGCTGCTGCCGGACAACGCGGCGCAGTTCCCCGGCGTGCTCGACAAGTACGCGCCGGGCCCGCGCAAGATGCAGGACCTCGCGCAAGGCTTCGGTCTCGAAGTCGCGTATATGCCGGCCGGTCCGCTTATCGAATACAACCCCGCGAAAGTCAGCGATCCGCCGAAGACGCCCGAGCAGCTGCTGCAATGGTGCAAGGCGCATCCGGACAAGCTGATCTACGCGCGGCCCGCGAACTCGGGACCGGGCCGAACGTTTCTGATGGGCTTGCCCTATGTGCTCGGCGACAAGAATCCGCAAGACCCGATCAACGGTTGGGACAAGACGTGGGCCTTCCTGAAGCAGTTGAACGAGTGCATTCCGTACTATCCGGGCGGCACGTCGGCGGTGATGAAGGAACTCGGCGAGGGCACGCGCGACATGACCGTCACGGTGACGGGCTGGGACATCAATCCGCGCGCGCTCGGCATCGTGCCGGCGGACTTTCGCGTGCAGGCCTTCGACAACATGACGTGGGTGAACGACGCGCACTACATGGTGATTCCGAAGGGCGTGCCGAAGGAAAAGCTCGACGTGCTGTACAAGCTGATGAACTTCATGCTCGAACCCGCGCAGCAGGCCATGACTTACGACGACGGTTACTTCTATCCCGGCCCGGCGATCAAGGGCGTGACGGAAGCCGAGGCGCCCGCGCATAGTCAGGAGGTTCTGAAGAAATACGGACGGCCCGAATACGCGAAGCTGCTCGCTGATCGCCCGCACGTGCTGCCGCTCAATGCAACGGCCATGGTCGCCGCGTTCAGGAAATGGGACACGGAAGTGGGCGCGCAGAAGACCAAGTAGCCTTCCGGATAGCCGCGTGCCCATTCATGCCAGCGCGATTCGCGCGTGACGCGTCTGCGTCGCGCGCATCAGGGAACCGCCATGAAGCATCACTTTGAACAGTTGCGGCTCGATTCGGTGAGCCGCAGTTTCACGAATGCCGAAGGCCAGTCGATCGCGGCGCTGCAAGGGCTCGATCTGAACATCCGGCGCGGCGAATTCATCGCGTTGCTCGGGCCGTCGGGTTGTGGCAAATCGACCGCGCTGAATTGCATCGCCGGATTGCAACCGTTGAGTGGCGGCGGCATCTGGCTCGACGACAAACGCATCGACGTGTTGCCGCCGGAAAAGCGCGGCTTCGGCATGGTGTTTCAGAACTACGCGCTGTTTCCGCATATGAGCGTGCTCGACAACGTCGGCTTCGGACTCAGGATGCGCGGCGTCGGCAAAAGCGAAATCACGCGGCGCGCGCGCGAGGCGTTGCAACTCGTGCAACTGGTCGGTCATGAGCGCAAGCTGCCAGGACAACTGTCGGGCGGCCAGCAGCAGCGCGTGGCGATTGCGCGCGCCATTGTGATCGAGCCGCCGCTCATTCTCATGGACGAGCCGCTGTCGAACCTCGACACCAAACTGCGCATCGAGATGCGCGCTGAAATCCGCCGCATTCATAGCCAGCTCGAACGCGCGACGCTGTACGTGACGCACGATCAGGACGAAGCGCTTTCGATGGCCGATCGCATCGTCGTGATGAGAGAGGGCGTCGTGCAGCAGGTTGCGACGCCGAAAGAAGTCTATACGCGGCCGCGGAATCTGCATGTCGCGCGCTTCATGGGCTATCGCAACGTCGCGGAGTTCACGCTCGAAGGCATGCAAGGCGAAGGCGTGCTCGTCAGCGCCGACGGCGTGCGTCTGAGCGGCACGCCCATGGCCGCCTTCAACGGCAAACGCGTGAGCGTCGCGCTGCGCCCGGAAGACATGGAGCGCGCCGCGCCAGGCGCGGAAAACGCGTTCGACGCGCTCGTCACGGTGGTCGAATATGGCGGCAACAGTTCGCTCTTGCGCGTGAAGACGGCGTTCGGCGATCTGTGGGCGCGCATCGCCGGCGAATTCGAAGAGGGCCAGCGCATCAGCTTGCGCGTGCCGCCATCGCGCACGCTCGTTTATGACGGAGAGGCGGCATGAGCACGCCGCTGCCGTCCGCACCGCTGCCGCCCACCGCGCCTGCCGCGCCGCGCGACGGCAAGGCCTGGCTCGTCACGCCGGCGCTGCTCTTCATTGTCGCGTTGTTCATCTATCCGTTCGCGTACGGTCTCGCGTTGTCGTTCCATCCGATGAACGGCGGCAGCATGTGGGCCAACTATCTGACGTTCTTCACCGACACGTCGATGTGGCCGACGATCCTCGTCACGCTGAAGCTCGCGGTGCCCGCCACGCTGATCAACGTGGGCGTGTCGGTGCCGGTTGCCTTCGCGTTGCGCCGGCATTCGCGTTATCAAAAGTTCGTGACCACGCTGCTCGTGATTCCCGTCACGCTCGGCACCGTGCTGATCGCCGACGGCATGCTCACCTACTTCGGACCGAACGGCTGGTTTCCGCAGGCGCTGCACGGCTTGCATCTCTATGCGGACGAAGTGCGGCTCACGCATAATTTCTGGGGCGTGCTGATCTCGCTGATCGTGTCCGGCTTTCCGTTCGCTTTTCTGCTGACGCTGTCGTACGTGAGTGGCATCGACCCCACGCTCGCGAGCGCCGCCGCGACGCTCGGCGCGAGTCCGTGGCAGCAGTTTCTGCGCATCTATCTCCCGCTGCTCGTGCCGGGTTTGACGATGGCCGCGTGTCTCTCGTTCGTGCAGGCGTTTTCGGTGTTTCCATCGGCGGTGCTGCTCGGCGCGCCCGCAGGTCCGACTCGCGTGATGTCGATTGCCGCCGCCGAGGCCGCATTCGAAAGTTACGATTATTCGCTTGCCTCGGCGATCGCGATGGTAATGGGCTTCGTGCAACTGCTGGTGGTCGCGGCCATGCTCGGCGCGCGCCGTTTCTTCTATAGCGGCCCAGCCACGGGAGGCAAAGGCTGATGACGAGCGAGCATCGCGGCGCGACGCCTTCGTGGTCCGCGTCCGCATCGAATCCGCAGGACGACGAGCGTCAGCCCGGCAAGCGCGCGAAGCAGCGCGCGAGCGTGCCGGGCCGCGTATGGCGCGTGCTCGTGTGGGGCGCGATGGTGTTTTTCCTCGCCAATGTCGTGTTGCTGATCGCGACCGTGGCGGTGAATTCCATCGCGACGCGCTGGTTCGGCACCTTGCTGCCGCAGGGCTTCACGCTGCACTGGTATGCGCAGGCGTGGAGCGACTTTCAGCTGGCGAGCGTGTTGTGGGTCACGGTCGAAGTGGTCGGCGCGGTCGTGCTGCTGTCGGTGCTGCTCGGCGTGCCCGCGGCGTATGCGCTCGCGCGCGTGCAGTTTCGCGGCAAGCGCATCGCCATGCTGATTTTCCTGTTGCCGCTGATGGTGCCGCCTGTCACGTACGGCATTCCGATGGCGACCGTCATGTACAAGGTCGGTCTCGCCGGCACGTTGAGCGGCGTGATACTCGCGAACCTCGTGCCCGCATTGCCGTTCGTGATACTCGTGATGACGCCGTTCATCGAACAGATCGATCCGAATCTCGAATCGGCGGCGCGCATTTTCGGCGCCAACACATTCCGCTATTTCCGCTATGTGCTGCTGCCGCTGCTCGTGCCCGGCATGCTGGCGGCCGCGCTTCTCGTGCTGGTGCGCACCATCGGCATGTTCGAACTGACGTTTTTCACGGCTGGACCCGCGACGCAGACGCTCGTCGTCGCGCTCTACTACGCCGTGTTTTCAACCGGCGTGCGAGCGCCGCAATCGATCGACGCGATGGCGATGATCTACATGGCCATCACGCTGATCTGGGTGTTGATCGCGCTGCAATTCGTGAGTCCGACGCAGATCGTGTCGCGCGTGAAAGAGCAGAAGCACTGAGCCGCGCGACGCGTTGTCCGCGAACGAAGGATCAATAGCCGACGCGATACACGCGGCCCGTCTGCGCGCCTTCCACGCTGCGCAAATAGGCTTGCGCGGCGCGTTGCGCCGTGACCGGCTCGAAGCCGCGGAAGTAGGGCGCATAAGCGTCCATCGATTCGCTGAGCACAGTCGGACTCACGAGGTTGATGCGCATGCCGCGAGGCAACTCGATCGCGGCGCCGCGCACGAAACCTTCGAGCGCGAGATTGACGGTCGTTGCGTTCGCGCCTTCGCGAATCGGTTCGTCGCCGATGATGCCGCTCGTCAGCGTGAACGAGCCGCCGTCGTTCATGTAGTTCTGACCGGCGAACACCACGTTGATCTGTCCCATCAGCTTGTCGCGCAACCCGACCCAGAACTGTTCGATGCTCGTTTGCGGCAGCGGACCGAAATGCACTTTGCCGATCGTGGTGACGACGCCGTCCACTTTGCCGATGTCGCGAAAGAGCCGCTCGACGCTCGCCGGATCGGTGCTGTCCACCTGATACTGGCCGCGCGTCGCGCCCACTTCGATGACTTCATGGCGGGCCTTCAGTTCCGCGCTCACTGCCTGGCCAAGCGTGCCCGTGGCGCCGATCACGACGATCTTTTTCATCTGCTGCTCCGTTGAGTTTGATGTGCCGCCGATTGTGCGCCGCGTCGGGCACGGGCAACAAGCGTCGGCGGCGAGCGGGTCTTGCAACCGACAGTTTCCAATCGGCGCGAACCGATAAAAAACGCGCATCGTTAAATAAACGGTGCGCGCCTTGAATCCCACGACCACCCGGCTCTGACGCCATCATTCAAACGCCTGTGCAAATCGGGCGATTATTTCACTCGATGTATTTCGATCACGCGCGTGGGCCGCAAATGATTAAGAGCGTAATGAACGCGGCCGCGCATATGACGATTTTCGCCAGCGCGCGAATAATCAAACAGATGATCGGTTGAATGCATCGCCTGTGGTTCGATCATGCCTTTATCGATCACCGCATAGCCCGGTTCGAGCGCAAGCAGCAGATGATTGCCGCCGACGCGGCTGTCGAAACCCGCCATGCCGTCGAGCGCTTCCGGCACGCTGTTGGTGAGCGTTGCATTGCTGGTGGTGATTTCGTCGGGCGAGATCGGGCTATGACCCGCAATGCGCGCGGCCTCCAGGTTCTTGCCGTCGGTGTCGACCGTGCTGTCGTGCGTGCGGTCGTTGTGCAGTTCGGCGGTGCGCGGGCCGCTCGTGCTCATCACCTTGCCCGCGTTTGCCGCCTTGTCGATTTCGCTGTTCATATGCATTCTCCTTTCAAGAGGTCACGTAAGACACAGCAAGGTCCGTTCCTTTCCGAAGGCGATTGCGTCCGCGCATCTTTCGTTTTTTTTAATGAACGCGGATTTTCTACAGAGTATGATCATACTCCCACGAGCGAAGCGTGGTTCAAGCGTGGTTAAGCGTAGTTAAGCCAGTTGGCTTAGCGCTCTTTCTCGCCAGACGGTGCGATACGCGCGCTGACTCAAAACATTCTACGGGGGCCGTCAGGGCGGGTGACATATGCACTTCGATGCTGCATTCACACATCGCGGCTATTTGCTGAATTGCGCACCGGCGCGCGCCGGCGACGGCAGTTGGCAACCGTACGTGGTCATTTCGCGGTCGAGCGACGGCGAACTGGTCGCCAACCGTTTTTTTCCCAACGACCTGTGCTTTCCCGACGAGGCCGCCGCCATCGCGCATGCCCGCGACTGGGCTGTGCGCTGGATCGACGCGAGCAGCGTGACTGTCTGAGCGCGCCATGCGCGTTCGCGCCACGCTGCGCGAGCGGCGGCAAAACGCGGTAATCTCTCGGGACAATCACTCGAAACCGTGCTCCCCGCGCGGCGCTGTCCTTCTATGCCAAACGTGCCTTCCCAGAACTGGGGCCTTGAACAGATCGTCGCGGAGCTGCGTGCGTCGCGTGAAGAACTGCATCGCACGCGCCATCCGCTCGGCATTCGCGAATTGCCTTCGCGCGAAGCGGTGGTCGAGATCGTGGCGGGCCTGCGCGCCGCGCTCTTTCCCACGCACTATGGCGCGCCCGACCTGACTGACGAGACCGTCGACTATTACGTCGGCCACACGCTCGAAAGCACGTTGCGCGTGCTCGCGGAGCAGATTCGCCGCGCACTGCGCTTCCTGCCCGAACACGCGCAAACGCCGGAGGCGGAACTGCGCGAACGCGCATTCGACGTCGCGCGCGAATTCGGCAGGCAATTGCCCGGCATTCGCGCGCTGCTCGTGAGCGACATCCAGGCGGCGTTCACCGGCGACCCCGCCGCGCAGCACATCACCGAAATTCTGCTCTGTTATCCGGGCATCGGGGCCATGACGCATCACCGGCTCGCGCATGCGCTGCATCGTCTCGGCGTGCCGTTGCTCGCACGTTTCATCAACGAGATCGCGCACTCGGCAACGGGCATCGACATTCATCCGGGCGCGTCCATCGGACCGAGTTTTTTCATCGACCACGGCACGGGCGTGGTGATCGGCGAGACCGCGATCATCGGCGAACATGTGCGCGTGTATCAGGCCGTGACGCTCGGCGCAAAGAGCTTTGCCGCGGATATCGACGGCACGCTGATCAAGGGCAATGCGCGGCATCCTATTGTCGAAGACGACGTCGTGATCTACGCCGGCGCGACAATCCTCGGACGAGTGACCATTGGGCGCGGCTCGGTGATCGGCGGCAACGTGTGGCTCACGCATAGCGTGCCGCCCGGCAGCAGCGTGTCGCAAGGAAAGGTGCGCGAAGGCGAGCGGAGCGACGAAGGCCGGCGCTGATGCGCGCGCGCGTCCACATGCGTCGTTGCGCGCTTGCCGGCATCGAAGCCACCGTGGCCGCAACCGCGCACACGTTCGCGCGTCATTCGCATGACCGCTTCGGCGTGGGCGTGATGATCAGCGGCGGGCAAAAATCGGCGAGCGGACGCGGCCCTGTCGAGGCGCGCGCGAACGACGCCATCACGGTCAATCCCGGCGAAGTGCACGACGGCCGTCCGCTCGACGAACGTGGCCGCGCATGGCGCATGCTGTATTTCGAGCCGTCGCTGTTCGCGAGCGCGGCGTGCGAATTGAGCGGCGCGGCGGCGCGCGAGATAGAACTCACGCGGCCCGTGCTGCATGACCCGTTGCTCAAGCTTCTCTTCGAACGATTATTCGCGGCGGCGGTAGAAGCGCCTTGCGTGCCAGACGAACTGGTGCGCGAGCACGCGTTGCTCGAATTCCTCGCGCATCTGCTCTCCGTTCACGCCACCAGCCGCGCGAACGTCGTGTCCTCGCGTTCTACATCGGGTCAGATTGCCCGTGCGAAAGCGCGCATCGACGACGATCCCTGCGCGCCGGTCACACTCGCCGATCTGGCAAGCGAAGCCGGCATGAGCCGCTTTCAGTTGCTGCGAGGTTTTGCACATGAAACGGGTCTACCGCCGCACGCGTACCGGATGCAGCGGCGCGTCGTGCTCGCGAGGCAGTGCATTGCGCGCGGCACATCGCTTGCCGACGCGGCGCTCGCCGCGGGCTTCGCGGATCAGAGTCATATGACGAGGGCGTTCGTGCGCCTGCTTGGCGTCACGCCCGCGAACTACGCTGCCGCTGTACGTTGACGCGACCCGTCTGATGTATCGCATCGATGCGCGTCACAAGCGCACATGCTGCAATATTCCCAGGCGATGAAGCTCGGGCAGCCCGAGCCGCTGACCGACATACCAGGCGGCGGCCCACGAAGCGGCGACCACGATCAGATCGCAGTGGCCGCTATTCCACAGCCTCAGCGAATGCCGCGCGGCGATCCACGGCACGCCGAGAGGATTCGGCCAGTCGGCGAGCAGATGCATCAGTCCGCCGCACGCGAAGCCGAACGCCGGCGCGGCGTAGATGGAGTGCCCGAGCTGGTGATACGACACCGCGAGCAACGCGATCCAGCCGATACCCCAATGCGTCAATGTGCGGTGCGTGATCCAGAGGCGCCGCGCGCGCGACCACCACGCGACTTCGAGCCAGTCCGGCGCCGTGCTTCCCGCGACACCGGCCATGAAGCTCATGAGCACGCCGGCATACGACGCGCCGATGCTATGCGCGACCACCGCCGCCGCGATGACGCCGGCCGCGAAACCGGTTGCGTGATGTGCTTTGCTGGATGCCATCGATAATCACGGCGCGGCGCGCCGCATGAAGAACAAAGGGCGGCTATGTTCGCAGATGAGCGCGCAAAAAAATAGCCGGGACGTCGATAAAAATCGTGTCCCGGCATGGCATGCGAAGCGTCAGCGAAGGCCCGCGCGAAAAGATAGAAGAACCGACAGAATCAGGTCGCGCAGCGCGCAATGTTAAAGCGCATTTCCGGTTCCGGCGGATCGTCGGGCGCATTCGCGGGATGCATGACCTTGATGATGGACCCCGCGTTCGTCGGCGTGAGTGTGACGAAGTAGGAGTTGTTCGAATCCGAGCCCACGGCGATTTCCGTCGCACTGCCCACGCGCGACATGCGCACGCGTGACAAGCGGCTTTCGAGGCAATTGGCGATATACGCGGGCGCGCGCTGTGACGACACGTAAATCATGGGTTGCGACGGATCGCGGGCGGACGGCCCGCCGGACGAACCGCAAGCGGCGAGAGTGGCAATGACAGCAACAAGAGGAGCCAGCAGGAATGTCTGTTTCATGGTGAGGTCGTCGGCGTCCCCGGTCATGGGCGGGAACTTGGGGCGCGGGCGAAACACACGCGATCCGTTGTAAGCATCAACGCAAGATCGTGCTTCGCGACGAAGCCGCCCTCCCGTTGCGCTGCCGTTGCGTTGCAGTTGCAACGCAGTTTCGTCGAAGTTTCGTCGCAGTTGCAGCGGGAAGAACGGACGCCCGAGTATACCTACCCTGCACGCGCGGCGTCACGCTTCGCGGTGAACACGCGGGCGCGTGACCTCGAGCGCGACAAAAACCCGCATCGCTCGATTCCTTGCGTTCCGCGCAATTCAATTGTTCCGTTATGGGCCTCTGTCTGGCGTCCTTCGCGTCCTACAATTGTTTCGCCCTCTAACGAGGGTGCCTTTTTCATTTTTTACGCGGCCTCACGGCCGCGTTTTTTTTCACGACTGAAACGAAGCCTTCCCGCGCCCAACATGCCCGTGACGACTTGTCCATTCGTCAGAGGCCCACGTTCGCAGCGGACGACGCAGGTAGAATCGCAGGCTCGATATGTTTTTTGTCCTGCGAAAGTGAGTGAACCTGTAATGACCGACCCGACCCTTCCATCGTCCGACACGGCTTCTGATCCCTCGACGGAAGGCTCGCCCGCAACGCACGACCAGCAAGACGGCGGCGAGTCGGAAACGCTGCACGAAGATCGTCTGTGGCGCGACGACGGCTGGACCGCGCGCGTGATCAAGAACGAAGACGACGAAGGCTGGGCCGTCGCCATGATCAAGGACGGCGAAGCGGAGCCCGCGCTGGTCGGCCCGTGGACGATGGGCCGCAATAAGAAAGACCCCAAGCCGCTCGACACGGCGGCGTTCAATACTCTGGTGAAAACCGCGTCTGAAGTGTTGCGCCGTCACGAACAGCAGTTGCGCGCGCAGCTTCACAAGGCGGTGCGCGTGCCGGGCGCGGACGGCCAGGACGAAATCGACATCACGCTCGACATCGTGCCCGATGAAGACGAACCCTACGCGCTGCTGACCGCGCTCGACGCATTCGGCGAACAGATCGCGCAAGTGCAGGTCGCGCCGCATTTCAAGCTCAGCAAGGCAAGCGCTTCGGCGTGGGTCGAGAATGAATTCCGGCGTCCTAGCTGAACATCACGCGTACGGCTCGCCGTTGCCGCGAAGTTCGGCTATATCCAGGGCCTGTCGGACGGCGATGAAGCGCCGCCTCAACTGCGCTTGCAGAAAATCGCCGTGATGAACGGGGCCACGCGGTGCACGATGGCCGTTCCGCCGCCTGTCGTCACTGCGTCCCGCACCTTCGATTCGCTGCCGAACACCACCACGCCATAGGCCGAGCGCGCGACCGGCTCGCCGTCTCCCACACGGAACATGGGATCGTCTTTCTCGTAGCCGACCACCGCGAAGACGTGGAATCCGTACGCGCTCAAGTCCGCGCCTTGCGCGGGAGAAAAGGCGTTGATCGAATTGCTTTCAACGCGCGTGGGCTTCGGATCGATCAGTTGCTGCCCGGCGAGATCGGCGATGAACTGATGGCCGCTTTCGTTGCAGGTCAGCGGCGCGTCCAGAGCGGCGGCGTGACTCGCGAGCGGCAGCGCGCCGGCCGCAAGAGCGAAGGCGGCGGCGCTAAAGACACGCAATGCAGTAGATGGAAAAAAACGTTTCATGACGTGGGCGGCGACATATTCGATGTACGCGAAGCAGTGTCCGTGCAACGGGCGGCGCGGCGAAAGAGAGGCCGGCAAACCGCGAAGACGTTGCGCATCCAGGCGATGCGGCGGACACGCGCCAGCGGATTCGCACTGTATCGCGATTCTGCAAATTCTGCTTAATGAATGAGCAGCCGGCACCCAATCTGTGTGCTGCAGGCGGACCGTAAAGAAACTGACGGGCAGAAAGCAAGCTTTCATGATCCTGTCTATATTTCCGGGTTATGAATGCGCGACCCGGCCCCCAATCAATGCGCTGCCGCCCCGGACCTGGAACGCGTGGCTCGCTCGCCCGCTTGTCACGCCAATCGCCGGCTCCTTGTCGTTTGAGGCCTCGCGTACAACATCTGTTGCCGCGGGAATGCCATAATCGACGCTTTATACCGACGGCCTTGCCACCCGTCGCCACGTCAATGCCTCTTGCTTTAGGCGCTTTCATTGTTCCGCTCATCGTCGCGTGCGCGATGTTCATGGAAAACGTGGACGGCACGGTCATCGTGACGTCGCTGCCGGTCCTCGCGCGCGATCTCGGCCAGGACCCCATCACGCTCAAGCTCGCCGTGACCGCCTATGTGATCGGCCTCGGCGTGTTCATTCCGATTTGCGGCTGGGTCGCCGACCGCTTCGGTTCGCGTACGGTGTTTCGCACGGCCATCGGCATTTTCATGGCCGGCTCGCTGATGTGCGCGGCGTCCACGTCGCTCGGCATGTTCGTGCTCGCGCGCTTCGTGCAAGGCATCGGCGGCGCGATGATGGTGCCGGTGGGGCGCATCATCATTTTCCGCTCGGTGCCGAAATCGGACTTCATACGCGCGGTCAATTACCTGACCGTGCCCGCGCTGCTCGGGCCCGTGGTCGGGCCGCCGCTCGGCGGTTTTATCACCACGTATCTGCACTGGCGGCTGATCTTCTTCGTCAACATTCCGATCGGCCTGCTCGGCATCTGGCTCGCCAATAAACACATCGCCAACACGCGCGAAGCGCATCCGGGCCGGCTCGACTGGATCGGCTTCGTGTTGTCCGCGAGCGGCGCGTCGCTCTTCATGCTCGGGCTGTCGCTGGTGGGCGGCGAGCTGGTGTCGAACGCGGTGTCGGCCGGCATGTGCGTCGTGGGCGTCGTCCTGCTCGTGATTTACGTGCTGTACGCGAATCGCGTGGCATTGCCGGTGCTCGATCTGCGCCTGCTGCGCATTCCGAGCTTTCACGCGAGCGTGATAGGCGGCTCGCTGTTTCGCATTGGTCTGGGCGCGGTGCCGTTTCTCCTGCCGCTCGCGTTGCAGGAAGGGCTTGGCATGACCGCGTTCGTGTCGGGCTCGATCACCTGCGCGTCCGCCTTCGGATCGATCTTCATGAAGGCGGCGTCTTCGCGGATACTCGGGCGCTTCGGATTTCGCACGGTGCTGATGTTCAACGCGGGTTGCGCGGGCGTGGCCATTGCCATCTACGGCCTGTTCTTTCCCGGCACGCCGCACTGGTTGATCTGGTGCGTCGTGCTGTTTGGCGGCTTCTTTCCGTCGCTTCAGTTCACGTCGCTGAACACGCTGGCGTATGCGGACATTCCGAGCCGCGACGTGGGCCGCGCGACCAGCGTCGCGAGCGTGATCCAGCAGATTTCGCTCGGGCTCGGCGTGACCATCGCGGGCATCGTGCTGCAGATTTCGCACGACGTGCAGGGTCATTCGCGCATTGTGTTCTCCGACTTCTGGCCAGCGTTTGTCGTGGTCGGTCTGTTCTCGTTCCTGTCGATTCCGGTCACCGCGCGTCTGCCGGATAACGCCGGCGACGAAATCGCACGCGGGCGCCGCGGCACCGCGTGAGCGTGCGATGTAGCGGCGCGCGGCGCGGCGGCGTTACACCGCTTCCTTCAGCACTTCGCCGCGCCACTCGGGGTCGGGCGCCGAGGTCACTTTGTCGAACAGCATCGCCCGAGCCCGATTTTTTTTATGTGGGCGGATCGAAACGCGAAACACGCGCTCACGTGCGCATCAACTGACCTGCTCGAGCGGCGTCAACGTCAGTTCGAGCCGATGCGCGCCGCGCAGCACGGTCACGCCGACGGGTTTCTCGATCCGCGAGGCATCGAGCGCGCGTTGCAATGCATCGACGTCCTGCACGGGCTGGGCGTCGATCGCGACGATCGTGTCGTCCACGCGCAGCCCGCCCGCGGCCGCCGGACTGCCTTTGACGATTTCCATCACGTGCACGCCGCCTGGCGCGCTCAGGCCGAAATAGCGCTGCACCCGGCGCGAGATCGGCGTCGTGGTGCCGGCCACGCCGATGTACGCGCGCCGCACGCGCCCATGCGCGAAGATCTGCATGATGACCCACTTGGCCGTGTCGATCGCGGTGGCGAAGCAGATTGCTTGTGCGCCGGGAATGATCGCGGTATTCACGCCGATGACCTGACCCGCCGAATTGATCAGCGGACCGCCCGAGTTGCCCGGATTGAGCGCGGCGTCGGTCTGGATCACGTCGTAGATCATGCGGCCGGAATTCGAGCGCAGCGACCGGCCGAGGGCCGACACGACGCCCGCCGTCACCGTTTGCGCGAGGCCGAGCGGATTGCCGACGGCGATGGCGATCTGCCCCACGCGCAACTTCGACGATTCGCCGAGTTCGACGTGCGGCAGCGGCTCCGGCGAGCCGATTCGCAGCACGGCCAGATCGCTGCCGGGATCGTCGCCGACCAGATCGGCGTCGAACCTGGCGCCGTCGGCGAGCGTCACCCGAATGTGGGTCGCGCCGTGCACGACGTGGCTGTTGGTGAGCAGATAGCCGTCCGGCGTGAAGATGAAGCCCGAGCCGGTGCCGCCGCGCGCGCCGTGCTCGTGTCCCTGGCCGGCGCCCGGCAGCCGCCGTTCGACGGAAATGAAGACGACGGCCTGCTGCACGCGTTCGAGCGCGCCGATGACCGTGCGCGAATAAGCGTCGAGCAAGGCGTCGTCGGATAAGGGATTGAGTGAATCTGGGCCGGGGGCGGGCGACGCGGCGCGCGACAGGTCATCGGTGAAGCGTGGACGGCTTCCCATGGCGATGCTCCGGATAAGCGGGAATCCACATGCAGGGCGCAAAGCACGTTTTCAAGTGTGGGCCGCGCGGCGCGCCGGCGTGTGAGACACTTTTCGCTGACCGCGAGCCGCGCAAAGCCGCCATGGAGAAAACCGTCATGAACCCAACCGCTTCTTCATCGTCCGAAATCGCGCCGGCTGAGCCGCGAATCGAGTCGCTCAGCGCGATCACGCTGGCCATCGCCGACATGCCGAAAGCGGTACGGTTCTACGAAGCGCTCGGTTTCCCGCTCAAATTCGGCGGTGCGCAGGCGGCGTTCACCTCGTTTGCGTTCGGCGGCACGTATCTGAACCTGATTGCCGACCCGCGCGCGCCCGTCAACTGGTGGGGCCGCGTGATCGTCTATGTGTCGGACGTCGACGCGATGTATCGCAAGGCGCTGGCAGCGGGATTGACGCCTTCGCTCACGCCGTCCGATGCGCCGTGGGGCGAGCGCTACTTTCACATCACGGACCCCGACGGCCACGAGCTGAGCTTCGCCAGACCGTTGCGCTAGCAGAGCGGGTATCGGCGAAAAACTCGCTATCATGAACGGGCTATGCAGTAACACGCGTGACACCCGCTGCGCCGATAATCGGGCGCGTTCGCGTCGCGCTTCCCGCCGCGCGTCTCAACATGTCCGTCGCAAGGAGAGCCGCAATGAAAGAGCAGGATTCGAGACCTGAAGCCGAGTTGCTGATGGAGCGCCAGCGCCGGTTCGAGGAAGACCTCATCGACGCGTACGACGAGGAACTCGAAATGGAGGTCGACGACCGCATTCTCGACGGCGCGGACGGCTTGACGCTCGAACACCGCGAAGCGCGCAAGATGTATTTCCGCGAGCTGTTCCGCCTGCAAGGCGAGTTGGTCAAGCTGCAAGACTGGATCGTGCAGACGGGGCATCGTCTCGTGGTGATTTTCGAGGGGCGCGACGCCGCGGGCAAGGGCGGCGCGATCAAGCGCATCACGCAGCGGCTCAATCCGCGTGTCTGCCGCGTGGCGGCGCTGCCCGCGCCGAATAACCGCGAGCGCACGCAATGGTATTTCCAGCGCTACGTGTCGCATCTGCCGGCCGGCGGCGAAATGGTGCTGTTCGATCGAAGCTGGTACAACCGCGCGGGCGTCGAGCGCGTCATGAATTTTTGCACGGATGCGGAATACGAAGAGTTCTTCCGCTCCGTGCCCGAGTTCGAAAAGATGCTCGCGCGCAGCGGCGTGCAGATCCTGAAGTACTGGTTTTCGATCACCGACGAAGAGCAGGAAATCCGCTTCCAGAACCGCATTCACGACCCGCTGAAGCAGTGGAAGCTGAGCCCGATGGACCTGGAAAGCCGTCGCCGTTGGGAGGCTTATACGCAGGCGAAGGAAGTGATGCTACAACGCTCGCATATTCCCGAGGCGCCGTGGTGGGTCGTGCAGGCCGTCGACAAGAAACGCGCGCGCCTGAACTGCATTCAGCATCTGCTGAGCCAGGTGCCGTATCACGAGATCGAGCATCCGCGTGTCGAACTGCCGGCGCGTGTCTATCACGACGAATACAGCCGTCAGCCCGTGCCGTCTTCGATGATCGTGCCCGAGGTGTACTAAGCGGGGCGCGCCGATGCGGTTGCAACGGCAATGGCATAAAAAAACGCGGTGCGTGCCGCGTTTTTTTATGCCGCTAGCGCGTGAAGTGAAGCGTCCTAGAACACCGCCCGGAACACCCAGTACAAGCCCGCCGCCAGCGCGATGGAAGCCGGCAGCGTCAGCACCCATGCGAGCACGAGGCTGCGCACGGTGCCCCATTGCAGACCCGAACCGTTGGCCGCCATCGTGCCCGCCACGCCGGAAGACAGCACGTGCGTCGTCGAAACAGGCAGGCCGTACATGTCGGCGGCGCCGATCGTCAGCATGGCCACCACTTCGGCCGACGCGCCCTGCCCATAGGTCAGATGCTGCTTGCCGATTTTCTCGCCGACGGTCACGACAATCCGCTTCCATCCCACCATCGTGCCCATGCCGAGCGCAATCGCCACCGCGACTTTGACCCACGTCGGAATGAACTTTGTCGCGTGATCCGTTTGCGTCTTGAAGTTGTTGATGGCCTTGGCGTCCGCCGGCGCGAAGGCCGGCTGCTTCGTCTTGTCCATCAGCCGGATCGCTTCGGAGGCCACATACATGTTGTTGCGCACGTTATCGACAATGCTTTGCGGGACCGCCGCCATCGAGCCCGATGCGCCAACCTGATTGGCGATCATGTCCGTCAGTTGCTTCAGGGCGGGCACGGTCGCGGGTGTCAATTGATGCGTGCGCACATAGGCTTCGACGTCCGCGCGCGGATCGGCGGACGGCGGCGCGCCGTTCGTGTATCTGGCCAGCGTCGCGGAGGTTTGCTGCGCCACGGCCAGGAATGTTTGCGTCTCGGCGGGCGTGACGGCCTTGTTCAGTGCATACGCGGTCGGCACGGTGCCGATCAGGATCAGCATGATGAGGCCCATGCCCTTCTGGCCGTCGTTCGAACCGTGCGCGAACGAGACGCCCGTGCACGTCAGGATCAACAGGCTGCGAATCCAGAACGGCGGCGGCTCCTTGCCTTTCGGCTCGGCATACAGCGCGGGAATGCGCACCACGGCTTTGAGGATCAGCAGCAGCAGGCCGGCGGCGAGAAAACCCACCACAGGCGAAAACAGCAGCGACTTGCCGACGCCGAGCGCCTGATTCCAGTCCACGCCGCTCGTGCCGTTCACGCCATGCATTAACTGATTCATCAGGCCGACGCCGATGATCGAGCCGATCAGCGTATGCGAACTCGACGACGGCAAGCCGAAATACCAGGTGCCGAGATTCCAGATGATGGCCGCGATCAGCAGCGCGAACACCATCGCAAAACCGGCGCTGGTGCCCACTTGCAGAATCAGCTCCACCGGCAGCAGTTGCAGGATGCCGAATGCGACCGCCCCGCTCGATAACAGCACGCCGAGGAAATTCCATCCGCCGGACCACACCACCGCGAGATTCGGCGCGAGCGAATGCGTGTAAATGACGGTGGCCACGGCGTTCGCGGTGTCGTGAAAGCCGTTGACGAACTCGAATCCGAGCGCGATCAGGAGGGCAACGCCGAGCAGCAGATACGGCAGAATCGACGCTTCGCGCACCGATTGCAGATCACCCGCCAACTGCGTGCCGCAATAGCCGACGCCGGCCACGATAACTGCGAAAAAAATCACGAGACCGAGATTGCGCCCCTTGCCGCCTACTGCTCCGGGTTGCGGATACGAAAGTTCAGGCATGACGTGTGCCCCTCAAGGAGTATCGCGGAACTTCTGATCCTGCAAGGCGCGTGTGTCGATGGGATGACAGAAGCATGTCCGCGAGGTATAAAGTATCCCGGGCGTGCGTTGGCGGATAACGCCTCGGTTTTTCCGCCAGAATGCCGCCGCGTAAGATCGGCCAGGAATCCTTTTTGCTCTGCCTGAAAGCGCAACTCCTTTTTTGAGGGACAGTCGATGAAGCGCGACAGCCGGAAGGAAAGCCATAAACCGGAGGGAGGCTCGCCGGCCGCCGGTTCGGCCACGCAGGAACATCAGCACGAACACAACCCCAGGCAGAGCGCGCAAGCGGCGTTTGCGTCCTACGCCGCGCCGCTCGTGAGCGACGCGATCGGTTACGCCCATGCCGTGCACGACGATGCATCGCCGGAAGCGTTGCACAAGCTGCGGGTTTCGCTGCGCCGCATGCGTTCATTGTGGTGGGCGTTCGCGCCGTTACTGGAGAAGGGCGAAAACACGCGGCAACGCGCGCTCTATAAATATCTGGCGACGGCTGCCGGCAAGACGCGCGACTGGGACATCCTGATCGAGCTGCTCACGCAGAAAGCCGCGGCGCGCGACATGGAGCCCAAGCTCAAGGAAGCGCGCGGCGAAGCGCTGGCAACGAGCCGCGAAACGCTGTCGAACGCCGACGTCAAGCACCTGCTGCGCGAGGCGTTGACGAGCGCATCGACCGAGATAAACACGGCGCACGAACGCATGCCGCTCTCCGGATTCGCGAGCAAACGCGTGAAGGCCTCGGAGCATTCGCTCATGAAGCGCGCCAAACGCGCGCGCAAGGCGAAGCATTCCAATTACGCGGCTTTTCACGACGTCAGGAAAGCTGGAAAAAAGCTGCGCTATCTGCTCGAATTTTTCCAGCCGGTGTTGAGCGGCAGCCACAAGCGCACGCTCAAGCGGTTGAAGCAGGTGCAAAAACGTTTCGGTGCGCTAAACGATGTGGTCGCGAGCGAAACATTGCTGCGCGACAATTCGGCGTTGCTCGAAGGCTCGGGCGACACCGAAGCCGCGCTGCGCTGGCTGCACAAGGAACGCAATCGCCGGATGCGCTCGGCGAGCGGGTTGCTGCACAAACTGTAGCGCACGAAATTAACCGGTAATGCGCTGCGGATAAAGCGGAAAGGCGCGCGGAACAATAACATCTGATCGTGAGCCGCACATGAGTCGTGCGGCTCCTTTGCAACGGAGGCTACGCGCACGTGATACATGGAGCGCATTGGCAACGGCGGCGCTGGCGCAGGATCCTCCGGCAAGAAGTGGCCGGCGTCGCGCGTTATATGGGCAATCATCCGGTGCTAGCCGGCCTCGCGGGCACGCTGGTCGCCGTGGCGATGGCCGGCCTGACGCTGCTCACCCTTCTGAACGGCCGCACGGACGCGCTCGATCACGCGCGCGAGACGTCGCAGAACCTGGTGGCGATCATGTCCAGCGATCTCGAGAGAAACGTCGAGATCTACGACCTCTCGTTGCAGGCCATGGTGGACGGCGTCGAGCATCATTTGAACGCGGGCTTGCCGCTGGACGTGCAGCGGGCGGTGCTGTTCGATCGCGCGACCACGGCGGCGTACCTCGGCGGCGCGTATATCGTCGATGCGAATGGCGCGGTGGTCCTGTCGCAACAGGACGAGTTCAACCCGGACGTTCGCTTTACCGACCGCGACTATTTCCTCGTGCATCAGCGCCACGCGGCAGCGGGACTCTATATGTCGCATCCGTTCCGCTCGCGCTTGCGCGACGGCAAGTTCTCGATCGGCCTCACGCGGCGCATCACCAACGCCGACGGCAGCTTTGGCGGCGTCGCGCTGCTCGCGATACGCATCGATTATTTCCAGCGTCTGCTCGACCGGATCACTGTCGGCAAAGCGAGTTCGGTGTTCATCGCGATGGCCGACGGCACCGTGATCGCGCGCAAACCGCATTCGGCGCGCGATATCGGCATGAACATTTCGAGGTCGCCGATCTTCGTCGAAATGGCCGCGCACAGCGACGGTTCATATGTGGCGAAGTCTCCGGTGGACGGCGTCGAGCGCATGTACACCTACGCCCACGTGCCGGGCACGCCGCTGATCGCGGCGGTCGCGCCCTCCATCGACGATGCGCTCGAACCGTGGCGCGCGCGCGCCGTGCTCAACGGCGTGTTGACGCTCACGTTCGGCGCGGTGTTTATCGTGGTGTCGTGGCTGCTCGCGTTCGCGCTGCGCGACAGGCAGCGCGCGCAAGCCGCGCTGATGCGTCTCGCCGCCACCGACGCGCTCACCGGCCTCAGCAACCGCCGCGTGCTCGACCGCCGGCTCGACGAAGAATGGGGGCGCGCGCGGCGCTCGGGCAAGCCGCTGTCGGCGCTCTTCATCGACATCGATCATTTCAAGCACTTTAACGACACCTACGGCCACGCGAGCGGCGACGAAGCGCTGAGCGCGGTGGCCGAATGCATTTCGACGATGGTGCGCCGCGCGGTCGATGTGGTCGCGCGCTACGGCGGCGAGGAGTTCGCGGTGCTTCTGCCGGAAACGAACGCCGAAGGCGCGTTCGCGGTCGCCGAAAAAATCCGCCGGGCGGTGCAGGTACAGGACATCCTGCATGGCGGCGACGGCGGTGTCGCCGTGACCGTCAGCGTGGGTTGCGCGACTTGCGTTCCCGCGCAAGGCGCGAACGCGCTCGATCTGCTGGCCGACGCCGACCGGCAGCTTTATGCGGCGAAGGCGGCGGGCCGCAATCGCGTTGCCCCGGCGCAAACCGCTGACCGTTCGATGGCGCAGAATTCGACCTCGTAGGCGGGTTCAAATGCAATGCAATGCGAGGCCGAATCAGTGCAACCGGCCGGCGTTCACGCGTTTGATCCGCGCCGTGGTGCAAAGCCACGCAGTGTGACCGCGCTGTTCGGGCCGCCGGTCGAGCCGCTGCATAACGGCGCGAACCCGCCCGCGCCCGGCTCGTCCGCGAGCAGCACGTCGACCGGAAAGCCGCGCCGCTGCCACGCGTCCAGACCGCCGCGCAGCGCCCGAATGCGCGTATACCCATAGTTGCGCATGCGCACGCTGATCTCGACAGCCGTCGCGCTGTCCGGACACACGCAGTAGATCACCGTGTCGTAGACCCGCAGCGCGAAGTCGATCTGTTCCGGCGAATGCGGATCGAGTGCGAGCGCGCCGGGAATGCGCGGCGCCGAGCCGGGCGCCGCGCTCCGCGGGCGTGCGTCGAGCACCTGGGGCGGCGCCTTTCCCCACATTGCGCCGCCCGACACTTGCGATGGCGATGCCGCATCGTCTTCCCGCGCCCGTCGTCGGCGCGCGCGCCGCTGCTGCGCGAGCCGATACGCGAGATACAACAGCGCGGCGCCCACGAGGATGTCGATCACGGTGCCACCGCGCGCTCTGACGAACGCGAGCAGCATATGCAACTGCCGTTGCGCGGCCGCGCCGCCGAGCAGCCAGAAAGTGGCCCATGCCATGGCGCCCGTGAGATCCCAGATCGCATAGATGCGGGCGTCGACGGCGGTGGTGCCCATCAGCGGCGGCGTGATCAGCCCGAGGCCAGGGACGAACTTCGAGATCGACACGAGCGCCACGCCGAAGCGTTCGAACATCAAGCGCGCCTGTTCGAGCCTTGCATCGACGGCGGGCAGAATCTGGCCCAGCACGCCGAGCAGCTTGCGGCCGTAAAGGCGGCCCGCGCCGAACCAGACGCCGTCGCCGATCAACGCGCCGAGCACCGCCGCGCACAGCACCGGCCAGAACGACAAGGTGCCGGCCGCGATCGCCGAGCCCGCGAACAACAGCACGGGCACGGCGGGAATCGGCACGCCGAGGCGCGTCAACAGCACGTTGACGAAGACCACCGCGCCGCCCCAGACCGAAATCGCCGACGACGGAAACTCTACCAATTGAGCGGCTCCTGTTTGTTGCGAGGGTGGCGGCGCATACGGCGTTGCTCCGCGCGTCCGCTGACGCAAAGCGCGTTCCAGTCCCGCCCGGGCGTTCTGCCTTCAGTTCTGTCCGCCATGCCCTTTTCAACCAGCATACTCGATGGTTCGCGTGGAGAGCGCCGCCGCGCCACGCGCTGCAATTTCGTTCAAGACCGCCGCGCGCCGCATGCCTAATCTGAGTGTCGGTTCAATTCCAACGGAGACGCACGATGAAGTCGCGGTATGTCGGATATCTGTGTTGCGCGCTGGCCATGGTTGGCGTCGGCAGCACGGTGGCAGTGAGCAAGTCGATTGCGGCCGGCCTGCCGCCGTTCAGCGCGACCGCGCTGCGTTTCGCGGTGGCTTTTCCGCCGTTCGTGATGGTCATGCGCTGGCGCGGCGTGCGCTGGCCGCGCCTCGACCGGCGCGATTGCGCGCTCGTGATCGCCCAGGCGGCGGCGGGCAGCGTCGGTTATACGGTATTGCTTATCAGCGGGATGAGGCTCGCTTCGGCGGCCGAGGCGGGTGTGATCGCCGGCACCTTGCCCGCGGTGTCGGCGCTGGTCGCGATGCTGGCGTTGGGCGAGCGGCCGTCGCCGGCCTTGATTGGCGCGATCGTCCTGGCCACGGCGGGCGTGTTGGCCTGCACCGTGCGTCCCGGCGATCTTGCCGCGCCGCATGGCGGCGGTTCGCTGGCGGGCAACGCGCTGGTGTTCGCCGCGATTGTCTGCGAGGCGCTTTTCATTCTGCCCAACCGCAAGCTGCGCACGCCGGTCGCGCCGCTGCCGTTGTCGGCGGCAATGTGCGGCATCGGCTTTGCGGTGTCGATCGTGCCGGCCTGTTTCGAAACACCCTGGGCGATGCCGCTCGACCCCGGCGCGCTCGCGGGCGTGCTCTATTACGCCCTCGTGCCGACGGTGCTGGGATTCGTGCTGTGGTACGAAGGCGCCGCGCGCATCAGCGGCGCGCAAGCGGGATTGACGACCGCGCTCGTGCCGGTCAGCGCCCTGGCGTTGGCCGCGCTGCTGCTGCGCGAGCCGGTCGGCGCGGCGCAACTTGCGGGCGCCGTCTGCGTGCTCGTGGCTGTGATGCTCGCCACGTTGGGACAGGCGCTCGGCGCGCGCAACCCGGCATGACGTGCATGACGGATTGCGCGTCCGGGGTTCAGGTGTTGGACACGGCCACCGCGCCGGGATTGCCGACGATCGACAGAAACTCGCGGCGCGTGGACGGGTCCGTGCGGAAGGTGCCCAGCATGCGCGACGTGACCATCGTCACGCCGGCTTTGTGCACGCCGCGCGTCGACATGCATTGATGCGCGGCTTCGAGGATCACGCCGACGCCCGCGGGTTGCAGCACGTCGTTCAATGTGTCGGCGATCTGCACGGTCATCTTTTCCTGGATCTGAAGACGCTTCGCGAAGGCGTCGACGAGACGCGCGAGCTTCGAGATGCCGACCACGCGATGCTCCGGCAGATACGCCACGTGCGCGCGCCCGATGATCGGCACCATGTGATGTTCGCAATAGCTTTCGAAGCGGATGTCCTTCAGGACGATCATCTCGTCGTAGCCGTCCACTTCCGAGAACGTGCGCGCGAGGATTTCGCGCGGATCGACCTGATAGCCCGCATAGAACTCCTCATAGGAGCGCACCACGCGCGCGGGCGTGTCGATCAGGCCTTCGCGCGCAGGATCGTCGCCGGCCCAGCGCAACAGCACGCGAACGGCGGCTTCCGCTTCTTCGCGGCTCGGGCGGCCGGTCGTGGCCGCCGGTGTGGTGTTTTCATTTTTGCTATTCGGCATCCGTTGCTCCTCCGGGATCGCGCGTCGACCCAGGATGGAGCGCGCGGGTTCATGAGTCCGGTCATTGTTCCATGTTTACGCCCGGTCGTGCCGATGCCCCTTCCGGCGTCGCGGGGCTGACAACTTCATTTCGGCCATTCGTCCATCGCGTCGTTGAACAGTTCGGCGACCACGCCGCGCAACCAGCTCGCGCGCGGATCGTTATGAAACTTGCGATGCCAATGCTGGCGCAAGTCGAAGCGCGGCAAGGGCAACGGCGGCTCGACGAGCGTGATCGACGCATGCTCGGACACATACGCGAAGCCGATGGCATGCGGCACGGTGGCGATCAGATCGGTGCGCGCGAGGATGAACGGCAGGCTCATGAAGTGCGGCGTCTCCAGCACCGCCCGCCGCCTGATGCGCTTCTTCTCCAGATACTGTTCGAGGACTTCCTGGCTGCGTCCTTCGGCGCGCACCACCGCGTGGCCCGAGGCGACGTACTGGGCGAGCGTGAGCGGCGTCTTCGAAAGCGGATGACTCGCGCGCATCAGGCAGATGAAGCGGTGCGTGAAAAGCCGCTGCTGAAAGAAGTTATTGCCTGACAGATCGGGAAAATAGCCGACTGCGAGATCGACGTCGCCCGATTCGAGCCCGCGTTCCACGTGCGAAGGCGACAGCGATACGGAGCGCAGATTCGCATGCGGCGCGCGTTCGGCGAAGAGTTGCAGCAGACGCGGCAGAAAGACGATTTCGCCGACATCGGACAGCGCGATCGAGAAGGTATGCGTGCTCGTGTCCGGGTCGAACTCCTGCACGTCGAGCATGCCTTTTTCTATGCGCAGAAGGGCGTCGCGCGCGGCGGGCAGGATGGCGAGCGCGCGCGGCGTGGGCTCCATGCCTTTGGATGTGCGCACGAAAAGCGGATCGTCGAAATATTCGCGCAGCTTGCCAAGCGCGGTGCTCACGCGCGGCTGGCTCACGCCGAGCTGCTCGGCCGCGCGGCTCACGTTGCGGGTGTCCTCCATCGCGACGAGATAGGGGATCAGGTTCAGGTCCAGGTTGGTGTCCGACATGTTTGAGTTGAGCGGCGGCGCGTTGCGGAGCTATTCGATATGTGGATAAAGGGTAGCCGAAGAATCGTCACGCGGGATAGTGGGGTTTTCTTGCCCGCGCCACTCAAGGCGCTTGCGGACGGCTAACAGGCGCGCAACGCCACCAGCCGGAACCTATGATTAAGGGAAAGTCCGTGCCTTGACAATGCAGCCGAAGCGCAACCATAATCGCCGGATCGTTCGCTAATCGAATCAGTGTTCACGGTGCGAACAAATCGTGAGCCATCAGCGAGCAAACCGGCGGACAAGATCAGCGGGCAAAACCGGCAGCCAGAGCAGCAGGCAAACCGGCGGCGCAGCCGACTCAACCGTCGCCCGCATCGGCCCGGAGACCGCCCGCGCGGCGAGGCCCGGCGCGCGTAGCGCCTCACAAGGAAATTCGACATGATCAACAAGATTTTCGAGTCACTTCAATCGGCTGTGGCCGATGTCCACGACGGCGCGACCGTCATGATCGGCGGCTTCGGCACGGCGGGCATGCCGTCCGAGCTGATCGACGCGCTGATCGACCAGGGCGCGCGCGAGCTGACCATCGTCAACAACAATGCCGGTAACGGCGACATCGGCCTCGCCGCGCTGCTCAACGCGAAGCGCGTGCGCAAGATCATCTGCTCGTTCCCGCGCCAAACGGATTCGTACGTGTTCGACGCGCTGTACCGCTCGGGCGAGATCGAACTCGAACTCGTGCCGCAAGGCAATCTCGCGGAGCGCATTCGCGCGGCGGGCGCGGGCATCGGCGGATTTTTCACGCCGACCGCCTACGGCACGAAGCTCGCCGAGGGCAAGGAAACGCGCTTGATCGACGGCCGTCATTACGTGCTCGAATCGCCGCTGCATGCGGATTTCGCGCTGATCAAGGCGTATAAGGGCGACCGCTGGGGCAATCTCGTCTATCGCAAGACGGCGCGCAATTTCGGGCCGATCATGGCAAGCGCGGCCAAAACCGCGATCGTTCAGGTGACGCAAGTGGTGCCGCTCGGCGCGCTCGACCCGGAACACATCGTGACGCCGGGCATTTTCGTGCAGCGCGTGATCGAAGTGCCGCAAGCGGCCCATGCGCCGCTGCCCAATCCCCACGACGCTGCCGCCTGAACCGGAGACCCGACATGAAGAAACTGACCCGCGATGAAATGGCGAAGCGCGTTGCGCTCGATATTCCCGAAGGCGCGTATGTGAACCTGGGCATCGGCGTGCCGACGCTGGTGGCGAACCACCTCGCCGCCGACAAGGAAATCTTTCTGCACAGCGAAAACGGCCTGCTCGGCATGGGCCCGGCGCCCGCCAAAGGCGAGGAAGACGACGAGCTGATCAATGCCGGCAAGCAGCACGTCACGCTGCTGACCGGCGGCGCGTTTTTCCATCACGCCGATTCGTTTGCGATGATGCGCGGCGGCCATCTCGACTTCTGCGTGCTAGGCGCGTTCCAGGTGTCCGCGAAGGGCGACCTCGCGAACTGGCACACCGGCGCGCCGGATGCGATTCCGGCCGTGGGCGGTGCGATGGATCTCGCCATCGGCGCGAAGCAGGTCTACGTGATGATGGAGCATCTGACCAAGCAGGGCGAGAGCAAGATCGCCGCCGAATGCTCGTACCCGGTGACGGGCGTGGCTTGCGTCGACCGCATCTACACGGATCTCGCCATGATCGATGTGACTGATCAGGGCCTCGTGGTGCGCGAAATTTTCTCGGATATCGATTTCGACGCGCTGCTCAAGCTCACCGGCGTGCCGCTGATCGACGGCACGCAGGCGGCGCGCGCGGCGTGATCGCGGCGCCTGCGTCCTGATGCGGGTCGAGTGGCCCGCGCGGCGGCCCGCATGCCGCGGCGCGACCCGCATTGCCGCGCGCAGTGCTACATTCATTGCATTCACTCGATCACCGACGTCATCATGCTCGACTCCAGCGGCCGCCTGACCGGCCTTCTTTGCGGCACGCAGCCGATGAACGACATCTGGGCGCCGCGCGCCACGCTGCAACGGATGCTCGACGTAGAAGCGGCGCTCGCGCGCGCTTCGGCGGCGCATGACGTGATTCCTCAAACGGCCGTGGCGGCGATCGAAGCAGCCTGTCACGCCGATCAACTCGACGCCGACGCGCTCGCGCGCGACGCCGCGCTCGGCGGCAATCTCGCGATTCCTCTCGTCAAGCAACTTACCGCGCGTGTCAAGGCCGCCGACGCCGAAGCGTCGAAATACGTGCATTGGGGCGCGACGAGCCAGGACATCATCGACACGGCAACGGTGCTGCAACTGCGCGACACGTTCGAGTGGCTCGACGGCGCGTTGCAATCCACCTGCGATGCAATCGCGAAACTCGCGGCCACGCATCGCGCCACGCCGATGATCGGCCGGACGTGGTTGCAGCAGGCGCTGCCCATCACGCTCGGCCTCAAATTCGCGCAATGGCTCGACGCGTTGCTGCGTCATCGCGAGCGGCTCGATCAACTGCGGGCGCGCGTGCTCGTGCTGCAATTCGGCGGCGCGACCGGCACGCTCGCGAGTCTGCGCGATGCCGCGCCCGAGGTGACGCAGGCGCTCGCGCAGGAACTCGGGCTCGCGGTGCCGACGCTGCCGTGGCACACGCAGCGCGACCGGATCGCCGAAACGGCGTCGCTGTTGGGCATGCTGATCGGCACGCTCGGCAAGATCGCGCGCGACATCTCGCTGCAGATGCAAACCGAAATCGACGAACTCGCCGAGCCGGCGGCGGCGGGCAAAGGCGGATCGTCGACGATGCCGCACAAGCGCAATCCAGTCGGCTGCGCCGCCGTGCTGACGGCCGCGACGCGCGCGCCGGGACTGGTCGCCACCGTTTTCGCGGGCATGGTGCAGGAGCACGAGCGCGCGCTCGGCGGCTGGCAAGCCGAGTGGGACGCGCTGCCCGACCTCGCGCGGCTCGCGGGCGGCGCGCTCGCGAACATCGAACAGATCGCAAGCGGACTCAACGTCAACGTGCCCCGTCTCGCCGCGAATCTCGAGATCACGCGCGGTCTGATTCTCGGCGAAGCGGTGATGCTCGCGCTTGGCGACCGCATTGGCCGGCTCGATGCGCATCATCTCGTGGAGCGCGCGTCGAAAACCGCCATTCGCGAGGGCCAGACGCTTTTCGACGTGCTGTCCGCGGACTCCGCCGTGACCGACCATCTTTCGATCGAGCGTCTGAAGCAACTGCTCGATCCCGCTCAATACGTCGGCGAGGCGCACGCTTATGTGGACGCCGCGCTGGCGCTTCATTCCGCGCGTTCGCAGCGCGCCCTTTCGAAGGAGTAACCGGCATGCCTTACGCCGCAGTCAACGGCACGGAGCTTCATTATCGGATCGACGGCGACCGTCACGGCCACGCGCCGTGGATCATCCTGTCGAATTCGCTCGGCAGCGATCTGTCCATGTGGACGCCGCAAGTCGCCGCGCTGTCGAAACAGTTTCGCGTGCTGCGCTACGACACGCGCGGTCACGGCCATTCGGAAGCGCCGAAAGGACCGTACACGATCGAGCAACTGACCGGCGACGTGCTCGGTCTCATGGACACCCTGAAGATCGCGCGCGCGAATTTTTGCGGCGTGTCGATGGGCGGACTCACCGGCGTCGCGCTGGCCGCGCGTCACGGAAACCGCTTCGAGCGCGTCGTGCTCGCGAATACGGCGGCGCGGATCGGTTCGCCGGAAGTGTGGGTGCCGCGCGCCGCGCGAGCCCGCACTGAAGGCATGCTGGCACTCGCCGACGCGGTGTTGCCGCGCTGGTTCACAGCCGATTACTTCGAGCGCGAGCCAGTTGTGCTGGCCATGATCCGCGACGTGTTCGTGCATACCGACAAGGAAGGCTACGCGTCGAATTGCGACGCCATCGACGCGACCGATCTGCGCCCCGAAGCGCCGGGCATCAAGCTGCCGGCGCTGGTGATCAGCGGCACGCACGACGTCGCCGCGACGCCCGCGCAAGGCCGCGAGCTGGCGCAGGCCATTCCCGGCGCACGCTATGTCGAGCTGGACGCCTCGCATATTTCCAACATCGAAAAGGCCGATGCTTTCACGAAGGCGGTCATCGACTTTATGACGGAGTCCAAATGAACGACGAAGACCGCTACGAAGCCGGACTCGGCGTGCGCCGCGCCGTGCTCGGCAATGCGCACGTGGACCGCTCGCTCGCGAATCGCACGGAGCTGACCGAGGAGTTCCAGAATTTCATCTCGCGTTATGCATGGGGCGAAATCTGGACGCGCGATGGCTTGCCGCGACACACGCGCAGCCTGTTGACCATCGCGATGATGGTCGCGCTCAATCGCAGCGAAGAGCTTGCGCTGCATTTGCGCGCCGCGAAGAACAACGGCGTGACGCGCGACGAGATCAAGGAAGTGCTGATGCAAACCGCTATTTATTGCGGCGTGCCGGCGGCGAACTCGGCGTTTCACCTCGCCGACAAACTGTTCCGCGAAGAAGACGCGGCGGCCAAGCCTTAACTTTTTTGCCGCATTGGTCCCGCGTTTCGATATGGTTCGGTGTGTTTCGATGTGGCTTGACGATAGAACGCGCGCCTGAAAAGGCGCGCGTTTTTTTATATTGCGCGGCGGCGGGGCGCGCTGGTGCTCAATGCGTTTGCCTGAACATGTGCTTCGGAATGAATGTCGGCATGAGCATTCGCGCCGGCCGGCAAATGCAGCCGCACCGCCCGCAACACGGTGTCCTTGATCACCTCGCGCCAATGCGCGAGCGCCGCCTTGTCCATGAGCGGCTCGCCGAGAAACGCGCCGAGTGTGTACTGGTTCGCGTTATAGAAATAGCCGAGTGACGCGATCATCAGATACACATCGCGGGCTTTGACGTCGGCGCGAAAGACGTTTTGCGCCTTGCCTGCATCCAGCAGTTTCTGCACGACTGAAATCGCATAGCCGGAAATCTCCTTCAGCTTCGACGATTTCTTCGCATGCTTGCCTTGATGCAGATTCTCGCTCGACAGCAGCGTGACGAACTCGGGATGATCGAGGTAATACTGCCAGACGAATTCGACCATCTGTTCCAGACCGTGCACGGGATCGTCCAGATCGAGATCGAGTCTGCTTTCTGCTTCGTTGAACTGGATGTAGATGGTTTCCAGCACTTCGACGAACAACTGCTCCTTGCTGCCGAAGTAGTAGTAGATCATGCGGTCGTGCGAGCGCGCGGCCTTCGAGATGCTTTCCACGCGCCCGCTTGCATAACCCTGCTTCGCGAAGACCTTGATTGCCGCCTTCAGAATCTTGGCGCGCGTGTCTTGCGCCTGTTTCGCACGGATGCCGGTGGCGCCCGGTTTGCGAGCGGCAGTGGGACTCATGGCGGTCTTGGATACCTTTGTTGGAGTCGTCAGGCGGCTTGCGCCGCGACCTCATCATACAGCGCGCCTGGTGTGTTGCGAAACGCGCTGCGCCTTCACCGGCTTCGGCGTACATTGAAGCGCGGCGCGAACCTGGATCAGTGCAAGAATGCGGCGCTGCACCATGCGCGAGCGGACGGGAAACACATTGCGCAGTCTATTTTGATCGAGTAGATTGCCAACAAGTTTGGTGTAGCAAATGCTACACGAACGGTGAGTGACCGCAACATGAAAATGTGCTGGTCACACGAAAGTCCCTTGAAACAGGGGCTATTCGTTAGCCGGGCAGGACCGATTGTAATGTCGTCGCATGGGAACCCCACCATGACAGAACATACGAAGGTCGATTTCGGTGCGGAACGCGTCGACGGTGACACCGCCTCGACGCCGGGTCCGACCGTGCTCGAAAAATCCACGCCGCGCAGCGAGCGCATGGCGTCGAACAAGATCGAATGCAATGCCTGTCCGGTGTTGTGCCAGATATCGGAAGGGCGCACCGGCGCGTGCGACCGGTACGCGAATGCGGACGGACGTCTGATTCGCGTGGACCCCGTGGTGTTGCTGTCGCGCTCGAACAGCGCGGAGGCCACGGTGGAATTCGGCGCGTCGTCGGAAGCTCAGGATCATGCCGCCGAACAGGCGCTTTTCGTGACCGGCGTGGGCGCGTCGTCCACTTATCCCGACTACAAGCCCGCGCCTTTTATCGTTGCCTCGAAGCTCGACGACGTCGACATGATCACGGTCGTCACCGAAGGCATCTTCAGCTATTGCAGCTTCAAGGTAAAAATCGACACCGACCGTTTTCTCGGGCCCGAGCAATCCAACGTGCGTTGCCATGGCGAAATTGTCGGCCACGTCACCACGGCGGAATACGGCTCGCAGATGTTGAGCCTCGGCGGCGTGCATCATCTCACCGGCGGCAGCAAGAAAGAAGGCCGCGTGACGTGCGACATGATGCTCGCGCTGGGCAACAAGCAAGCCGTGGAGTTGACCATCGACGGCGGCGCGAGTCTCGTGATTCGCGCGGGCGCGGCGCCAGTTGTCGACGGAGTGCAAGAGCAGCGCATGCGTGTGGGCTGCGGCTCGGCGACCATCGGCATCTTCGCCAAACAATGGTTCGGTCATGCCGACGAAGTCGTGGTGGTCGACGATCACATCACCGGCGTGCTCACCGAACATCAGGCGGGGCGCTGCCTCGGCATGACGCGCTCGGGCATCAGGATTCGCGGACGCAAGTCCACGCCCGGCCGCTATTTTCAGGTGGCGAATCCGGGCATCGGCTGGGGCGGCACGGACATTCAGGACCCGCTCGCGATTATCGAGGGCTTCGATGCCGCGGTCGCGAAACCCGGCATGCGTCTTCTGATGGTCTCGACCACCGGCGAACATGCGCAATGGTACGAACTCGATCATGATCTCGTGCCGCGCATCGCGGCCATGCCCGACGCCGTGCGCGCAACCGTGGAGCGCATCGGCGAAAACTGCGAGCCGTCGCTGGCCACCGTGCTGTTTCTCGGCGGCGCGGGCGGCAGCCTGCGCGCGGGCGCGACGGAAAACCCCGTGCTGCTCACGCGAGCGATCAAGCAGAAGCTCGTCAATGTGACATGCGGTGGCGCGCCGGCATATGTATGGCCAGGCGGCGGCATTACGGTGATGGTGGATGTCACGCGCATGCCGGATCGCTCGTTCGGCACCGTGCCGACGCCCGCGATTGTCGCGCCGATCGAATTCACCATGACGTATGACGCATATCGCGATCTCGGCGGCCATCTCGATGCGGTGCGTTCATTGGAGAGCGTGTTGGCGAACGGTCCCGAGCACACCGAGGGCGCGCCGCTCGCGCGTCGCACGGTGGCCCGCAATCCGGACAATCCGTGGCCGCCCGCCGTGCCGCCGATGCTCGGCTGAGCGCGCCACTCATGCACGAAGCACCGCGATGAATCCGAGCCGCATCCGCCTCGACGCGACCCGCCAGCATTGGCAACATGGGCCGATCGATCTGATCCTCAGCGCCGACGGCGAGCCTCACGCGCTGCACGCGGCCTATGAAGCGTGCTGGTCGCGTTTCGTCGATGTCCTGCCCGAACTGGTCGGCGAATTGAAGCAGCTTCGACAAGCCGTTCGCGCCGAAGCCACGCTCGACGAATGTCCGCTGCAAGGCCGGATCGCGCGCCGCATGTGGACCGCGTGCCAACCCCATTCCGCGTGCTTCATCACGCCGATGGCAGCGGTGGCGGGCAGCGTCGCCGACGAACTCATCGGTGCGTTCGCACGCGAAGGCATCGCGCGCGCATATATCAACAATGGCGGCGACATTGCGCTGCATCTGACCGAAGGCTGCCGATATCGCATCGGCGTGCTGGCCGATCTCGCGCACTATCGGCCAGTGCCTGCTTCAGGCGACCCAACGCCCGGACTCGCGCTCGACGCCAATCTCACGCTCGACGCGAGCCTGCCCGTTCGCGGCATCGCGACGAGCGGCTGGCGCGGCCGCAGTTTCAGTCTCGGCATTGCCGACAGCGTGACCGTGCTCGCGCGCAACGCAGCCAGCGCGGATGCCGCCGCGACCATGATCGCCAATGCCGTGAATCTCGATCATGCGGGCATCGCGCGTTGTCCGGCTTCGTCGTTGAAGGACGATACGGATCTGGGCGACCGGCTCGTGACCGTCGATGTCCCTTCGCTGCCGGCGCCGCTGATCGATTTCGCGCTTGCACGCGGCGTAGAAGCCGCGCGGCCTTTGCTCGAAAGAGGCCTGATTGAAAGCGCCGCATTATTTTTGCAAGGACGCGTGCGCACAGCGGGACTGCACGACACTGGCGCATTGCTCACGCACCGCGCTCACACAACAACGGAGGCTCCGTGTTCGAAATACGCCGCGTGCTGACGCACGTCGAAGACATCTTTCACGAATTCGGTCCCACGCCCGACAAGCCGTTACGACGCGGCGCGATTGCCGCCGTGATGAACAATCCGTTTGCCGGCCGCTATGAAGCGAACATCCAGCACGCGATGGAAGCGCTCAAGCCAATCGGCTTCGACATGGCGCAACGTCTGCTCGCGGCGATGGCGGTTCCGCACGCTTCGATAGAAAGCTACGGCAAGGGCGCGATTGTCGGCTCGCGCGGCGAACTCGAACACGGCGCGCTGTGGCATGTGCCGGGCGGCTATGCGATGCGCGAGCTGCTGGAGAAAAACGGCGTGCCGACCAACGCGATCGTGCCGTCGACGAAAAAAGTGGGTGCCCCTTCCGCCGCGCTCGACGTGCCGCTCACGCATGTCAACGCAAGCTACGTGCGCAGTCATTTCGACGCCATCGAAGTGCGCGTGCCCGGCGCGCCCGCCGCCGACGAAGTGGTATTCATCCTCGTGATGAGCACGGGGCAGCGCGTGCACGCGCGCGTGGGCGGACTCGCGAAAGAAGCGATCGTAGGCAAGGACGGCTTGCGCTGAATGGCGCTGGATCGCGCGACAAAATCATCGAAACTCGGAGAGCGAAATGGCAATCAAGCTTCGCAAGCTGGTCGTGCAAGTGGATGAAACACGCATTGAAATGGGGCAGGACGTCACGCCGCCAGCACGTCGCGCGGTCGCGATCGCGGTGATCGACAATCCGTATGCGGGCCGCTATGAGGCCAAGCTCGATGCGCTCATCGAAGCCGGCGAGGAACTGGGCGCGCTGCTCGGCAACAAGTGCGTCGAAGCGCTCGGCATCGACCCGCACGACGCGCAAAGCTACGGCAAAGCGGCGATTGTCGGCGAGGCGGGCGAACTCGAACACGCCGCGGCGATTCTGCACCCGAAGCTCGGCGCGCCGTTGCGCGTGGCGGTGGAAAAGGGCGCGGCGCTCGTGCCGTCGGCGAAAAAAATGGGCACGCTCGGCACTGCGATCGACGTGCCGCTCGGCCACAAGGACGCCGCCTTCGTGCGCAGTCATTTCGACGCGATCGAGGCGCGCGTGTCGGACGCGCCGCGCGCAAATGAAATCGTCGTCGCGGTGGCGGTGACGGCGTCGGGGCGTCCGTTGCCGCGCATCGGCGGATTGCAGGTGAGTGAGATCAAAGGCGAAGACGGCTTGCGCTGAACCGCGCGCGCTTTATTTTGCCGGTCCCCCAAAGGACTTTCTTTGAGGTAGTGTCCTGCCGTTGATGCGTGCGCGCACGGTGCCGCACGCGCTGCAACGTCTGCTGTTCGAGCCTCGCGCACGTATCGGGCGCGGCTCGCCGGCAAGCTGCCGAGGGTCTCGATGCTTTCGAATTTGCTGGTACAACTGGTCAACGGACTCGCCGATGCGTCGACGCTCTTTCTCGTCGCCGCCGGCCTGTCGTTGATCTTTGGCGTGACGCGCATCGTCAATTTCGCGCACGGCTCGTTCTATATGTTCGGGATCTACATCGCGTACAGCATCGCTAGCCGCTTCGGGCACACGGCGGGCGGCTTCTGGCTCTCGGTGCTGGCTGCCGCGCTGGTGGTCGCGGTGCTCGGCGCGCTGGTCGAGGTCGTCGTGCTGCGGCGCATTTATCAGGCGCCCGAGCTGTTCCACCTGCTCGCCACGTTCGCGCTCGTGCTGATCTTTCGCGACGCCGCGTTGTGGCTGTGGGGACCGGAAGATCTGTTCGGACCGCGCGCGCCGCATCTCGCGGGCGCGGTGAATGTCCTCGGCCATCCACTGCCTACCTATGACATCGCGTTGATCGTGATCGGCCCCGTGGTCTTGCTGCTGCTCTGGTATGCACTGACGCGCACGCGCTGGGGCACGCTCGTGCGCGCCGCGACGCAGGACCGCGAGATGCTCGGCGCGCTCGGCATCAATCAGGCGTGGCTTTTTACCGGCGTGTTTTTCGTCGGCGCGTTTCTCGCCGGTCTCGGCGGCGCGCTGCAAGGGCCGCGCATGTCGGCGAATCTCTCTCTCGATCTGGAGACGATAGGCAACGCGTTCGTGGTCGTCGTGGTCGGCGGCATGGGCTCGATTCCGGGCGCGTTCGTCGCCGCCCTGATCATCGCGGAGATCAAGGCGCTGTGCATCGGCATCGGACACGTGACGATCTTCGGCGTCGGCCTCTCGCTGAGCCGCTTCACGCTGGTCGCGGAATTCGTCGTGATGGCGGTCGTCCTCGTGGTGCGGCCGTGGGGTCTGCTCGGACGCGCGAGCGCCGCGGTGCGCGGCATGGCCGCGCCGGAAACGCCGTTGCGCCAGGCGGGCAAACGGCTGAAGTGGCTCGCCGCCATTGCGCTGCTGGTTCTGCTGCTGGCGCCGCTCACGGCCAATGCATTCCCGTATATGCCGGTGCTGCTGGTGGAAATTCTGATCGCCGTGCTGTTCGCGACGAGCCTGCATTTCATCATGGGACCGGGCGGCATGCATTCGTTCGGGCACGCCGCCTATTTCGGGCTCGGCGCGTATGGCGCGGCGCTCTTCCTTAAAGTGCTGGAATTGCCGATGGAAGCCGCGTTGCTGCTCGGGCCGCTGCTCGCCGTGGGCGGCGCGCTCGTGTTCGGCTGGTTCTGCGTGCGTCTGTCGGGCGTGTATCTCGCGATGCTGACGCTCGCGTTCGCGCAGATCGTGTGGTCGGTGGTGTTTCAATGGGACGACGTGACGGGCGGGAGCAACGGCATTCTCGGCTTATGGCCGTCCAACTGGTTGTCGTCGCCGGTGGCGTTCTATTACCTCACGCTCGCGTGCGCGGTGATCGGTGTGTGGCTGTTGCGCCGCATGCTGTTCTCGCCGCTCGGTTATGCCATGCGCGCGTCGCGCGATTCGGTGTTGCGTGCCGAGGCCATCGGCATCGACGTGAAGCGCGTGCAGTGGGCGGCGTTCGTGATCGCGTCGCTGTTTTGCGGTCTTGCGGGATCGTTGTATGCGTTCTCCAAGGGCACGATCTCGCCGGAAGTGATCAGCGTGAGCCGTTCCGTCGACGGCCTCGTGATGGTGCTGCTCGGCGGCTTGCAAACGCTGACCGGCCCGATCGTCGGCGCGGCCGTGTTCACGTGGCTGCAGGACACCGTCGCGCGGCAGACCGATTACTGGCAGGCGCTTCTCGGCCTGGCGATCCTGTTGCTGGTGATCGCGTTTCCGCAGGGCATCGTGGGCTTTATCCGCGATCGTTTCGGCGACGACACCGCCGACAACGCGGAGAAAAGCAACCCGCCGGCTGCGCAACGCACCGTGATCAAGGAGGGGCTATGAGCTTGCTGCACGTATCCGGTCTCTCAAGATCGTTCGGAGGCCTGAAGGCTGTCGACGACGTTTCCTTCACGCTCGAAGCCGGCCAGCTTCTCGCGCTGCTCGGCCCGAACGGCGCGGGCAAGTCTACGTGTTTCAACATGGTCAACGGGCAGTTGGCGCCCTCGTCGGGCTCGATCCGCTTCGACGGACACGAACTCGTCGGCAGGCGTCCGCGCGACATCTGGCGGCTGGGCGTGGGCCGTACCTTCCAGATCGCCGCGACCTTCAATTCGATGACGGTGCTCGAAAACGTCCAGATGGCGCTCGTTTCGCGCGAACGCAAGACCTTCGGCCTGTGGAAGCCCGCGGGCTCGCGCTACGCCGACGAAGCCTTCGCCTTGCTCGAACAGGTCGGCATGGCGGCGGACGCGAAGCGCGCGTGCGGCGTGCTCGCGTATGGCGACGTGAAGCGCGTCGAACTCGCCATCGCGCTTGCCAACCGGCCGAAGCTGCTGCTGATGGACGAACCCACGGCCGGCATGGCGCCGAAGGAGCGCAACGAATTGATGGCGCTGACCAAGCGCCTCGTCACGGAGCAGAAGATCGGCGTGCTGTTCACCGAGCACAGCATGGACGTGGTGTTCGCGTACGCCGACCGCATGATCGTGCTCGCGCGCGGCAAGCTGATCGCCGAGGGCGACGGCGACGCGATCCGCAACGATCCGCGCGTGCAGGAAGTGTATTTCGGCACCGGCAAGACTTTTCAGCCGCACGCGGCACTGCACGACACGGCGGGCGGACACGCGGGCCAGGGAGCATTGCAATGAGCGAGCCGATGCTGAAAGTGGCGGGCCTCAACGCGTTTTATGGCCGCGCGCATATTCTCTTCGACGTCGGCCTCGAAGTCGGACGCGGTGAAGTCGTCGCGTTGATGGGGCGCAACGGCGCGGGCAAATCGACCACGATGAAAGCCGTGATGGGTCTGTTGCCGCGCCGTCGTGGCGAAGTGTCGTTTCGCGGACAGAACATCACCGCGCTGGCGCCCTACAAGATCGCGCGCATGGGCATGGGTTTCGTTCCCGAAGACCGGCGCGTGTTTGCCGATCTCACGGTGATGGAGAACCTCGACACGGGCCGTCAGCCGCCGCGCGATGGCGCGCCGCAATGGACGCCGGAGAAGCTCTTTCGCCTTTTTCCAAATCTCGGCGAAATGCCGAAGCGGCCCGGTGGACAGATGAGCGGCGGCGAGCAACAGATGCTCACGGTCTCGCGCACCTTGATGGGCAATCCGTATCTCGTTCTGCTCGACGAACCGTCGGAAGGCGTGGCGCCCGTGATCGTCGAGCAGATGGCGAACATGATTCTCGAACTGAAGCGCGAAGGGCTCTCCATTCTGTTGTCCGAACAGAATCTGCACTTCGCCGAACTGGTCAGCGACCGTGCCTATGTGCTCGAAAAAGGGCAGATCCGCTTTAGCGGCACGATCGGCGAACTCGCCAGCAATGAAACCGTGAGGCGCGCTTATCTGAGCGTGTGATTCGAACCGAAAGGAGAAGCAGATGGCAGCAGAGACGTTGACAGGCTTGTCGGGCAAGGTCGCGGTAACGAACATCGGGCTGCTGTTATCCGGCGACATCGATCAGCCGATTCTCGACGCGGACACGCTCGTGATCGACGACGGCGTGATCGTCGCCGTCGGCAAGGAGAAAGATTGCAATCTGGAAGGCGCGCGGACCACGGTCGATTGCAAAGGCACGACGGTCGCGCCCGGCCTCATCGACTCGCATGTGCATCCCGTGTTCGGCGACTGGACGCCGCGTCAGAATCAGCTCGGCTGGATCGAATCGAATCTGAACGGCGGCGTGACCACGATGATCTCCGCCGGTGAAGTGCATTTACCTGGGCGTCCGAAAGATGTGATCGGCGTGAAGGCGCTTGCCATTACCGCGCAGCGTTCGTTCGAAGGGATGCGCGGCGCGGGCGTCGGCGGCGGCGTGAAAGTGCTGGCGGGCGCGCCGGTGATCGAAAAAGGCATGGTCGAAGAAGACTTCAAGGAGCTATCCGAAGCGGGCGTGAAGCTGCTTGGCGAAGTCGGCCTCGGCAGCGTGAAGGCCGGCGAGGAAGCCGCGCAAATGGTCGCGTGGGCGCGCAAATACGGCATTCAGAGCACGATTCATACAGGCGGTCCGTCGATTCCAGGCTCCGGGCTGATCGATCGCGACGTGGTGCTCGCCGCCGACGCCGACGTGATCGGGCACATCAACGGCGGCCATACATCGCTGTCTTACCGGCATGTTTGCGACTTGTGTGAGCAGTCGAGCCGCGCGCTGGAAATCGTGCATAACGGCAACGAACGCATCGCATTGCTGACGGCGCGCCATGCCATCGAACTCAAATGCCCGCACCGCATCATTCTCGGCACCGACAGTCCCGCCGGCTCCGGCGTGCAGCCGCTCGGCATCTTGCGCATGATCGCGCTCATTTCCAGTCTCGCCGACGTGCCCGCCGAAATCGCGTTCTGCTTCGCGACCGGCAATACCGCGCGGCAACGCAACTTGCGGCAAGGGCTGATCGAAGTGGGCCGTCCCGCCGATCTCGTGTTCATGGACCGCGCTCAGCACACGGCAGCCGATACGCTGCTCGAAAGCGTGCAGCTCGGCGATATTCCGGGCGTGGGCATGGTGATGATCGACGGCTTGATCCGTTGCCGGCGCAGCCGCAATACGCCGCCCGCCACCGAAGTGCCGGTCGTGCTGTGAGCACGCGCCAGTCAGCGTGGCCGGTGCGCGCATGAACGGGCCGGCGCCGCTCGCGCTCAAAGTCAACGGCGCGACGCATGTCGTCGATGCCGCCGCGGACACGCCCTTGCTTTATCTGCTGCGCAACGACCTCGCGCTGAACGGACCGAAGTTCGGCTGCGGTCTCGGCGAGTGCGGCGCATGCACGGTGTTGCTCGACGGCATGCCGACGCGCGCCTGCGTGACGACCGCGAAAGTGGCGTTGGGCCGCGAGATCACCACGCTCGAAGGGCTCGGCACGCGCGCGGCGCTGCATCCGGTGCAGCAGGCGTTTATCGAGGAACAGGCCGCGCAATGCGGCTATTGCCTGAGCGGCATGATCATGACGACGAAGGCCTTGCTCGACCGCGATCCGCATCCGAACGTGGAGACGATCCGGCGCGAGTTGTCGCGCAACCTGTGCCGTTGCGGCACGCATGTGGAGATTCTGCGCGCGGTGCAGCGCGCCGCCGAACTGCTCGCCCTCCACAAGGGCGCCGATGAGTGCAACCGCGACACAGGTCACGAAGGGGCGCGCGCATGACAGGACCGGACTTCAGCGTCGACCGACGCGCCGCGCCGCCGTCGCGCAGGCAACTGTATGACGCGCAAAGCGTGCTGCTCGTCACGCGCGCGCCGCAAGCGCCGGTTAAGCCGTCGGCGGGCCAGCCCGGCTCGCGGTCGTCGTTCGTGCCGGGCGAGGCCGACATGTTCCTCGCGGTGCGCGACGACGGCAGCGTGATCGCGTTCAACGGACATGTCGATCTCGGCACGGGCATCGGCACGGCGCTGGCGCAGATTGTCGCGGAAGAACTCGACGTGCCGCTGACGCGCGTGTCGGTCGTGCTGGGCCACACCAGCGACACGCCGAACCAGGGTCCGACGATCGCCAGCGCCACGATGCAGATCACGGCCGTGCCGTTGCGGCATGCAGCGGCGCAGGCGCGTCAGTGGCTCGTCGCGCAAGCGGCGTTGCGGCTCAACCTCGGCGCGGACACGCTCGACGTGCGCGACGGCATCGTGTTCCAACGCGACGGCGACGGCGACGGCGCCGGCGCCGGCGCTGAAGCGGCGAAGCGCGTCGCGTATGGCGATTTGATCGCGGGACAGCGCATCGAATTGCAACTCGCGACCAGCGCGCCGTTGAAGTCGCCGGACGCGTACAAGGTGGTCGGCAAGAGCGCGCCGCGCGTCGATATTCCCGCGAAGGCAACGGGCGAATTGAGCTTCGTGCACGATGTGCGCGTGCCTGGCATGCTGCACGGCCGCGTCGTGCGTCCGCCTCATGCGGGGCTCGCGCAAGGCGATTTTGTCGGCAACAGTCTGCTGCATATCGACGAAGCTTCGATTCGCGATTTGCCGGGCATCGTCAAAGTGGTGGCGATACGCGACTTCGTCGGCATCGTGGCGGAGCGCGAGGAAATCGCGCAGCAGGCCGCGAAGCGTCTCGACGTGCGATGGAAAACGTCGGAGCCTTTGCCGCCGCTCGAAACGAGCGAGGAAGTGGAAGCGGCGTTGCGCGCGAATCCGGCAAAGCGGCGCGACCTCGTGATCGAAGGCGACGTCGATGCGGCACTCGCTCAGGAGTCGGCGCGCGCGCTGAATCGCACCTACGTATGGCCGTTTCAGATGCATGCGTCGATCGGGCCTTCGTGCGCGGTCGCCGATTATCGCGAGGGCGCGCTGAAAGTGTGGTCCGGCACGCAGAATCCGCATTCGCTGCGCGCGGACCTCGCGTTGCTGATGTCGATGGACGAAGCGCACATCGAGATCGTGCGGATGGAAGCGGCGGGCTGCTACGGCCGCAATTGCGCGGACGATGTCGCCGCCGACGCCGCGTTGCTCGCGCGGGCGGCGGGCGCGCCGGTGCGCGTGCAACTGTCGCGCGAGGACGAGCATGCGTGGGAGCCGAAAGGCGCGGCGCAACTGATGGATGTGCGCGGCGCGCTCGACGCCGGCGGCGAACTCGCGGCGTACGACTTCGCGACGCGTTATCCGTCGAACGACGCGCCGACGTTGGCGCTGTTGTTGACCGGCGCTTTGTCCGCGCAGCCGCAGGTGTTCGAAATGGGCGACCGCACGGCCGTGCCGCCGTACGACTACGGCACGATGCGCATCGTGTGCGACGACACGCCGCCCATCGTGCGGGCGTCGTGGCTGCGCGGCGTATCCGCGTTGCCGAACACGTTCGCGCACGAGTCGTTCATCGACGAACTCGCGGTCGAGGCGGGCGCCGATCCGGTCGAGTTTCGTCTCAAGCATTTGCGCGATCCGCGCGCGGCGGAACTGGTGAGGGCCGTCGCCGAACGCGCCGGTTGGCAGCCGCGCGCGCCCGAATCGAAACCGCCTTCCGCCGATGGCGAGATAGCGCGCGGCCGCGGCATTGCGTACGCGCGCTATGTGCACAGCAAGTTTCCCGGCTTCGGCGCGGCGTGGTGCGCGTGGGTCGCCGACGTCGAAGTGAACCGCAAGAGCGGCGAACTCGCGGTGACGCGCGTGGTGGTCGGCCAGGACACCGGCACAATGATCAACCCGGACGGCGTGCGTCATCAGATTCACGGCAACGTGATTCAGGCCACGAGCCGCGCGTTGAAAGAGCGCGTGACGTTTGGCGAAAACGCCGTGACGAGCCAGGAGTGGGGCGCGTATCCGATTCTCACATTTCGCGAAGTGCCCGTGATCGACGTCGTGATGATGCCGCGTCACGGCGAGCCGCCGATGGGCGCGGGCGAATCCGCGTCGCTGCCCGGCGCGGCGGCGATTGCCAACGCGTTGTACGACGCGACCGGCGTGCGTTTTCGCAGGCCGCCGTTCACGCCGGAAACGATCCGCGCCGCGCTCGCCGATGCGCACGCCGAAGACGCCGCGTCGCGCCGGAAAAAGCGCTGGCGGCTCGGCTTTCTCGGTGCGTTTGCGGCGGGCGCGGCGGGCTGGCTGGGCGCGTTGTCGTTCGCGCCGCAGACCCTCGCGCCGATCGCGCCGCCGATTGCGGCCAGTTTCGCGCCGGAGCTGGTCGCGCGCGGCAAACTGCTCGCGTCGCTCGGCAATTGCGCGGTCTGCCACACGGCGCACAACGGCGTGCCGAACGCCGGCGGCAAGCCGCTCGCCACGCCGTTCGGCACTGTCTACAGCACGAACATCACGCCGGATGCGCAGACCGGCATCGGCTCATGGTCGCTGGAAGCATTCGTTCGCGCGATGCGCGAGGGAATCAGCCGCGATGGGCATCGGCTGTATCCGGCGTTCCCGTACACGTCGTTCAAGAATACCTCCGACGACGACCTCAAGGCGCTCTACGCGTACCTGATGTCGCAAACGCCGGTGCGCTTCCGGCCGCCGGAAACGAAGCTGCCGTTTCCGTTCAGCGTGCGTCCGGCGATGGCCGCATGGAACGGCCTCTTTCTCGGACGCAACACGTTCGCCGCCAGCGCGAGCCACAGCGCGCAATGGAATCGCGGCGCGTATCTCGTCAACGGTCTCGGCCATTGCAGCGCGTGTCACACGCCGCGCAACGCATTCGGCGCCGAGAAAAGCGGCTCGGCTTTCATGGGCGGCGGCAGCGCGGAAGGCTGGGAAGCGCCCGCGTTGTCGGCGCTCTCGAACGCGCCCGTGCCCTGGAGCGAGGACGAACTCTTCCGCTATCTGCGCTTCGGCCACGCGCCGTTGCATGGCGTCGCGGCGGGACCGATGGCGCCGGTCGTCGCCGATCTCGCGGCGCTGCCCGACAGCGATATTCGCGCGATGGCCACGTATCTCGCCTCGCTCAATCCGTTGGAGGCGAACGTGGATGCCGCCGCGATGGCGCGTCAATACGAGGCCGCGAGCGCGATTGCCGGCGCGCCGTCGAGCGTGGGCGCGCGGCTCTTCGACGGCGCTTGCGCCGCCTGTCATCACACAGGCAGCGGGCCGCAATTGTTCGGCGCGCATCCGTCGCTCGCGTTGAACACGAACCTGCACAGTGCGACGCCCGATAATCTGATTCGCGTGATTCTCGACGGCATCGGCTCGCCGGCGCGGCCCGAACTCGGTACGATGCCGGCTTACCGCGACAGTTTCAACGACGCCCAGGTCGCCGAACTCGTGTCGTATCTGCGGCAGCAGTTCGCGGGCGGCAAGCCGGCCTGGGAGGGCGTCGCGACGAGCGTCGCACGCATTCGCGCGATGCCGCGCGCCGAGTGAGCAACAGCCTGAACGCCGCTGCAACGACTGATAGAAAACCAACGCATTCCCGCAATCCCTTTGATACGGAGAAACGCATGACCACGCGCGCAGGATGGATCTCTCGCCTTACGCTATCGACGGTTCTGTCGCTCGCCGCTTTCGGCGCGAACGCCCAGCAGACCATCAAGATCGGGGAAATCAACAGCTACAAGGCGCAGCCGGCCTTTCTCGGGCCCTACAAGAACGGCTGGAATCTGGCGCTCGACCAGATCAATGCCGCGGGCGGCGTGCTCGGCAAGAAGCTCGAAGTGGTTTCGCGCGATGACAACGGCAATCCCGGCGACACGATTCGCGTGGCCCAGGAACTGATTGCGCGCGAGCAGGTGCAACTGCTGTTCGGCGGCTTCCTGTCGAACACCGGCCTTGCGCTCACCGACTTCGCGAAACAGAAAAAGATTTTCTTCCTCGCCGCCGAACCGTTGACCGACAAGATCGTCTGGGCCGACGGCAACAAATATACGTACCGTCTGCGGCCTTCCACGTATATGCAGGTCGCGATGCTCGTGCCCGACGCGGCCAAACTGAAGAAGAAGCGCTGGGCGCTCGTCTATCCGAACTATGAGTACGGGCAATCGGCGGTCGCGACGTTCAAGAAGCTCTTGAGCGCCGCGCAGCCCGACGTGCAGTTCGTCGCCGAACAGGCCACGCCGCTCGGCAACGTGGATGCGGGCGCGGTCACGCAGGCCATCGCCGACGCGAAGCCCGACGCGATTTTCAACGTGCTGTTCGGCGCCGATCTCGGCAAGTTCGTGCGCGAGGGCAACACGCGCGGCCTCTTCAAGGACCGCACTGTCGTGTCGCTGCTGACGGGCGAGCCGGATTATCTCGACCCGTTGGGCGCCGAGGCGCCGACCGGCTGGATCGTGACGGGCTACCCGTGGTATTCGATCGATACGCCCGCGAACAAGAAGTTCGTCGACGCCTATCAGGCCAGGTATCACGACTATCCGCGGCTCGGCTCGGTGGTCGGCTACTCGGCGCTGATGTCGATTGCGGCCGGCATCAAAAAGGCGGGTTCCACCGATACCGACAAGCTCGCGGCGGCGTTCAAGGGTCTGGGCGTGGACACGCCGTTTGGGCCGATCACGTATCGCGCGCAAGACAATCAGTCGACCATGGGCGCTTACGTCGGCGTGACCGGTGTGAAGGACGGCAAGGGCGTGATGACGTCGTATCGCTATATCGACGGCGCGAGCGTGCAGCCAACGGACGCCGAGGTGAAGAAGCTGCGGGCCGCCGAATAAGTTTGCGCGAGCCAGGGGCGCCGCCCGGTTGGCCAGGCATCCGGCCAGGCGGCGCGCAAAAAAGCGCTATTCCTCCGCGTCGTGCTCGGCCACGAAGCGTTTCAGATAAGCCAGCACGGCGGCTTCGCCCGCGCGATGGTCCGCGGTGCTTTTCGACCCGGCATTCTCCTCATCGCCGAACAGGGACGGCGGCGCGTCGTGCACGTCCACTTCCTGTCCTTCGCGAAAAATGCGGATCTCGTGGACCTCTTCGACGTATTCGGCAATCCAGTGCACGCCTTCGATATGCGTACCCGCGCGCACAGTTAGGGTCTTCATGGATGTCTCCCGTTCTGGCCGGACAAGCGCCGGCCCTTGCCCACACCATACGCCGTCCACGGGACGGGCGCGAGTCCCCGGCAGATCGTTGCGAGCCCCGGCACAGGCATTGCTGAACGATAGACGCCACAGCCAACAGGAGAACCAGCATGCCCGAAAAGAAAACGCTCAAGCGTGCCGAGGCCGACAAGCGCGCCGGCAAGTCGGCGAGCACGCAAGCAGGAGAGTTCGTCAAGGAACAGGTGGACAAGGTGCGCGCCGGCAAACATGGCGTGCGCTCGGCGAAGCAGGCGATTGCGATCGGCCTGTCAGAAGCGCGTCGCGCGGGCGTCGATTTGAAGCCGCCGAAGAAGGGCGCGACGAGCGAGGCCACGCGCAAGAAAGCCGAGAAAGATAGCGCGGCGGGGAAGAAGACGGCCGCGAAGAAAACGGCTGCGAAGAGCACTGCTGCGAAGAAAACCGCCGTGAAGAAAACCGCCAGCAAGGAATCCACGGCCAAACGCTCACGTGTCAGCACCAATGTGCTGAAGCGCGAAAGCACGGCGGGCGCATCGCCTTCGGCTATGTCGAAGCAGGCGAAATCGGCGGCGGCCAAACGCCCGGCGGCGAGCCGCTCAGCCGCAGCCAGGAAAGCCGCCACGACGAAGGGAGCGGCCGGCCGTTCAGCCGCAGCCAAAAAGGCCGCGCAGACGCGGGCTGCACGCGCGCATCATCGTTGAAGCATGGGGCGTTGGCGTGCGCAGCGACGCCTGAAGGCGCGGCGGCGTACGAGCAGCAAGGCACCAGCAAGGCACCAGCAAAGCATCAGCAAAGCGGCACGCGAACCGCGCGCCGCTTTTGCCTTGCCTCTGCGTGTTACTGCACGGTCGCCAGCACGTCGCCGACCGTCTTGAAGAGGTGCGCGATCTGCGCTTCGTCGATGATGAGCGGCGGCGAAAACGCCAGGATGTCACCGGTAAAGCGCACCAGCACGCCCGCCTCGAAGCATTTGACGAACGCCTCGTAAGCGCGCGCGCCCGGCGCGCCGTCGCGCGATTCGAGTTCGATGCCCGCGATCATGCCGAGGTTGCGAATGTCCTTCACGTGCTTCGCGCCGCGCAGCGAGTGGGCGGCGGCCTCGAAGGTCGGTGCGAGCGCGGCGGCGCGCTCGAACAAACCTTCGCGTCGATACAGATCGAGCGTGGCGACGGCGGCTGCGGCGGCGGCCGGATGCGCCGAGTACGTGTAGCCGTGAAACAGCTCGATGGCGCCTTGCGCGCCGGCGTTGACGATCGTGTCGTGCACCGTTCGGCTCGCCGCGACCGCGCCCATCGGGATTGCCGCGTTGTTGATCGCCTTGGCCATCGTGATGAGGTCGGGCGTGACGCCGAAATATTCGCTCGCCGTGGCCTTGCCGACGCGGCCAAAGCCGGTGATCACCTCGTCGAAAATCAGCAGGATGCCGTGCTTCGTGCAGATTTCGCGCAGCTTCTGCAAATAGCCTTGTGGCGGAATCAGCACGCCCGTCGAGCCGGCGACCGGTTCGACGATCACCGCCGCGATCGTCGATGCATCGTGAAGCGTGACGATGCGCTCCAGATCTTCGGCGAGATGCGCGCCCCAGGCCGGCTGACCCTTCGAGAACGCGTTGTGTTCGAGATTGTGCGTGTGCGGCAGATGATCGACCGAAGGCAGCAACGCGCCCGAAAAAGTCTTGCGATTCGGCGCGATGCCGCCAACCGAAATGCCGCCGAAGCCCACGCCGTGATAACCGCGCTCGCGGCCGATCAGACGCGTGCGCTGCGCCTCGCCGCGCGAGCGGTGGTACGCGAGCGCGATTTTCAGCGCGGTATCGACCGATTCCGAACCCGAGTTCGTGAAGAAAATGCGATCGAGCCCCGCCGGCATCAGTTCGGCGACCCTGGTGGCCGCTTCGAATGCGAGCGGGTGGCCCATCTGGAAAGTCGGCGCGAAGTCGAGCGTGGAGAGTTGCTGCGTGATCGCGGCGACGATCTCGTCGCGGCCATGTCCCGCGTTGACACACCATAGACCCGCACAGCCGTCGAGCACTTCGCGGCCGTCCGAGCTGCGGTAATACATGCCTTTCGCCGATTCCAGCAGGCGCGGCGCGGCCTTGAACTGGCGGTTCGCGGTGAAGGGCATCCAGAAAGACGACAGATCGTCGATGACGGGGCGCGAAGTCATGGTTTCTCCTCGAAGTGTTTTCCAGCGGACTTTCGTTGGGGGCAACCCCAAGGGTGCTTCCTCCGGGGCGTAGCCAAAACTGTAGCGTTCGCGGTTTAATGGCGGCATAAACAGTTGAGGCAGTGTCGCGCTAACTGTGTTGGTGGATTGGCGCTAACTGTGCCGGTGACGCGATGCGAACAGGCGTGTCGAACCGGCGTGTAAAACAGCGGCTTCTTCTTCCAGACTCATGATCGAATTGAATCTCGCGCGCGGCCGGCGCGCCGCGCCCACGCTGGTGGAGCAGGTCGTGCAAGGCTTCGCGCAGGCCATCGAGGCGCAGTCGCTGCGCGCGGGCGCGCTGCTGCCCTCGGTGCGGCAACTCGCGCAGAGCCACGAATTGAGCACCTTCACGGTCACGGAGGCGTACAACCGTCTGGTGTCGATGGGGCTCGTGGTCGCGCGGCGCGGTTCCGGTTATCGCGTGGCGACGCGCTCGACCTCGGCGCGCGCCGCCGTGACCGACTGGCAGCCGCCGAGTCTCACCGCAACATGGCTGCTGTCCGACGTTTTTGCCGATCATTCGGTGCCGATCAAGGCGGGCGGCGGCTGGCTGCCGAACGAGTGGATCAACGAGTCCGGTCTCCAGCATGCGCTGCGCGCGATGAGCCGCGTGCCCGCCGCGCGGCTCGGCGATTACGGTCATCCCTACGGCTTCGCGCCGCTGCGCGAGCGGATCGCCGAACAGCTCGACCGGCGCGGCCTGCCCGTCGACGTGTCCAACGTGCTGCTCACGCAAGGCGCGACGCAAGGGCTCGACCTGATCGTGCGCACGCTGCTGCGCGCGGGCGACGCGGTGATCGTCGAAGATCCGGGCTACTGCAATCTGTTGCAGATTCTCAAGCTCGCCGGGCTCGTCGTGCTTGGCGTGCCGCGCACGCCGGCGGGCGTCGATACGGATGTGCTCGAAGCGCTCGTCGCGCAACACAAGCCGAAGGCGATCTTCGTCAACACGACGCTGCAGAATCCGACCGGCGCGACCTTCGGCATGTCGGCGGCGTTCCGCTTGTTGCAGATCGCCGAGCGGCAGCGCATGTGGGTGATCGAGGACGACGTGAGCCGCGAGCTTGCGCCTTCCGGCGCGCCGCTTTTCGCCGCGCTGGAAGGCTTGCGGCGCGTGCTGTATGTCAGCGGTTTTTCGAAGACGGTGACGCCGGGGCTGCGCTGCGGCTATGTGGTCGCGGAGCACGCGGTGCTGCGCGAACTGGCGCGCACGAAGATGGCGGTGGGATTGACGTCTTCGGAGGCGATCGAGCGGATCGTCGATAAAGTGCTGCTCGAAGGGCGCTATGCGCGTCACGTGGAAGCGGTGAACGAGCGGCTCAAGCTCGCGCATGCAACCGTGGAGGAGCGGCTCGATTCGCTCGGGCTCGAAGTGTTTCATCGCCCGCGAGCGGGGCTTTTCCTGTGGGCGCGCTTGCCGATCGAGCCGGCGCGCGCCGGCGAGGTGGCGACCGCCGCGCTCGCGCACGGCATCTGGCTCGCGCCCGGCTCCTACTTCCGCCCCGACGACGCGCCGAGCGCGTGGTTCCGCTTGAATGCGCCTTATTCGACCGACGACGCGCTATGGCGCTTCATCGAACGAGTGGGGCGCGGCGCGATCCAGGCGTAGACGAGGCGCGCTCAAGGCGCGCTCAGGCGCCGCCGTGGCCGAGCAGCTTCAGCGCGATCGGATAGAGCGACAGCACGAGCAGCAGCGCCATCGCGATGTTGAACAGGCGCAGACGTTTCGGGTCGGACAGCACGCGTCGCATCGCGGTGCCGAAACCCGCCCACAGGCAGATGCACGGAAAGCCGATCACATAGAACACCACCGCCATCGCCAGCGCGTTCATGCTGTAGCTCTCGCTCAGGTGGATTGTCGTGGCGGCGGTGAGCACCATCATCCACGCTTTCGGATTGACCCACTGGAACGCAATCGCTTCGTAGAACTTCATGGGCCGGCGCTCGCCCTTTTTGACTTTCATCTCGCCCGACGTGCCGATTTTCCACGCGAGATACAGCAGATACGCGACGCTCGCGACTTCGAGCACCGTGTACAGCACCGGAAAGTGCACGAAGGCTTCGCCGAGACCGATGCCGACCGACAGCATCAACAGCACCACGCCGACGCTGATGCCCGAAACATGCGGCAACGTGCGGCGAAAACCGAAGTTGACGCCCGAGGCGAGCAACATGGTGTTGTTCGGACCGGGCGTGATGCTGGTGACGAGCGCGAACAGAATGCCGGCGGGCAGCGCGCTGAGCGTGAGATAAGACATGGCGGGCTCCGTGTCCAGAAAGGGACATCGAGAGCATTCTAGCGAGCGTTGCCGGTACAGTACCGATACGCTTTCAGGGATGGTGCCCAGTACAGGATTCTGTCGCCCCATTGAAATTAAAGAACCCCGAGGACGCTGCCGTAATCCGGTTCACCTGGTAGGCTGATCCCTACCATGTGTGTGTTTGAAGAAGCACTTGGCCAACGCCGTTTATCCGGTGTTGGCTTTTTTTCGACGCAGCTTCCGGACGCGTCGCCGATTGCCGCTTTCTTCGGCGTTTCCACGGGTTATCGCCGTGGATGATCGTGCTACGATGGCCATTGCCAGGGTGCTGGGGGTAAATATCATGGCTACATTTGGTATCGACGCTGTGCGCATCGACCCTATGAACGACAGGATCACGCACGTGCGCTGGGCCGCTGTCGACCCGGCGACCCGTGAGTGGTCGTCGCCAACTTCAATCGCCGATGTGGGCCAGGTCGTGGACGCGATTCATCGCGGCGATGCTGTCTGGTCTCTGTTCACGCTCGGCGGAACGCGCTTTCTCGGACCGAAAATCATCGCCGTCTCGCACACCAATGGGCATGACGGAATCGACACCGACGTCCCCGACGGCCACGTCGAAAAATGCATTGACGACTTGCCGCGCATCTAGCGCGCGGGCTTCGCGTTCGACCTTGCCGGACTCGCCGTTCAGCGCAGCTCCAGCCACATCGGTTGATGGTCCGAGGAGCGGCTGTGGGCGTCCACCTCGCAGCTTGCCACGCGTGGCGTGAGATCTTCGGTGACGAAGATGAAATCGCACGCGAACGGGCCGTCCGGCCATTGCTCGTGATCGTACAGACCCACCGTTGCGGCGCGCGCGGCATGGCCGTGCGCGCGCGTCCACGCGTCGGTGAAGGCGGGCGCGTCGGGAATCGGGGCGAGCATCCTGCGATACGCGGAGGCTTCGAATGCGCTGTTGAAGTCGCCGCAGACAATTGCGCTCATGGGACGGCCGGTGTCCGCGAAAGGACTGTCCTGCTTTTCCGCCCGCGCGGGGCGGCGCGCGTGATCGCAGGCTTCCTTGTGCAGATCGCGCAGCCGCTCGACCTGCGCAAGCCGCTGCGCTTCGGAATAAAACTCCAGATGAGTGCTGATCACGCGCAGCGGTCCGACGTCGGTGTCGATCACCGCTTCGAGCGCGACGCGCAGCATCGAGGGCTTCGCGGGATCGGCGGTCCACGGCAGCGAATGGCGCAGTACCTGCCTGACCGGCAAACGCGTGGCGATCGCATTGCCGAACTGACGCCGGTGAGTGCCTGCGCGAGGCGACGGCAAATCCGAGCCGATCGCGTCGAGCACCGTCATGTCCGGCAGCAGCGCGGCGAGTTCGCTGAACTGATCGGCGGACGGGCCGCCTGCCAGTCCGCCCGCCGACTGCGGCCCATGAAAACCACGCGTCACTTCCTGCATGCATATGATGTCGAAATCGCACAGCGCGCGGGCCTCCCGCACGATGCGGGCGAGATCGACGCGACCATCCACGCCGCGCCCCCACTGAATGTTCCAGTCGACGAGCCGCATGATGTCCTCCCGCGAAAGCTGTCCTGGTAGTCTATCGCCGCAAGGGGGAATTGCGTTGACTTTGAAGAAGCCGCGATCACGGCGATACTTTGGACACCGGCAATTTTTTCCTGTCACACGATGTCGATTGGTGTGCGGCTGGTTCGTCGTTGAAGTGTGCGCGACGCGCACATCCGGCCCGCAGTTGTTCAACTCCACAAGCAAGAGGCGAGACTTACCATGACTACTGGAACCATCAAACTTCATCGCGTGTTGCGCGCGCCCCCGGAACGCGTTTATCGGGCATTTCTCGAACCGGATGCGCTCGCGAAATGGCTGCCGCCTTATGGATTCACTTGTCAGGTCCATCATTTCGAAGCGCGCGTGGGCGGCACCTACAAGATGTCGTTCCGCAACTTCGGCAGCGGGAACAGCCACTCGTTCGGCGGCGAATATGTGGAGCTCGTGCCCTCCGAAAAAATCCGCTACACCGACCGCTTCGACGACCCGAATCTGCCCGGTCAGATGTCGGCGACCATCACCTTCCGCAAGGTGTTGTGCGGGACCGAGGTCACGATTGTTCAGGAAGGCGTGCCGGAGGTGATTCCCGTGGAGATGTGCTATCTCGGCTGGCAGGAATCGCTGATGCAGCTGGCGAAGCTCGTCGAGCCCGAGATTCCCGACTGAGCAGCGCGCCCACTGCGACCTGCCGTTTTGCGCGTAGACTGAAATGAGCTGAAGCTGAGCTGATCGAGGCCACGTCTTCGCAACGCGCCGACCGTTGCGGGGCGCGCGCCGGCTGCAGGACGGAGGTGGCGATGACCGATTTCAACGAGGCCCGCGAGCGCATGGTCGAGTGGCAGATCGCGCGCCGCGGCATTGGCGATCCGCGGGTATTGGCCGCGATGCGGCGTGTGCCGCGCGAGGAATTCGTGTCCGAGGATCTTCGCGAGCTGGCGTATGAAGACCGGCCGCTGCCTATCGGCAATGAGCAGACCATTTCGCAGCCGGCCATCGTCGCGAAGATGATCGAGGCCGCGAAGCTGTGCCCGACCGACGTGGTGCTCGACGTCGGCACCGGATCGGGTTATGCCGCCGCCGTCGCCGCCGCCATCGCCGCGCATGTTTATTCGATCGAGCGGCACGCGGCGCTCGTCGACATGGCCCGCGAAATTCTCGCGCGGCTTTCCATTTCCAACGTCAGCGTGCATCTCGGCGACGGCACCACGGGCCTCCCCGAACACGCGCCGTACAACGCGATCATCGCGGCGGCGGGCGGCCCGCGCATTCCCGACGCGTGGCGCAGGCAGCTTGCCATCGGCGGCAGGATCGTCATGCCGGTTGGCCGCGACCGGCATTATCAACGCCTCATCAAACTGGTTCGCCGTGGCGAGGACGAGTACGAAAGCTCGTCACTCGGCGAAGTGAGCTTCGTGCCGCTGGTGGGCGCCGATGCGTGGCCTGCTCCCGACGCCGAGCCGCACGACGCCGGCGGCGGTGGCGGTGGCGGCGGTGATGGCGGCGGCGATATGAGCCGTGGAGTCCGCCGGCGTCCTTGTCCCATGAGCGCCGCCGACGCCGCGTGCCGGCTACGTTTCCTGTCACTGTCCTGAAACGCATCGCATGGCGTCGCATTGCATCGCATCACACCGAGGAGGCCTCGACATGAACGGCTACCAGATCACCTTTTTCACCCAGCACGACCGCCGTCATCACGGCAAGCCGCTGGCCGACTGGCTCGTGCATCTTGCCAGCGAACTGGGTCTGCGCGGCGCGACCGTGATACCGGCAAGCGAGGGAATCGGACATCGCCACCGGATGCATTCCGCGCATTTTTTCGAACTCGCGGATCAGCCGTTGTCGGTCATGATGGCCGTGACGAACGAAGAAGCGCGCACATTGTTCGAGCGGCTGCGCGCCGAGGGCGTGCATCTGTTCTATGTGAAGACAGCCGTGGAATTCGGCGTGATCGGCGATGACAGTGGCAACCTCAAAACCTGAACGCGCGAACACGACGACGCCGGATTCCGCGAAGGCGTACCGGCGTCGTTGAGCTACGTGATTGCGGCGAGCTTAAACAACCGTGATAAGCACATCGATATTGCCGCGCGTGGCCTTCGAATAAGGACACGTTTGATGCGCCATATCAGTCAACGTCCGCGCCGTGTCGCGCTCGATGCCCGGCAAGCTCACATTCAGCCGCGCCTGCAGAAAGTAGCCGCTGTCGTTCATGGCGAGATCGATTTCCGCATCGACGGCTGTCTCTGAAGGCAACGCGATGTGCAGCTTCTTCGCGGCAAGACCCATCTCGCCGATGAAGCACGCGGACCATCCGGCAGCCAGCATCTGTTCCGGATTCGTGCCGGTAGCCGAAGCGCCCGGAGAACCGAGCTTGACGTCGAGGCGGCCATCGGCGCTGCGCGACGCGCCATCGCGTCCGCCGGTGGTGTGAGTCTTGCCTGTGTACAGCACTTTGTCTGATTGGCTCATGATCGGTATCCAGTGATGAAATGAGTGAGAGTGTCGTGATCCAGCAGACGGTTAGCCACGTTTATCGAGCTATCCGGAATGTATTGCCCGGAATCCGTCGTTGATGCATTAGAACCGCGCCGCGTATCTCGCTTGTGTCTGGAAAGAAGCCGATTGCAATGCTGTGTATCTATTCGAGCCGCCTATACAGTGCGATACAAATGCGCAGCAAGGCGGGAATAACTCATCGCGCGGCGCTGTTTCATTGATGTGCCGCTGCTTTGTGTCGCAATGTATCCGCGCCGCGCGGCGGTACGTTTCGTTGCACTCGCGCCATTGCGCGACATAAGCCTGATACGTCCACCGGTTCTAATGGCTTCACGCCAGTACACGGCGAACTTACCGGAGCGCAAACTGCGTGTTGCGCGGACAGAGCTTCTGCACGCAAAGGAGAATAAGCATGTCGGAGAGAATCGATACGCGCCGTCGTCGTCTGCTGGGAACCACCGTTGCGGGCATCGGCCTGATGCAGTTGGGACTGAGCGGAATGGCCAACGCGCAGTCGAGCAACACGAAAACGGCTATACGTACCCCTTCGTTTGCAAATATCCGGCAGATCGACGCCGGCGCGCTCAATGTCGGCTATGCAGAAGAAGGACCGCGCCATGGCCCGGTCGTGATTCTGCTGCACGGCTGGCCGTACGACATTGACAGCTTCGCCGAAGTCACGCCGCTGCTCGTTGCCGCCGGCTATCGCGTGATCGTGCCGTACCTGCGCGGCTACGGCTCCACGCGTTTTCTTTCCGCCGAGACTCCACGCAACGGACAACAAGCGGTTGTCGCCGTCGACATCGTCGCGTTCATGGATGCATTGAAGATCGACAAGGCTATCTTCGGCGCTTTCGATTGGGGCGCGCGCACGGCGAACATCATCGCGGCGTTGTGGCCCGAGCGATGCGCGGCGCTGGTATCCGTGAGCGGCTATCTGATAGGCAGTCAGGCAGCGAACCGCGCGCCCTTGCCGCCCAACGCGGAACTCGCCTGGTGGTATCAGTTTTATTTCGCCACCGAGCGCGGCGCAGCCGGTTACGAAGCGAATCGCCACGACTTCAACAAACTGATCTGGCGCACGGCATCGCCGAAATGGAATTTCGACGACGCAACCTTCGAGCGTTCCGCGCAATCGTTCAACAACCCGGACCACGTGGCGGTCGTGATACACAACTACCGCTGGCGTCTCGGACTCGCGCAGGGCGAACCGCAATACGACGAACTCGAACAACGCCTCGCGATGGCGCCGGTCATTTCGGTCCCGACCATCACCATGGAAGGCGATGCAAACGGCGCGCCGCATCCCGATCCGGCCGCGTACGCGAAGAAGTTCACGGGCAAGTATGCGCATCGCAATGTGAGCGGCGGCGTTGGCCACAACCTGCCGCAGGAAGCGCCGAAAGCATTCGCGGACGCGATCGTCGATGTGGCGCGTCTTTAACGCGCATCTTTAACGCGCATCTTTAACGCGCATCTCTAACGCGCGGCCAACGCGCCGGTGCAATGTTTTGTGTCAGGTGCAGGCGCAGATACATTGCGACATAAAACGAAAGCCGCCGCACGTTATAAAGCAGGCATTGCCATCACGGAGGATTCAGATGAAAGCCGATTTGCTAAAAGGCTCTTGCCACTGCGGGGCCGTCCAGTTCGAAGTGCGTACCGCCGTTGTGCCCGCCGCGCGCTGCAATTGCAGCTTGTGCCGGCGCAGGGGCGCTTTGATGTCGCCGCCGTTCGAGGCCGGTGAATTGACCATCACTCAAGGCGAGGACGCGTTGACGCTCTATCAGTTCAACACGCGCGTGGCGAAGCATTTCTTCTGCAAGCATTGCGGTATTTATCCGTTTCATCAAATGCGTAAAGATCCAAAACTGTGGCGCGTCAATATCGGTTGCCTGGAAGGGATCGATCCGTATACGCTGGAAGCCGGACTTTCCGACGGCGCGAGTCTTTCCATCGTGGAGGGCGCATGAGGCGGCTACTGGCGATCATCGCGTTCATCGCGGGCGGCGCGGCTGCGGAACTGGCGCATCCGGTGCAGTGTTCAATGCTGAATACCCGCCGCGTGCAGATGAAACGACACAAGAGATGATCCATCGATGGACACGATCGACCACGTACTGATCGTCGACGACGATCGCGGCATCCGCGAACTGATCGCCGGCTACCTGGAAAAAAGCGGCATGCGCGTTTCGCTCGCGGCGAACGGACGGCAGATGCGCGCCGCGCTCGAACAGGGCGCGCCCGACCTGATCGTGCTCGATCTGATGATGCCCGGCGAAGACGGTCTCGTGCTGTGCCGCGAGCTGCGCGCCGGCAAATTCCGCGCGGTGCCCGTTCTGATGCTGACCGCGCGCAACGAGGAAGCGGACCGCATCCTCGGTCTGGAAATGGGCGCCGACGACTATCTGCCGAAGCCCTTCGCCGTGCGCGAATTGCTCGCGCGCATTCGCGCGGTGCTGCGCCGCGCGCGCATGCTGCCGCCCGGCATGCAGGTGACGGAAACCGCGCAAATGCTGGGCTTCGGCGATTGGCGGCTCGACACCACGGCGCGCCATCTGCTCGACCCGGAAGGAACGATGGTCGCGTTGAGCGGCGCCGAGTATCGACTGCTGCGTGTGTTTCTCGATCATCCGCAGCGGGTGCTGACGCGCGATCAACTGCTCAATCTGACGCAAGGCCGTCAGGCGGATCAATTCGACCGCTCCATCGACCTGATGGTGAGCCGCTTGCGCCAGCGTTTGCGCGACGTCGCGCGCGAACCGCGTTACATCAAGACGCTGCGCAGCGAAGGCTATGTGTTCTCGGCGGCTGTTCATGTGGTCGGGGATCAGCCATGAAATTGCTTCTTTCGCTGCACTGGCCGCGCACGCTGTTCGCGAGATTGACGGTGATCCTGTTCGTGGGGCTCGCGTCGGCGCAGGCGTTGTCGTTCTGGCTCACCATGACCGAACGCGACCAGACCATGACCAACGTGATGATGGGCTACATCGAGCGCGAGGTGGCCAGTTCGGTCGCGCTGCTCGATCATCTGCCCGCGGGCGAACGCGCTCAATGGTTGCCGCGCCTCGCGCGGCGCAGCTACGAATTCATCCTCGGGCCCGGCGTGAGCGGCGGTCCCGTGGACGCGGATCTGTCAGCACGCGTCGCGCGCTCCATTTCCGAAGGCATCGGCACCCACTACCCGCTGACGGTGAATGCCGTGCCCGGCGACAGTGAGCGCTTGCAGGTTCACCTGAAGCTGACGGACGGCACGCCGCTCACCATCGACATGCGTCCTATGTCCGGCGCGCCGCTGTCGCGCTGGTTGCCGCTCGTGTTGTTCGTGCAGCTCGCCGTGCTGCTCGGCTGTTGCTGGCTGGCGGTGCGCACGGCCACGCGGCCCTTGCATGAGCTGGCCGTCGCCGCCGACGCGCTCGGCCCCGATCTCAAGGCGGCGCGTCTTCGCGAGAGCGGACCTTCGGAAGTCGCGCGCGCCGCGCGCGCGTTCAACGCGATGCAGGAACGCATTGCGATGTACATCACCGAGCGCATGCAGATTCTCGCGGCCATTTCGCACGATCTGCAAACGCCGATCACGCGCATGCGCTTGCGAGTCGACATGATGGACGCCGAGTCGGAAGGCGCGAAACTGCGGCAGGATTTGCAGGAGATGGAAGCGCTCGTGAAAGAGGGCGTCACGTATGCGCGCACGCTGCACGGCGCGACGGAGTTGCCGTGCCGCATCGATCCCGACGCGCTGTTCGACAGCCTCGTCTGCGATTACGTGGATGCCGATCAGGCCGTGTCGCTGCAGGGCCGCTTCGGCATGCCGCTCATGACGCGGCCGCAGGCGTTGCGGCGCATTGTCGGCAATCTGGTGGATAACGCGCTGAAGTTCGGCGGCGCGGCCGAACTTCAGATCGCCGTGCTGCCCGACGGGCAGGCCACGATCTCCGTGCTCGACCGCGGTCCCGGCATTCCCGCCGATTCGCTCGAAGATGTGTTTCAGCCGTTCTACCGGCTCGAAGCATCGCGTAACCGTCAGACCGGCGGAACCGGTCTCGGCCTCGCCATTGCGCGTCAGCTCGCGCTCGCCATGGACGCCACGCTCGCGCTTCATAACCGCGCAGGCGGCGGCCTGGAAGCGAGGCTTACGTTGCGCAACGTGGTGAAGGCCGAGCCTGTAGCGGCGCAGTAAAGACCATGAGCGCCCCGTTTGTTCCGTTCGCTCCGTTCACTCCGTTTGCCCCGTTTGCCCCGTTTGCCACGCGAGCCGCCGTGCCTTGACCGGCGGCCTGGTTAATGGACTGCGCGCGCCTCGTCGCAGCCGTCACGAGCCATCGCGTTTCAATACCAGCAGTTCCCTTCGGAAGGGCGGCAGCCAGCCTTCGGCGTCGGCGCTCGCGACGATGCGATAACCGTCGCGCGGCTTGAACTGCACGATGTATTCGTCGTCATGCACCCACCAGAAGCTCTTCGACGCGGAGACGACATACGCCGGGTCGTACATATGCAGACCGTTGAACTCGAAGCCGCCGTCGATACGCTCCGGTGCCACGCCCTCGGCGGCGAGTTGTTGAAGAAGCTGCCAGCGCGCGCGATTCCAGTTCATATAGTCGTGCGTGCCGGCCACGGAAAACGCGCACATGTAGAGCAGCGTGAGGGTCGAGATGAAATTGATCGATTGCGCGGACCACCGCCGTTGGGGCGCCGAGGTTGCTTCGGCGCGCCCTTCGAGCATGATCAAGGCAATCAGCAGGAAAGTCGGCGGCATCAGATAGCGGTCGTAGTAGCTGATCGCCATGATGGGCCCGAGATACGCGCACACGCCGATCAGCACGAAGACACGCAGGCTCGTCGCGGCGTCGATCTGGCGGGCGCGGAAGTTCGCGACAATCGTGCGGATCGTCAGGCCCACGTCGAGCAGAAGCAGAATGCCGCCGACCGCCGCGAGAAACGTGATCGAGATCCAGAATGCAGCCGGAAGCGCCGCAAGGTTTCCGTTGTCCGCATCGTGCATGAGAACGGGACCGAGGCCGCTGGCTTGCACGATGTTCGTGGCCACCGGCATGAAGTGATGAAAGGCGACCATCGCGACAAACCACGCGAGTGCAATGATCGCGGCGACCATCAACAAGCTCTTGCCGAGCGTCACGCTTGCATATTCGCGGACGATTGCGGGCAGACGCCACATCAGCACCGGAAACAGGAACCAGCCAAGATACGCGAGCGCGCGGCGCACGTTTTGCAGCACGCCGATAACAAACGTGATCGGCGAAGCGAGTTGCCTGAAAAGTACTTCGGAAGGCTTTCCATACAGAGCCGGTGTTGCGTGACGCGCGTTCAGCCATGCATCGAATGCATACAGTAATGCCATGCTCACGAGCAGGGTGGCAAGCGCGAGCGCGATTGCGCGCCAATCTTTTTTTCTCTCGACAATGAAGGCCGCGAGCATCGCTATCGGCAGAAAGAGCGCAAGCTGTCGCACCGACAAGGCGGCGATGGCGAAGACCATCGCCCACAACAGTCGGCCTGGTTGCCGCGCGACCAGATAGCGCCAGAAGAACAGCGTGGAGAACAGCGAAAGGGTCGCGAAGCCCACGTCGGTCATGAACGTATTCGCGAGATTGAGGTAGATCGGATTGAAGCCGAATAACACCATGGCGAAGGCCGTTTTGCGTCGATCGCAACCCAGCGCTTGCAGTAACGCGCAGAACGCGATGAGTCCGAGCGCGCCCGCGACGAGCGTCGCGATTCGCAATGCATTGAACGAGAAGCCCGACGGCAGACAGAACAACGCGCCCCAGAACACATGGCCGACGAGCGTCATCGAAGTCCAGCCGAGCGGCCTGAACTCTCCAGTTGCGAGCAGATGACGCACCGCGAGCGCGAACGACCAGTCGTCGTTCAGAGGAAAGTTGCCGAGCGGATTGATCACGGCCACAGCCACCATCCACAACACGATGGGCAGTGCGAGAACCGCGTGACCGGCGATGGAGCCGGCGGGGAGTCGAGGTGTAAAAGTAGCGGTCATATCCCTGTTGCCCGGTGCGCGCGCAAGGCCCGCGTCAACATTGGAAGGACTATGTTTTGCCGTTCGCTTTTCCCGCAGACAATAGCGTAGCTTCGTGAGACTGTCGTCGGAATGCGCTCGCTATCGTCTGATATCGGCTAGGTTTTCGTACAAAAACGCTGAGGCGCAGGGGCTTTTGCGCTGCAGTGCATCAACCGGGTTGCGCGAGCAGTTCGCGGATCTTCGCTTCGGTCTTTGCATAATCGCCCTCGCCGAAATGGCTGTAGACGATTTTTCCCGTCTTGTCGAAAAGATACAGCGCGGGCCAATACTGGTTGTTGAACGCATTCCAGGTGGCGTACTGATTGTCGAGCGCAACCGGGTAGCGGATATCGAATTGCTTCACCGCCGCGCTGACGTGCGCGGCATCGCGTTCGAACGGATACTCGGGCGTGTGCACGCCGATGACTTCGAGCCCCTGATTGCCATATTGTTTGTACCAGCCCTTCACGTAAGGCAGCGTGTTGACGCAGTTGATGCACGAGTAGGTCCAGAAATCGACCAGCACGACCTTGCCGCGCAATTGCGCCAGCGTGAGCGGCGGGCTGTTGATCCACTTGTCGATGCCGGTTATTTGCGGCGCAGCGGGCGCCGCGCGCTCCTGTGCGCCGACAGTGTTGCCGCGCGTCGCGACCAGGCTCGCGAGCAACGCGAGTGCGATGAAAGCGGTGATGGAAGCAAGCGTTCTGAGTCGTGCGGACATGATGGATTCTCCAGAGAAGAGGTACCGCGGTTAGCGTGACCTCATTGGAAGCCGTGGACGTATCCGGCGTGTGTCGTTCACTGCGCCGCTACGCAACGTTGTGTGTCCGCGCGCTGCTCCGATACGTTGAGATACAAACTCGTCCGCGCGCGCGATCCGCCAGGCGTTTTATGTCGCCATGTATCCACGGAGCCTTCGATACATGCGTATGCAGAATGCCGCGTTCGCCGACACAAGCCGGATACGCGCGGAGCGTTCAATGCAAGGCAATCATTGAACGAAAGGAGGTCTCCATGCTGCTCACACTTCTCGCCTTTGCCGGGGGCATGCTCACCATTTTGAGCCCGTGCATTCTTCCCGTTGTGCCGCTCGTATTTGCACGCGTCGATCAGTCGTTCGTTCGACACGGCTTGCCGCTTCTCGCCGGCATGGCGCTGACGTTCGCCACCGTGGCGAGTCTCGCCGTGGCCGGCGGCGCGTGGGTCGCGCACGTCAATCAATACGGCCGCTGGATCGCGCTCGCTTTCTTCAGTGTATTCGGCACGGCGCTGCTGTTTGCGTCGATGGCCGAGCGGCTCACCCATCCGCTCGTCAGCGTGGGCGATCGTCTCGATCGCGTGGTGCGCCGCGACGGCGGTGAGCCTCGCGCGATGTCGTCGGTGTTGCTCGGCATCGCGACCGGATTGTTGTGGGCGCCGTGCGCGGGACCGATCCTCGGACTCGTGATGACGGGCGTGATCCTGCATCGGCCGGGCGCCGCGGGTGTCTGGCCGTTGCTCGCGTTTGCGGGCGGCGCGGCTACTTCCTTGGCCATTGTGCTCGCAATCGGCGCACGCGTGCTCGCCCTGTTCAAGCGCTCGTATGGTGTGAGCGAGCGCGTGCGCCAGGTGCTCGGCGCGGCAGTGATTCTGTCCGCTGGGGCGATCGCTTTGGGTCTCGATACGCGCGTGCTGGCGCTCGTGCCGTCGCTGAATACCACCGGTATCGAAGACAAGCTCGTGCAGCGCTGGTCGCCTCGCACGGATTCGGCGCGGCAAAACACGGTCGCACTGTCGGCGCGGCGCTGAGCGCCGGTCGGTGGGCAATCCAGGGAAAATACCGAGTGATTCAGGTAATCGCTCCCGCTTGCTCTTCCTGCCTGGCGGCCTCGTGATGTGCTTCTCCACGGCGGCGCGCTAGCGCGTGAAAGGAGCACACGACCCAGCAGCGCCACCCGGCATGCGTCGATTGAAACGGGTGTGGAACGAACCTTGCTGCGCTGCGGTGGTTTTCCTTCGCAAGTTGCCACACATGCCCAGAACAATGAGCACCTGCCAAAGGTGGAGCGCCCGCGAGGTGCGGGTATTGCACGAGGTTCCGCGCGTCCTCGTGGTCGATGACAACGCGGGCGCGGCGGAGGCCCTCGCTACCTACCTTTCGTATGAAGGTGTGGAGGCGCGCTCGGCGACCGGTTGTAACGATGCACTGCGCTGTGTAAAAGATTGGGTGCCCGACGTCGTCGTGCTCGACATCATGATGCCCGAGCACGACGGCTACGAAACCGCGAGCGCGCTGCGCAGTTATCTGCCGACGCCCAGTCTCGGCATCGTCGCATTCACGTCGCTTGATGAAGACCACGTCAGGGAAACCGGCCGTGCCCGGCACAATTTCGACGGCTATTGTCAAAAGGGCACGGCGCCCACGGTGCTGCTCGCGTTGATGCGCAATCTCTGGCGCGAAAGAAACTAGAAAGGGCGGCCGGTTTATCCGGACCGCCCTTTTTGTTCGAGCGTGAGTTGCCCGCGCCGCGCCGCGCCGCTCAACCCTTCACGTGTTCGGACGAGAGCCAGCCGCCGCTCACGCCGATCTGGGCGATCTGTTTCGCGACGGCGTCCGCGAGGCGCGACGCGTCGGCGGACACGCCGGCACGCTTCGTTTCCGATACCGCGTGCAAGCCGCCGCCCACGGCCGCCGACGTCGCGATGCTGCCCGCCGCCGCGCCCACGCCGGCCGTCTCCACGATGCCGGGCGCCTTGCCGCTGTCGCCGCTCGCAGTGAAGCTTTGCACGAGCCGCGGGGCGCCGCCTGCGGGCTTGTAGAAGATCTGCACCGAACTGCTCACCTCGCTCTTGCCCGCGCCCAGACCGATCAGCATGCGGCGGCGGCGATTGCCCGCGTCGATCGTGTCGAAGCTGCCTTGCACCATCAGCACGTTCTGATCGGCGGGGGCGGGAATGTCCGAGCGAATCGCGCGCAAACCCATCGACTGCAATCGATGCACGATTTCGTTCGCGACCTGCTCGCGCACCCTGGCGGCATCGTCGGATTGTTTTTGCGCGGACGATGAACCGTCCATTTGCGTCTTCAGTTTCTGCAGCATGCCGCCGTCGAGCTTCACCTGGTCGGCATGCGTGTCGAACGTGTACACGTAGATGTTGTCGGGGCGCACAGTCGGCTGCGCGACGGCGGCGCTCGTGTTGGTGACGCTGCTGCCTGCGCAACCGGTCAGCAACGCGCTGACGCTGATCATCGCGATGCAGGCGAAGCGAGCGGTGTTCTTCCTGACGAGCTTGATGGAGGTGAACATGTTTTGTCCTGTTCTCGGCACGCGGTGCCGTAGTGTTCGAACCTGTTCTTCCGATGATCGGCAACCGGGGGATCGTGATCATCGGCGACAGGCATCGCACGTAAAGCACTCTTGATCTCATGCGTTCTGTTTCGTACGCACCGGCAGCGAAACGAAGTATGGGGGAGGCGCTTCGCCGACTCCATCGAACATTTATTTCGCGCAATGTCACGCGCCGAACGGGCGTTTTACGCGGCCAGAAAGGGCGCGTAAGGAAGGGAGGAAGTCGATGAGTCCGCGTGCTGACGCGTGACGTGTCGCGCGAATCGGTTCAGTGCAAAGCAAGCGTGACGATGCAGCCAAGCACGAACACGAGCAAAGCGGCGGCAACGGCCAGATCGACTGGATAGCGCATGCTGTACTCGCACTCGCGTTTTCACAGCCACTATCGTAATCAACAGACGTTAGACCAGAAAGCCGTCAGTGGATCGCAATGTGCGAAAAGTAACGCTGCGCGTCGCGGCTCCGCGCGAGGCACGGTGTCGTTCAGGCTTTCGAAAGGCGTGGCAAGCGGCGTGTTTGCAAAGCCGTATCGCCACGCGGGTGAGTGGTTACTGCGGTTACTGCGGTTACTGCGGTTACTGCGGCTGCGAAGGCGCGCTGCTATCGGACGGCATGTGCGGCGGCATGTGCGGCGGCTTGCTGGCGGCGGCGAGATCTTCCGAGAGGCTCGTGCGCAATGTGGCGATGGCCTGCTCGGGATTGGCGGGCTTCAACTGCTCGCGGGCAAGCGAGTCGTACACGTAGTGACGCAGCAGCGGGTCTTGCGTTTTGTTCAACACCTCGTGATACACCACGACGATCTCGCCCGGATGTCCGCTCAGCGCATAAAGGCGGCGCAACTGTTCGAGGTCGTTGATCACCGCGAAGCCGGGACCGATCGGACCATTGATGCCATGCGGCCCATGCATGCCCGGCGGCCCGTCGCCGCGCGGGCCATCGCCTTGCGCGCGAGACGGCGGGGGCGGCGGCAATGCGTCGTCTGCGAATGCGGCCATTCCGGCCATGGTCAGCACGGCGGCCAGTGCCGCGCCCAGTATCTTTTTGCTCATGATGTCGCTCCCATCGACAGAGCGCCGGCGCGACACTGCGCCGGCTCATCCAACGATAGACGAGATGCCCGGTTGCCGGGTTACTGAGTCCTTGCCTTGACTTACGAAGTCTTGCGCGCGGAGTCGGCGTCGGTGCGCGGCGCGTTTCTCCCGGCATGCGGGAATGGCGCGTGCGCTGGCGCAATAGCGTCGGATGGCGCATGATTGACCCAATGTGCCGTCCGACCCCAAGCGTCCACACGCTGCTGCGTGGGCGCGATGTGGCGGGGCGCACCGGAAACCGCCGGCATAGCGTCGTGTGAATTTTGCGGCGCGGCGCGGTGGCGATTGTTCAACCGTTAAGGAGGATTTCGCATGGACCGACCTGACACCGCCAATCCGTTTGGCGATTTCACCAAAATGCTCGAGCAGTTCAAGCTGCCCGGCTTCGACGTGCCCGCGATCATGGAAGCGCGGCGCAAGGACGTCGAAGCGCTGGTTCAGGCGAATCAGACAGCGTTCCAGGGCATGCAATCGCTCGCGCAAAAGCAGGCCGAGATGTTGCGCACGACGCTGAGCGAATTGCAATCGCTAACGGGCCAGCTATCGGCGAGCGGCGCAGCGCCTTCCGCGAAAACGGCCGAGTTGATCCAGCAAAGCTTGCACAAATCGCTTGCCGATATGCAGCAGCTCGCGCAGGCGGCGTATCAGACGCAAGCGGAGTCGTACGCGGTGATCGCGAAACGCGTAGAGGAAAACGTGCAGGAATTGCGCTCGCTCTTGCAGCAACAGCAGTCGAAGAAGTAGATCGGCGCAAGAGCACGGCTGATTTTGCATGCGCATGCCGCGAAGGTTGACTGAACCCTTCGCGGCATTTTTTACGTGTGGCGTATTTGAGAATTGCAGCGCGCGCTTACATTGTCTTCTTCGATGCGCGTCACTTCGTCCTTCTTTCCCGACGTGTCCGCTCGTTTTGCCTGGCCCTCTGCTTTAACGCGTGCGCGGCGAAAATGGCCGCCGCCCCTAAGGTTTCGCGCCGCCGCTCCGTAGATGCATTCACGCGCGGGCCCGTACGTCGCGTATTGAAGTTCACGCGGGCTCGCAGGAAGCCGCCGCAATCACGCGATGAACGAAGTGCAGTTTGTCCACCACGGGCGCGGCCAGCGTGAAGGGATAACCGTCCGGCATGCCGAGGCTGCGGTTCAGGTTGTTCAGCGCATACGTGAGCGGAAACCAGCGCTTCATCAGGTTATCGAAGCTCGTCTCGTCCTGCGATGTGCGGCCGGTCAGCGTCGGCTCGTCTCGCGCGTCGTCTCGCGATAGCGTGACGCCGTGCGAGGCCGACGTGTCCAGCACGTCGACGATCAACAAATAGTGCGCCCATGTCTCGGCCCAATCTTCCCACGGGTGCATCGTTGCATAGGCGCTGATATACGACGCCTGCCAGTCGGCGGGCGCGCCGTTGCGATAGTGAGCGTCGAGCGCTTCGCGGTAGTCGGCGCGCTCGTCGCCGAAAAGTTGGCGGAACGGTTCGAGCCAGCGTGGACTGTTCTCCACCAGCCGACCGAAGTAGTAATGGCCTGTTTCGTGGCGGAAGTGACCGAGTAATGTGCGGCACGGCTCGCCCATCGCGGTGCGCACTCTCTCGCGATGTGCGTCGTCGGCCTCGGCGATGTTGAGCGTGATGAGCCCGTTGTGGTGACCGGTCATGATGCGAGAACCGTCGCCCGTGTCTTCGAGAAACTCAAACGCAAGACCCTGCTCGGGATCTTCGTGGCGCGATTCGACGTGCAGGCCGAATTCGTCCAGCGTGTACAGCAACCGCCGTTTCGCCACTTCGAGGCGGTACCAGTACAGCCGGTTTTCGGGCGCGCTCAGGTTCGGTATCGTGCGTGTCAACTGGCATGATGGGCACAGCGTGTCGGGTGAGTCGGCGGGAATCATCCAGTTGCAGACGTTTTCGACGGCGTAGTTGTGGCACTGCCGATACAGCGCGCCATTCGCTTGCGGATGCAGACTGCGCCAGCGGTCCTGGCCGGCATTCTCGAAGGCGCTGATCTGGCGCAGTGCCGGAATATAGCCGAGTAGTGCCTCGCAGCGCTCGCAAAGCACATTCTCGAAGAACACCAACTGCGAGCAGCGATTGCAGTGAAACGTTTTCATGAACGAAGCCGAGGCGGTCAATACAAGGCGGGGATAGAACATCATTGCAATGTTCATGCCGCATCGAAGCATAAAAAATACTTGCGTCTGTGCGTATGCACATATAGACTGCGGAGCATGAACGGACCTCTCTCCTACGACGAATGCAACTGCTTTGCGCTGCGCCAGGCGGCGCGGCACATCACGCAGCTTTACGAGCGTCATCTCGGCACGGTCGGCGTAACGGCGGCGCAGTTCACCATTCTGGCCAAGCTCGCTCGCACGCCGAACGTGCCGATCCTGGATCTGGCCGACGCCATGGTGATGGACCGCACCACGCTCGTCCGCGCAATGAAACCGTTGCAGCGTGACGGTTTGGTGACCACGGAATCGGCGGAGCATGACAACCGCACCTATCTTTTCAGCCTGACGGAAAAAGGCGAAGAGACGTTCGATCAGGCGGCGATTGCATGGCGCGCGGCCCAGGAAGAGTTCGAAAAGAAGTTTGGGCATGGGCGCGCGAAGGCGCTGCGCGCAGAATTGTTCAGTATCACCGGCTAACGCCGGCGCATGTGCCCGTTTTAGCGGACACTTATTGTGCCCTGACATGTGCATACGCACTTTGAAAAGAAAACCCAGCAATGGACGAACCATTCAGCGACGATTGTTTTGCGATCCGCCAGGCCACGCGTTACGTCTCGCAGATCTACGACCGGCACCTGGCGAGCGTCGGCCTCACGATCACGCAGTTCTCGGTGCTGTGCAGACTCAGGCGCACCGGCCCGATGACGATGAAGCAACTGGCGGACTCTATGCGCATGCAGCGCACCACGCTCGTCCGCACGATCCAGCCGCTGCGTCGCAACGGACTTGTCTTGAGCGAAGCGCCGCTCGCGGACGCGCGAGCGCTGTCGCTTACGCTGACAGTCGAAGGACAAACGCGGCTCGAAGCAGGGCGCAAATACTGGTACGCCGCACAAGCCGAGTTCGAACAGAGCTTCGGCGCGCAACGCGCACACGCGTTGCGCGGCGAGTTGTTTGCCATGACAAACCACCTATGATGCTTGCCGAAGGCAACTGTCATCACGCATACAACCAGCAGAAGCGGGCGCAATGAAAGGCGCCAATTTTTTTAACTCATCGAGTGCATACGCACATACGCCCACCATGTCCACTACACCTTCGACTATCGCGCCCGTTGGCGCGGCGCAGGCCGCGAAACCGGCAACCCGTATTCCGTGGATGCTCCTTGCGATCATGACCGTGTTCGCTGTGCTGGCGCTAGCAGCGTCGTACTGGTTCTTCGTGGGACGCTTTGTCGAAACGACGGACGACGCTTACGTGGGCGGCGATGTCACCGTGATGGCGCCGAAGGTGAACGGCTTCGTGGCCGAGGTGCTGGTGCGGGACAATCAGTTTGTCCGCGCGAACCAGGTGCTGGTGCGGCTGGACGCGCGCGATTTCGACGCACGTCTTGCGCAAGCCGCCGCCGAGGTCCGAAGCGCACAGGCCGCCATGACCGAATTGCAGGCGAAGAAGTCGCTGCAACTCGCGACCATCAACGAGCAGGCCGCAGAAGTTCGCGCGTCGGGCGCCGAACTCACGCGCAGCGCGGCGGATCAGGCGCGCTATCGCGAACTCGTGAAGAACGATGCCGTATCGAATCAGGTCGTGGAGCGCGCCGATGCCGATCTCACGAAAGCGCACGCGGCGGTGGAGCGAAGCAGCGCCGGATTGATCGCGGCGCAGCGCCAGATTGCCGTGCTCGACGCGCAGATCGGCGACTCAGAGGCGCGCATCGCGGCCGCGCAAGCGGCGCAGCGCGTCGCGGCTCTGAACGTGGAGTACACCACCGTTCGTTCGCCGATCGACGGCTATATCGGCAATCGCTCCGCGCGCGTCGGGCTGTTGGCGAATACCGGCGTCTCGCTGCTGACGGTTGTGCCCGCAAGCGGTTTGTGGATCGACGCGAACTTCAAGGAAGACCAGTTGAAGAAGATGCGTGTGGGTGACACCGTCGATGTCGATCTGGACGCTTCCAGCAAGCACATTCACGGTGTGGTCGAAAGCCTCGCGCCCGCAACCGGCGCCACCTTTAGCGTGCTTCCCGCGGAAAACGCCACCGGCAACTTCACGAAGATCGTTCAGCGCGTGCCCGTGCGCGTGCGCCTGAATGTGCCGAAGGACATGCAAGGCGTGCTGCGCCCTGGTCTCTCCGCGACGGTCAAGGTGCACGTCGATCACGCCGATGCGCAAAGCGTGTCGGCTCGCGGATGAACCATCATGACTCACGTTCCCGCTAATCCCGCCGATCAGCCGACGCGCACGAAGGCATTCGCGTTCGCGCTGATGTGTCTCGGCTTTTTCATGGCGACGCTCGATATCCAGATCGTGGCGTCGTCGCTCAAAGACATCGGCGGTGGATTGTCCGCGAGTCAGGACGAACTCTCGTGGGTGCAGACCTCGTATCTGATCGCCGAAATACTTGTGATTCCGATGTCCGGCTGGCTCACACGCGTGTTTTCCACGCGCTGGCTGTTCGCCTTTTCCGCACTCGGCTTCACCGTCACGAGCATGTTGTGCGGCCTGGCATGGGACATCAATTCGATGATTCTGTTTCGCGGCTTGCAAGGCGCGCTCGGCGCCGCCATGATTCCCACGGTGTTCACCACGGCCTTTGTGCTGTTTCCCGGCAAGCAGCGCCTGATTGCGTCCACAACGATCGGCGCGCTCGCTTCGCTGGCGCCGACCGTGGGGCCGGTTATCGGCGGCTGGATCACGTCGCAATGGTCGTGGCATTGGCTGTTCTATCTGAACCTCGCGCCCGGCCTCGCCGTCGCGCTGATGGTGCCGAAATACGTGCACATCGATAAAGCCGATCTGTCGCTGCTGAAAAAGGGCGACTACGTCGGCATGCTCCTGATGTCCGGCTTTCTCGGCTGCCTCGAATACGTGCTTGAAGAAGGGCCGCGCAAGAACTGGTTCGGCGACGACGCAATCATTCTGTGCACGTGGATCTCGGCAATCTGCGGCTTTCTCTTCATCGTGCATGCGTTCACGGCGAAGGAACCGATTGTCGATCTGCGAGCGCTGGCGATTCGCAACTTCGGTATCGGCAGCTTGCTGTCGTTCATCACCGGCATTGGAATCTTCTGCACGGTGTTTCTGACGCCGGTGTTTCTCTCTCGCGTACGCGGCTTCGATTCGTTGCAGATCGGTCTCGCGTTGCTGTCGGTCGGCTGTTTTCAGTTGCTTGCGCTGGCTGCGTATTCCACGCTCGCGCGCGTTGTCGATATGCGCCTGCTGATGGTGTTCGGCCTCGTGCTGTTCGGCGCGGGCTGTTATCTGTATGTGCCGCTCACACACGATTGGGGCTGGCACGAGTTGCTGATCCCGCAAGCGCTGCGCGGCATCGGCCAACAGTTCTGCATTCCCCCTATCGTTACGATGGCGCTCGGCTCGCTGCCGCCGTCGCGCCTTCGTTCCGCGAGCGGCCTGTTCAATCTGATGCGCAACCTCGGCGGCGCAATCGGCATTGCGGTCAGCAGCACGATGCTGAACGATCGGCTGAATCTGCACTATGAGCGGCTCGACGAACATCTGGCAGCGGGACGTCCTGTCGTCGAATCGATCTTGCAGCAGCAGGCCGCGCACTTCGCGGCTATCGGCGGAAACGCGCTGAATGCGGCCAACGCGGGACTCGGCGCATTGCATACGGCGCTGATGCGCGAAGCGTTGGTGCTCACGTTCTCCGACACTTTTCTCGCCGTGTCGCTCTGTTTTGTCGTGGGCTTGTTGAGTGTCTTTTTCTCGCGCCCCTTCGGCAATACCGCGCCGCCGCCCGATGCTCATTGAGGACTTCAAGATGAAAACGATCGCTATCAAGGTGCTTGCCAGCGCCGCCTTCCTCACGCTTGCTGCGTGCGCGGTGCAACCGGCGACGCATGCGGATTTGCCGCAAACGGTGAAGACCCTCGCGCCGGCCGCGTGGAATGTCGACGCCCCGCAAGACAGTGTGAATGCGACCGCGTGGTGGGAGCAGTTTGGCGACCCCGTCATGCATGAACTGATCGACTCGGTGTTGACCGGCAATCTCGACGTGCAGGCGGCAACGGAGCGCGTCAAGCAGGCACAGGACCTGGTGACGCAGAACCGCGCCGCGTTGCTGCCGGAATTGAATGCCAGCGCGCACGCATCGGATTCACGTCAGAACACACCGCCGCCGCTCGGTTATGTGCGTCAAGCCGGTGTCGGCTTGACCGCGAGCTGGACGCCGGATGTATTCGGCGGCGAACGTCTGGCCGTTCTGGCAGCGCAGGCTCAACTGTCCGGACGTCAGTCCGCGCTGAATCAGGTGCGGCTCGCGCTCGCCGCGAATACGGCTGCTGCTTATATCGATCTGCGTTGGGCGCAGACGCAATTGCAGATTCTCAGCGAGAACGAGCAGATTCGCGCGCATGCGTTGAAGCTCACACAACAGCGGTTGCACTACGGATTGTCGACGCAACTCGATGTCGCGCGAGCGCAGAATCAGTTGCGGGATTTGCAGGCGCAAATCCCGCGCGTGCAGACAGCAGTGCAGCATCAGCTCAGTTTGATCGCGGTGTACTCGGGACGCACGCCGGAAAGCGTGGATGATCTGCTGCTCGCGAATGCGCGAGAGGTTCCGGTGCCCACGCAAAGCGTGCCGCGAACGCTGCCTTCCGAAGCGCTTTTGCAGCGGCCCGACGTGCGCACGGCGTATGCCACCGTCGAACAGCGCGCGGCTGAAGTGGGTGTGTCGAAGGCGGAGCGCTATCCGAAGTTCAGGCTCAATCTCACTGACGGCTTGCTGGCCTCGTCGTACCTCGGACTGCCCACGCTGACCGACAACCTCTTCAGCGCCGCATTGAACGCGACAAGTCCGATCTTCAACGCGGGCCGGATCACCGCGAATATCGACGCGAGCGAGAGCCGCATGCGCGAGTCGCAACTCCGCTTGCGACAGACGATGCTCGAAGCGTTGAAGGAGATTGAAGACAACCGCAGCGAGTTGGTGAATGGCGCCGTGCAAGTCGAGCGTCTTGGCGGCGCGCTCGATGCATCGAATCACGCGTTGCGTCTATCGAGCGAACTGTACAAGGGCGGCGCGTCGAGTTTCCTCGATGTACTGACCGCGCAAGAGGCGTATCTGCGCGACGCCGAGTCGTTGAATCAGGCCAAACGCGAGCATGCACTGGCTGCTGTCGCGCTGTATCGTTCGCTGGGAGGCGGTTGGGATGTGGCGGGCACAGTGACGGCGGCTTCGCCGGTTGCATCGAATAATTGAGGCTGTGACGCGACCTGAAACTCCCGCAGCTTGCGAATCGGGCAGGCACGCGAAATGCGTGTGGATCATGCGAGAGGAAGGCGCACTTGATTTGCGCTTTCCCGGCGATACAATCCAATGCCTACCCCGAAACCGGCGAGGTCACGATGACGCGACCCTTCTTCACGATCGGGCATTCCACCCGCGCGCTGTCCGATTTCATCGATTTGCTAAAAATTTCGGATGTCGAAGCATTGGTCGACGTTCGCAGCATTCCACGCTCACGCACCAATCCGCAGTTCAACCGCGAGACGCTGCCGGACTCGCTGGCGCCCGCTCATATCGAGTACCTGCATCTGGCGGAACTAGGTGGGCGGCGTGGCCGTCGCAAAGACGAAGGCCCTTCGGTGAATGAGTATTGGACGCACCCTGCGTTCCGTAACTACGCCGATTACGCAATGACGGAAACTTTCCAGAATGGTCTTGCGGAGCTGCGCGAACTCGGTCACCGCCGCCGTTGCGCGATCATGTGTTCGGAAGCAGTGTGGTGGCGTTGCCACCGGCGCATCATCACAGATTACCTGCTGATGCGTGGGGAAGAGGTGTGGCACATCATGGACGCCCACCACGTGAACGCAGCGACTATCACGCCGGCTGCGCAGGCGCAGCCGGATGGTTTGCTGGTATATCCGGCAGAGTCCGCTTCACACTGAAGCGGACGAAACACACTTAGCCCGCTTTGCCGACCGGAGCAAACCGGCGCTTGCTGCGCGCGGGCGTGAGCCGGCGGAAACGCTCCATCTTGTGTTCTTCTTCGAAGTGGGTGAGCGACGGCTTGACGAGGTCACTGCGCGACACGATGCCGACGAGACGCATCGACTTCGCGTCGGCCACCACGGGCAGACGTTCCAGGCTATGCACAGCCAGTCTCGTCGCGACGAGGCGGCAAGTTTCGGACGGTAGCGCAAACGCTGGAGCCCGGTGACTGAACACGTTCGCTACGCTCATGCCCGGCCGGATGTTCGTGTCTTCGTCGCGGAATCGTTCGAGCGATGCGCGATCCGCCACGCCGATCACCGCGCCTTCACGCACGACCGGATAGGCGCGACGCGTTTGCGCCGCGCCGAAGAACTTGTCTAGCGCCGCGCCGACGGTCATGCCGGCATCGATCGAATCGACCGAAGCGGTCATGACTTCATCCACGTGATGACGCTCCAGCGGATCGACACCATATTCGCGATAGATGTGATAGCCGCGACGCGCGATTTTCTCTGTCATGATCGAGCGGCGCATGGTGACCGTTGCGAAGCCGTGCGCGACGAGCGTCGCGGTCAGGAGCGGCAACAGCGCGTTGCTGTCATGCGTGAGGCCGAACGCAAACACGATTGCGGTGAGCGGCGCACCGAGCGTCGCGCCGAGCGTGGCCGCCATGCAGACGAGCGGCCACAATGCAGGTTCGTTGCCAGGCAGCCAGTGCGACAGAACAGTGCCGAGTCCCGCGCCGAGCATCAGCAGCGGCGCGAGCACGCCGCCCGACGTGCCGGAGCCGAGCGCGACGACCCACATGACCGCTTTCACGGCGAGCAGCAAAAGCGCGATCTGCAATGCAATGTGCTGATGCAGCAGATCGCCGATCACGTCATAACCCACGCCGAGCGCGCGCGGTTCGAGCCATCCGCCGATGCCGACGATCACGCCGCCGAGCGCGGGCCACCACATCCAGTGGATAGGCAGCTTGCCGAACAGATCTTCGGTTTTATAGAGCGCTGAGGAAAGTCCCGACGCGAGCGCGCCCGACAAAAGCCCTGCAATCAGGCACGAAAACAGCGACCAGCCATCGGGCGCGGCGGTTTGCAGCGGAAACAGCGGGCCTGTGCCGAAGAACGCCGCGCGCGCAAATCCCGCGACCGCGCACGCCACGGCAACCGGCAGAAAACTGCGCGGCCGCCATTCGAACAGCAGCAGTTCCACCGCGAGCAACACGGCCGCCACCGGCGTGCCGAACACGGCGGTCATGCCCGCCGCGGCGCCCGCGACGAGCAGCGTCTTGCGTTCCGCCGACGTAACCTTGAAGCACTGTGCGATCAGCGAACCGAGCGCGCCGCCGGTCATGATGATCGGGCCTTCGGCGCCGAACGGGCCGCCGCTGCCGATCACGATGCCCGACGACAACGGCTTGAGCACCGCGACTTTCGGCGACATCTTGCTCTTGCCGAACAGGATGGCTTCGATCGCTTCGGGAATGCCGTGCCCGCGGATTTTTTCGGAGCCGAAACGCGCCATCATTCCGACGATAAGGCCGCCGATCACCGGCACGGCAATGACCCACAGGCCGAGGTTGTTAAGAGCAGGTGAATGTTCGGCGAACGACAACGTGCCGAAGAAGAACAGATTCGTGAACAGACGAATCAGGTTCAGCAATACAAAAGCTGCGAACGTGCTGACCGCGCCAATGCATGCGGCCAGAACGAAAATGCCTGGCAGGCGTGCGTTGGCGGAAAAGTCCCGCTTGTGAGAATCCATGCTCATATTTAGTCGAAGTCGATTTGTGGAACCTGAAATGCGCCCTCAAGCGAGGTCAGCTCGGCGCGGTGAAGCTCCGCGAGTCTCGCAAGCACCCGTTCCCCCGCTTTTTCAAGGTGAACTTCGACCTGGCGGCGATCGGTTTCGCTCGTCTGGCGGCGCACGAGGCTGAGCGCTTCGCAGCGCGACACGAGCGCCACGACGCCGTGATGCTGCGCCTGCAAACGCTCCGCCAGTTCGCCGACAGTGGCCCAGTCGCGCTGCGGATAGCCCTTGATATGCAGCAGCAACAGATATTGCAGCGGCGTGATGCCCTCGCTCTGCGCGGCCTGCTCCGAGAACCGTTCGAAGCGCCGCATCTGATAGCGAAACTCCGACAGCTGTTCAAAGTCGACCTTGCTCAGCCCGCGAACCCGTTCTTTCATTGATCGTCTGCCAATGCAAATAAACGAAAATTATATCACATAATGATGTAATTCGCGGTAAAGGCGCGGCAATTAAGCGGTAATCACGCGGCTTGAGCGTGCTGCACGTTCGCTACGGTCTGACGATACAGGCCGGAGATCAGATCGACCTGCGTAATCATGCCGACCACGTGCCCCACGGAATCGAGCACCGGAATATGGTGGTGACCGTAGTTTGCGAACATCGGCACGAGGTCGGTGATCGGCGCGTTGGCTCTGACGGTGGCGACGTCGGTGGTCATCACGCCGCCGACATTCGGTGCGCGCCGCGGATCGCCGCGCAGCCATCCGTCGAAATACGTCACGAACGGCGAGAACGAACCAAAGATCCGTTTATCGACCAGGTCGGCGCGCGTCACGATGCCGATCAGGCTGTGCTCCGCGTCGATCACCGGAAGCGCCTTCACCTTGTTGCGTTTCAATAGCGCCCATGCCGCCGCCGCACGCGTCGCAGCCGATACCGACACGACGTGACGCGACATGATGTTTTCGCACGTCAGCTCATTGAAGCTGCGCGAGAAGGCCTGAAGCTGCGTTTCGCGCAGCAGCGATTCGAGATCGGTCGGGTCGATGTCGAGCATCTCGCTGCGGCGCTTCAATACGGCCTCCAGGTCGGCGCGAGTGAAGCCGGCACGCGAGGCGGCATCCGCGGTGCTACCCGCGGCGCCGCGCGCCGGCCGCACCGAATGCGGATAGCGGTGACCTGTCGCGGCGTGATAGGCGAGGGCGGCTGCCAGCAGCGCGGCGGACTGGATCGCAATCGGCTCCAGCACGAACCGGTAGCCCAGCGCATGAATGGCGGGACCGCCGAGCACCGCGGTCAGTGCGACCGCGCCCGAAGGCGGGTGCACGCAGCGCAACGCGAACATCCCGCAGATAGCAAGCGCAACGGCCATGGCCGCCGCGAGCGTCGGGTCGGCAATGACGTTCGCGCAGGTCACGCCGATCGTCGCGGACACCAGATTGCCGCCGATGATCGACCACGGTTGCGCGAGCGGACTCGCCGGCACGGCAAACAGCAACACGGCCGAGGCGCCCATCGGCGCGACGAGTAGCGGAATGTTCGCGCCGGAGCCGAGGAGCAGGTACATCGACCCGCCGGTAAATGCAATGCCGAGCAGCGCGCCAAGAGAGGAGCGCGCGCGCTCCTGCCATCTGACGGTAACCGGCAGGGGAATGAAGCTGGAAAACCAGCGCAATACGAGAGAGCGGGACAAGGTACGAAGGGCAAATTAGTCGATTGTAGGGTGCGACGATACGGGGAAACCCCTGGCAAAGCGAATACCGTCTGGTCATAATTATATTTCAATATGATATAAAACGCCTCTGCATCGATTCCGACCCCGAATGCGCGACGAGCGCCGGTTACGCAACGAATCGCCGCGGACTCGCTTTTCAGGCCGTTCGGCGTGAGGTGTACATTTCATTTAAATCACGTTGTGATATAAAATGGATGCACGCGCATCGCGCCCGGCCCCAGCGAGGCGGGAGAGCATTTGCCTCGCTGTGACACGGTCCCGCGCATTGGAAGAGGAGCTAACATGCTGATCACTTTTCAATCCACTGCATCCCCGGACGTGGTGATGCTCCGTGACCTTGCCCAATACCTGCTGGGTTTGATAGGCAAGCGTCTGAATGAGCGGGGCGTCATCATGCACGACGAACTGCCGGGCGCGATCAACCGGCTCGAATCCGCCATCACGGAAGACGCTACCGCGGAAGTCGCGCTCGAAGCACTGCATTGCTCGCCGGGTAATCGAAGGGAGTCGCACAACGGGCTTTCGCAACGCGCATGGCCGTTTCTGGACATGATGCGGGAAGCGAGCAAGCGCGGCGCGGACATCATCTGGGGCCTTTAACAAGGCGTTATCACGCTGGCGCTGTGCCGGTTGCCAGTGCCACGAAAGAGAAAGATGGACCGTTATTTGTCAAAGCGGCGCCTCGCGAAGCTGCTCGCGGCAAGTGTCGCCGCATTGATTGTCTGGCCCGCAATCGCGCAAGCGAATGAGCGCCATTTCGCCGGTGCCGGTATTGTGGCGCCACGCAACCAGCCGCTAAGCAGTGCGCGGCCGGCGCGGAGCGCGCCGTCGCCGTATTTCGCCGACATTCCGATCACCGTGGCCGGCGTGTATGGCGCGACCATGCTCGATATGGTCGCCGGAGCGCCCATCTTGCTGGTGAGGTGGCCGAAGGGTTGTTGTCAGCGAAGCCGCAAATGGCGCATGGTGCGAGGCACGACATTGGCGCCAGTGCATCCGAAGGCGGACGACAGGCACGTTTTCTTTCTCTGGCCGCAGTCGTAGCGCGCCTCTTTCCCGCGTGGGGCAATCAATGCCCGTTCCGAGTCCGGTTCCACCAATGCCGACGCGCGTCAGTGTGACGAAGCCGTTCGCGCAGACCGGCGCGGCGCCCTTGTGCGACCACGGAAAAAACGACCAGCACGAGTATTGCGCCGGCGACTGCCAACTGCACGAGGAGATCCATCATGACGCGTCTCCAGCATCATGGCGCGCTGCTCGCGCGCTCAGGTAAGCAGCGGCACGGCCTCGATCAGCGCGAAGCCGACAAGCGCGCCGACCGCCGCGCCAATGAGCCGTGGATGCAGCCTTTGCATATGCAATGTATCGAGCAAAGTGCCGATCAGAATGATGCCGAGCAGCGCAAAGGCGATGAGCAGATAGCCGATTTCGAAGTCGTTGCCAATGATCATTTGATCCTCCCATGCGAGCCGCGCTCCGAACCGACAGCATGTCGTATCGGTTGCCCTTGCAAACAGTATATGTCACGTTTTGATATATATAGGAATTGATGTTTAATGTACTCATGGGGCAGTGGCGCGACACTCGCGCGGCACTCGGCGCGGCGTTGCAACATCTATCACGGATTGACATATACTGGATTTGCGGGATTCGAAATTGCGTTAGAGCCTTGCAATGGACACAAGGGAGAGCGACATGTCGGCCTTTAATCGCATTCTTCTCTGTTATGACGGAACCGGCGAAGGACAGCACGCGCTCGCAGACGGCGCGCGTCTCGCGCAGAATCTCGCAGCCGAAGTGCATTTGCTCTCCGTCATCAATAATTTTGCGTGGGTGCAAGGCGCGGACATTACTTCCGCGGTACCGACCGAAATCATCAGCGACTCGGTGAAAAGTGTGCTCGAAGAAGGCCTGAAGAAACTCGCGGCACGGGGAATTCGCGCAACAGGGCACTTTGCGATTGGCGACCCGCTCGATCAGATTCCTTTTTTCGCCAAGGACCTGAATGTCGATCTGATCGTGGTGGGACACCATCGAACCAGCCGGCTCGCGCGGTGGTGGGGCGGCCGAACCGACGGCCTGTTGCTCGACAGGGTGAGTTGCAGCGTGCTTGTCACGATGGGGCCTGAAACGGCAACCGGCGCGCAAACGGTCGGCACCTCGGGCGTTGGTGAAACGGCGTTGCCGGCCGAGCATTCGTGACGCAGGCCGGCGCGTGTCGCCCGGAGATAAAGATGAATCAACGAGATGAATCAACGAGATGAATCAACGAGATGAATCAACGCAGCGTTGTCACGCTTGCGCTGTCCACGTGTTCGAGCGCGTGCTCTTGCGCTGCATCTGGCTGATACATATAGGTGCGATTGAACGGATAGTCACTGCGAGCATGGGCGATACGACCGGCCGCGTGGCTATCTGACCTGATCGTCTCGGAGGGGCGCGACGCGACGATCTGAAAGAGCGACGTCCACCCAAGCTCGAATCCCATCGCGGAGCCGGCCAGATAAAGCCGGTACGCGCGAATGATCTTCTCCGCATCGTTGCCCAGCACGCGGCGCGCATCATCGAGACGAGCCTCGAGTGCATCGGCCCAATGCCATAGCGTTCGCGCGTAATGGGGACGCAGGCATTCGGCGTCCACGGGTTCGAGATTGCCGCGCGTCATGGCCTCCATCATCACGCTGACGTGTACGAGTTGACCGCCCGGAAAAATGTATTTGTCGATGAATTCGCCCATGCCGCCGCCCACGTCCGGATTGTCGACGCCGCCGGCAGTAATGCTGTGATTCATCATGAGACCGCCTGGTCTCAGCAATCGCCGCATTTTTGCAAAGTACACCGGCAGGTTCGGACGGCCCACGTGCTCGCACATGCCGACCGACGCGATCTTGTCGAAAGGCACCGATTCGTCGATGTCGCGATAGTCCAGCAATAGCATTTTGACGCGCTCTTGCAGTCCTTTCTGCTCGATGCGCCGGTTGACGTACGCATGCTGGTTTTTCGACAGCGTGATGCCCGTGGCGGCAACGCCGTAGTGTTCCGCAGCCCACAGCAACAGCCCGCCCCAGCCGGCGCCCACATCGAGAAAACGCTCGCCTGAGCGCAGCATCAGCTTCCGGCAGATGTGATCGAGCTTCGCTTGCTGCGCCTCGGCAAGAGACATGGAGGGTTTTGAAAAATACGCACACGAGTACACGCGCAACGGGTCGAGCCACAGCGCGTAAAAGTCGTCGGAGACATCGTAATGATGCTGCACCTGGGCGGCGTCTTTTGCACGACTATGATGCGTGTGTGCCCAGATGGCGCGACGCGTATCGTTGATGTGACTCATCAGCCAGCCATGCGTTTCGTGTGTCGGGTCGCTGCGCAAGAGCGCGGGCGCGACCGCCATCAGGTCATGCATGTTCCCCTCGATTTCGAGGCGGCCTTCCACGTAGTCTTCCGCCAGCCGCCCGATTGCGCCTTGCCTCAGATGCAGCAGCGCCAGCCTGTCGCGTATCACGAACGACAAACGCGGCTCTTGCGCGCCGATGTGCTGGCCGTCGGGCAGCGTCACGGACACGGGTACCGGCAGGCCGGCGATCTGTTGTTCAGCGGATGAACGCAAAAGACTCGAGAGCGTCATGGTTTGTCCTCCTGGCAGCCACGTTGCGGTGCTTCAACCGAGCATCATTCATGCCGCGCCGGCAACGCAAACCTGTCGATGTTCAGGCGGAGCCTGTTGCCAATTCGAATAATGGATCGTCTAAAAACACTTAGCTATCCGGATAGTTTCCCTCTGACTTCCTTTGCATGCGGCTCAGGGTTTTCCTGCATTCGCCACCGCCACACTTTCCCTCATTGCAAGGCTTTCATGCTAGTGACACCATGCTTTCATAACCGGGGCGCCCAAAGAAGCTCGGGCGCACCTCATTGAATGTCAAAAGCATCATGCTGCGCAGGGGATTTGTACGTGCGGCGTTGGGCGCCGCATATATCCGCGGCAAGGCCGGTTGCTGCGAACGCGCGTGCTTTTTAGCCGCGATGTTCATCAGGATTTCCTTACTGTCGAATAGGGATACCCTTCGCGGATTCTCCGCGCTGCCTGACTGTGATGCGATTACTGTCGTTCTATGATTGACGCGTCGAAACGGTCTAAGCCGGTAACAGCACATGATTCCCTATCTGTCGGAGCGTGAAAATGAGGTGGAGCACATCAACTCGATCTGCTTCCGGCTATTCGATATCTGGTGCGAGCGGCGCAGCATTACGCCGCTGGGATATCTGATGCATTGCTGGCCGCTCGTCGATAGCGGGCCGAAGGCGATCCGGCGAGTCGGCGAGACGTTGCGGGAACTCAGAAAGTCGCATCCGGCCGAGCTGGATGGCACAACCGGGGACATGCTTCTCGAACTGGCCGATTGCGTGGACGATCTGCTCGTTCGCGCAGTCCCCGAGCCGGCAGGCTTAATGGGAATCCGGCTGCTGTCATGAATTGAAAGCGCTCGCGAGGAGCACCGAATAGCGCAGCGCTCGCGCATGACGTCAAAACACAGCAACCGCTTTTTTCAAGTGGGTCGCCGATAAACCGCAGTCGCCGTACGAGCGCGGAACAGGAACTGCGATAGGCAGGAAGTCGCGCAATGGGCCGAACGCATGGCAGCGCAGGATGCGCAATACGCGCCGTTCGCCGCGTGCATTCTCAACCTCGCGAAAGGCTATCAGTCGAGGGCGCTGCTGAATCCCGTTCAGGAACAACTGCACAGCAAGGCCGCACCATGAACGACGCGTCTCTTTCCGCCCATGATCCGCCGACCGTATTGATCGCAGACGACAACCCGGCCAACCTCGCCGTCGTGGTCGAGAGTCTGGTGGCGCGCGGCTTCAGAGTGCTCGTTGCGCTCGACGGAACGGAGGCGATTCAACGCGCCCAGTTGTCGTCGCCCGATCTGATTCTGCTCGATGTGAGAATGCCGGGCATAGACGGTTTCGAAACCTGCCGGCGGCTCAAGTCCGACGCGCGCACGCGCGACATCGCCGTGATCTTCATGACGTCGCTCACCGGCAGCGAGGACATGGTCGAGGGCTTTTCGGCGGGCGGTGTGGATTACCTCACGAAACCCGTGCACGTCGACGAAATGATGGCGCGCATCAGCACGCATCTCGCGCTGCGCGGCATGCATCAGAAACTGATTGCGCAGAACCGGCAACTGCATGAAGAAGTGCTTGTGCGTCAGCGGGCCGAGGCCGCGTTGTCACGCGTGCGCGACGGGCTTGAAGTGAGCGTCGCGCAGCGCACCGACGAACTCGCGCGCGCGAACGCGACGCTCCAGTCGCAGATCGAGGAACGCCGACGCGCCGAAGCGCGGCTCGTCGCGAGCGAGTTTCGTTTTCGCACGATTGTCGAAACGAGTCCGGTGCCGCTGTGCATCACGTCGATGCCCGAGGGCCGCATTCTCTATACGAATAAGCCATTGCGCGAACTCTTCGGCATCGACTACGTGCGCACGCATGTCGCGAATATTGCCGAGCTGTATGCCGACGAAGCGGAGCGCGACGTGCTAGTCGAACATTTGCGTCATGAAGGAAGTTTTCGCAATGGCGAGGTGCATTTCAGGCGCGCGGACGGCACGACGTTCTGGGCCATCGCGACCGCGCGCGTCGCGACATACGACGACGCGCCCGCGATTTTTGTTGGCCTGAACGACATTAGCGAGCGCAAGCGGATCGAGCAGGAACTGGTCGAATCGCGCGAGCAATTGCGTGAGTTGTCCGCGTATATGGAGGCCATTCGCGAAGAAGAGAGAAAGCGTATCGCGATGGAAATACATGATGAATTGGGCCAACTGCTCACTGCCCTCAAGATGGATGTGTCGCTGCTGAAAATGCGCCTGTCCGGCGATCAGGAAGTCGCGAAACGAACCGACGACATGCGCGAACTGGTCGAGCGAACTATCTGGATGGTGCGCAATGTCGCAAGTCACTTGCGGCCCGCCGCGCTGAATTACGGCATCGTGTCGGCGCTCGAATGGCTCGTCGACGATTTCGGGCGGCGCAGCGGACTGGCCTGCCAGTTTCGACTGAACGGCAACGAGCCCGTGCTTTCCGATGCGCACGCAACCGCCATGTTTCGCATCGTGCAGGCCTCGCTGACGAATGTCGCGCGTCACGCACGCGCAACGCGAGCCGACGTCACGCTAACGAGTACGGCAACGGCATTGGACCTGCACGTCAGCGACGACGGCTGCGGCTTCGATCAGGACGCCGCGCGAAGAGACTATTCGTATGGCTTGCTCGGCATGGGCGAGCGTGCGCGTCTGATAGGCGGTTCGTTGCTGATCGACAGCGCGCCGGGCACGGGTACTTCGGTGTCGATTCATATACCGCTTCAGGATGGGCTTCAAACATGATCAACCTTCTGATTGCCGACGATCACCCGCTGGTGCGCGGCGGTCTCAAGCAGATAATCGAAACGACGCCCGACATCGTGGTCGCGGGCGAAGCGGCGCAAGGTTCGGAAGTGATCGACAAACTGCGGACATGTCAGGTCGATCTGTTACTGCTCGACATGACGATGCCCGGCATCAGCGGTGTCGATCTGATCCGGCGCGTGCGCGCGGAGCGTCCTTCGCTGCCGGTTCTCGTGCTGAGCATCCATAACGAAGCGCAGGTCGTCTCGCGGGCGTTGCGTGCGGGCGCAACCGGTTATGTCACGAAAGACAGCAACCCCGACGTGCTGCTCGCGGCGATTCGCAAGCTGGCGGAAGGCGGCCGCTTCATCGACCCAAAGCTCGTGGAAGGCATCGTATTCGAAACCTATTCCGGCGATGCGCCGCCTCACGAAATACTGTCCGACCGCGAGTTTCAGGTTCTGCAAATGCTCGCGCTCGGCAAGAGTCTGAATGACATCGCCGACGACCTGGCGCTCAGCGCGAAAACCATCAGCACGCACAAAATGCGGCTGATGCAGAAGCTCGGGCTCGCCAATAACGCGGACCTGATTCGCTATGCGATCCGGCACGGACTCGTCGCCGAATGAGCCGTGCAAACACGTCAGGAAATCCTGAAGCGCGAAACAGGCATTCCTGAATCGACATTCCGCCGCCGCCGATGGAGGCATTGCCGCCGCCGCCTTACGATGCGTGGATGGACCAGCGGAGGATGTATGGCAGCGTCAGAACGAACATTACGCGAACTCATCGAGAAGTGGCTGGAGGCGACAGGCGCGGGATCGGCTCGCGTGCAGTTGCAGCCGTGCCCGCTGCCGGGACTCAGACGCTGCGTCTGTGTCGAGGCGCAACGCGAATCCGGCGTGCTGACGTTGTTTTTCTTTCGCCATGGCGACGGCTTCTGGCATGTCTTTCCGCCTGAGCGACGGCTGGCGATGAGCCTGTTCACGATGACCGCGTAAGCGGCGAGACGCGTGACGGAGACAGAATCATGAGCCATGAAGAATGGGGTTTTGCTTCACCGGAAGTGTTAGCGCTGCGCATGTGGATGAGCGTGTGGTACGACCATGCTGTCGTGTCCGGCTTCATTCGCGCGCCGTTTACCCTCGATGACGCCGATGCCGGGCGTCTCGAAGGCTATTTCAATCTTGGCCTGACGCCGCAGGAAGGCGCCGTGGTGTTCTTCGCCAGGTCTCACTGATTCGGCTTTCGTCCATTCTCTCTGCGGCCGTTGCCGCGCGCCAGATAGCCGTGGCCTGCATGCGCTCGTTGCGCGTACCATTGCTACTCTTCTGGTTGCGCATTGCATTGATCCGAGGACGTCTGCATGAACATGAAAGAACTGCTGGAACGCGCGGCGCTCGCGCGAGAAAAGGCCTATGCGCCGTATTCGACCTTCAAGGTCGGCGCGGCATTGCTGACTCGGGACGGCCGTATTTTCGACGGCTGCAACGTTGAAAATGCGGCGTACGGTTTGTGCAATTGCGCGGAACGTACCGCGTTTTTCAGCGCGATCGCAGCGGGTTATCGGCGCGATCAGTTCGCCGCCTTGGCCGTGATCGGCGACACGGAAGGTCCGATTGCACCGTGCGGCGCGTGCCGTCAGGTGATCCTCGAACTGGGCGGCCCCGAGTTGCCCATTCGCCTCGGCAATCTGCATGGCGCGACGCGCGACACCACGGCGCGCGAACAACTGCCGGACGCGTTTTATCTATGAGCACGCACAAGCTGATTTACGACACGGACCCTGGCGTGGACGATGCAATGGCGCTCGTCTTTCAGGCGCTGCATCCGGATCTCGAACTGCTCGGCGTGACGAGCGTATTCGGCAACGCGACGATCGAGACCACCACGCGCAACGCGCGCTTTCTCGCGGGCCGGTTTGCGCCCGGCGTGCGCGTTTGAGCGGCGCGGGTGCGCCGCTCAAACGCGCTGCGCCGCAGCCGCTCGCGTGGATTCATGGCGACGATGGGCTCGGCAACATCGCGCCTGAAGCGTCGCGCCGGGTTTGACACTATTTTTCGATGCATTTGTCACGTCGCTCATTGATCAGCTTTGCGGGCTTTTTGGCACTTCTCAAGACAGCAAAAAGCCGCCCTCAGGCGGCTCGATCGAACTCCTTCTCCGTCTCACGTTGCGCTATTGCGCATCGCAACAGTTGTTCGGACAGCCGGGGTTCAGGTCAATCAGCACGGACCTCGCCTTTTCCCCATTCAATTTCGCCGCTTCCGGTGTATTGACATAGCTGTTTGCTTCCACCGGCGATTTGGTTAGACCGAACTGCACCGTAAGCATCCTCACCGCAGCAGCCCTGCTTGCGGCAAGCGCGGACGCTTGGGCCTCGTCGGGTGCGGCCCTGCCTCCAATGCTCATCCATTGGTGAATCGGATACTTCTGCTTCATATCGATGGCCCACGAAGCCAGGTCCACAACTTCCTTTGACGGAACAACCGCCGAATTTTTATCGAACAGTATGACTTTCACCTCGGCCGGCCGATTTCCCGATGATTGGCATGCTTGAACCGGTACAGCAGCGATAGCCAAAACTAGCATCGCATAATTAACTATGCTTCTCTTCGCCATAGACGACATACCCCGCAATGCTGTCAGCGTTGTTGATGGCAAGACTAGGATTCGAACGACCCCAGATCATCATGTACGAGTTGAGCCCATACATATTGTCCAAAGTGCCGAACGTGTCAGTGAAGTGCGTTGCTTCGTGAATGATCGTCGCTAACTGCGACTCCCCAAACATGTCAGTAGCGGGCAATATACAAAAGTTTTCCCTAATGCAGATCGTATGTGTGGCTGTGTTCGGCGCGCAAACATGGGCAATTTCGTCTTTGACGCTCTTCAAGTTCGGCAAGCATCCGAGATACCGGTCCAGCTCGAGGGAGGCTCGTAGAAAATTCTTCGGTTCGAGACCTTGAAGCACCGTTTTCAGTTTCGGGAACCCAGACATTAGGCAGTCACGCGTGGCAGCGTCGCTCCTGCCGAACCAGTCCGCGACCCGTGCTCGCGCTTCGGAATCCCATTTCACCAACTCGGCGAGTCGCTTGTCTACCAAGATTATCGCCTTGTCTCTCAATCGCAGGACGTTCTTTCGAAATTCCGAATCAGGCACATTCGGGCAGATTGGAGGCCCGTTGAGCGACAGGAACACGTCTTGATTTGACTCCTCCGTCGTGTTCGCTTGCCCGTTGCCTACGTGCACATAGTCATCTACTGGCATTTCTTTACTTTATTCCTGGATTTCAAGTACGAGTTTTTCTGGCCCCTGCACCTTGACGCGCTGCGTCCGGCCACTGTCATCAGTGACACCGGTAAAGGTCGCGCCTGACGCGGCTCTGATCCGGTATGCAACGCCACTTAACGGTTTGTGGGACGTCTGATCCCGCAGCGTGAACTGCTCGTCAAAGCGGCTCCCGCCGACCATCCAGTTATTTGCGCCGGTCTCTCCGGGCGTTACAACGCCCATTGTCTCGGCCATGTCGTCATGACGAGCGTTGCTTTGCATAGCTGCGATCATCCGCGGATGCCTCGGGCACTTGCAGAGCAGGGTATCGCCGTCGAGGGCAATTTCGTGGCCGAGATGCTTCATGCGACGCGGCCCACCAGTCTTCGCGATCACGCCAACGCTTCGGCAGGCGAAGCAGTAGGCATGCGCACCGATATAGGTTGCCGGATGCCCATAGAACTTGAACGGCGGAACCGGGCTGGGCTCGATGCGGCCGCCCGTCTCGGGCTCGTCACCAACGCAGAGAATCAGACGCATCATTTGCTTGTGTCCTTATGCATGGGCGATTTCGAGTGTTAGTTTTTCCGCGCCGGGGCATTGCACGCGCTCCGTTCTTCCTGTCGCGTCAGTGACGCCGCTCACCACCTGACCGGATGCCGTCCTGATCCGGTAGCGCACATTCGCGACAGGGGGCCGGCCTTCTGGTCGCGCAACGTGAACTGCTCGTCATGCAGCAACGATTTGCACCCATCGGGCGCGTAGCGGGTATCTGACTCTTCAATTCCCGTTCCGTGCGTCGTTTGTGAGCCCAGCAAACGCGGCGGCGGCCATCCATTCCATCTCAAACCCAGTTGTGACAACCCCGCTCGCCGTTGTCAGATCGCCGACAAAAATGAAATTGCGCTGCCCCATCTCCCGAGCATCTCCTTAGAGGAAACCAGCCAGGCTGGCATGCCGTGGCGTTAAAAAATCCATCGTACCGGTCGGAAGATGTGTGCGGAGCAGACCTGACAACTTTTGACATTGCGGTACTTGCCAAACGCCTCGCGGCTGTATGGGGCCTAGAAGAGTCCTCCGTTCTGCGTGCCAGGCTCCCAGTTTGTAATCACCAGCTCGCGGCTCGTCTGCGCCTTGCCGGCGCTGGTGTTGTTGACGCTGTACCGGATGTCCAGCCCGAGCATATGGAGGCCTTCGAACACACGCCGGATGTCCGGGTGATCGTTGATGCTCACCATCACCTTGCCCTTGCATGAGCGCATGATGCCGGCCATCCGCTCATACTCCTCGAACGCGAACGGCACGCCATAGCCCTCGGTCTGCCAGTATGGCGGATCGCAGTAAAAGAACGTATGCGGCCGGTCGTAGCGTTCCATGCAGTTCGCCCACGCGATATTTTCGATATGCGCGGCAGCCAGGCGCAGATGCGCGGCCGACAGGCTTTCCTCGATGCGCAGCAGGTTCACGGAAGGCGCAGTGGTCGCGGTGCCGAACGTCTGTCCGTCGACTTCGCCACCAAAAGCATGCTGCTGAAGGTAATAGAAACGGGCCGCACGCTGGATACGTAATTTTGATCAACCGAACTGATACGCACGCCTCGGCCGGTTTGTATGTACTGAGAATCGACGGCGATCTGTTTGTGAAATGACTGCAGCGCTTGCCTGAGGGAGTTATAGAAGTGAGCAGCGCAAACGGGGCGTACAGGCCTTTCACCATCAGCGTGTCGAACCCGCCATCGGACTTCGACATTATTGGACGCGTCGTCTGGTTCGGGCGTCAGGTCTGAGCCTGACCACTTTTGCTCGTTCGTATGCCAAAAAGTGCGCGAAAAGTGATCATTTCGCGCCTATTTTTGGCGAAAGGATTTCGCGCCTCGCGCCGCAGCCTGAATTCCGCTAACCGCGCCCTGCGTGGCGTTGCGCCAATCCGTCCGCTGTTTACTGGCAGTGACAAAACGAGCACCACCCCATACTGAAGCGTCGCGCGACGCGCCGCTCGATTCGCGGCCCGCGCATCGGTTCATCATCGACACCGTGCGCGAGCATCCGGGCGAAGTCACCTTGCTCGCAGTCGGGCCGCTCACGAATCTGGCGCTTGCGCTCGCCGACGATCCGCTGATCGCGCCGCTCGTGAAGCAAGTGGTCGTGATGGGCGGTGCATTCGGCACGAACGGCGTGCTCGGCAACGTTACGCCCGCAGCGGAGGCCAACATTCTCGACGATCCGGATGCCGCCGACATTGTGTTCGGCGCGCCGTGGCCAGTGGCGATTGTCGGGCTGGACGTCACGCAGCGCACCATCATGAGCGAGGACTATCTGGCGTCGATCCGCGATCGCGGCGGCGCGGCGGGCCAGTTCCTGTGGGATGTCTCGCGGCATTACCAGGCGTTTCATCAGCAGAGCGCGCAGCTCAAGGGCATCTATGTGCACGATTCGTCGGCGGTGGCGTATGTGCTGGCGCCGCATCTGTACGCGACCCGAAGCGGCCCGGTGCGCGTGCTGACGGACGGCATCGCGGTCGGCCAAACCATTCAGAAGCCTTCCACGATGCCGGTGCCCGCGCCCGACTGGGACCAGCGGCCCGACTGCAAGGTATGCATCGGCATCGATGTAAAAGGCATGCTCGCGCTGTACGAGAACACGCTGTGCGGCGCGCGCTGAGCATTGCCATGCGTTGAGCCGGCGCGAACCGGGCTGCAAGATGGCTCGCTCCGGGTCAGCTTGTCCGATGCGTTTCCTCAATCTTTGCTACATTGCAGCGAGGGACGACACTCTCTCAAGAGGCCAAAGATGCGAATTCTAGTGGTAGGCGCGGGCGCCGTGGGCGGCTACTTCGGCGGACGGCTCGCAGAAGCGGGACACGACATCACCTTCCTCGTGCGCGCGGGACGTGCTGAAAGGCTGCAACGCGACGGCCTGGTCATCAAAAGCCCGCGCGGCGATTTCACGCGGCGCGATGTCAAAACGATCCTGGCCGGCGTGAACGCCGAACCGTTCGATCTCGTGCTGCTGAGCTGCAAGGCCTACAGTCTCGACGACGCGATCGATTCCTTCGCGCCGCTCGTCGGCGAATCGACGCTGATTCTGCCCATGCTCAACGGCATGCGCCATATCGACGTGCTCACCGAAAAATTCGGCGAATCGCGCGTGCTCGGCGGTCAATGCGTGATCGCGGCGACGCTCAATGCCAATCAGCAGATCGTGCATTTGAACGACATGCATGCGATCACTTTAGGCGAACTGGCGGGCGGCATATCGGAGCGGGTGCAAGCGATTGCCGATTCCATGGCCGACGCGAATTTCGACGTGTCGGTCAGCGAAAACATCTTGCTGCGCATGTGGGAAAAATGGGTGTTTCTCGCCACGCTCGCGGCGAGCACGTGTTTGATGCGCGGCTCCATCGGCGATATTCTGTCCGCGCCCGGCGGCCGCCGTGTGATCGAAAATCTGCTCGGCGAGTGCCGCGCGGTGGCGGAGCACAATGGCTTCTCGATGGCGGCGGACTTCGACGCGCGCGCCGCGCAAACGCTCTTCACGCCGTCGCCGCTCACGGCGTCGATGCTGCGCGATGTGGAAAACCACTCGCATACCGAAGCGGATCACATTCTCGGCGATCTGATTTCGCGTGGCGACGAGGCACAGAAGGACGAGCACGCGTTGTCGTTGCTGCGCATTGCCTATAGCCATCTGAAGACGTATGAAGCGAGGCAGACGCGCACCTCGTGAACGTTGCGAGCGTCAAGAATAAAAGCTTGGCGTCACCGCTCAATGACCGGAGGTCAACATGGCGGCTCCAATCGGATCAGTGCCCGCGCTCAGCTCCGCATCCTCCACCATCTTCTCGATCGGCATTGCGTTTCTCGGCTACTGGGGCTTGTATGAACCCAATGCGTGGCGCGCGACGGACGTCGTCGTGTTCGTCCTCGCGCTGCTCGGCTTTGCCTGCCTCGGGCTCGTCCCGTGGATGGCAACCAGCCCGGTCGAGCCCGACACCAGCGACGCCAGAATACGCATTGCGCGGCATCTGTTTCTCGCGGGCGTCGCGTCGATCTGGCTCGCGGTTTCCATTTCGGTCATCTTCTAGGCTGTAATCCCGCAAGAAAAAACGCGTGCCTCACTGTAGCGAGGCGCGCGTTTTCATGACGCAAAGGGACGCCTAGCGTTCGATCTGCCGGTTCCAGCGCGTGTCCCATTGCGCCCGATGCGCATTGATCGTGTCCCAATCCACCACCGTCACTTTGTGCACCAGATCTTCCAGGTTGCCGAGGCTTTGCTGCATCGCGGGCGGCATCTTCGCGAGACGGTTGGTCGGAATCTGCTTGCCCGCTTCAGCGGCTTTCGTCTGCGCGGGTGCAGAGAGCAGGAATTGCGCGAGCTTCTGCGCGAGTTGCGGGTCCGGGTTGTTGTTCACCACGCACAGATCGACGAGCAGCAGCACCGGGCCTTCCTTCGGATTCACATACGCGACCGGAATGCCCTTGTCGGCCAGATCGCCGACGGCGGTCGGCGTCAATGGAAAGAGACCTGCTTCGCCGGTCTGCACCATTTCCGAAATCTTCGCCGAGTTCGGCACATATTCCACGACGTTCGGCCCCACCGTGCTCGCCCATTTCGTGAAGGCAGGCTCGACGTTCTGCTCGCTGCCGCCCATCAAACGGTTGATGGCGAGAAAGCCATGCAAGCCGAACGTGCTGCTCGACGCGGACTGGAACACCACCTTGCCCTTGTATTTCGGATCGGCGAAGTCCATCCACGAAGTAGGCGGCGCCCAGCCTTTCTCAGCGAACAGTTTCTTGTTGTATGCAATGCCGGTCATGCCGAGCTGCACGCCCGCGCCCATGTCGTCCTTCATGCGCGCGAACGGGTACAGTTCCTTGAGCACCGGCGCGTCGTCGAGCTTCTTGCAGACGCCCATGCTGACCGCGCGCGCCATCACGCCATCGTCGAGAAACACCACGTGGATTTGCGGACTCGTCTTGTTGGCGAGCAACTTCGCGAGAATATCCGACGACGTGCCCGGCACGACCACCACTTTCACATTGTTCGCTTTCTCGAAGTCGGGTAGCACCTGGCTCGTGTACGCCTTTTCCATCGGACCGCCGTTCATGCCGATATAGATCGTCTTCGTCTCCGACCATGCGGGCGCGGCCGCGCCGAATGCACACAATGCGGCCAGCGCCGCGATCGTCCTGAACATTTTCATTGACTAGCTCCTGAGTGTCATAAGCGTGGGGTTTAAACGACGGATGAAGCGGCAAGCGGCGCGAAGCGGCCAATCGAAAAAGCGTCGAGCGGCGTGGCTGTGGCGCCGTCGATGACGAGATCGGCCAGCACCTCGCCGACACCGGGCGCGAGCAGAAAGCCTGCGCCAGAAAAACCGAATGCATGCAACAGACGCGGCACCGCGCGGCTCGGCCCAATGATCGGATTGCTGTCGGGCGTCTCGCCCTCCACGCCGCTCCAGGTGCGAATCAGCAGCGCCTCGCGCAGCGCGGGCAGGAGCGCGCACGCGTCGCGCATCACGGCGCGTGTGGTTTCCGTCGAAGGCCGGCCGTATTCGCCGTCGCCATGCCCGCGTCCGCCGCCGATCACGCAATTGCCGCGCGCCACTTGCCGCGCGTAGATGCCGCCGCCGTACACGCCGAGGCTGTGCGTGATGAAGAGCGGCAGCGGCTCGGTGACCCACATGTTCGGGTAGATCGGCTTCATCGGCGCGCGCTCGCCGAAGTAGCCGGCGACGGTGTTCGCCCACGCGCCGGCGGAGTTGATGAGCCAGTCGGCGCTGATGCGCGACTGGCCCGCGCGCAAGTGGAAGCGTGTGCCGTCGTGATGAATGTCGCTCAGCTCGGTTTGCTCGCGCACGTCCGCGCCCGCGGCACGCGCGGCGCGGGCGAATGCGGGCGACACGAGGCGCGGATTCGCGTGACCGTCGCTCGGACACAACGAGCCGCCGACAGCAGCCAGGCCGAGCCACGGATAGCGCTCGCGAAACTTCGTACCGCTGATCAACTGCGCGTGCAGACCGTAATCGCGCGCCATGTCGGCCCATTGCTGGAGCGCGGCAAGATCGCCTTCGCTGCGAGCAAGGCGCAAGTGTCCCGACACGGTCAATTCACCGTCGATGCCGATCAGTTCCGGCAAGCGGTCCCAGATGCGTCTCGCGCGCATGGCGAGCGGGATCTGTTCGACCGGACGGCCCTGGCAGCGCACGCCGCCGTAGTTCACGCCGCTCGCTTGCGCGCCGCAAAAGCGCCGCTCGAACAGGCCGACGTGCAAGCCGCGCCTGGCCAGTGCGAGTGCCGCCGACGAACCGACGAGTCCGCCGCCCGCAATCGCCACGTCATAGTGCGGCGCGTCACTCATCGCGGGCCTCCTCGGGAATGTCGGCGACATCGTCGTTGTACATGGCAGGCGACAGCGGAATGGGTTTGACCGGCGGCTGGCTGCGCAGACGGCCTACTGCTTCGAGCGGCCGGCCGGTTTCCTCGGCAAGCAGCAAAAGGGCGGCTTCGCCGCACATGCGGCCCTGGCAGCGGCCCATGCCGACGCGAGTCAGCGCCTTCAGGCGGTTGATCTCATTCGCCTCGCCGCCGCGGATGCATTGCCGCAAGGTGCCCGCGTCGATTTCCTCGCAGCGGCAAACGGTCATGTCGTCGGGCCATGACGACGCGCATTGCGTGGGCGGCGCGAAGGCGGCTTCGATGCCCGCGCGAAAAACGGCGATACGTTTCAGCTCGCGTTCGAGCGATGCCGCGCGAGGCATGCCGGGTCCGCGCGGATGCTCGATGCCCAGATCGTCGAGCAAGGCGAACGCGGCGCGGCGTCCGGCGAGTTCGGCGGCGTCGGCGCCCGCAATGCCCGCGCCGTCGCCGGCGAGATAGAGGCCCGGCACGGAGCTGCGTCCGGCGGCGTCGAGTTCGGGCAGCCAGCAACGGTTGAGCGCATCGAAACGGAAGCGGCAGCCCGCGAGATCGGCAAGCTGGGTTTCGGGCTTGAGGCCGAAGCTGATGCCGACCGCGTCGCATGACATTGTTTCGGTAACCGAACTATTTTCATTCGCGCGCCATTCGATCGCATCAACGTGTTGCGTGCCGTGAATGCCGACCAGTTGCACGCCGCGTTCGATCCGAATGCGCCGGGCCTTCAACCAGCCGACGTAATACACACCTTTCGCGAAGGTGGACGGAGCACGCGCGAGTTGGGGCGCGGCGGCGATCTGCTTCGAGAACGGGCTCGTGTCCAGCACGGCTATCACCTGCGCGCCCGCTTTCACGTATTGATACGCGACGAGATAGAGCAACGGCCCGGTGCCCGCGAGCACCACGCGTCGGCCGATAGCGCAGCCTTGGGCTTTTAGCGCGACTTGTGCCGCGCCGAGCGTGTAGACGCCGGGCAAGGTCCAGCCCGGCACCGGCAGCACGCGGTCGATCGCGCCGCTCGCAATGATCAGATGCGAGAACGGCACGCCGATTTCGCGCCCGGCTTGTAGCGTGTCGAGACGGCCCGCTTCGCAAGCCCATGCGAGCGTGCCGGGGCGATAGTCGAGATGAGGCAGCAGCGCGGCCATGGTCGTGTGCAACGCGTGGGCCTTGCCCGCTTCGAAACCGTAGAGCGCTTTCTTCGAGCGCTGGAAGCCGCCGTTCGCGGGCGGCTGACGATAAATCTGCCCGCCCCAGCGCGCGTTTTCGTCGATCACGACGGGCCGCACGCCGGCCGCGACCAAGGTTTCGGCGGCGCGCACGCCGGCTGGTCCCGCGCCGACAATCACGATGCGGCGGTCGTCGGTCATTGCGTGTCTCCGCTTGCTGCAACAGTCGCGGCAGCGTGACCGGCTGGCTGGACAATCGGGCCGATGCGCGTCAGCACGCGCATTCCCTCGCTGACGAGCGTCGAGCATGCACGCAGACGCTTGCCGTCTTCGGTGCGCATCCAGCAGTCCTGGCAGGCGCCGATCAGACAGAAACCGGCGCGCGGCGAGCCGCTGAATTCGCTGTCGCGCACGCGGCGCTGTTGCGTCAACACGGCAGTGAGCAGCGTATCGCCTTGCAGCGCGAAGACTGCGTGGCCGTCCAGATAGAAGCGCAGCGATTCGCGCCGCGTTTCCGCAAGGCGCACGAATTGCGGCTCGCGCGCGGGCGCGGCGATCTCGGGTGACGGCAAGTGAGACGGCATGAGAGCGTGGACGGAAGAAGACATCAGTGCTGGCCGATCAGAATGCGATTGAGTCCATACACGCGATCGAGCAGCAGCATCGCGCCCGCCGTGATGAAGATCACGAGCGCCGAGACGGAGGCCATCATCGGGTCGATGGATTCGGTCGCGTACATGTACATGCGCACCGGCAGTGTGACCGTTTGCGGCGACGTCACGAAGATCGACATCGTGAGTTCATCGAAGCTGTTGATGAACGCAAGCAGCCAGCCGCCGGTAATGCCGGGCAGAATCATCGGCAAGGTGATGCGGCGAAACGCGGTCCACGGGTCGGCGCCGAGCGAATGCGCGGCATGCTCGACGCTGCGGTCGAGTCCGCTCACGGAGGCGAGCACGAGCCGCATCACGAACGGTGTGATGATGATCATGTGCGCGACGATCAGCCACGCGAACGAACCGGTCGCGCCGATCAGCGCGAAAAAACGCAGCAGCGCGATGCCGAGCACGAGGCCCGGAATCACGAGCGGCGAGAGCAGCAAGCCGTTGAGGAACGCGCGGCCAGGAAAACGCGCGCGGCCGATGGCGAGCGCCGCGGGCAGCGCCACGATGAGAGAAAGCGTCGCCGACGCGAACGCGAGCTTCAGGCTGTTCACGAACGCGGAGATGAAATCGGGGTAATTGAGGATCGCGCGAAACCAGCGCAGCGAGACGCCGTGCGTCGGCAAGGTGAGCGTTTCGTCGGGCGTGAAGGCGACCAGCACGACGATCACGAGCGGCGCGAGCACGAACGCAATGACGAGCGTATGGAAAATCAGTGCAACAGGACCGTTTTTTCTCATGATGTTTCCGCGCGATGAACCGTCATATCAACCCAGGCTTCTGGCATACCTGCGCTCCAGAACCCGGTAGTAAGTGAGCATCACGATCAGGTTCGCGACCAGCAGCAGGAGCGCGATGGTTGCGCCGAGCGGCCAGTTCAGCGAGCCGAGGAACTCGTCGTAGACAGCGGTCGCGGCCACTTTCAGGCGGCGTCCGCCGAGCAGGCCGGGAATTGCAAACGCGCTCGCCGACAAGCCGAACACCATCAGGCTGCCCGACAGAATGCCCGGCGTGAGTTGCGGCAACACGATGCGGCGCAGCGTGGTCGCGGGCGAAGCCATCAGCGAGAGCGCGGCGTTTTCCGTTTGCGGATCGAGCTTCTGCAACGCGGTCCACACGGGAATGACCATGAAGGGCAGCATCACGTGAACGAGTGCGATGACGATCGCGAAGGTCGTGTATTCGAGCTTGTAGGGCCCGAGGCCGACCAGCGCGAACGCCTGATTCACGAGGCCGCCGCTGCTGAGCAGCATGCTCCAGCCGAACGCGCGCACCACGACCGAGACGAGCAGCGGCGCGAGAATCACGAGCAGAAACAGCGAGCGATACGGATCGCGCATGCGCGACAGCACATACGCTTCAGGTGTGCCGATCGCGACGCACAACAGCGTGACGACAAATGCGATGCCGAACGTGCGCAGAAAGATCGTGTGGAAATACGCGGAGCCGAGCACTTCCGCGTAATTGCCGAACTGGAAGGCGGCGAGCGGGCCGCTTGCCGGATCGAAGCGATAGAAGCTCAGCACCAGCGTCATCAGAAGCGGCACGAGCACGAGCGCGACGAACAGCAAAAACGCCGGCAGACACATGAGCCACAGCGGCACGAACGCGCGCCATGGCGCGCGGCGCGCGCCGGTGAATGGCGCGTTGTCGTTTTCCGTGGCGGGCAGCGTGCTATCCATGATGCGCGTCCCGTTGAATGAAGCGGATCGCCTCGCTGTTCCAGTCGACGCCGACCGCCGCGCCTTCCTGCAGCGGCGCATTGCCTTCGTTCTGGCAACACACGAGCACTTCGCCGAGCCGGCTGTCGAGGCGATACAGCCATTGGCTGCCGAGGAAGAAGCGGCTCGTCACCGTGGCCGGCACACGTCCCGCGTCCGGGGCGCACAGGCGCAATTTCTCGGGGCGAATGCACAGCGTGACAGCATCGCCTACGCCGATCACACGCTCGCGCGTCGGCAGTTGCGCGGTGTGGCCGGTTTCGCGCAGATCGTGGCCGAGGTCGATGCGGATCGCGTCGCCGTCACGCGCGATCACCGTGCCCGGCAGCATATTGGCCTTGCCGATGAACTGCGAGACGAAGCGATTCTCGGGCCGCTCATACGCCTCGTAAGGCGTGTCGATCTGCGTGATGCGACCCGCTTCCATGACGACCACGCGATCGCTGATCGACAACGCTTCGGACTGGTCGTGCGTGACCATGATCGTCGTCGTGCCGATCTTGCGTTGAATGCCGCGCAATTCGAATTGCATGTCCTCGCGCAGCTTGGCGTCGAGATTCGACATCGGTTCGTCGAGCAGCAGGACGGGCGGCGCGATCACGATGGCGCGCGCAATCGCCACGCGTTGCCGTTGGCCGCCGGACAATTCGCGCGGGAAGCGATGCGCGAGCTGATCGAGCCGCACGAGCGACAGCGCTTCGCGCACGCGCTCCTTGCGCTCCGCCTTGTCGATCTTGCGCATTTCGAGCCCGAAGCCGACGTTGTCCGCCACGCTCATATGCGGAAACAGCGCGTAGCTCTGGAACACCACGCCGAGTCCGCGCCTGTTCGGCTTCATGTGCGTGATGTCGCGGCCATCGAGCGTGATGCGTCCGCGCGTCGTTTCGAGGAAGCCGGCGATCATCTGCAATGTCGTGGTCTTGCCGCAGCCGGACGGCCCCAGCAACGAAACGAACTCGCCTTTCTCCACCGACAGGTTGACGTCGACGACCGCCTGAAGCTCGCCGAACGACTTCGCGACGTCTGTGAGTGTAAGGAACGACATGATGTGGCCTTTGGATGCCTCGATGGAACCGACTCTAGCCAGCCAAATTACGAGGCGTCAATTTGAAATTCCATAAGGCGAGAAGATATTCAAAATAATTCCGTGTGACGGAATAAATCGGAGGGCCGCGTGCCAAGTTATTCCGCCCCGCGGCCTCGGTAAAAGCCCTAGGAAACATGGCCATTGCTTTGTCGGCACGGAAAGCGGCGCGTTGTTCCGCTGACAGGCAAAACGCTTTATAGTGTTCCAGTCAATGAAATAAACATGAGTGCGCGCGATGAAAACTGCCGCTAAACGAGATTCGAGAACCCAGCCAGCCGAATCAGAAACCGAAGCCGGAACGGGCGCCGCGCCCGGCACGGGCATGCTGGAACGCGCGTTTGCCGTGATTCGCGCGCTGTCCGACACGCACGCCGAGGGCAGCCGCGTCACGCGTCTCGCGAAAGCGGTGGGTCTGACGCAAGGCACGGTGCATCGCATCCTGCATGCGTTGATCGCGGAGGGCGTCGTCGAACAGGACGAGAACTCGAAGCTTTACCGGCTGAGCGTCAACTTCTTTGCGCTCGCGGCGCAGGCCGGCAATCCGAGTGGCATGCGCACGTTATGCCGCCCCGCGTTACTGAGGCTTTGCGCGAGTCTCGGCGACACGATCTTTCTGCTCGTGAAAAGCAGTTTCGATGCAGTGTGTCTCGACATCTGCGAAGGGCCGTTTCCGATTCGTTCGTTCACCGGCGATATTGGCGGACGCGTGGCGTTGGGTGTGGGGCAGGGGAGTCTCGCGATTCTTGCGTTTCTGCCCGAGGCCGAGCGCGAGGAAATCATTCGCTTTAACGTGCCGCGTATTCGCGGCTACGGCGTGCTCGACGAAGTGTATTTGCGCACCGAGATCGAACGCGTGCGGCAGTTGGGATATGCGGACCGCAATAGCGGCGTGCTCGACGGCATGGCGGGCGTGGCCGTGCCGATTCTCGATCGTGCCGGCGTGGCCGTGGCGGCATTGAGCGTCGGCACATTGGCCGCGCGTCTGGGCGGCGGCCGTTTGCCGATGGTGGTCGAATTGCTGCGCCGTCAGGCCGAAGCGATCGGCCCGCAAACCAATCCGTTCGATGTCGCGTTGCGCCGGCCCGTGCATGGCCTGTCGCGCGCCATGACGAGCATGCGCATCGAGGGCTCGGCGCAGGAGTGAGCGGCTCGATAGCGGCGCGTTGAAAAAGGCGTCACTTACGGAACCCGCGCAACCCGCGCAACCCGCGCAACCCGCGCAACGTGACGCCTTCTCATCCAGCGCGAAAATACGCCGCGCTTAGAACACCTTCACCGGCACGTTCACCACCAGGCGGTACTCCATGTTGTTGCCGTCCGAGTAGTAGTGGCTGGCGTTGTGCCACATCGCGATGAACGTGATCTTGGTGTCCTTGAAGCGGCCGCTTTGCAGCGTATAGCTCGGAATGAAGCCGAACTCGTGATGAGTGCCGTGCACCGGCTGTCCGTTCTTCCAGTACAGGTCGTGCAGCGCGGCCGAGGGCGACGCGTTCGCCGCGGCGCCCGCCGACGCATCCGCGCCCCAGCCGTACGCGCCCCACAACATCGCCTTCAGTCCGGGCACGCCCGCGTATTTCCCGTCGAACGTGTAGCGCAATTGCAGCGATTGCTCGTGCGGCGCGTTATAGTCCACGTCCATCGAGTTGGTCAGATAGATGCCGTTCGTTTCGTTCACGTAGTCGAAGAACTGGTCGCCGAGTATCTGCTGATAGCCGAGCAGCAGCGCATGCGGTCCGTGTTGCGCGGAGACGGACAAGCTATAGGCGTTGCTGTTGATGTGCCCCTGACGCGATGCGCCGGTGTCGTGCGTCGAGTAGATGTTCGCGAGGCCGCTCCACTTGATCGTGCCGGGATCGCCGAACGACTGCGAGACGGAGCCATAGTATTGACGCCATACGTCGTCGGCCTGATCGACGTAAAGCGCCATCTCGCCATTCTTCGCATAGTGCCAGGTGCCGCCCACGTAGGTCACGCGGTCGATGCGCGTGCCGCCATACGACGTGGTGAGGTTGCTCAGATTCGTGTGGCCGCGCGCATCGACTTTGGTGAAGCTGCCGGCCTCCAGCGTCGTGTGAGCGAGGTCGTTGCTGACGACCGACACGCCGAGGAAAGTCGGCGGCAACGCGCGGTTGTCGTGCGGTTCGAGAAACGGATTCGTCACGTCCTGCAAACCATACTTCACGACCGTTTCCGAAATGCGTCCCTTGATGTCGTACATGCCGGGATACGCCCACGCGAGTTGTTCCGAGCCACCGCCGCTCTTGCCGACGTGCACCATGTTGCTCGCGCCGTTGCCGCCGTCGAGCTTGAGCGCGCCGAACAGCGAGGCGTCCACGCCGAAGCCGACCACGCCTTGCGTGAAGCCGGATTCATAGTTGGCTTGCACGCCTTGCACCCATGCATGACGATAGATCGTGTTGGGCGCCTGGAAGTAATCGGCATAGTTGCGAAGCAGCAAGTTCAAATGGCTGTCGGCGATGAAGCCCTTGCTGGCCGCCTGGCTCGACGGCGGCGCGGGCGGCGTGACGGACTGGTCAGCCTCCGCGTTGATGACAGCGTTCGTGGTGTCGGGCTGATCGTTGCGAATCTGCCCGCCTTGATCGGCGCGGCGTTTTTCGGCGGGCTGAGCCTGCGTCAGTTGCGGCGCGGGCGGCAACGTTTGCGCGGCGGGCTGCGTGACGCTGTCGTCGGCATACGCATTCGCGGCGACAGTGAGAGCGGGAAGCGTGAATGCACAGCAGATTGCGGCAGTGACTCCGGATCTTTTCGACCGGTATGTTGTTGAATTGTTTTTCATCGAAAAATGTCTCGTCTATTGTGATGAAACTTTGGCCGGCGCTGAGCCAGTCCACGCTGATCGCCCGTCATGCGGATGGCAGGACGTGCGAATCCAACGGCGCGGCGAAATCGCCGTGCCGGGGAATCGAGGTCGTTGCTTTAAAGGCTGCTGGCTTTAGCCGTCGCCGGCACGGATGCAGGCCACGCGCGTAGCGTTTGCACTGTTCGCACCGTTCGCGCCGTGCATGACAGGCTGCGGAATCTGCGTGGCGCAAGCGTCGATTGCATCGGGGCAGCGCGTGCGAAACGCGCAACCGGAAGGCGGCTTGAGCGGTGACGCGATCTCGCCGCGCAGCAGCAGATGGCGACGCCCGCGCTCCACTGCCGGATCGGGCACCGGCACCGCGGAGAGCAACGCGCGCGTGTACGGATGACGCGGCGTGCCGTACACCTCGCGCTTGTCGCCGAACTCCATCGCACGGCCGAGGTACATCACCAGCACGCGGTGACTGATTGCCTTGACGACCGCGAGATCGTGCGCGACGAATAGGAGCGAGAGCGACAACTCGCGTTGCAGATCGCGCAGCAGGTTGACGATCTGCGCCTGGATCGACACGTCGAGCGCGGAGACGGGTTCGTCGCAGATCACGAGTTGCGGTTCGCCAATCAGCGCGCGCGCAATGCCCACGCGCTGACACTGGCCGCCCGAAAACTCATGCGGATAGCGGCGCAGATGCTGCGCGTTCAGACCCACGCGCTCCAGCAGCGTCAGGACGCGGCGCTGCACGTCGGCGCGCGCGAGGTCCTTGCGATGCGTGAGCAACGGCTCGGCCACGATCTGTTCGATCGTCATGCGCGGATCGAGCGACGCCAGCGGGTCCTGGAAAATCATCTGCACGTCGCGGCGCAAGCACGACGTATCGCGCCGCGCGTCAGGCAAAACCGTTTCGTTGCCGAGCCAGCGCACGCTGCCGCTTGCCACCGGCGCGAGTCCGATGATCGCGCGCGCAAGCGTGGACTTGCCGCAACCCGATTCGCCGACGAGCCCGACCGTCTCACCGCGCCGCACGCTGAACGACACGCCGTCCACGGCGCGCAGCGTCGCCTTGCGCGACCACGGGTAGCCGCCGTGGCCACCGCCCGGCACGCGAAAATGCACCTTGAGCTGATCGACGGAAAGCAACGTGCTTGCTGCGTCGCTTGCAATGGAAGTCGCGTTCATATGTGTTGGGCCTCCAGGATTTCTCCCACCGGACGATGGCACGCGCGCCGCGCTTCGCCAGAGCCGTTGGCGGCAACGAGCGCCGGACGCGACTCGCGGCAGGGATCGCTGCAATACGCGCAACGTGGCGCGAATGCGCAACCCGCGCCGACTTCGCCGGCCAGCGGCGGATTGCCGGGAATGGTTTGCAACGGGCGGTCGTCGTCGTCGGTGAGGCGCGGCAATGCGTTGAGCAGTCCGAGCGTGTACGGATGGGTGGGCGCGGCGAACAGTGACGCGGCGCTCGCCTGTTCGACCGTCTGCCCGGCGTACATCACCATCACGTCGTCGCAAAGGCCCGCGACGACGCCCATGTCGTGCGTGATCAGAATGATCGCCGTGCCGCGTTCGCGATTCAGTTCGCGTAGCAACTCGATGATCTGCGCCTGCACGGTCACGTCGAGCGCGGTGGTGGGCTCGTCGGCGATCAGGATTTCGGGCTCTGACAGCAACGCCATGGCGATCATCACGCGTTGCCGCATGCCGCCTGAAAACTCGTGCGGATACATGCCGATGCGGCGTGCGGCGTCGGGAATGCGCACGGTTTCCAGCGCTTCGATCGCGCGGCGGCACGCTTCGCGGCGCGACATCCGGCGATGCAGTTGCAGCGTCTCGGTCATCTGCCGTTCGATGGTGAGGAACGGATTGAGCGAGGTCATCGGGTCCTGAAAGATCATGCCGATGCGGTCGCCGCGAATCCTGTTCAGCGCCGCCTCGTTCATGGCCAGCAGGTTTTCGCCGCGATACAGCGCTTCGCCCGAGACGCGGCCGTTGCCCGCGAGCAAGCCGAGCAGCGCCATGACGGTCTGACTCTTGCCCGAGCCCGATTCGCCGACAATGCCGAGCGTGCGGCCCGCTTCGAGTGAAAACGACACGTGTTGCACCGCGTCGACCGGCGCGCCTTCGCGGCGCGTGAAGCGCACGCTCAGGTCGTTGACTTCGAGTAGCGGCATGTCAGCGGTCCTTGGGATCGAAGGCGTCGCGCAGACCGTCGCCGACGAAATTCACGCAATAGAGCGTCATGCACAGCATCACAGCGGGGCACAGCAGCAGCCACGGCATGGATTCGAGTTTCTGTGCGCCGTCCTGGATCAGCACGCCCCAGCTCGTCATGGGCTCCTGCACGCCGAGGCCGAGGAACGACAGCACGGATTCCGTCAACACGATGTTGGGCACCGTCACGCTCGCGTACACCACGACGACGCCGAACAGGTTCGGCACGATGTGACGCGCGATGATCGAACGCGAACTCACGCCGATGGCCTTCGCGGCGTCGATGAATTCGCGCGAGCGCAGCGACAGCGTCTGACCGCGCACCACGCGCGCCATGTCGAGCCACGAAAACGCGCTGATGGTGAGCACGACGAGATAGAACGCGCGGCCGAACATCGTCATCATCAGGATGGCGATCAGCATGTAGGGAATCGCGTACATCATGTCCACGACGCGCATCATCACCGCGTCGACGCGGCCGCCGAGATAGCCGGCGCTCGCGCCGTACGCGACGCCGATCAGCCCCGAGACGAGCGTGCCGAGCAGGCCGACTTCGAGCGACACGCGCCCGCCTTGCAGCGTGCGCGCGAGCAGGTCGCGGCCCAGTTCGTCGGTGCCGAACCAGTGCATGTCGTGCAGCGTCGGCGGCAGACTCATCGCGGACCAGTCGCTGTCGATGGGACCATTGGGCAGCAGCCACGGACCGGCCACGCAGGCCAGCACGATCAGCATCAGCAAAACGAAACCGGCGAACGCGGCGCGGTTGCGCACGAAACGCGCGGCGGCGGTGGCGAGCGGGCCGCGCGAACGCGGCGCGCGGGCGATGGCCGCGAGCGGATCGAGCGCTGCGGCAGTCGATTGAATGGAGCGTGCCATGATCAGTACCGGATACGCGGATCGAGCCACGCATACGCGAGATCGACCAGCAGATTGAAGAGCACGGCGACGGCAGTCGTCAGCACGACGAGCCCGAGCACGAGCGTGTAATCGCGATTGATCGCGCCGTTCACCACCAGTTGCCCGAGGCCCGGCAGCGCGAAGACGGATTCGGTCACGACAGCCGCCGTGATCGACGAGATGCAGACCGAACCGAGCAGCGACACGACCGGCATCAGCGCCGGTTTGAGCGCATGGCGCAATACGATCGTGCGGCCGGGCAAACCCTTCGCGCGCGCGGTGCGAATGAAGTTGCCCGACAGCACTTCGATCATGCTGCCGCGCATCACGCGCGCAATTGCGGCGACGTTGATGACCGTGAGCAGCACGATCGGCAGCACGCGATAACGCCACTCGCCTTCGCCCCAGCCGCCCGCGGGCAACCAGCCGCGGCCTTCCGAAGTCTTCAGCAGGATCGCGAAGATCCACACGAGCACGGGCCCGAGCACGAACGGCGGCACCACGTTGCCGACATTGCCGAGCACCATCACCGCGTGATCGACGAAACGGTCGCGACGCACGGCGGCCAGCGTGCCGAGCGTGACGCCGATCACGAGCGCGATCGGCACCGACACGCCGCCCACGCCGAGACTCACCGGCAACGCTTTCCAGACGAGGTCGTTGACCGACCAGTCGGCGTAGCGGAACGACGGGCCGAGGTCGCCGTGCAACAGCGAACCGAGGTAGTGGAGGTACTGCTGCCACAACGGTTCGTCGAGGTGATACTTCGCATCGAGGTTCGCGAGCACGGCCGCCGACAGTTGCTTCTCGGTGTCGAACGGGCCGCCCGGCGTGATGTGCAGCAGCAGATAGCACGCGGTGATCACGGCGAGAATCGTCGGGACCGCCCAGAGCGTGCGGCGCAGCGTGTAGGCCAGCATGACGGTGCTCCGCGCTTAGTGCTTGATGAGATACATGTCTTGCGTGGCGCGCTGATCGACGTAGTTGGTCGACGTATAGCCGCCCACATACGGCTTGACGAGCCGCACCGCTGAATACTGGAAGAGCGGCACCATCGGGTAGTCGCTCATGGCCATGTCGTGCGCCTGCGTGAGCAGCGCGGTGCGTTTCGCGTCGTCGAGTTGCTGGTTGGCTTCGTCGACGAGCTTGTCCACCTGCGGGTTGCAATAGCGCTGATCGTTCTGCACGCTGTTACAGCGGATCAGATCGAAGTACGACATCGCGTCGTTGTAGTCGACGAACCAGCCGTCGCGCGACGCCTGCACCTTGCCGTCGTGACGCTGCTTGAGCAGCACTTTGTATTCGACGTTCTCCAGCTTCGCATTCACGCCGAGCTTGGTGCGCCATTCGGAGGTCGCGAAGAGCGCGACCTTCTTGTGCAAATCGTTGGTGTTGTACGTGAGCGTGAAAACAAGCGGCTTCGCGTCGGAGTAGCCGGCGCTCTTGAGCAGATTGCGCGCGTAATCGACGCGCTTCGCCATCGGCCAGTTCGCCCAGTCGGGCTTGAACACTGCCGCGCCTTGCGTGCCCTTGGAGACGAGGCCGTACATCGGCAGCTCGCCGTCGGCGGTCAGACGTTGCGTGAGCAGGTCGCGGTCGAGCACCATGGACAGCGCCTGACGCACGCGCTTGTCCTTGAAGAGCGCGTCGTCGTTATTCAGGCTGTAGTAGTACGTGGCGATCTGCAAGCCGGTTTTCAGCTCGCCGCCGAACTGCTTGCTCACCTGCGCATAGATGCCGGACGGAATCGAATACGTGTAGTCGAACTGGCCCGCCTGATACATGCGCATCGCGGTTTCGTCGTTTTCAATCGGCAAATAGGTCACTTTCGTGATCACGACCTTGCTCGCGTTCCAGTACGTTTTACTCTTCGCGCCGACGAGCCGGTTGCCCGGCTGCCAGTCGGCGAGCGTGTAAGGACCATTGCCGACGAAGTTGCCCGGCCGCGTCCAGTCGCCGCCGAACTTCGTCACCACGTCGCGATTGACGGGCACCATGGTCGGCATCGCGGCCAGTTGCGGGAAGAAGGCGGCGGCCACTTCGGTCGTGACTTCGAGCGTGTAGGGATCGACGGCGCGCACGGCGAGGCTGGAGAGCGGCGCCTTGCCCGCGAGAATCGCCTTCGCGTTCTTCACGAATTCAACCAGCACGGTGTACTTCGAACCGGTTTTCGGGTCGAGTACGCGCTGCCATGCATAGACGAAGTCGCTTGCCGTGACCGGCTGACCGTTGCTCCAGCGTGCATCATGTCGCAGCTTGAACACCCACTTGTCGGGCCCGGGGCGCGTCCACGATTGCGCGACGCCCGGCACGATCGCCCCGGCTGCGTCGATGCGCGTCAGACCTTCAAACAGATCGAGCGCGATGGTGTTGCCGGTCCACGACTCGACGTGAGCCGGATCGAGCGATTCGGTTTCCGCCGGGACCTGGCGCGTGATGTCCTGACTCACGGCGAGTGTGACGCCGGCCGGCACCGTGACAGCGAATGCGGAGGAGGCAAAGGTAAGGACGAGCGCGCTCAGCGCCGTCGCGTAAGCAAACGGTTTTTTCATCGGTTCAGAATCGCAGGAAGGGTCGAGAGAGAAACGCGGCGGCGCGGAAAACGCCCGGTTATCTGCCGTGTTCGGGCCAGGGTGGCCCTTGTTGTTTGTCCAACATGCAGGAATCCTTACATTTGGTAATGCAGGCGTTCCATGCCGGATGAACCGGAAAAGTAGCCCGCTTCTTTAGAACAATCTTGGTGTGCCGACCCAGACGACCACCGACTCCACGCGAGCGGTGTTCACCCAGCTATGCGGCACCGTCGATTCGTAATGCGCGCTGTCTCCCGCGCGCAGGACAAACGTCTTGCCTTCCAGCGTCAACGACACTTCGCCGTCGATCACATACACAAACTCTTCTCCGGCATGCGTGGTCACCTCGGAGCGCTTTTGCCCCGGCGGCATCTTCACGAGAATCGCCTCGAGCTGACGGCCGCCCGTCAGATTGGTCAATCGCGCGAACAGATTGGCCGAGTCCGCAAAGCCGAAAAACTTCAACTGATCGCCGCGACTGACGGAACGCTCCTCGCTCGGCGTGTCGACGAAATACTGCACCGTCACGCCGAGCGCCTGAGCAATGCCGGCCAGCGAAGTGATGGAGGGCGACGCGAGACCGCGCTCCACCTGCGACAAAAACGGCTTGGAAATGCCCGCCGCCGTGGCGGTGTCATCCAGCGTGCGCTTAAGACGTTGCCGCAACGCGCGGATCTTGCTGCCTACTTCGAGTGCCGTGTTGCTCTTAGGAATTGTCGTGACCATAGCAGGAGGAAATTAGCGCGTCAAAATTTGTTTGATAGAAGCAAATATGGTTTGATGACGCCTGTGCCGGAACCGCAAGCGCGGAGTTCCGGGTTGTGAACGCACCGCATTTTTCAAGACAACACGCTATGTTGCCAGAAGCAACGTGCCGTTCTGCCGATTCGGCGGACGCTTTCGGAAAAAACCACCGGCCGATTCATCCCAGGCTGCTGCAACTTTCCGAAGTGTCCGCAGCGATGCCAGGTGAATACAAACAGGAGATGCAAGAATGAATTTATCCAATGGCCGAACCGCACGCGTCTCGCAGACGCGTTCGTTTTCGACGATCTTTCTGATCGAGATGTGGGAGCGCTTCGGCTACTACGGCATGGCCGCGTTGCTCGTGCTGTTCATGATCGACAAGCTCCACTTCGCCGACAGCCGCGCCACGCTCACTTGGGGCGCCTTCACTGCGCTCGTGTACGCGTCGCCGTCGATTGGCGGATGGATCGGCGACAAGGTTCTCGGTGCGCGCCGCACGATGATATTCGGCGCGGCCGTGCTGGCGGCCGGCTATCTGATGCTGGCGCTGCCCAACGACCAGCTTGCGTGGATGTACGCGTCGCTCGGCGTGATCGTCGTGGGCAACGGCCTCTTCAAGGCGAACGCGGCGAATCTCGTGCGACGCATTTACGAAGGCGACGACGCGCGCATCGACAGCGCGTTCACGATCTACTACATGGCGGTCAATATCGGCTCGACCGTGTCGATGCTCGCCACGCCGTGGATCAAGGACCATTGGGGCTGGCATACGGCCTTCGCCGTTTGCTGCGCGGGGATGCTGTTGTCGGTGGCGAATTACTTCGTCATGTTCCGCACGCTCGCGCATATCGGCACCGCGCCGGACGCGCAACCGATGCGCTGGAAACGCTTCGGCGCGGTCGTGCTCGGCGGCATCGCACTCGGTGCGGCAACGCTGTTCGTGCTGCAGCACAAGGCGATTGCGGTGGCTTGCGTGTACACCGCCGGCGTCGCGATCCTGGCGATTTTCGGCTACATGCTGCTCAAATGCGAGCACTCGGAGCGCGCGGGTCTCGTGGCCGCGCTGATCCTCACCGCGCAGGTAATCCTGTTCTTCGTGTTCTATGTGCAGATGTCGACCTCGCTCACGCTGTTCGCGCTACGCAATGTCGATCCGCGCTTTTCGCTGTTCGGCGCGACGCTCTTCACGTGGAGCGCGGCGCAATTCCAGGCGCTCAATCCGATCTGGATCATGTTGCTGAGCCCGTTGCTCGCGCTGCTGTACACGCGGCTTGCGCAAAGCGGCAAGGACGTGCCCGTCGCGGTCAAGTACGCAGTCGGCTTCGCGGTGGTGGCGGCCGGCTTCTTCGTCTATGCGGCGAGCGGCCGCTATGCGGTGAACGGGCGCGTGTCGTCGTGGTTCATGGTCGGCGGCTACGGGCTATATTCGCTCGGCGAGTTGCTGGTGAGCGGCCTCGGGCTCGCGATGATCGCGCGCTACGTGCCCGCGCGCATGAGCGGCTTCATGATGGGCGCGTACTTCGTGGCCACCGGCGTCTCGCAGTATCTGGGCAGCGTCGTGGCGAATTTCGCGCAGATGCCGGCCGGCGACATGGACCCGCTCGAATCGTTGCCGCTCTATACGAAGCTCTTCACGGGCCTCGGCTGGCTCGCGGCCGTCGGCGCGCTGGTCGCCGTGCTGCTGTTGCCGCTCATGCGCAAGCTGTCGAGCGAACATCAGCGGCTTAGCGACGAAGCGCGCGGCAACGCGAAACATGCCGGCGCGCCGAGCGGCGCTGTCGCGGAATAAACGAAGCGCGCGAAAGGGCGGCGGCGAGGGTAAGCTGACGGTTGCCATTGGCCTTGCGAAACGACGGTTTCGCGGACACATAAGGTAGCCAGTCAGAAATGGAAATCCACATCGCTGTCGAAGGACATCACGACCTGTCCGGGCAGATCTATCGACAGTTGCGCGCCGGCATACTCGAAGGACGTCTCGCGGGCGGCACGCGGTTGCCGTCCACCCGCGATCTCGCGACGCAGTTGGGCGTGTCGCGCAAAACCACGCTCGACGTGTTCGAGCGGCTTCTTTCCGAGGGTTATCTCACTGCGCGGGCCGGCTCGGGCACGTTCGTCGCCGATGGTCTCGAACGTTTGCCGGTCGAGCGCTCGCCGCATGCGCGCGCAGCCGAAGCGTCGCGCGATCGCTCGACGATCAGGCGCAAGGATGCGGCGCGCGCGTTGCCGCTGTGGGAGCAGATGCCCGAGAGCTTGCCGCCGCGGCCTTCGGTGCCGTCGCCGTACGACTTTATCGGCGGCGCGACTGACAGAACGCTGTTTCCCTTCGACGTGTGGCGCCGCTGCGTGAATCATGCGCTGCGTGCGCAGGCGCGCGGCGCCGGCATTTATCGCGAAGCCGCCGGCGAGCAGGAACTGCGCCTCGCGATCTCGCGCTACCTGGCGTTCAATCGCGCGGTGTCGAGCAATTGGGAAGAGGTGATCGTCACGCAAGGCGCGCAGCACGCACTCGATCTGCTCGCACGCATCACGCTCGGGCCGGGCGAAGTGGCGGCCATCGAAGATCCCGGCTATCCGCCGGCGCATGCGTGCTTCATGGCGACCGGCGCGCGCGTCGCGCACGTGCCGGTGGACAGCGAAGGTCTCGTGGTCGGCAAGCTGCCGGACAATGCACGGGTCGTGTACGTCACGCCGTCGCATCAGTTTCCGCTCGGCATGCCGATGAGTCTGGAGCGCCGCGTCGAACTGCTCGAATGGGCGCAGAAACGCGGCGCCGTGATCATCGAAGACGATTACGACTGCGAGTACCGTTTCGAAGGCCGGCCGATGGAGCCGCTGAAAAGTCTCGACCGCGCCGGACTCGTCGCGTACGTGGGCACGTTTTCGAAAACCATCTTCCCGGAGTTGCGAGTCGGCTATGTGGTGCCGCCCGCCTCGCTTTACGTGCCGCTCGTCAAGGCGCGGCAGATCGCGGACTGGCATGGCTGCACGCTCACGCAAACCGCGCTCGCGTCGTTCATGCTCAACGGCGATTTCGCCAAGCATCTGCGGCGCATGCACAAGACGTACGCGGCGCGGCGGGCGACGCTGCTCGACCATCTGCAAGGCGGTCTCGCGCCGTGGTTCGAGCCAATCGTGCCGACGGCCGGCATTCACATGGCGGCGCGTCTGCGAGCGCCGTTGACGGAAGAAGCCGTGGTGAGCGCGGCGCGCGCGGCGTCGATCGGCTTGTATGGGCTCGCGCCGTTTCATCAGCGGGTGAAGCCGCAGGCCGGGTTGATTTTCGGCTACGGCAACATCGGCGAGCAGCAGATCGACACGGCGCTCAAAAAGCTCGCGAGTATCCTGCCGCGCCTGGCTTCATAGAAAGACACGCCGCTAACGGAATGCTTTCTCGACGCGCACCGTGCGCAAGACAGCGCGTTCTGCAACGACACGCCTGATAGCCGTTGCCGCCGCCGATACGGAGTTACCCGAGTGCTGCTTTCGCGGCCACCCTGGCGCATATCACGGAAAACACGTGCGATCGCGCTCGCGTCGGCGGCGTGCAAAGAGCCGCCGAAAACAACCCGGCAAGAGCGCTGCCGATGAGCCGCTCCGCGCAGAATGTCCCGTAATTCATGCGTTGAAACCGCTTGTAACGCACTTTACGTGTGGGTGTTGCCGACGTCGTCGGGACATTTTAGGCCCTGAAACAAGCATCAAAACGTGTGGCGCAGTCTGCGCCGCGCAACAAACACGTGCTGTTATACATAAAAGAGTCGCGCAAATCGCATGAGCGCTTGTAGAATCCGGCGTTGAAGCGTGCACATGCGGTGTGCGCTTTGTGCAATTCACTGACCACAACAGGTAGGAGAAACATGCCGACTTCCGCAAAAAAGGTGGCCAAGAAGGCTGCTGCCCCGGTACCGACCAAGAAGGTTGCTGCAAAGAAAGTCCCTGCGAAGAAAGCTCCCGCAGCTAAGAAGGTCGCCGTGAAGGCGTCCGGCGCACCGTCGCCGATCAAGGACACCTTCACGAAGGCCTCGCTGGCTGCACACGTCGCAGAACGCGCCGCTGTGGAACCGAAGGCTGCCAAGGCCGTCCTGGCCGCGCTCGAAGACACGATCCTCGGCGCGGTTCACAAGAAGGGCGCTGGCGAATTCACGCTGTCGGGTCTTCTGAAGATCGTCGTGCAAGCTGTGCCGGCGAAGAAGAAGCGCTTTGGCAAAGACCCGTTCACGGGCGAAGAGCGTTGGTTCCCGGCCAAGCCGGCTAGCGTGCGCATCAAGGCACGCGCGCTGAAGAAGCTGAAGGACGCCGCAGCAGGCTAAGCGCGCTTCATGCGCGGCTCAGGGCGCCGCTTGATGCAACCAACGTTGCCAGGCGCTTAAGCCGGTCGCATTGCACGTCATACGGAATCCCCGTGGATACAGTGTCCACGGGGATTTTTTTATGCACCCATTGCGCGCGTCACGGCTCGCGCAACGCGACGCGGTGCCTTCCATGGTGCTGCGGGTGCACCGTACTAGCGCATCGAATATCGCCGCAGTACGATGACAGCGATGCGCTGTCCGCCAAGATGCGCTGTCCGTGTGCAGGTCTTCCGTGGTTCGCACGCTAAAGCTCAATGGCATAGCGCTTGCTTGAACGAACGTCGAATACCGAATGCGCAGCGCATTCGCCTTCTATCCGACAACAAGAGCGAGGCGTGACATGCGATGCTATGACGAGATGCATCATCATGACGATGCCGTGCGGCCACACTATGCGCGTTTCGAGCGGTGGCTATCGAAGCAGGGCAACGAAGCGATCGCGCGCAAACGCGCGGAAGCGGATCTGCTGTTTCGCCGGGTCGGCATCACGTTCGCGGTCAACGGCGACTTGTCCGGCACTGAACGGCTGATTCCATTCGACCTGATTCCACGCATCATTCCGCGCGACGAATGGAAGACGCTCGAAGCGGGTTTGCGGCAGCGCGTCCAGGCGCTCAATCTGTTTATCCATGACGTCTATCACGATCGCAAGATCGTGCGCGCCGGCATCGTGCCGGCCGCTCAGGTTTATACCAACGCGCAATACCGGCCGGAAATGCAGGGCGTCAATGTGCCGCTCGGTGTTTACGCGCATATTGCCGGCGTCGACGTGGTGCGCGCGGGCGACGGCGGCGAATTCTATGTGCTGGAAGACAACCTGCGTGTGCCGTCGGGCGTCTCCTACATGCTCGAAAACCGCAAGATGATGATGCGGCTTTTCCCCGAGCTCTTCGTGCAGAACCGCATTGCGCCGGTCGCGCATTATCCCGATCTTCTGCTCGATATGCTGCGCTCGGTGGCGCCCGAAGGCGTCGACGATCCGGTCGTCGTCGTGCTCACGCCGGGCATGTACAACTCCGCGTATTTCGAGCACACCTTCCTCGCGCAACAGATGGGCGTGGAACTGGTGGAAGGCAAGGATCTTTTCGTCGACGACAACTATGTGTTCATGCGCACGACGCAAGGGCCCAAACGTATCGACGTGATCTATCGCCGTGTCGACGACGACTTCCTCGATCCGCTCGCGTTCCGCAACGATTCGGCGCTCGGTGTGCCCGGCTTGCTGACCGCTTATCGCGCGGGACGCGTCGCGCTCGCGAACGCGATGGGCACCGGCATTGCCGACGACAAATCGATTTATCCGTACGTGCCCGACATGATCGAGTTCTATCTGGGCGAGAAGCCGATCCTCAACAACGTGCCCACGTTCCAGTGCCGCAAGCCCGACGATCTCGCCTACACGCTCGCGCATCTGCCGGAACTGGTCGTGAAGGAAGTGCATGGCGCGGGCGGCTACGGCATGCTCGTCGGACCGGCTTCGACGAAGGCCGAGATCGAGGCCTTCCGTGAGCGCCTGATCGCACGGCCCGCGGGGTATATCGCACAGCCGACGCTCGCGCTTTCCGCCTGTCCGACCTTCGTGGAAGCCGGCATCGCGCCGCGTCATATCGATCTGCGTCCCTTCGTGCTGTCGGGCAAGACCGTCACGATGGTCGCCGGCGGACTCACGCGCGTCGCGTTGCAGGAAGGTTCGCTCGTCGTCAATTCGTCGCAAGGAGGCGGGACCAAAGATACGTGGATGGTCGACTGACGCGGTTGCGTGCGCGGCTGCGAGCCAGCGCGCACACGACCCGGCGCGCCGGCGCATGCATCGCGAAGCCGGCGCATACGGATAACCGGCGCGAGCGCTGACCTCATGGAGCCTCGCGTCATCAGATACGGAACGCGTCATGCTAAGCCGCACCGCCGATCATCTCTTCTGGATGGCCCGCTACATGGAGCGCGCGGAGAACACCGCCCGCATGCTCGACATCAACCTCAAGGCGCTGCTGTTGCCGCAGACGCCCGAGCAGGAGGCGCGCGCGCAACGTTCGGTGCTGCGCATCTCCGAACTCGAAACAGCGTTCGCGCAACGCCATGACGAGCCGACGCGCGAACACGTGCTCGACTTCATGGTGGCGGACGCAACCAATCCGTCGAGTATTCACTCGTGCCTGCATGCGGCGCGCGAGAATGCGCGCGCGGTGCGCGGCACGTTGACGACCGAATGGTGGGAGACCATCAACGATACCTGGCTCGAATTCAACGAGCACATTGCCTCCGGCCAGGCCGCGGCGAATCCGGGCGCGCTGTTCGAATGGGTCAAATTCCGCTCGCATCTTTCGCGCGGCGTGACGATCGGCACCGCATTGCAGGACGACGCGTTTTTCTTCACGCAACTCGGCACGTTCCTCGAGCGCGCTGACAACACCGCGCGGATTCTCGACGTGCGCTTTGCCAACGTCGAGCCGAATTCACGCGACGCCGCGCGCCAGCTCGAAGACTTCTATTACTGGACTTCCATTCTGAGTTCGGTGTCGGCGCTCGAAATCTACCGCAAGGTGTATCGCGATGTCGTGACGCCCGCGCGCGTGGTCGAGCTGATGATTCTGAACCAGCAGATGCCGCGTTCGCTGCTGGCCTCGCTCGAAGGCGTCTGCGCGAATCTCGCGATGCTGCGCACGCCCGGTTCGAATCAATGCGAGCGTTTTGCCGGCAAGCTGCGCGCCGAGCTGTTGTACTCCGACATCCGGCAGATTTTCGAAGCCGGCCTGCACGCCTATCTGACGCAGTTCCTCGCTCGCGTGTTCGAGCTGGGTAATCTCGTCGCGCGTACCTATCTCATGCTGCCAGTCGCCTGACGGGGTGCTTATGTATCTGACGATCCGCCACGACACGTCCTATCGTTACGAAGCGACGGTCCATTATTCGATCCAGCAATTGCGCCTGACGCCGGCAAGCGGCGCCTCGCAGATCGTGCGGCGCTGGAGCATCGACGCGCCGGGCAAGCTCGACTCCACCGTCGATGCTTACGGCAACGCGCTGCACACGCTCGTGATCAATAAGCCGCATAGCGAGATTCGTCTGCACGTGTCGGGCGAGGTGGACACGATTGCGCTCGACGACGGCCGTCTTCGCGACGAAGCCGGCCCGATTCCGCTCGAACATTTCACCTGCGCGACGCGTCTCACGGAAGCCGATCCGGCGATCCGCGAACTGGCCGGATCGGTGCCGGATCTCGCGAGTCCGGGGAGTCTGATCGCACTGTCGGAGCGGATCGTGGAGCGCGTGCAGTACAACCCCGGCATCACGGAAGTCAGCAGCACGGCGGCGCAGGCGCTCGCGCTCGGCAATGGCGTCTGTCAGGATCACGCGCATCTGATGCTCGCGTGCTGCCGGGCGCGCGGCGTGCCGGCGCGCTACGTGAGCGGCTATATCGAACCGGGCGACGTGCCGCACGCGGCGAGCCACGCGTGGGTGGACGTGTGGCTCGACGGCACAGGCTGGGTTTCCGTCGACGTCACGCATGCGGCTTTTGCCAGCGAAATCTACTGCCGGCTGGCGGTCGCGCGCGATTACGAGGCCGCGGCGCCGGTGCGCGGCCGGCGGATCGGCGGACGGGAAGAGAAGATGGACGTGGCGGTGATGGTGAGCGCGCAGGTGTCGCAGTAGGCGGCCCGCAGCGCGTGCCGGCGTTGCCGCTATTCAGATGGAACCCGCGAAGGCCGTAATGGACATGTAGGCGCGGCGCGGAAGCGCCTGCGCGCGGCATTACAATAGCGCCGTTCAGTCGATTTTTGCGGGTACCTTTCCTTATGACTTACTGCGTAGCGATGTCCGTCGACGAAGGGCTCGTATTCCTTTCGGACACGCGGACCAACGCGGGCGTCGATCACATCAGCACCGCGCGCAAGATGTCGGTGTTCGAGCAACCGGGCGAACGCATGCTCGTGCTGCTGGGCGCGGGCAACCTGTCGCTCACGCAGGCGGTGCTGCACGAGCTTTCCGAACCGGCCGATGCGTCGCAGCCCACGCTCTGGAAGGTGCCCACCATGGCCGACGCCGCGCGCGTCATCGGCCGCGCGGTGCGCACCGTGCATCAGCGGGAGGCGCAGGCGCTCCAGGAATTTGGCGTCGACTTCAATTGCAGCTTCGTTCTCGGCGGGCAGATCGCCGGCAACCGGCCGCGCCTTTTCATGATCTACGCGGCGGGCAACTTCATCGAGTCGTCGGCGGTGAACCCGTATTTCCAGCTTGGCGAGGCGAAGTACGGCAAGCCGATTATCGATCGCGTGCTGACGCCGTCCACGCCGCTCGACGAAGCCGCGAAGTGCGCGCTGATCTCGATGGACTCGACACTGCGCTCGAACCTCTCCGTCGGGCTGCCGCTCGATCTGCTGGTCTACGAAAAGGACGCGCTGCGCGTCACGCGTTTCGTCTCGATCGATCAGGACAACGCGTACTACCAGATGATTCATCGCACCTGGGGCGAGCGGCTGCGTCAGGTTTTCGGCGAGATTCCCGATCCCGACTGGCATGAATCGCCACATGTGCCGCTGTTTCAGCGCGCGGGCGCGCTCGTGCTGCATCGCGCGCCGGTGGGCGCGGACGGCATCGAACACGAACTCGACGCGAAACCCGCGCAGACTTTGGCGCAGGCGGAAAAGGGCAAGGCGCAGCGGTAGTAGGCGCGCTTCGGCGCGCGCTGCGTACAGGCATCTGTACTCGACGCAAAACCAGCGGACGAAAAAAAACCAGCCACCGGCTTGCGCCCGTGGCTGGTTTTGAACTGCGTGTGCTTCAGCAGTTCATCAAGTCCATTTAGAACTTGTGGCGGATACCCAGGCTGACCACTTCTTGCGAAGCGGAAGCCGAGTTGTAGCCGTACGAACCGATTGCCGCGCCTGCGTTGACGAGCGAACCGTTCGAAGCGCGCTGATTGCCGCTTGCGTGCTGGTATGCGCCGACCAGGTAGATGTCCGTGCGCTTCGACAGGTTGTAGTCGCCGCCCAGGGAAACCTGGTGATACGTTGCGCTCGCGTCGCCGCTAGCCTTGTTGTAGATGTAGCCAACGCCAACCAGCATTGCCGGCGTTGCCTGGTAACCCAGGTATGCGCCAATGACGTTGTACTTCTCGGTCGAACCGAAGCCCGACTGTGCGTCCGGCTTGTACTGTGCGTTGCTGTAACGCAGGTTAGCCGTGAACGGGCCCGTCACGTACTGAACAGCAACCGAAGCGATGCCGATCGACTTGGCGCTCGAGTACGGGTTGATCTGGTTGTCGAACGTGCCGTCCGACGTGCTGCCCCAGCCCGAACGCAGCGGTGCGTTCGTGTGCGGGTTGTCCGCGCGGAAGTAGCCGGCTGCGATGCTGAACGGACCCGTTGCATACGTTGCCGCGCCCGACCACGTCTGGCCCGAACCCGTCGAACCAGCGACGCCGCCGAATGCGTACATACCTTCGAACTGCAGGCCGCCCCACACCGGCGAGGTGTACTTGACAGCGTTGTTCGTGCGCGACGAGTTGTCGTTGTTGTCCACGTCGCCCGGCGTCGTGAACGTCGAACCGAAGTAGTTGTCAGCCGTCAGCGGTTGAACCAGGTCGACCACCGGATCGTACTGGCGACCCAGCGTGACCGTACCCCACTGCTGGCCCGTCAAGCCGACATACGCCTGACGACCGAACATGCGGCTGCCTTGGCCGAGCTTGCCGGTGTTCGGATCAAAGCCGTTTTCCAACTGGAAAATCGCCTTCAGACCGCCACCCAGATCTTCGGTGCCCTTCAGGCCCCAGCGGCTGCCTTGCAGGTTGCCTGCGGCCAGACCGATCTGGTTACGGTTGACGCCTGCGGTGTCAACGGTGTTGTGCGCGAACTGGATCGATTCATCGATCAAGCCATACAGGGTCACGCTGCTTTGAGCGTGTGCGACGCCGGTAGCGCCCAGAAGCGCCAGCGAGAGGGTCGACAGTGCGATTCGTTTCATCCATTTCTCCACGCAGATGATTAGTTTACTTGTTGCGGAAAGGAGAATAGCTCACGCCGTCAATCGGCAATAACTGGAAAAAAAAGAGTGTCGCCAAAAACTGACAATCCCCGCAAACCCCTGTATTTAAAGAGCGGCGCGGATTGTTTCTATTTTCGCAACGGTAATTCGTGACATTCTCATTATTGTTGTTTCGTTGACAGTGCCGGCTTCATTCCGCCACATTTCAACACTTAGTGGTAAGTATAATGTAATAAAGTCGTCTAAATATTGGGGGCGGATTTTGGCGTGTCGCGCGGCGGCGCGCTGCAAGTTGGCCGAACAGCAGGCTAGACACGCATTGCCGATTGTGATTTGCCCATATTCCAGCGACGCGCTCCGGCGCGGCCCCTAAATGTAAGTAGCCGATGTAACTAGCCCGCCGCGCGGCTTCACGCTCACCGCGCGCCGCCGTCCCGGCCGTGACGCGCCACTGCCGCCGCCGCGAGGCCGGCCGCCGCCGCGAACGCCACCGACCTCCACGGATGTCTGCGCACATAGCGATCCGCCGCGACCGCCTGGCGGCTCGCGCCAAGCAGCGTGACTGCCGCGAGGCGGGTCGCTTGCGCTTCGGCCGATACCACCGAGCGGCCGACTTTGAGCGCCGTCGCCGGCGTCAATATCTTCTCGCGCAGTTGCAATCGCCGTAACTCCCCAACCGACGACGACGCGCCGCGCCGCCGCGCGAAAATAGAACCCTCGGCAGCCGGCGCGCGATGATCAAATGGGTGGTCCTCCGCGTGCAACGCTACGCTCGCCGGCACCGTCGACGCCGCCAGCAGCGACGCGAGTTTCGCGCGGCTTCCCGGCGGCGCGTCGGGCTGCATGCCGCCGCCGCCGCGCGGGTCGCGCAGACGGCCGCGCGCGGCCGAGAATTCCGCGCCGAGCAACAGCACGGCGGCCGAGAAATACAGCCACATCAGCAGCAGCGCGAGCGAACCCGCCGCGCCGAACGAACTCGCCATGCCGGCATGCGCGAGATACAGCGCGAACAGCTTCTTGCCCGCCGAAAACAGCACGGCCGCGACGATCCCGCCAACCAGCGCATCGCGCCAGCGCACCTTGGCATCAGGCAAAAACTTCAGCAGGCCGGCGAACGCGAGCGAGAGCACCAGCAGGCCGACGCCGAGTTGCAGCAGATTGCCGATCACCACATAAGGCGAGTCGCCCCACAGCCATTTGCCGATGAAGGTGATCACCGTGTCGAGCACCAGCGAAACGATCAGCAGGAACGCGACGCCGAGCACGAGCCCGAACGAAATCAGCCGCACGCGCACCAGCGCGATCACGCTCGACGTGCGCGGTCCGGTGTTAGGCCACACGACATTGAGCGCGCTGTTGAGCGAGGAGAATGTGGCCGACGCGCCGATTGCCAGCATCGTGAACGAGATGATGGCCGCGATGCCGCCCGCGCTGCCGCTGTGATGCGCGTTCTCCACGATGGTCTGCACGCCTGCCGCGGCCTGGTCGCCGAGCAGGCCATGAATGTGGTCGAACAGTTCGCCGCGCGCGGCCTCGGCGCCAAAGAACCAGCCGGCCACCGCGATCACCATGACGAGCGTCGGCGCAAGGGAAAAGGCGGCGTAGAACGCGATGCTCGCGGCCATCGCTGTGCAGCGGTCGTCGGAAAACTGCCTGAAGGCTCCGATTGCCCAGTTCGCCTGCTTGCGAGCGACGTGCTGGAGGTTCTCGGCGGAAAGCGTGTCGATGTCCATGGTCGTAGTCTCGATGGGTAGGGCGCCGGAAACCGCGTAGGCGACCTGTACAGGCCGCGCGCCGCAGTTTCCGCCTCACAGCCTTTCGCAAACCTTGTGCCTGTCACTATAGCAAGCGCGCCTGGGTTCGGAGCCGCGCGCCGGAGCCTGCATGCCGCTAGAATGCGATGGCTCCCCTCATCTATTTTTATCGATCGCCATGCATTCGCACGAAGCCGTCAAGCAGTTGGATGTGATTCCCGCGGACGAACTCGCCGCGTGTTTGCCCTCGCATGTTCTCGCGCAGTTGCCGGCCGAGGGCATCACGGTTTTCTCCGTCACCGACGACGCGTCGGACACCGCCGCCTTCAGCGCGCGCTACGGCTTCGGCCTCGAAGACTGCGCCAATACCATCGTGGTGCGCTACAGGAAAGACGGCGGCGAGCACTATGCGGCGCTCGTTTCGCTCGGCTCGCTGCGGCTCGACATCAACGGCGCGGTGAAGGCGGCGCTTGGCGCGCAGCGGCTCTCGTTTGCGAAGCGCGAGGCGGCGGTCGAGTTGAGCAGCATGGAATTCGGCGGCATTACGGCATTCGGCTTGCCGGAGAACTGGCGCATTCTCGTCGACGCCGCCGTGATGGAGCGCGCGCAGGTCGTGATGGGCGCGGGCGTTCGCGCGGCGAAACTGCTGCTCGCGCCGCACGTGTTGCGAGCGTGGCCGCGTTGCGAAGTGGCTGCCATGACGCTGCCTGGGGAGTGAGTGTGCGTGAGGGCGCTCGGGCGCCGGATGGCGATAACGCCGCAGCGTTGACGCCCGCATCGCAAACACCGCATCGCAAACACCGCATCGCAAACACCGCAGCACGATCACCGCAGCATCAACACCCAAGCGCCAACGCCGCAACCCATCTCAAGCGAAGCCGACGCCCGCGCGGCTCAGCAAGCGCCGATTGCGCTCCGACAGGTTTTCCACACGCAACTGCTTGCCGGCCTTTCGGTAACGGTCATAAAGACCTTGCAACGCAGCGAGCGCCGAATGATCCGCGAGCAGCAAATGACTGCAGTCGATCGTGACATCCTGCGGGTCCTGCTGCGGATCGAAAAGCTCATGAAACCGCGTGGTGGAAGCGAAAAACAGCGTGCCGCGCGGCACGTAGGTTTTGTCGCCGGCGCGCTCTTCGACATGCGCGTGAATTTCGCGCGCGTGCTGCCACGCGAAGTTGAGCGCGGCGATCACAATGCCGCACAACACGGCAATTGCGAGATCGGAAAACACCGTGATGATGGTGACCGCGACGATCACCAGCGCGTCGTTGCGCGGCACCTTGCCGAGCACGCGCAACGAGCCCCACGCGAAGGTTTGCTGCGCGACCACGAACATCACGCCGACCAGCGCCGCGAGCGGAATGCGCTCGATCAGCGGCGAGAGGAACAGGATATACATCAGGATCATCACGCCGCTGACGATACCCGACAGCCGCGAGCGGCCGCCCGAATTCAGGTTGATCATGGTCTGGCCGATCATCGCGCATCCGCCCATGCCGCCGAACAGACCCGACGCGATATTCGCCGCGCCCAGCGCGAGGCATTCGCGATTCGCCTGACCGCGCGTTTCGGTGATTTCATCGGTGAGATTGAAGGTCAGCAGCGTTTCCAGCAAGCCGACAATGGCCATCAGCACCGCATACGGCAACACCACATAGAGCGTGTCCAGATTCAGCGGCACGTCGGGCATCGCGAAGCCGGGCAGGCCGCCCGCGATGTGCGCCATGTCGCCGAGCGTGCGCGTGGGCACGTGCAGCAGTTGCGCGAACACGCCCACGCCGACGATCGCCACCAGCGCGGGCGGCGCGGCGCGCGTGATACGCGGCAGCACATACACGATTGCCATGGTCAGCGCGACGAGGCCGAACATCGTCGCGAGCGCGCTGCCGTGCAGCCATTGCTCGCCTTGCGGCGTGCTCTGCCTGAAGTGCGCGAGCTGCGCGGTGGCGATCACAATCGCGAGGCCGTTGACGAAGCCGAGCATCACCGGATGCGGGACCATGCGGATCAGCTGGCCGAGCCGCAGCGCGCCGAACAGCATCATGAGAATGCCGCTGAGTATCACCGTGGCGAGCAGATATTGCGCGCCATGCTGCACGACCAGCGCGACGATGACGACCGCCATCGAACCGGCCGCGCCCGAAATCATCCCCGGCCGGCCGCCGAACAGCGCGGTGATCGTGCAGATAAAGAATGCGCCATACAGGCCCATCAGCGGATTGAGGTGCGCGACCAGTGCGAAGGCGATGCATTCGGGCACCAGCGCGAACGACGAGGTCAATCCCGCGAGCACATTGCCGCGGATGCCGGAAAGCCTGGCGGGCCAACCGTGAGTGGGGCTAGCGGTATTCATCTTGAGCGAGGTGGTTTGCCGCGGCGAACGTTGCATCTGACGATGCCGTTGGCCGGGCAATGTGAGCGTTCCGGCCTGAGGCGTTTAAGTGGCCGGAAGTCTGCGAAAGCGGTGGATTTTACAGCAGCTCAGTCATTTTGACCGGCGACACGCGCAACCCGTCGCGCGTCATGCGAGCAGACAAGTCGGTGTCGGAAGAAACGCGGAGCCACGCAGTCCGCGAAGCGGCTGCGTGGCGAAGAGGCTCGAATCGCCCCAGGATCAGATGACGAGACGCGAAACCTTCGTGCCTTCGAGCGAGACGCCGGCCATCAGGCCGCCGTTGGTGAGCACGAATGCTTCGACCGGGCTGGTTGCGGTCGAGGTGTCGATTGCGCCGTTTGCGCCGACCTTCAGCAAGGCCACGGTCGCGTCCGCGCCCGCTGCCCAACCTTGGCTCGCGAGGAATTTATCGAGTGCTTCCTGCGTCATGAAAAGGAAGATGAGCGCTTTCGACTGAGCGCCGATCTGCAGGCCGAACGAGCCGGCCACGGTGCTGTAGTAGCCGCTCGTGTGGCCGCCCACGCGCAGTGCGCCTTCGCCGTATTGACCGCCGACCCAGAATCCCGCGGAGATCACCGACGGGAACACCAGTACGCCGCGCGCTTTGGCCACGAGTTCGCGCGAACCGCCGACGTTCGCGTACAGACGCGACAGTGTGGAGTCGACACCCGCATTGATGGTGTCGCGCTTGTTCGCATTGGACGAGGCCGACGCGTTCGAAGACGGCGACGTGGTGGTGCAACCGGCAAGGCCCAGACCTGCGGTGGCGAAAGCCGCGCCGGCTGTCGTGATGAATTGTCGTCTGCGCATAATAATTGTCCTTTTACGTTATCGAGGCGGGTTCTCTTTATCGATGGAACGGTAATGCGGTGACGCTGGCCGTGAAGCCGACGTCAATGATAAAGCAGCATTTGCCGTGCCTGACCCCATTGCCGCGCGCAGAGGCGGCGGGGTGTGCCTCGTGGCGAGGAATTCGCGCTCGCGGTGCGCCGATTCCTCGCTGTTGGACATTACATTGCCGGGCGAATGTTCTGGTTGTGACAGAACAGATTGTGCGGATCGTAGCGGCTCTTCACCGCGACGAGCCGTTCATAGTTCGGCCCATACGCGTCGGCCACGCGCGCGCCTTCTTCCTGTGTCATGAAGTTCACATAGACGCTGCCGAGCGCGAACGGCGCCGCGGCGTCGAAGAACGCGCGCGCCCAGCCGATGCAGCGTTCGTCGTCGGCGGCATCTTCCCAGCGGCTATGCACGTTCATCGCGTAATGCGTGTCGCGGCTCGAATAAGCGGTCGCGCTCACGGGCACGCGCTGCGTTTGCGCGCCGATCTGCCCGAAGAAAATCTCGCATTGCGGCGAAGGCAGATTGTCGATCGACTGAAGGAGCGCGTCGATCAGGCCGTCGTCGATGCTGGCGAGATTGTGCGACTTCCAGTAGTTGCGCGATCCCGGCGTGAGCAGCGGGTCGAAAGCCTGTTGCCACGCGGCGAATGGCATTTCGCCGAGATGTTCGCCGACCGGCGTGCCGAATGTCCTGACTTGCGCCACCGCCGACGGACCGTTAGCCGTCGGGCCCGTGTAGCACATCGCGAAGATGATCACCGGCTTGCCGTGCACGTCGGCGGGCAAAAACGGCAGCGGCGGCGCGAGCCGCAACACTGCCCACACGCTGAGGTCGTCGGGCATTTGCTCGGCGGCCGCGCGATATTTGACGAGCGCGTCACGGGCCTGATCGAGCGGCATCACGACGAGGCCGCCATACACCATCGGTCCGACCTCATGCAGCGCGAACTCGAATGACGTGACCACGCCGAAATTGCCGCCGCCGCCGCGAATCGCCCAGAACAGGTCTTCATTCGATTCCGCGCTGGCGCGAAGCAATTCGCCTTGAGCGGTCACCACGTCCGCTGAAACGAGATTGTCTACCGTCATGCCGAACTTGCGGCTGATCCAGCCGAAGCCGCCGCCGAGCGTCAAGCCCGCCACGCCCGTTGTCGAATTGATGCCGAGCGGCGTGGCGAGTCCGAAGGCCTGCGCTTCATGATCGAAGGCCCCGAGCGTCGCGCCAGGTTCGACATAGGCGCGCTTTTTGAACGGATCGATGCGCACTGATTTCATCAGCGACAAGTCGATCACGATGCCGTCGTCGCAGAGCGCGCTGCCGGCGATGTTGTGGCCGCCGCCGCGAACCGCGAGCGGCAGATGATTGTCGCGCGCAAACGCCACCGCGCGACGCACATCGGCGACACCGGCGCAACGCAGGATCATCGCCGGACGGCGCTCGATCATTGCATTCCAGATATTGCGCACTTCACTAAAGTTTGAATCTTCGGGCAGCACGAGCTGCCCCCGTATAGCGCCTTTTAGTTCTTCGATGGCGCTGCTCGACACTTGTGCCATGGCTTGTCTCCAGGGGTTGCGGGGGCGCTCGTCGCGCACCGTTGACTGATCAACGCAGAACCAAAAGAGCCTTGACGGGTTCGTTCTGCGTCCAGTAAACGGGGCTGTTTTAAAGAGTCAAACACACGTATACCCGCGCTCGTTCTGCTTTTTACGCGGACGCCCGCAGAGCGGCGGTCCGCGAGAAATAGCTCGCGGCCGGGCGAGGGGGCGCGCGGCGAATGGTGCATGCGCTTGTGAAAAACATCGCGTAAAGATGTGTTGGTTGCGCGCGCATTTGAGCGTTTTGCCGCAACAGGTATGACGAAAATCGTGTGTCAGCGTGACCCGCGATGCCTTAACGCGGCACTTCGAATACTTTTTCCTGAGCCACCAGAAATACCCTTTCCACGCCGACGCGACCGTCTTCGCGCGCCCCGCCGGTAAAGCTGCCGAACGCGGGCAGCACGCCGCATTGCGTTCCAAGACGAAAGCACGGCACGCGCACCGAATCGTTGCGCGTGGCAATCCGATAGACAGGATGTACATGACCGGCGAGTGCATATGCACCGTCGACCGTTTGCGGGTGATGGCATAGCGCCCACGGTCCGATGCGCCAGGGCTCCTGCACATATTCCACACGCAACGTATCCGGGAGAAGCCCTGCATGCCGGTCGTGATTGCCTTCGACCAGCACGATCCGCAAACCTGCATGGCGCTCGCGCCACACGTGCAGCGCGTCGAGCGTTTCGTCTGCATGCGCTTCGCGCGCGTGCAGCAGGTCGCCGAGAAACACGAGCAGGGCCGGCTCGAATTCGGCGATCAGGATGTCGAGACGCATCAGGTTATCGGCAGTCGAACCGACCGGCACCGGCACGCCGCGTGCGCGGAATACGGCGTCTTTGCCGAAATGCGCGTCGGCAATGAAAAGACAACGCAGCGAGGGATCGAACGCCGCGCGCAGGCTCGACAGCACGAGCACATGCCCGGCGATTTCAACCGGCAATGACGCGGGTTTCATGTGCGAGCCGCCTTTTCGAGTTCGGCGAGCATCCGCTCCACGCGATCCGCGAGCTTCTCGGTGCTGACTTTCTCGCGCAGGCGTCCGACGATTAGCGGAAACGCGAACGGCGTCGGTTTTTTCGGGCGCGTGAGCGCAAGGCGGCTGTCATTCATGCGTTCGAGCGCGGCGCGAATGCGTTTGGCGTCGAGTTCCTGCAATAGCACTTCGGCATCCGCCTGATTCAGTAACTGGTTGCCGCTGTCGTGATTGCGGAATATGTCGTAGAAGAGGCCGCTTGACGCCTGCAATTGCCGCGCGCTTTTCTGTTGCCCAGGATGTCCCTGAAAGACGAGCCCAGAGACACGCGCAATTTCACGGAAGCGCCGCCTCGACAACTCCGACGAATTGAGGCTGGCGAGAATGTCATGATCCAGTTCTTCCGGCGACAGTAGACCGCTTTCGAGTTCCGCGGCCCAGTTGAATGGTTGCGCGGACAACAGCTCGAAGCCGTAGTCGTTCATTGAAATGGAAAAAGTACCCGGCTTCTCGCGCGCGACGCGCCACGCGAGCAATGCGCCCAAACCGACATGCGCGGTGCGCCCTGCAAACGGATAACAGAAGAAATGATGTCCCTCCCGCGATTTGAGAACTTCGGCGACGAGCACGCCAGGCTCCGGCAATGCCGACCACTTTTGCTGCAATTCGAGTAGCGGCCGAACGGCGCGCATTTCCGGTTCGTCATAGATGCCGTGAGCGGCGCGGGCGAGCATGGTCAGCGTGGCGTCGGCCAGTTCGGACGAGAGCGGCATGCGGCTGCCTGCCCATTGCGGCATCGCGCCCCGCGCCGAGGTGGCGCGCTTCACCCACGCGGTCATGTCCTGCACGCGAATCAATTCGAGCGCGCGTCCGCCAAAAGTGAAGATGTCGCCTGGTTTGAGACGCGAAATAAACGACTCTTCTATTGCGCCGATGCGCCCACCCGCCGGATAGGCGACATTCAGCGTGCCGTTTGCGACGATCGTGCCGACATTGTTGCGATGACGCCGCACAAGGTCCTGACGCGGCACACGGTACAGTCCGTCGCTTTCGCGCACCACGCGGTGATAGTCCGGATACGCGCGCAACGCAGTGCCGCCGCCTTCCACGAAACCTAGAGCCCAATCGAATTCGCTTTGCGTCAGATGGCGATATGCATACGTGCTGCGAATTTCGCCATACAGTTCGGCCGCATCGAAACCGCCGCCTATCGCCACGGTCACGAGATGCTGCACGAGAACATCGAACGGCTTCTCGGGCGTTTCGCGGCCTTCTATCTGGCGCTTTTCGACGGCCTCGCGCGCGGCGGCCGCTTCGACGAGTTCGAGCGCATGCGTGGGCACGATCGTCACGCGCGAGGCACGCCCCGGCGCATGGCCCGAGCGGCCCGCGCGCTGCATCAGACGCGCGACGCCTTTGGGCGAGCCGATCTGGAATACGCGCTCGACCGGCAGAAAGTCGACGCCGAGATCGAGGCTCGATGTGCATACAACCACTTTCAGCAGACCATTCTTCAACCCGCGCTCGACCCATTCGCGGACTTCCTGATCGAGCGAACCGTGATGCAACGCGATGGCGCCGGCCCATTCGGGCCGCGCTTCGAGCAGCGCCTGATACCAGACTTCGCATTGCGAGCGTGTATTGGTGAAGACGAGCGACGTGCGCGCCTCGCCGATCGCATCGGCCACGGCCTGCACCTGGCGCATGCCCATATGACCGCCCCAGGGAAATCGTTCGATCGTTGCGGGAATCACCGTGTCGACAATCAATGCTTTCGGCAGATTGCCCTGCACGCTCGCGCGCGGTGTTTTGACGGGCGCGAGCAGTACATCGGCTGCGAAGGGAAGGTTGCCGAGCGTCGCCGACAATCCCCATACCTGCAAAGCGGGCCGCCAATGCGCGAGACGCGCAAGCGCCAGTTGAGTTTGCGTGCCGCGCTTGTTGCCGAGAAGCTCATGCCATTCGTCGACGATCACGAGTCGCACGTGCGTGAGTACTTCGCGCGCGTCGGGCCTCGTGAGAATGAGCGACAGACTTTCTGGCGTGGTGACGAGCGCGGACGGCATGAGCCGATTTTGTCGCGCGCGTTCCGCCGTGGACGTGTCGCCGGTTCGCAGGCCCACTGTCCATGGCACGGCGAGTTCGATCGCCGAGCTTTGCAATGCGCGGGCGGTGTCGGCGGCGAGCGCGCGCATCGGTGTGATCCATAGAACCGTGAGCGGCTCGGGCTGCGGGCGGGCGGCGCGCTTGCGGGCCGATGCCGATGCGGACGGCGAAACAGATGCCGCGCGTGTGCCGAACGCGGCAAGCGCGCCGAACCAGACGGCCCACGTTTTGCCCGCGCCGGTGGTCGCGTGCAGCAAGCCGCTCGCGCCTCGTTGCATGTCGCGCCACACGTTGCGCTGAAAATCGAACGGTTGCCAGCGGCGGGTTTCGAACCACGCGTGAAGTTTGTCGGCGAAAGGGCGGCGCGCAGCGGTTTCGTCGATGGCAAACGGTGCCGGCTCGAATGCCGGCGCGCGCGCGTCGAGCCGCGCCTGTGTCTCGCGGCTGCGTGGAATGCGTCGGGGCCGGGGCGCGCGAGTGCGCTCCGGCATGGCCGAAGGCGTGGGCACGTCGTGTTGGTCGGGATCAACCGGCTCGTTCATTCGAAAGCGCTCGTTGGCATCGGATTCGCATGGCGGCGATGGTTCGCCGTGCACTTTAATGTGGACCGCCTGCGCAGTCCGCTGGTTCACAAGAACCTCGCACTGGCACGTGTGTGCGGTCCGTGTTTAAATGCCGTGGCTTCACATGGCCTGGACAGTTCGACTCATCATGGAGCTTACGGTGGATATCAATCCTGCATCGTTGCCTCAAGTGCCACTGTGCATCGCGGCCGCGCAGGCCCAGGCGGTGTGCGGCGACGTGACGGCGAATATCGCCAGAACGGTCGAATTGACCGGCCTTGCCGCAGATCGCGGCGCGAAACTGGTGGTTTTTCCCGAGAAGTTTTTAAGCGGCTACGAACCCGGCCTGATTGCCGGCGAACCTGCCCGCTATGCATTCGATGTCGGCACAACCGGCGGCTGGGAGACCTGTGGCGCGAGCGCGATCTGGAGCCCATATGGCGACGCGATAGCGCAAGCGAGCCGCGACAGGCAAGAAGTGATCACGGCGCTGCTCGACCCCGCTTCGCTCGCCGATGTCCGCGAGCGGGAAACGGCACTCGCGGACTTTATCGCGCGTGGCGATGCACCCGCAAGCGACTATGCGCGACTGCGTCTCTAACAACTGCGCGCTGGATTCCGTTGCGTTCTATTTCGCTGCATTCGTTACGCTACAATGAGCTGTACTACCCATCTGGAGATTTGTTTTGAAAGCTATCGTTGCTCTGCTCGCCGCTACTGTTCTTTCATCCACGGCAATGGCCGCCGCTCCCACTACCGAGAAGCTGCCCTCGGGCGTGATCGTGGAGCACCTGGTGCAAGGCACCGGCGCGCAACCCACCGCCACCGACGTCGTCAAGGTCAACTATCGCGGCACGCTCGCCAACGGTAACGAATTCGACAGCTCGGCCAAGCACGGCGGCCCGGCAACCTTCCCGCTCAATCGCGTGATTCCGTGCTGGACGCAAGGCGTGCAGACCATGAAAGTCGGCGGTAAGGCCAAACTGACCTGCCCGGCCGCCACGGCTTACGGCAGCCGCGGCGTGGGCATTATTCCGCCGAATAGCGATCTGACCTTCGAGGTCGAACTGGTCGACATCGCCAAATAACGCCGCGCGGCATGCGCTGAAATCGAACCCCGCTCCGGAAATCGCAGCGGGTTTTTTTTATATGTTTTCGCGCGCTTTGACTAAGCTAGAAGGATTAGAAAATACCCAGCAGGGAAGGCAGAAAAAAGCGGGCAGAACCAGGCGGACAGAACCAGGCACCGCGCTTTTTCAAGTCCCGGCGCGCTCGCTCGTTTACCAGGGTCGCTGTGATTCATCGTGCATTAGGAGCGTATGCCATGAATATCGACTTTCACTACGGCGTGGTCTATATCATCGCCCGGGTCGGCGGGATGATTCCGAGTCAGGCGCTGACTGTCGCTCATGCCTGCCAGTATGTCGACGACGCGACCACGTCGGGCATCCTTCGTTTCGAGGGCGGCGAGACATTCGAGCGCTTTGCTACCGCGCACAAGAGCTTCGACTACGCCAACACCGAGAACGACCAGAACCGGCTCGTATGGGCGCCGTTCCATTTTTTGCCCGCGGGCGAGGGCGAAACGCTCGAAGAAAAAGCCGTGTGCCGTGCGGACAGCGCGGTCGCGCGCGAAGTCGTGCGGCGCGCAATCCGGCAGCGCGATGCGCAGACCGGCTTGCATCGCCTGGGCGTGACGCTTCATACCTATGTCGACACGTGGGCGCATCAGGGGTTCGCGGGCATAGAAAGTCCGGGTAACCGGGTCCATTTGCTCGAGGCGCAGGATTGCACACGCAAAGGCTGGTTCGCGAACCTCACGCTCGCCATGCAGCACCTCGTTCAACACGTCGAGGAGGATGTGCTGACGCTGGCGCTACCCGTCGGCCACGGCGCTGCCCTGCACTATCCCGATCAGCCGTGGGCGCGATGGCATTACATCGACGGCAGAAACATGTTCATCCAGAGATACAACTTGCCGGAGTTTGTGCAGGCGGCGGAAATGGCATGTCGCGCGGTGCGTGCCTATGTGAGTGGCCGGGAAGATTTCGAAAACGAAGAGGGCATGCCGGGAAACGTGAAAGACGCGCTCACGGAGCTGCTCGATACCAATCGGATCATGGACGACAACCGGCGCTTGCGCGCGATCTGCGAGGTGGTGGAAAGCGGCGGCATTCCCAGCCTCAAAGAGCCGATTCCGGACTATGTGCCCAAAGGCGTCGGCTCGTGGAAGTACAAAGCCACGGGTTTGCGTTCCGAAGACGACACCGGCGATAAGCCGCTATGGACCGATGCATTCGAGAAGAGCGATTACCGGCTCTTTCATGACGCGGTCAAAGAACACCGGTTCGTGACGACTCAGGAAATTCTGCCGGCTTATGGCTTGCGAATTGCGTGATGCATGGGATTGAAACGCGGCGGCTTGAAACGCATCGGCATTGAGGTGCGGAGGTGCGGAGGTGCGGAGGTGCGTGCCGGGCGCCGCGGAGGTGAATGAGGCCGCCGCGAGGGCGGCCGTCATCTTTCACGAGAGTGAGTTTCGTCTGGAAGTACTGTTGCGCTGATTCGCGGAAGTCGCGCTATCGAATGGGGTTTCAATAACCCCAACGGCGCTCGCGCCATTCGTGCTCGCGCCACTGTTCGCGGCGCCACTCACGCTCTCGCCATTCGCGGCGTTCGCGCCATTCGCGTTCACGCCAGCCGTCGCGATCGCCGTAATCGCCGTAGGCGACGGCGACCGGAGCGGGACCGTAGGCAACCGGAGGCGCCGCATAAACCGGCGCCGGCGCATAGACGCCGACTGGAATGCCGACGCCGACGGCTAGATTCACGTGGGCCGAAGCAGCCGACGATGCCGCCAGAACTGCCAAACCGAGTGCCGCGCCAACGATCTTCTTGTTCATTTCCCTTCTCCTTGCACGTGAAGTGCGGTGCAAAAGCTTTGCCCTAATGGACGGTTCAAAGTGTAAAAGCGCTCCACGGACACAGGTGAAACAGCGGTGCGAGATTGGTAACGTGCGGTTACCGGCCAGATCGACGCTAAAAAGCGGATCGGAAGCCTGCGAATCTCCGCCTGCTTGCCTATAGTAGAAGCGGCTATTGCAGCAACGCACAGTGGCCGCTTTTTTTGTCCATATGGGTGACAGGGAACCGACATGACGCCATCGAACGCTGCGATTTTTCAGTCCCAGAGCTGCACGCCGGAGTCGTTGCGAACGCTGGCGGGCTACCTCGAACTGGCGCTCGACGAGGGCAAAAGCGTGGTGCTCATGCGGATCGGCGCACAGGTGCGCAGCGTGTATGTGGGCGATCCGTCCAGCGCGCTGGAGGATCTGCGCGACGAAGGCGTCGTATCCGCCCAGCAAGCAGACGAGATGCTGGCACTGACGCGAATCGGCCTCAACCGGATTACCGCCGACGATCAGCAGTACCGCTTTTTGCGGAGCGTCAGATACATTGCCGACCGCCAGGTTGTGGTTTTCACACCGACCTGAGCAGTGCTGCAATAATTGGAAAGATAAAAGAGAAAGCGGATAAGCCGGAGAAGAGGAAAGCCGGAGCAGGAATAAAAAAAGTCGATAAGGCGCAGAACAAAGTCATGCAAAAACACGTCAATCGAGTACATTAAAGAAAGTTTCGTACTCCGGTGTGCGCAGAGCAAATAGACCGGGGTTTTCACGACCACACGGCTATGCCTTTCTGACGCTATTCATGGCATAGTTCAATCGATTACCACATAAGGAGCAATCGAATGCCCACGTTAGAGCAGATCCAGGCAAAACTTAAGAAGCTCCAGGCGCAAGCTGACGTCCTTATTGCAAGGAAAGCACAAGTCGCAATCGACCAGATTCGCGCATTGATGCTCAAGCATGGCCTGACCACTGCGGATATCGAAGCCCAGGCGAAAGCGCGTCGCGCCGCGAATGCCGTCAATGGTCACGCAGGAAGCGGCAACGCAACGGCAAGCGGCGAGAAGGTGGCGAAGTATCGCGATCGGAAAACCGGCGCGACCTGGACCGGCCACGGCCGCGCGCCGGGCTGGATTGCCAACGCGAAAGACCGGAATGTGTTCCTCATCGAGGGCGCAAGCGAATCGAAGTCATCGGCGAAAGTGGTTGCGAGCGGCGCGAAAAGTAAAGGTCAGCCGAAAGGCGCGCAGCCGCCCAAGTATCGCCATCCCACCACCGGCGCAACCTGGAGCGGGCGCGGTCCGGCGCCCGCGTGGCTCGCGGCGGTAAAAGATCGCAGCAAGTTCTTGATCGATAGCGACGCAGCGCCGTCGGCGGGTGATGCTGGCCCGAAAGCAGCAGGGAAGGCCGGCAAAGTGAAATCGGCGGCAACTAGTGGCGCCGTCAGCAAGAAGGCCGCGGCGAAAAAAGTCGTGGCGAAAAAGGCCAAGGCGGGCGCGCAGCCGGTCGCGGCGAAGAAAGGCGCCGTCAAACCGGTTGCGAAGAAGGCTGCTGCGCGCAAGGCCGGTGCGAAGAAAGCGGCAACCAGCGCGGTAACAAAAGCCGCAACGAAAGCGGCGGTTAAAGCACCCGCGAAAGCGCCGGGTCGCAAGCGCGCGGCCAGCACCGAGGCGCCAGTCGCGATGAGCGAGACAGCACCGCAAGCCCCGATCGAGCAGGCGAGCGCGTAAGCGTACTGGAATAGCGAAGTACATGACCCGCTCGCTTGAATCATCCCGGCAGGAAGACGTGGTCGTCCTGCTGGACTCTGTTCCTCATCCGGCGGTTGATGCGGCCGAACCGTTCATCGTAGCCAGCGACCGCCGCGTGATTCTCGCTTATCCGATTGCGGAGTCCGACTTCGAGCGCTTCGGCCCGTTCGATCCGGACGACGATCCTTTCTGTGCCGTGCTGTTTCCCGACACGGTGTTTCATCGTCTGGGGCCGCCTGGCGAGGGTGATCTGGAGATTCATCCGCTCGCATCGCAAGGGCTCGCTGGTTATTCGGCGCACGAAGTGATTAACTCGTCTCTGGCCGATGAGCTTTCCGCCGTTGCCATGCCGGGAGTCGCTCAGCGTCACTTCGTCATCACGTTTCAGGCGTCGACGTTCGAATGCGTGGCGTCGGACTATACCGTGGTCGGCGTGTACGGCGCGGCGGAAATCGCCAGTCGCGAAGCGTTTGCACTGGTACGGTAAGTGAATGCGCGAAGCGGTTCTTTAGCCGCTCGCGCTTTTTACTACATTGCTAATTGCCCGGGTCCAGTACAGGCCGGTCCGGTTCCGCGAGCGTTTGATAAGGTAATTGCGCGGCGCGCGGGTTGTTCGTCGTGTCGTCGATAACGCGTTCCACATCCGCGGTTTTAGCAAGCTCACGTAAAAACGCTTCTTTATCGAATCCCGCCGCAACACAGCCTTGTACATAGATAAAGCGCCGCTGCAGCATCAACCACAGCGTCGATTGCTCGCGCCAGTGTGTCGCAGCATTGATGTTGGCAAGACGCCGCTGGACTGCATCGGCGATTTCTGCATCGTACAGGTAAGCATTCGATAATCGGCAGCGGCCTTCTATCCAGCAACTATTGCCGCGTTCAATGCGGTAATGGCTGTCTGCGAGCCATTCCTGTTCGGTTTCGAGTGGCCCCAACGGCACCGGGCATCCGGCGATTGCCTTCGATATCTGAAAGAACGGATCGTGTCCGCGATTGATGCGTGGTTCCTCGGCATGCGCATCGAGCAGAGGTGAAAACACGACTATGCCGAGAGACAAACATAAACCCAAAGCCGCGCAATTGACCTGTCTCATCGTCATTGTCTCCACGTGATGCGCTGCGACACGTTCTTCCGTATTAGCGCTTCGTGCGCCGGTTCTCCACCGCGAACTTGATCAATTCGGCCTGACCTTCAATATCGAGCTTACGCTTCAGATTCAGACGATGCGTCTCCACCGTGCGCACCGAGAGGTCGTTGCGCTGAGCAATCTGCTTGCTCGACAAGCCCTCGGCGAGTGCATCGAGAATATCGCGCTCGCGTGGCGTCAGCCGTTCAACCGGCGATTGCATGGCGGACGCCTGAATCAGTCTCGCGCCGAGTCCGGCGCTGAAATACGTCTTGCCGTCGAGCACCGCGCCAATGGCCTGAATGATCTCGGTCGCCGGAGAATCTTTGAGTATGTAACCGCTCGCGCCGGCACGCACGGCCTGCGTGACGTATTCGAGGTTGTCGTGCATCGACAGCATCAGCACTCGAATGGCGGGAAAGCGCTCATGAAACATGCCGGCGAGCGCAATGCCGTTCATTCCGTTCATGCCGACGTCCATTAGCACGAGATGAGGCTCGTGGCTCGCCGCGAGCGCGAGTGCTTCCTGTGCATTGCCGGCTTCGCCCACCACCTCGATATTGCGCACCGCTTCGAGCCGCGCGCGCAAACCATCGCGAACGAGCGGATGGTCGTCGACAAGAATCAGCCGGGCCGTGGCGTGTGATGTGTCGTTCATGAAAAGGTTTCCTGCGAACTCTGCCTGTGAGACCCGGTTGAGCCGAGCGGCATGTGGGCGGTGACGAGCGTGTGGCCAGGCAGCGAACTGAGCGCAAGCGTACCGCCCAATGCCTCCACGCGCTCGCGCATGTTACGCAGCCCTACACCCGAGCGGCGGCCGACAAATGCGTCGGTCACGTTGAATCCGCAACCATTGTCGGCGATTGTCAGCGTGACTGTGTCGTTGGAGACTTCGAGTGCAAGCGCCGCATTCGACGCGTGCGCGTGCCGCACGATGTTGGTCAGCGCTTCCTGCGCAACACGAAACAGCACGGTGTTCACCGCATCGGGCAAAGACGCGGCGTGTGTGTGCGCAATGTGTGTGAAGCCAATCTCGACGCCGGACTGTTCGCCGAGTTCGCGCGTGAGTTGTTCGAGCGCCGCGGCCACGCCGAGATCGTCGAGCATCGAAGGGCGCAGCGCATGAGAAATGCGGCGAACTTCGCGCAGCGTATCGCCAAGACGCGTGAGGCTCGTGGAGAGCGCGGCCTCGGCCGCCGGCACGCGCGTCTCACTGCGCTCGAAGCGGGCCAGCGCGGATTCGAGCAGCAGCTTCACGGACACCATCATCTGACTGATGCCATCGTGCAATTCTCGCGAGAGCCGCGCGCGTTCGTTTTCCTGCGACTCGACCACCTGCTGCGCGAGCCGCTTCAGCTTGGCGTCCGCGCTGCGATATTCGGTGACGTTGAGCACCAGTGCGCACAGCGCGATTGCGGCAAGACCCGCCAGTGCGATTGCGTCGATCCACATCATCGTGCGGTCGATATTGATCGCGGCCCGTTCATCGATATGCGCGAGGGTCGTGTCGACGTCGTCGAGATAGATGCCTGTGCCGATCATCCAGCCCCAGCGTTCGAGCGGCACCACATAGCCGAGCTTCGAAGCGACTTTGCCCGTCGAGGGACGATGCCACAGGTAACGCACATAGCCGCCGCCTTGCGAGGCTGCGGCGAGCAGCTTCTGAATGGTGGGCGCGCCTTGCGAATCGCGCAGCGCGGACAGATCGCGTCCCACGAGATCCGGCTCGCGCGGATGCATCAGAGAGCGGCCATGCATGTCATAAACAAAGAAATAGCCGTCCGGGCCGAAGTCCATTTTCTCGAGAATTTCGAGCGCGCGCGCGCGGCGCGAGGCATCGTCGCGAGCGTTATCGACGCCCGCCTCGTACAGCGGCGCGATTGCGGAAGTGGCGAGCTGGACGTAGTGCTTCAGCTCGACCTCTTTGCTGGCCATGTACGCGGCCTGCGTGGTCGCGTGCTGCGTTTGCGCGAGTGCGGTCGCTTCGCGACGCACACCGATTTCGATGCTCGTGATAGCCACAAGGAAGGGCACGATCGCCAGCAGGACAATCTTGGCTTTGAGTTTCATCGTTGAAAAGGCGGCCTGTTGGCTACGTAGTAGTACGTAGCCGGCTTACGTAGTTGCGCGCTTGTGAGGACGCTTACGAAGGCGAATACTACATCCCCGCGGCATAGTGCGCGTTGCAGGCCGCATTTGCCGTGCTTTTTGCCGGGTTTTAGCCGCGCGTTTTGCAGTCACGCCGGCGCGAAATCGTATGAACGTTCACGGATTGGCCTACGCATTCCCGCCCATTCGGCACGAGCACTGCGAAGCAGCAGGTTCCGGCTTTGCATCGGGTATTGCAACCTGATATCCGATACCAGGTACCGGGTTTCCGTGTTCCGGACCACAAGTCCTGACGCGCGGTGTCAATAATAGACCTTGGAGAAGTAGATGGAGACCCCCCAATCCGCCGGCCGGTCATGGCTATGGCTCATTCTTTTGCTTCCGTATATCGCGCTCCTGTGGCTGCCGTTCTATAACGACACGCGTCCGTCGTTCGCCGGCTTTCCGTTCTTTTACTGGTATCAGTTTCTGTGGGTGCCGTTGACCTCGCTACTGATTTACGGCGTGTACCGAGGTGTCAAATGAGCGATCTGAATCCTGTCAATCCGGTGGCAATGACCGTCTTCATCGCATTTTTCGCGCTTGTCACGGTGATCGGCTTCTTTGCTGCGCGCTGGAAACGCGGCGACCTCACGCAATTGCACGAGTGGGGTCTCGGCGGCCGTCAGTTCGGCACGATCATTTCGTGGTTCCTCGTGGGCGGCGACTTCTATACGGCCTACACAGTGATCGCAGTACCCGCGTTGGTGTATTCGGTCGGTGCCTATGGTTTCTTCGCGCTGCCGTACACGATCATTGTTTATCCGTTCGTGTTCGCCGTGATGCCTAAACTGTGGAAAGTAGCGCATGCGAAAAACCACATCACCGCAGCGGACTATGTGCAGGGCGAATACGGCGGCAAGTGGTTTCCGGCTGCGATCGCCCTCACCGGCATTGTCGCGACCATGCCGTATATCGCGTTGCAACTGGTCGGCATGCAAGTGGTGATCAAGGGCCTCGGGGTGAGCGGCGAACTGCCGCTGATCGTCGCCTTCGTGATTCTCGCGCTCTATACGTATGCCAGCGGCTTGCGTGCACCCGCGATGATTGCGTTCGTGAAGGACATCATGATTTATATCGTCGTGATCGCGGCGGTCTGGTTGATTCCGTCGAAGCTCGGCGGCTATGGGCATGTGTTCGACGCAGCGGATACGTACTTCAAGGCGAAGGGCGGCGCGACCGGCATCATCCTCAAGCCGACGCAGTTCACCGCGTATGCATCGCTCGCATTGGGCTCGGCGCTCGCGGCCTTCATGTATCCGCATACGATGACGGCTGTGCTGTCGTCATCGTCGGCGAACACGGTGCGCAAGAACGCGATTTTTCTGCCGGCGTATACGCTGCTGCTCGGGCTGATCGCATTGCTCGGCTATATGGCAATCGCAGCGGGCGTGCATGTGAAGTCGGCGTCGGACATGGTGCCGGCGCTCTTCAACACGCTGTTCCCGTCGTGGTTCGTCGGTTTCGCCGCAGCGGCTATCGCGATCAGCGCGTTGGTTCCCGCAGCGATCATGTCGATCGGCGCGGCCAATCTGTTCACGCGTAATTTGTGGCGTCCGCTCGTGTCGCCGAACATCTCGCCGCAAGCCGAAGCATCGAACGCGAAGATCGTGTCGCTCGTTGTGAAGTTCGGCGCGCTGCTGTTCATCGTGTTTCTGCCGACACAATACGCCATCGACCTGCAGTTGCTCGGCGGCGTGTGGATTCTGCAAATCTTCCCGGCCATCGTGTTCTCGCTGTACACGCGGCGCCTCAATACGCCGGGTCTGTTCATTGGCTGGCTGGCCGGTATTGCGCTTGGCACCGGGCTCGCGATTTCGCAAGGGCTCAAGCCAGTGTTCGCGCTGCATGTCGGCGGCGATGGCTATCCGGTTTATATCGGCCTGATCGCGCTGGTGGTGAATGTGGTCGTGACGTTCGTCATTTCGGCCGTGTCGCCGCGACGCGCGATGGCTGCGGCCTGATCGCCCTGCTGTTGTAGTTGCATGATGTCAATGCCGCGAGTCCTTGGGCTCGCGGCATTTTTCTTTATGCGGCCGGAAAAGCGCTACACGAGAACTTCGACCGATTGCATCGCGCGACGAATGTCGAGGGTTCGGGTCCACGATTCGTCACGGATCGTTTCGATCAGGCAATCGATAAAACAACGCGAAGCAGCATCGGACGGCTCGCCCGTGCGCATGACGATGCCGACCGTGGAATCTTCCAGTTCTTCTCGCAGCGGAATTGCGCATAGCCCGTCTCGCGCGGCACACAATTCGACGAGCGGCCATGGAAAAATGCTGATCATGTCCGTGCGTTTGAGCAGCGCGACCGCGACCGTGAGCGAGTGCAGAAAGTGGATGCTGCGCGGCACGGGCAATCCGTATTGAGCGAACATCTGAAGGGACGCCTGGCCTTCCGTTTCCGGATCGAGTGCCACGAGCCAGTCGGCGTCGAGCAGTTCCGCAAGCGAGCGGCACTCGGCACGCGGATGATCCTGTCCCGCCACGACAGCGCGACTCGATGCAAAGAGCGGCTGATAAGTGAAGTCGCAACTCATCGCGCCTGGAGCCCGACTGCCCACATAAATGTCCAGGCTGCCGTCGCGCAGACGTGGGTTCGCGATGGCCAGCAAGCCTTCGAAAACTTCGAGTTGTATGGTCGGCATCTTCGCGCGAAAGCGCGCCACCGCTTCCGGCAGAAAAGTTAAGGCGACCCACGCGGTGACGGCAATCGAGAGCCGTCCGCGCGGCTGGCCGCGTATTGCCTCCATGGCTTGATGCGCGCGCGTCATTTGCGCGGCGACGAGCCGCGCATGGGTCAACAGCGTCTTCCCGCTGTCGGTCAGGACCGCGCCTGTCGACGCGCGCAGCACGAGTTGCGTGTGAGTGACTTCTTCAAGTTGTTGAAGGCTTTGCGTGACGGCAGCCGGCGATGAGTTGAGCATTCGCGCGGCACCCCGGACACTGCCTGCATCGGCAATCGCAATAAGGGCGCGAAGTTGATGAATTTTCATTGTTCGGTCCAGCGGTTTATGCGGCATGCAGTGAAGCGTTTGCCATTGCTTTACGCGTTCACCAAAGCGGCCCGTTCTCAAGCGGACTGTGCCGGAATATCGTGGAGGCATGCGTCCAACGTTGCAGTGCCTGGTGGTTCACCTCATTGTGCTGCGAGCAATAATCTCCGTAGTCCAAAAGGTTTTGCAGGGTTGCCGAAAGCATAAGAGAGGTTCATGTGTCGGCTCGTGGTTCCGATTCAATCGGTAATGCTTAGCATAGGAGTGTAAAGATGACTCAGCAAGTCTCCATGCTACCGGAAGGTCATTCCAATGCCGATTCGAAAGGTGTGGGCAACACGGGCGCGGCGTCGCAAAGCGCTGCTAACGGAGTGGCCGGGCGTGCGTCGTTACTGGATTCCCTGACCGGTGTTCACAACAGAACTTACGCATCGGTGCGCGCGCAACGGATGTTGAGGTCGGAGAGCGCCGCGCGAATCGCGGTGTTGATCGTCAATCTCGATGGTTTCAGCAAGATCAACGATGTTGCCGGATACGACCTCGGCGATCGTGTGTTACGCAGTGTTGCACAGCGGCTGGCCGGTTCTATGGCGAAGGGCGACTTGCTTGCGCGAGTGGGCGGCGACGAGTTTGTCATTGTTGCGGATGATCGCGGCGAAGCGGCTGCGTTGGCGGAGTTCGCGCAACGCGTGCTCGAATTATTTGCCAAGCCATTTGTAATCGCGGGCCGCGAGTATCGCGTGAGCGCGTCGATGGGCGTTGCACTGTCCGGCGCCGATGCTCGCGACGCCGCCGCGTTGATGCGCGATGCCGGTTCCGCGATGCGTCGCGCCAAGCAGTTCGGCCGCGGCAGTCTGCGCTTTTTTACGGGCGCCGAGCAAAAGGCCGCGCAACGCCGCTTCAGGATTGAAGAGCTGCTGCACCACGCTCTTGCCGGCGGCGAATTCAAGCTGGCTTATCAGGCTGTGGTCGACGCCGGATCGCGCGAGACGGTAGCTGCCGAGGCGCTTCTGCGTTGGTCCAGCAGCGAACTCGGCGACGTCGCGCCCTCCGAGTTCATTCCGATCGCCGAAGAGGCAGGATTGATGGAAAGCATCGGCGATTGGGTGCTGGAGCAGGCCTGCGCACAGGCGGCGGACTGGCGCTGGAGTATTGCGCCGGACCTTGGGGTCTCCGTGAACATTTCTCCGGTGCAGTTCAACGAGCGCCTCGTGCGACACGTTGCCGCATGTCTGGAAAGAACCGGTCTCGAAGCAACGGCGCTGCAGCTGGAAATCACCGAGGGCATGCTGATGCCGGACGACGCAGCCCTGCACGACACGACGGCCGCACTCGCGCAGCTAGGCGTCAAGCTGGCAGTGGACGACTTCGGCACCGGCTACGCCTCGCTGTCGTACCTCAAGCGTTTCCCGCTGCATAGCCTGAAGGTCGATCGCTCTTTCGTCTCGGGCTTGCCGCGCGATACCGACTCCGCCGCGATCACGCAAGCGCTCGTAGAGATGGCTCATGCATGCGGTATGCGCGTGACGGCCGAAGGCGTGGAAACCGAAGCGCAAGCCGCAGTACTGCTCGATATGGGCTGCGACGCGCTGCAAGGCTATCTGTTCAATCGCCCGGTCAGCGCGGCGGAATTTGCCGGCGTGTTATCGCGGGCCGGCCACGCGAACAGGCAGCGGTAAGTTATATAAGGAATCCGTAATAAAGGTGACACTGTCGCAGATTCCTTCCAAAGTGATTTCGTAAAAAAGCGAGTTCGGTGCCGCTATGTCAGGCGGTTGTGTACTGGAGGAGAGAGGCCATGTGTGATGCAGAAGCCGCTGCTGTGCTGTTGAACCGCTGCACGGTCCAGCGATCGGATCAGGAAGAGCCGGTTTATCTGGGCGTATTGCGTGAAGGAAAGCTGTCGTTTAAGCACGAACTCGGTTTCGTGGGCCTGCACGATGTTCCCGATGCAGACTCGTGCCGCACGGAGTCGCTGAGCTTCGCCGATGGCTCGCGCGCGTTGCGCGTGAGCGCGCAACAAAGCGAAGGCGGCTGGACGCAATGGACCGCGCTGCAACCGCTGCATTGAAGCGAACCGGCATTGGCATGAAGACGCGGCAGCGCAGCCGCTCGCAGGGCCGTTAAAACCGGTCCACGCTGAACGGCTGCGCGTCCACCAGCGTTTCCTCGCCTGTCATCATCTCGGCGATGAGGCGGCCTGTCACCGGGCCCAATGTGAGTCCGTGGTGCGCGTGGCCAAATGCGAACCACAAGCCGCGGTGTTTGTCCGCCCGCCCGATGACCGGCATCATGTCGGGTGTGCAGGGACGCGCGCCCATCCACGGTTGATCGTCGAGACGTTTGTCGAGCGGGAACAGCGTGCGCGCAATCGGTTCGACGGCGGCAAGTTGCGTGGGCGTTTTCGGCGCATCGCGCAGCGCGATCTCGGCGCCGGTCGTCAAGCGGATGCCGCGCGCCATCGGCGCGAGCAGATAGCCTTTTTCGACGTCGAGCACCGGATGGTTAAGACGCGCGCCCGCGCGCGGCGCGTAGTGCATGTGATAGCCGCGCTTCACGCCGAGCGGCAAGCGATAGCCGAGCCGCGAACTCAAGCCGTCGGACCACGGCCCCAACGCGACGACCACCGATGAAGCCGCAATCGTGCCCGCATCCACCGTGACTTCCCAGCCGTCGCGAAGCGTGGTGGCGTCGCCGGTGAAGAATCGGCCGCCGAGCGACTCGAAGTATTTCGCGTACGCCGTGACGAGCGCGTTCGGATCGCTCACCGAATCGGCTTGCGGGTAGCGCAGGCCGCCGCGCAATGCCTTGTCGAGATCGGGCTCGGCCTGCTGCAAGCGGTTAGCGTCGAGCACGTCGAACTCGATGCCGTATTCGCTGCGCCATTGCTCCGCGAGCTGTATTTCTTCGTCTTCAGCCGCGCTGCTGCGAAATACCTTGATCCAGCCTGTCGGGCGCAGCAACGCGCTCGCGCCTGCAGCGGCGGCCAATGCGCGATGTTCGCTCACGCAATGTTCGATAAGCGTCGAGTACGACCTCGCGATGGCCGCATGTCTCGCCGGATCGGAGTTGCGCCAGTACTTCCACAGGAAGGGCGCTGCATGAAACAGTGCATCGGCATGGTAGCGAACGTCGGGCGACTGGTTGCGCGCATAGCGAAGCAATGTGCCGAGTCCGCGCGGAAAGGCATACGGATAGACGCCTTCGCGCTGGATCAGGCCGGCGTTGCCGAATGACGTTTCGTTGCCTGGCGGCTTGCGATCCACGAGCGCAACCTGGCGGCCGCGTTGTTGCAAATGCACGGCCACGCTCACGCCGATAATGCCGGCGCCTAACACCACGGTGTCGAATTTGAGTGCCGTCATCGGTTAAACCGCCGAGAGTCCCGAGCCGTGGGCGCCGGACTTGTCCACAAGAGGGGGAGAGGTCACGATCGATTTCAACGATGCATCTGGCTTCGTCAGTTTCGACAGATCGGGACGCGGCCGCCGCAACACCGGCGACTGCGCGAATACCTGTTCCATCGCATGCGCGACGGCGAGCGTTTTGCGGTCGCCATGAAACGGCCCGACGATCTGCAAGCCGAACGGCATGCCTGCCTGATCGACACCGCATGGCAGCGACAGGGCCGGATGGGTGGTCAGCGTGACGACATAGGTGAGCGCGAGCCAGCGGTAATAGTTGTCCTGCTCGCGCCCGTCGATTTGCGCGGCGTACAACTGTTGCCATGGAAACGGCGAAACCGGCGTGGTCGGCGAAAGGATCACATCGTATTGCTGGAACGCATGCTGAAAGCGTTTGAAGATGCGCGTCTGTTCGGCTTGTGCCCACGCGCTGTCCGCGAGACTCATGCTGGCGCCGAGTTCGTAATTGGCGCGCGTGTTCGGGCCGAGCTGGCTCGGGTCGCGCGTGTAGGCGTCATGCAGACCGGCGACGAAACTCTCCGCGCGAATCACATCGAAACAGCGGTGCACGTCGCCGAGATCGAAGCTCACTTCCTCGCATGAACGGAACGACGGCGCGATCAGCGCGATGCGTTCGCGGAACACTTCGCGGATCGATGCGTCGACGTCGCAACTGCCGAAGTCTTCGGTCCAACCCACTCGCAGCGAGCCGAGGTCGATGTCGGCGGGCGCGGCGAAGCGAAGCGGATCGACGGCGAAACTGAGCGGATCACCCGCGGACAGGCCGGCCGTCGCCGCCAGTTGCAAACACGCTTCGGCAACCGTGCGGCCCATTGGGCCGACCACCGAGATCGGCGTCCAGCCCACCAGCTTGCGTGAGTTTGGCACGAGGCCCGGCGTCGGACGAAAGCCCACCACGCCGCATTTCGAAGCGGGAATGCGCAGCGAGCCGCCCGTGTCCGAGCCGGTGCAGACCGGCAGCATGTCGCACGCGAGCGCGGCCGCGGAACCACCGGACGAGCCGCCCGCGTTCAGCGCGGTATTGAACGGATTGCCGGTCGCGCCCCACACCGGGTTGCGCGTGTTGGCGCCGGCGCCGAGTTCCGGCACGTTGGTCTTCGCGGTGACGATCGCGCCGGCTGCGCGCAAGCGTTCGACGAGCACGACGTCCTCTTTCGGGACGTTGCCGCGCGACGTCGGCGAACCGTAAGTGGTTAGGAGTCCGGCTGTATTTTCCAGGTCTTTCACGCCGAGCGGCAAGCCGTGCAGCAGTCCGAGCGCTTCGCCGTCGAGCACCTGCTTTTCGGCGCGTTTCGCGGCGGCTCGCGCGGCGGGAAAGTCCGTCGCGGTGATCGCGTTGACCGCGGGATTCACGGCCTCGATGCGCGCGATGCAGGCGTCGAGCAGTTCAACCGGCGAGATCTCTTTCGCGCCGATCATCCGGCGCAAGTCGACCGCGCTGCGGCCGAGCAATTCATTGTCGCGACTCATGGCTTCCTTCATTGCTTCCTCTCATCAGGCGAGCGCTTCGCCCGTACGGTCTTTCAGCCAGATGACCGGCACGAGGGAAATCGCGCACGCAGCGGCGACATACCACGCGGGCGCAAGCGGATTGCCGGTGCGCGCGACCAGCCAGCTTGCGATGAACGGCGAGAAGCCGCCAAAGAACGATGCGCTCACAACATAGGTCAATGCGATTCCCGTTGCGCGCACATGCTTGGGGAACAGCTCGGGAATCATCACCAGCACCGGGATGATCTGCCCGGACACGAACACGGCGAGCAGCGCGGAAACGATGCACAGCGCGGCCATCGACGGATGCGCGCTCAGAAACGCGAACGCCGGATAGACGAGCAACAGCATCGTCACGCGGGAAATCACGAGAAGGCGCTTGCGCGTGAAGCGATCGGCGAGCATGCCCGCGAGCGGCGCGGTGACGAAGAGCGCCAGCGAACTGACGATACCCGAGACGACCGCGGCCGTGGGAGAAAGATGCAGTGCGCGCACCGCGTGGCTCGGCAGGAAAAACGCGGTGATATAGACGGACACCGAGCCGCCCAGCTCGGCGAACGTGCCGAGAATCGTCAGCTTCAGATGCGTGGTGAGCGCGGCCTTCAGCGCGCCGCGCGGCGCGGCTTCGCCGGGCGTGCGCCGGGTCAGCGTTTCTTCGAGCCGCCGACGGATCAGCATGCCGGCCGGCGCGGCGACGATGCCGAGCACGAACGGAAGCCGCCAGCCCCATTCGAGCACCGCCTGCTTTGGCAGCGACACGTTGACGAGCGTCGCCACCAGTGCGCCGAGCACGAGGCCCGCTGCGGTTGCCGCGAAGTTCCAGCTGGCGAAGAAGGCGCGGGTGTTGTCGGTGGCGTATTCGACTAGCAGCGTGGTGCCCGGTCCGAACTCGCCGCCCGCCGCGAAGCCCTGAATCAGACGCGCCACGAGCACGATCACCGGCGCCGCGAACCCCGCGACCGCGTAGGTGGGCGCGCATGCGATCATCGCGCAGCTCAGGGCCATCAGCATGATGGTGAGGACCATCGCGTTCTTGCGGCCCGCGCGGTCCGCGTACGCGCCGATCACCACGCCGCCGAGCGGCCGGACGACGAAGCCGACGCCGAACACGCCGATCGACAGCAAAAACTGGTTGACCGGCGACGCGCCCGGAAAGAACAACTGCCCGATCTGAATTGCGAAAAAGCTGTAGATCGTGAAGTCGTAGAACTCGAGCGCCGTGCCGATGGTCGTGGCGGCGATGACGCGGGTCTTCGTCAAACCGGACCTACTGAGAGCTAGGGTAGACACGATACGGTCTCCGCGGGAAAGGAGGAAGCGACGTGAGTTATCATATACGAGAAAAAAATAATTTCTCGTATGCGAGAAATTTTCAAGGCAAGCGGAATCAGACGAGATGGCCAAAGTCCTAGCGGAACAACAGAAGGCCTCCGCGCCCGAAGCGCCGCCTTCGCTCGATCACAAGCTGGTGGGCGGGCATTTGCGGCAGGCGCGCAAGGCGCGCGGGCTCACGCTCGCCGAATTGTCCGAGCGCTCGGGCATTGCGATATCGACGATCTCCAAGGCCGAGCGCGGCGACATCGCGCTCACTTATGACAAGTTCGCGGCGCTCGCGCATTCGCTGGAACTCGAATTCGACGCGATTTTTGGCCGGCGCCGCAAGACTTCCGCCGGCGCGATGAAGCCGTCGTTCACCCCGGCCGGCAAGCAGCCGATCTACGACACGCCGAACTACGAGTACGGCATGCTCGCGAACAATCTGACCGGCAAACGCATGGTGCCGATGCGCGCGCACGTTCACGCGCGCGCCATGTCGGACTTTCCCGAGTACATCCGGCATTCGGGCGAGGAATTCGTGTTTTTGCTGAGCGGCAAGCTCGAATTGCGCTTTGAAAACGGCAAATCGTTCAAGCTGATGCCGGGCGACAGCCTGTATTTCGACAGTTCGGTCGGGCACATCTATCTGAGCGTCGGCGAGGAAGATGCCGATGCGCTCGTGTGTTGCGTCGATGCGGACGGGCATCGGCCGGGCGGCACGATTTGAGCGCCTGTGCGACGCCCGAAGCAACCTTGGAAAGACCCACGGAAATACCCGCATTAACCGCCGATCTTCAGACTGCGGAAGCCGTCGCCTGCGTCAGCGTGTAAACTGCTGACTTTTTTGCATTCGGTGGTATGTTGCAAGCCCTCCAGCGCACAGCGCTCAGCGGCCCGGCGCTTATCCGCCTGCTGGCGCGTCTCGTCGATGTCGACGTTCCCGAATCCCGGCAATCGCTGTCTGACCGGCTGAGCCAGTGGCTCGGCTGGACGGACGCGATCGCGCTCTCGTCGGCGCTCACCGGCGCGCCGCCGGCGCTGCCTGCGGGCGCACGCGCGTTCGGCAGCGCGGAAGAGGCGGAATGCGCGCGGGTGCGCGCGTCGCTGGTGAAAACCATTACCGGCGACAGCGCGTTTGCGACGACGAGGCGGCGCGGTCCGCATGGAGCGCCGCACGGCGCGTCCGTGGACACGCCCGCCGCGCCGGCTGACTACGCGCTGTTTCGTCAGCGCTATCAGGCCATGCAGCAATCGATGGAGACTGGGGTCGGCAATCTGCGTGGCCGTCTGCGCGCGATGCTGGCCGCGAAAACGCCCGCCATGGGCCGTCTCGCGGTGCTCGACGCCGTGATGGAGCGCGCGCTCGGCGAACGCGAGCGGAATCTGTTCGCCACGGTGCCGGGATTGCTCGCCGGGCATTTCGAGCGCTTGCGCGACGCGGCGCAGGCCGCCGAAGCGCCGCCGGACAATGCCGCGCAAGCGGAAAGCGGCATGGCAGCCGGTGCTGAATCCGTCGCCGTCGCCGCCGCCGCCCAGCCGAGCGCATCCGGCGCCTGGCTGGACGTGTTCCGCAAGGACATGCAAAGCGTGTTGCTTGCCGAGCTGGATGTTCGTTTACAACCGGTCGAAGGGCTGCTTGCCGCCCTTCGTACTCGCTAACTGGGACACTATGTCCAGATATCGTATTGATCTCGTTGTGTTCGCGGCAGGTCTCGCCGCGGTGGGCGGCATTGCCGCTGGCTATGTGGGTTCGAACTGGCTCGCGCTGGCTGTCACGCTGCTGATCGGCGCCTTTTATCTCGCGGGCGCGCTCGAATTGCGGCGCTACAGCGAGGCGACGTCGACGCTCGCACGCGCCGTCGCGAGCCTGTCGGAACCGCCGCCGCGCCTCGGTGCTTGGCTGGAGCAACTGCATCCGAGCCTGCGCAATGCCGCGCGTCTTCGGATCGAAGGCGAGCGCGTGGCGTTGCCGGGCCCCGCGCTCACGCCGTACCTCGTCGGTTTGCTGGTGCTGCTAGGCATGCTCGGGACGCTGCTCGGCATGGTCGTCACGCTGCGCGGCACCGGCATGGCGCTCGAAAGCGCGACCGATCTCGCGGCGATCCGCGCGTCGCTCGCCGCGCCGGTCAAGGGGCTCGGCTTCGCATTCGGCACCTCGATTGCGGGCGTGGCGACGTCGGCGATGCTCGGCCTGCTCTCCGCGTTGTGCCGCCGCGAGCGGGTGGACGCGGCGCAATCGCTCGACGTCAGGATCGCGACGAGCTTGCGCGTCTATTCGCAGGCGCATCAGCGTGAAGAAGGCTTCCGGCTCCTGCAGCGCCAGGCGGATCTGATGCCGACGCTGGTCGATCGTCTGCAAACGATGATGGCCGCGATGGAGCAGCACAGCCTCGTCTTCAACGAGAGGCAGCTCGCGAGCCAGGAAGCCTTTCACGGCAACGCGCAGGCCGCATACACGCGCCTCGCGGCATCGGTCGAGCAATCGCTCAGGGAGAGCGTCGCGGACAGCACGCGCGCGGCGGGCGCGGCGCTCGAACCCGTCATGCAGGCAACCATGGCCGGTCTCGCGCGCGAAAGCGCAGCCATGCACGACAGCGTTTCGCAGGCCGTGCAGCGGCAGCTCGACGGTTTGTCGAGCGGCTTCGAGTCGGCCAGCGCGACCGTTGCGGACATCTGGAACAAGGCGCTTGCCGGCCATCAGCGTTCGAGCGAGGAACTGACACAGCAGATGCGCGCGTCGCTGGATCACTTCGCGCAGACCTTCGAGCAGCGTTCCGCCGGTTTGCTCGACGGCGTCTCAGCCCGGCTGGAAGTCGCGGCGGGCAACGTGTCGCAAGCATGGAACGAGGCGCTGTCGCGCCAGCAGCAAGCTGGCGAGACGCTGGCGGGCCGCCACGAACAGGCGCTGGCCACGGCGGCGGCGGGCTTCGAGCAGCATTCGGCGTCGTTGCTGCGCACCGTCGACCAGTCGCACGCGGACTTGCAGAGCCAGTTGGCCGCGCGCGACGAAGAGCGCCTGGCGGCGTGGACCGCAACGCTGGCCGCGATGGCAGCCGCGCTCGGCAAGGAATGGGAGCACGCGGGCGAGCGCACCGAAGAGCGCCTCGCGACGTGGACCGCGACGCTCGGTTCGACGGCGGCGGCGCTCGGCAAGGAATGGGAGCAGGCGGGCGAGCGCACCGAAGAGCGCCTCGCGACGTGGACCGCGACGCTCGGTTCGACGGCAGCGGCGCTCGGCAAGGAATGGGAGCAGGCGGGCGAGCGCACCGAAGAGCGCCTCGCGACGTGGACCGCGACGCTCGGCTCGACGGCAGCGGCGCTCGGCAAGGAATGGGAGCAGGCGGGCGAGCGCACCGAAGAGCGCCTCGCGACGTGGACCGCGACGCTCGGTTCGACGGCGGCGGCGCTCGGCAAGGAGTGGGAACAGGCGGGCGAGCGCACCGCGAGCCGTCAGAGCGAAATTTGCGAGACGCTCGCGCAGACCGCGCGCGACATCTCGGCTGAGACGCGGACGCACGCCAGCGAGACGATCGCCGAAATTTCGCGGCTCGTGCAGGCGGCATCCGAGGCGCCGAAGGCGGCCGCCGAAGTGGTTGCGGAATTGCGCCAGAAGCTATCGGACAGCATGGTGCGCGACACCGCGATGCTGCAGGAACGCAGCCGCTTGCTGGAGACGCTCGAAACGCTGCTGGGGGCCGTGAATCATGCATCGACGGAACAGCGCGTGGCGGTGGATGCGCTGGTTGCGACGTCGGCGGATTTGCTGGAGCGCGTCGGCACGCGCTTTACGGAGAAGGTCGAGGCCGAAGCCGGCAAAATCGGCACGATCGCGGCGCAGATCACCGGCGGCGCGGCCGAAGTGGCGAGCCTCGGCGAGGCGTTCGGCGCGGCCGTGCAGATCTTCGGCGAATCCAACGACAAGCTCGTCGCGCATCTGGAGCGCATCGAGGCCGCGCTCGACAAGTCGCTCGCGCGCAGCGACGAACAGCTTGCCTATTACGTGGCGCAGGCGCGTGAAGTGGTGGATCTGAGCGTGATGTCGCAAAAGCAGATCGTCGAAGACTTGCAGCAGCTCGCGGCACAGCGGGCTTCGGATGGAGTCGCGGCGGCATGAGCGGCATGAGCGATGACATCGACGGCGGCGTGGAGCCGGGCACGCCGGTCTGGGCAGCGTTCGGCGACCTGATGTCCGTGCTGCTCGGCGCGTTCATGCTGATTCTGGTGGCCGTCATCGGCGTGCAGCTCGAACTCTCGAACAAGCTGGAGCAGGAAGTCAAACAGCGCCAGCTCGAAACGCAGCGCCGCAAGACGCTGGAGCAGGCGCTCGCCGGTCCGCTCGCGGCGGGCCGCGTGACGCTGGTGAACGGGCGCATCGGCATTAGCGGCAATGTGCTGTTCGCGCTGAATTCCGACCAGTTGCAGCCGCAAGGGCGCGACCTGTTGAAGAGTCTCGCCGGGCCGCTCTCCGCCTATCTGCGCGCGAACGACGAAATCCTGATGGTGAGCGGCTTCACCGACGACCAGCGGCTGCGCGAAGGCAACCGCCGATTCGCGGACAACTGGGAATTGTCGGCGCAGCGGGCGCTGACGGTGACGCGTGCGCTGATCGACGCGGGCGTGCCGGCGCCTTCGGTGTTCGCGGCGGCATTCGGCTCGGGCCAGCCCGTCAGTTCGAATGCCGACGAGCAAGGGCGCGCGCGCAACCGGCGCGTGGAAATCGCACCGGTTCCGAGGCAATCGGCGGCGAGGAAGCCTCGTGAGTAAAAGCGTGAGCAGCGATGTGAGCGCCGATGTGACCCAGGCGCCCCGCGCCACGCTCGACGCGTGGCGCAAGCGCGGCGCCGATCGTCTCGATCCGCTGCGCTTTCATTTCATCGACGCCCTCGCGCGGCGCGCCGCCGCGCACACCGGCGAGGCGCGCCGCGTGCTCGACGACAAGCTCGCCGGCCTGCTGGAAACGTATGCGCGCGATCTGGAACGCGCGGCGTCCATGCCTGCTGCATGCAAGGTCGAGACCTCGCGCGGCGCGCTCGCGCAACTCGTCGACCATTTGCACGGCGAGTCCCGGCAGGACGAACGCGCGCAACCCGCCTATCCCGAGCTTCCCGCGCTCGACTATTTCCGGGCGACGTGGGCGAAAGTGCGCACCGAAAAGCAGGTGCGCCAGTCGCTGCAACCGGCGCCCGATAACGCCGGGCCGCTCAATTCGAGCAGCCTCGTGCACCGCTCGCTTTCGTTGATGCGCGAGTTGTCGCCGGGTTATCTGAAACAGTTTCTGTCGTATGTCGACGCGCTGTCGTGGATGGAGCAATTGAGCGCCGGCGCCCCGCCAGCCAAGGATGCGCCGCGCCCCGCGAGCGCCGGCAAAGGCTCGCGCGGCAAGTCGCGCTGATGCCGGACGGCGTCGGCCGTGGCATATTGGTAGGCGTTGCCATTGAAAGGAGCCCGCCATGCGAATCCAGACCTCATTTCTGTTCGATCTCGACGGCACACTCGTTGACAGTGTGTATCAGCACGTGCTGGCCTGGAAAGAAGCGCTCGACAGCGAAGGCATTCCGCTGTCGGTCTGGCGGATTCATCGAAAGATCGGCATGAGCGGCGGCCTCTTCACCAATCAGCTTTTGCGCGAGACGCACGGCGAGATCAATGCCGAGCGCAGCGAGCGGCTGCGTCGCGCGCATGCGGCGGCTTATCAAAGGTTGCGCGCGCAAGTATGTCCGCTGCCAGGCGCGCGCGCGTTGCTCGACGCGCTCACGCAAGCCGGCACGCCGTGGGCCGTGGCCACCAGCGGGCGCATGGAAACCGCGGCGCTCAATCTCGAAGCGCTGGGCGTCGATCCGTCGAAAGCCGTCGTCGTCACACGCGACGACGTCAAATACGCGAAGCCCGATCCCGATCTTTTCATTGCGGCGGCTGAGCGCCTCGGCGTTCAGATCGAGCACTCGGTCGTGGTCGGCGACAGCATCTGGGACATGCTGGCCGCGCGTCGCTGCCGCGCGCTCGGCGTGGGCTTGCTGTCGGGCGGCTATGGCACGGAAGAACTCGAACGCGCGGGCGCGCTCAGGGTGTACGACGATCCGGCAGGCCTGCTGGATCACCTCGACGAAGTGGCCTCGCGGCCATAATGACCGGATTCGCGCGGCCGCCAGGAACGCGGTCGCATCGCCATGTTTCGCATCGCTTATTCGCTTTATTCAAGACGCATGCGTTGCCGCAAACAAGCGTAAGTTTGTACTGTTGATGCCAAGAGCCCTGTACTATACGGCTCAACGGTAACGGGCCGGCAACCAGCGCTATCAAGGCCGGCGCGTACGTAGCTTGCGGCGCGCCGCCATGTTCCACGTGAGCGCATGCGACCACCTGCGAGCCTGTCACGGCGATCGCCCTGCGGCGGCCTGACGAACCACGTGAAAATATGAACAAGTTTATTAGACCACCCGTTTCCTTCCCGACCACGGTTGTTTTCGTCGACGACAACGACAACTACCTCGACGCGCTGCGCCGTTTCTTTCCGGACGTTTCCACCAATCTGTTTTTTTCGCGCCCGCAAACGGGGCTCGCGTTCATCCGCCAGCACGCGCGCGAAAATTCGCTGGAGTTTGCGCCCGGTTCGGCGTGCCTGAGCGAAACGGGTTTCGAGCGCTTTGTCGAAAGCTCGCCGCAGCGCGATGTGCTCGCGCGCGATTCGCGCTTCTCCGAAGTGGCCGCGGTCGTCGTGGATTACGACATGCCGGGCGTGAGCGGCGTCGAGTTTCTGTCGTCCATTTCGAACCTGCATTGCGCGAAAATTCTGCTGACGGGCGTCGCCGACGAAACCGTCGCGGTCAAGGCGTTCAACGCCGGCATTGTCGATTTATATCTGCGCAAGACCGACGCCGATTCCGCGAACCGCCTCGTGCACTTTCTCAAGGACGCGAAGAGCCGCCACTGCTCCGAAACCGGCTGGCTCGCGCTGGGCGAGAACGGCATGACGTATTGCGATCCGCGCACGCGCAAGGTGATCGACGAACTGGTGGCGGAAAAAGGCATCGTCGAGTATTACTGGCGGCCCGAGCAGAATGCGATTCTCATGTTCGATCGCGAGGCGAGGCCGAGTGTTTTCGTCGCGTGGGCCGAGAACGACTGGATTTCGCAGGGCGAAATCGTCGCGGACGAAAGCGGCCCCGCCGAGCTGCTCAAACAGATGGCGGTGCGCGACGTCATGCCGTTGTTCTGGCCGCATCTCGCTTACCGGTCGAATGTCGAATTCAGAATGCTGAAGCCGCTGCCCGTTCCCGGATGGAGCGACGCTTTCTACTGCTGGAGCCCGATCGAGTCGTCCGAGGTGGTCGAGGCGGGCATCAAGCCGCTGACGTATGCGGAGTGGCGCAGTAACCGGACAAACCGGACACGCTAACGTCTGCCGGCACGCCGAGCCACATGTACGCCATTCCAACTGCTTTCGTGTCGGCGATGTTCGTCGTATTCGGCCTTTACGTGCTCATCACGCAAGGCCTGACGCGGCTCTCGGCGCCATTTCTTTTGATGTGCGCGGCGACGTTCGCATGGCAAGGCGCATGGACCTTGCTGTTCCAGACGGAGGACCCGCACATCGCGGGCTGGCTGGTTCGCATCGGCTATCTGTTCATTCTGTTTCTGCCCACCACGTTCTATCACTTCGTGACGGAAGTCGCGGCGCGGCGTCGCGAGCAGCCGGTCTTGCTGGCGTCGTACGGTGTGTGTTGCGTGCTCGCCGCGTTGCTGCCCGGCAATGAGGTGGTGGCCGGCTATCAGCATTATTTCTTCGGCTACTATCCGGTCGCGGGGCCGCTCCATCCGGTTCATGTGTTGCAGACGGTGTTGCTCGCCGCGCGCAGCGGCCAGCTTCTGCTCGGCGCGCGCAAGCATGCGGGCGGCCAGGCGCGCCGGCGTCTCGATCTGTGCCTCGCGGCGCTCGGCCTGTATTCGTTCGCAGCGGTCGATTACGCGGTCAACTACGGCTATCCGTTCTATCCGCCCGGCGTGCTGTTCATCGCGTTGAGCCTCGGGCTTCTCGCCATCACGATCGTGCGCTATCACCTGATTCATCCGTATGCGCTCGCGGCCACCATCGCGCACGAAATCGCCACGCCGCTTGCCACCATCGGCATGCACGCCGACGAGATCGCGAGCGTCTGGAGTCATGTGTTCAAGGGTTATCGCCTCGCCGTCGCGCACGGTCTTTACGACGACGAACATTCGGGGCAATCCGAGCGCATCAGCCAACTGGCCACCGCGATCAGGCGTGAAGTCTCCGGCACGAGCGCGATGGTCGAAATGGCGCTCGCTTCATTCACGCTCGACCGCCTGGACCGCAGCCGCTTCAGCGCGCATTCGGTGCAGCAGTGCGTGAGTTCGGCGCTCGAACGTTATCCCTTTCGCAGCGACGAACGCGAGCGCGTCACGGTCATGCCGATCGATCCCGCGTTGAGCTTTTCCGGCTCCGACACGGTCGTGGTCTTCGTGCTGTTCAATTTGCTGAAAAACGCCTTCCACGCGATTCACGTGAGCGGCGAAGGGCAGATCACGATCAGCGCGCTGGAAGACCAGGACTTCTGCGTGTTGCAGTTCCGCGATACCGGGCCGGGCATCGCGCCCGATGTTCTGCCGCATATCTTCGACGCCTTCTTCTCGACCAAGCGCCACGGCAGCGGTGCGGGAATGGGTCTTGCCTTTTGCCGCCGCGCGACCGAGTTGCTGGGCGGCAGCATCGACTGCGCGTCCATGCGCGGCGCGCACACCACCTTCACCGTGCGGCTGCCGCTTCCCGGCACGGCAGCCGACAGAGCCTTGCCGAAGCCGCCGGCACGCACCGCGCGCCGGCGTTAGAGCTTCGGGCTAATGCCTTTACTTCGGACGCTGTGCTTTATTCCGCCAGCGCCGACAACGGCAACTCATACTCCTTCACACGCTCGACGATTCCATCCGGAAAGCGCCGGATTTTCCGGTCGCGTCCGGCGTAAAGAATCTGCTGATAGCCTTGCGACACTTGCCGCCCATCGACGCAAAAACGGAACAGCAGATAGGCCGAGCATTGCCTGACTTGCACCGTGTTCAGATAGCAATCCACCCGCTGGAACGGGAAAGTCTCATGCACATATTCCTGGTGCGCGCGTTTGGTCACGAACATGCCGTCGGAGCCGAGCAGGTCGTCATGGATGCACTCGTGAAACCACCGTTCGCGGCATACGCCCTGCCATTCGAAATAGCGCGCGAAATACGTGTTCATGAAGGCATTCGAGTCTTTTAGATAGATGTCGAACGAGTGTTGAAAGGTCTTTGGCGAAAGCATCGCCATCGGGTTCTCTGAAAGATGAGCATTGCCACGATTCAGAGCATTGGGGATCACTTCTCGCATCAACATACGATTTTCCTTTTACAGGAACGGCTGCTTGTGGCAGCCACACATGCTTGCCGATACGGCAGGCACATCCCATTCTCTTGGGGAAATGGACTATGTGGCTATTTACGCGTCCGACGACAGTGTTGATGCAGCGGTTTTTTAATTCAGTGGGTCAGCGAACAGAACCGGCAGGAGCCCAGGGCGTCCATGTCACTGCGATTGGCGATTGACAGGCGGATCGATTAAAGCCGCATAAATCGTGTGGGAATATGCGGGGAAAGCCTGCGGAATATGTGCGCAATAGAGGCGGAAATACGCCGCTTAAGCCGCACCGGCATGAGTGGAAAGAAAGCGGCACAGTTCATCGTGCATGGCTTGCACGCCAGGGCTCGATTCGATGGCGCGCCAGCAGCCATGCACGAGTCCTGTGCCGACCCACAGCCGCGCATTGCCGCCCGCAGCCTGAAGGCGTTCGGTGAAGACGCGCGCGTCGTCTCTCAGCGGATCGTGTTCCGCGCCGATCGCGAGTGTGGGCGGCAGGCCGTCATAACGGGTGACGTCGAGTGGGACGGTCCATGCCGGATAGGGCGCCTGGCCACCCGAGTGGCCCCAGTACATGTCGCGAAACGCGTGGACATCGGTGAGGGTCAGCATGGGCGCCTGCGCTTCGGTGTCGCGTGCGGGCGGCTGCGGGTCGGTGCCGAGCATCGGATAAACCAGCGCGAGTCCGCCTATTCCTTCGATGCCCGCGTCGCGCAATCGCATCGCCACACTCGCCGCGAGCGTGCCGCCGGCACTGTCGCCGGCCAGTTGCAGCGAGTCGGCGGCAGGCGAATCGAAGGGCAGCCGCCGATGCAGCGCGGCGAGCGCGATCTCCAGGCAGTCGTCGTGCGCGGCCGGTGCGCGGTGTTCGGGCGCGAGCCGGTAGTCGACTGCGATCACATCGAGACCGGTGTCGGTGGCGAGGCGCGCCGTGATCAGTGCATGACTGTCCAGCGATCCGAGCACGAAGCCGCCGCCGTGGAAATACAGCACGGTGCCGCGCGGCGTCGCGCCGCCCATTGCGCGCTTGCGATAGCGCCGCAATGCAATGGAATGGCCGGCCGCGGCCTGGAAGCGCGCGTCCTGCGTGACGACATCCGGCGGTAAAGGCGGCGTCAGCGCAGCCGCATAACGGTCGTAGACCTCGCGCTGCTCGCGCGGCGACATCGACGTGGTATGCCCCGGATAGATCGCGGCGGCGCGTGCAATGAAGGCCGCCATCTGCGGCTCAAGCATGTTGGCTCCGGCCTCGTTGCACGGCTTTCGGCAGGCCGATCATGCGGCCCGCGTACGCCGCCGCCGGCAGCGCGGCATGCGCGTCGGCCAGATCGCGCACGCGGGCGGCGACGTCGGCATCGAATGGAGCCGCGCACGGACCGTTCGTGTCCACATGAAGCAGCATCTGCTCGCCGGCGGCGACCGGCTGGCCGCTTTCGCCGGCGAACATCTCCAGATAGAGATGCAGCCGCTTCGCGTCGTGCGCGAGCACGCGCATATCGACACGCACGCGCGCGCCCTCCTTGATTTCATGCAGATAGTTGATGTGCGCTTCGAGCGTGTAGATCGAACGGCTGCGTTCCTTGCGCACGGCGTCGGGCAAACCGATCAGGTCGATCAGTTCGTCGGCTGCGAAGCTGAAGATCAGCATGTAGAACGCGTCGCGCAAATGGCCGTTGTAGTCGACCCATTCGGCGCGCACCGTGTCGCGATAGCAGGGCAGTGAAACGGTTTGCGGCATGGTGCGGGGTCTCCTTGTGGATGGGCGGCGCGCGCTGGCGTTGCGCGGCCACGCCAGCGTCAATCCGCGGACGTGAGCCCGTGCCGCGCCTTGGCTTCGCCGATTGCCGCCAGCACGCTCGTGATGCAGTCGTCGCGATAACGCTCCAGCTGTTTGATCGAACGCGGGCCGACCTGTTCGGCGGTGCCGTGCACGACGCGGTCGATCAGTTCGTCCGTCAGCTCCGGCGCTATCAGTTTAGTCCACGGCAGCTCCAGCGCGGGGCCGAACTGCTGCATGAAGTGGCGCATGCCCGCATCGCCGCCCGCGAGCGTGTAGGTGAGGAACGTGCCCATGAACGACCAGCGGATGCCCGCGCCGAAGCGGATCGCGTCGTCGATTTCGCCGGTGGTCGCCACGCCTTCGTTCACCAGATGCAGCGCCTCGCGCCACAGCGCTTCGAGCAGCCGGTCGGCGATAAAGCCGGGCACTTCCTTGCGAACGCGCAGCGGCCGCATCGAAAGCGAGCGGTAAATGCGCAGCGCGGCGTCGAGCGTGTCGGCCGCGGTGCGCTCGCCGCCGAGCACTTCGACAAGCGGCAGCAGATACACCGGATTGAACGGATGCCCGACGATGCAACGCTCGGGGTTCACCGCGCGCGCATAGAAGTCGCTCGGCAAGAGCCCCGACGTCGACGAAGCGATGATCGCGTCCGGTTTCGCGGCGCGGCTGATCTGCTCGTGCAGCGCGAGTTTGAGTTCCTCGCGTTCGGGCGCGCTTTCCTGAATGAAGTCGGCGTGCGCGACGCACGCTTCGATCGTCTCGACGAAGCGCAGCCTCGCCTGCGACGCGCCCTCGGCGAGCCCGACGCGCTCCAGCGCGGGCCACGCATTCGCGACGTTCTCGCGCAACTGCTGCTGCGCACCGGGAGCCGGGTCCCACGCGATCACATCGAGCCCGTGCGCGAGCGCGCGCACCACCCAGCCGCTGCCGATCACACCCGCGCCGATCGCGGCAAATGTTTTGATATCGACGATCACTGCCATTGCTGACGTTTCCTTTTGCCTGTGAGTTCCTGACTGCGAACGCGCATTGAGAGCGCACGCAATGCCGCTTGCAAATCGTGCCTATGCATATTCCCGGGCCGCGCGCCGTTCGAGCAGCCGTTCGCCACGCGCGGGCAGGCCGAGCTTGCGACGTCCTTCGGCGGGTGTCAGCGCGCGTCCACCCAGGCGTTCGATGATCTCCACCGCGCGCTGCACGAGCGTGCCGTTGGTTGCGGGCACACCTTTATCGAGCCAGATGTTGTCTTCGAGGCCGACACGCACGTGGCCGCCGAGCAGCATCGCCTGCGCGACCATCGGCATCTGCATGCGGCCGATGCCGAAGCCGGCCCACTGTGCGCCGGGCGGCAGGTTGTCGGCCATCGCCTTCATGGTGGTCGTATCGGCGGGCGCGCCCCACGGAATGCCGAGGCAGATCTGGAAGAGCGGCGGCGCGTCGAGCAGGCCTTCCTTCAGCAATTGCTTCGCGAACCACAAATGGCCGGTATCGAAAATTTCCAGTTCGGGCTTCACGCCGAGTTCCTGAATCCGCTTTGCGCCCGCGCGCAACTGCGCAGGCGTCGACACGTAGATGTAGTCGCCATCGCCGAAATTGAGCGTGCCGCAATCGAGCGTGCAAATTTCGGGCAGCAGCTCCTCGACATGCGCAAGGCGCGTCAAGCCGCCGACGAGATCCGTGCCCGCGCCGAAGCGCATCGGGTCTTCGCCGGAACCGATCTCCAGATCGCCGCCCATGCCCGCCGTCAGATTGATGATGACGTCGGTGCCCGACGAGCGGATTCTGTCCACCACCTCGCGATACAACTGCGGATCGCGGCTGCCGCGTCCGGTTTTCGGATCGCGCACGTGGCAATGCGCGACGGTGGCGCCGGCTTTCGCCGCTTCGATCGCGGACTCGGCGATCTGCTTTGGCGTGACGGGAATGGCCGGATGCTTGCCGACGGTGTCGCCCGCGCCGGTGATCGCGCAGGTCACGATGACTTCATGGTTCATGCGTGCTGTTCCTGTAAATGAAAGTGCTTGGCGCGTGAATCAGAGCGCGCGAATCAAAGCCCGAGATAAGCCTTGACCGCGGGCAAGCCGTCCTTGCCGTCATAGGTCTTGACGCCGGCGAGCCATGCGTCTAGCACTTGCGGGTTCTTCTTCAGATACGCTTTGGCGGCATCGGCGGGCTTTTCCTTGTTCATGACCGACTGCATCACCACGTTTTCCAGTTGAGTCGAAAAATGCAGGTTGCTCACGAACTTGCCGGCGTTGGGGCAACGCGACAGATAGTCGGGCGAGGTCAGCGTGTAGACGCGCGCTTCGCCGTCGTTCGGACCGAACACGCCTTCGCTGCCGGAGAGATATTTCATGTCGAGCTGAATGTTCATCGGATGCGGTTCCCAGCCGAGAAACACCACCCATTTCTTCTCGCGGATCGCGCGTTCCACCGAAACCAGCATGCCCGCTTCGCTCGATTCGACCAGCTTGAACCCGCCGAGGCCGAACTGGTTGGTGGCGATCATCTTCTGAATGGCCGCGTTCGCGCTGCTGCCGGGCTCGATGCCGTAGATCTTGCCGCCTAGTTCGTCGCGATGTTTGGCGATGTCCGCGAAGGTCTTCAGGCCGGCGTCATACTCGTAGGTCGGCACGGCGAAGGTTGCCTTCGCGCCGGTCAGATTGGGCGGTTGCAGCACCTGGATCGATTTCGATTCGACGAACGGCGCAATCGCCTTTTCCTGCACGGGCCACCAATAGCCGAGCGACACGTCGAGCTGTTTGCTCTTCAGGCCCGCAAACGAAATCGGCACCGAGGCGACGGTCGTGACCGGCTGATAACCGAGCCCTTCGAAGACAGTCGACGCAAGCGCGGTCGTCGATGTGATGTCGGTCCAGCCGATATCCGCGAAATGCACGGCGCGGCAGGCGGCCGGGTCCTGCGCGTGCGCGGGCAGCGCGGTCGCGGCAAAAGCGGCCGCGAGGCACGCGAGACGGGCAAAGAGAGCTTTGATGCGTAACTTCATGACATTCCCCTGGTGGCGCTCATGGAGGTTTGACTGCGCGTTCCGGACAGGCCGCCTCGATACTTTGACGCCGTGACGCGCGGCCCACGAATGACCTAACGTTAATGCCCCATATTCCGCCCAAAGCGACCGTCAGCGACCCGTTCTTGCTCTCACGCGACAACAAGGGAAAACCAGCACCGGCGGTCGTCAGGCGCGCATTGCAATGCAGCATCGCGCGGAAGGGATTTTTGGCGCGCCTTGCCCGCCCGCGACACGCTTGCTACGCTCGCCTGGACCCGCGCGTTCGCCCGCGCATTCCCGTCCGTTTTCTCAAAGTTCGCGAGATGCCTGAAGAGATATCGTTCCTGCTGCTGCCGGGCTTCTCGGCGATCGGCTTCATGTCGGCGGTCGAGCCGTTGCGCGTGGCGAACCGCTTTCAAGGCGAGCTTTACCGATGGCGCATTCTGAGTCTCGACGGCGCGCCGGTCGCGGCGAGCAACGGCATTTCGATCAACGCGGACGCCGCCATCGGCGATGTGGACGACGCGCCCACGCTCTTCGTCGTGGCGGGCTTCGAACCGCTCGCGTGCTACACGCGCGAACTCGCCGAGTGGCTCAAGCGTCTGGAGCGCGGCGGCGCGACGCTCGGCGGCATCGATACCGGCAGCTTTATTCTCGCGGAAGCCGGCCTGCTCGGCCGCGCGGACAATGTGACCGTGCATTGGGAAGCGCTGTCGGCGTTTCGCGAGCGCTATCCTGCGCTGGACGCGAGCCAGGAACTCTTCGAGATCGGCGCGCGGCGGATCACGTGCGCGGGCGGTACGGCGTCGATCGATATGATGCTCGATCTGATCGGGCGCGAGCACGGCGCCGCGTTGGCGTCGGCGGTCTCGGAGCAGTTCGTGGTGAGCCGCATCCGCCAGCGCTCGGACCATCAGCGCATGGAGATCGCCACGCGTTACGGCGTGCACAACCGCAAGCTGATTCAGGTGATCGGCGTGATGGAGCGGCATATGGAAGAACCGTTGACGCCGGACCGGCTAGCACAGGAAATCGGCGTGACGCGGCGGCAGCTGGAACGGCTCTTTTGCGCGTCGCTGAAGGACACGCCGACGCATTTCTATCTGCAACTGCGGCTTTCCCGCGCGCGCGAGTTGCTGCAACAGACCGACATGTCGATCACGTCGATTTGCGTCGCGTGCGGGTTCGAGTCGCCGTCGCATTTTTCGCGGACCTATCGCGCGCGATTTGGCGCGAGTCCGAGAAGCGATCGCCAGGTGACAGGCGGCTTAATGCCGTCGAAAGCGATAATCAAGGTGCCTGTGGGCGATTTATTGCTTCCGCAGCAACAGTGAATTCATGAATTGGGGGTTTACCCTAGGATACCATCCTCCTACACTGTGCATACCTGCTGAAAAGAACCGTTTTCGGCACTGCACATAAGAATCTCTGGAGGTAGTAATCATGAAATCGCTGATCGAAGCTGCTGTTATCGCCGCTCTTATTACCGCGCCGCTCGCGGCTTTCGCGCAATCGAACCAGCCGGTGACGCGCGCACAGGTTCGCGCCGAGTTGGTCCAGCTGGAAAAAGCGGGCTACAACCCGAGCACGGCTAACAGCGACGATTACCCGGAAAACATTCAGGCCGCTGAAGCGCGCATCGCCGCGGAAAACCGCACGGCTCAGTCCACGGGCTATGGTTCCGCGACCGACGGCTCGTCGAATGCGGGCAGCCGCGCTCAAACGTCGAACTAAGCTTGAGTGGATGCAACCGGCCGGCGCGATCTAGCTGGCCGCGCGGGTAGAAAAAAACCGGCACGTCGCAACGTGCCGGTTTTTTTGCATTTGGACCAGACTCACACGCCGCCTCCGCACAGCGAAGTGCTTGTGCGACACGCCGCGCGCGCCTGACCTCGCGGCTCTGGAAACGCGACGCGAGACCGATCGTTTCCTTCAGGCCGCAACCGCCACACTCTCCTTGATGACGTCTTCGAGAATGACGAGCGCTTCGTCGAAAATCGCGTCCTGAATCGTGAGCGGGAACAGAAAGCGCACCACGTTCGAATCAATGCCGCACACGAGCAGCAGCAAGCCGCGTTCGAGCGCGCGCTGCTGCACACGCTTCGTGAACTCCGCGTCGGGCTCCGAGCCGCCCGGCTTGCAGAATTCGACGGCGACCATCGCGCCCGGCCCGCGCACGTCGGCGATATGCGGCACATCTTTCCGCAGTTCGATCAGTTTCGCCTTGACCCGCTCGCCCAGCGCAGTGGCTCGCTCGCACAACTTCTCTTCGTCGATGATGTCGAGCACCGCATGCGCGGCGGCGAGCGCGAGCGGATTGCCGGCGTAAGTGCCGCCGAGCCCGCCGGGCGCCGGGGCGTCCATCACCTCGGCGCGGCCGATCACGCCCGACAGCGGCATGCCGCCCGCGAGGCTCTTGGCGACCGTCATCAGATCGGGCACGACGTCGTAGTGATGCATCGCGAACAGCTTGCCGGTGCGCGCGAAGCCGGTTTGCACTTCGTCGGCGATCAGCAGAATGCCGTGCTCGTTGCACAGCTTGCGCAGCGCGCGCACGAACTCGGCCGGCGCGGGATAGAAACCGCCTTCGCCCTGAACCGGTTCGAAGATGATCGCGGCCACGCGCTTCGGATCGACATCGGCTTTGAACAGGAATTCGAGCGCTTTCAGCGAATCCGCCGTGCTCACGCCGTGCAGCGGATTCGGGAACGGCGCGTGGAACACGTCGGAGGGAAACGGGCCGAAGCCGGTCTTGTACGGCGCGACCTTGCCGGTCAGCGCCATGCCCATCAGCGTGCGGCCGTGAAAGCCCCCGGTGAAGGCGATCACGCCGGGCCGGCCGGTCGCGGCGCGCGCGATCTTGATCGCGTTTTCGACGGCTTCGGCGCCGGTCGTGAAGAACGCCGTCTTTTTCGGATGATCGCCGGGCGCGCGCTGGTTGAGTTTTTCGGCCAGCTCCACATACGACGCGTACGGCACGATCTGATACGCCGTGTGCGTGAAATGATCGAGTTGCTCGCGAATCGCCGCCACGATCTTCGGATGACGATGCCCGGTATTGCACACCGCAATGCCGGCCGCGAAGTCGATGAAGCGGCGGCCTTCCACGTCCCACAGCTCCGCGTTTTCGGCGCGCTGCGCGTAGAAATCGCACATCACGCCGACGCCGCGCGGCGTGGCTGCGTCCTTGCGGCTCTTCAATTCTGCGTTGTTCAGGTTCATGACGTGGCTCCTCGATGTCGGCGGACGCCGCGCGCAAGACGCGGCACATGCAGCGACTATAGTGAGATTTGGCTCTGAGCTTCAGAGCCATTTCTATAAAAATGTAGGAGCCATTTGGGCGGCGGATGGCTTGCGGGAAGTGGCTTGAAAGACGAGCTTGCGCGGCTCAAATCCGGATCAGCACCGCGCCGAGCGTAACCAGTGCGCACGCAACGACACGTCGCGCGGTGAGCTTCTCATGCATGAAAAGCCAGCCGATCAGCACTGCGAAGATCGAACTCAACTCGCGCAGCGCCGAGACCATGGCGATGGGCAAAAAGCGGTACGCCTCGATGATCAGGCAATAGGCGACCAGCGCGAGCGCGCCCGACCCGATGCCTTTCGCCACCACCGCGCGGCCGATGAACAGTCCCTTCGCGCCGCCGCGCCAATGCCATGCGAGCAGAAACTGCGGCACGTTCCAGATCAGATAGACCCACATGATGTAGCTGAGCGCGTTGCCCGCGACGCGCGCGCCGATTCCGTCGACGACCGAATATGTCGCAATGAAGAAGCCGGTGAGGAGCGCGAACGGCACGCTCTCGCCGGAGAAGCGCATGCCGCGTCGAAAGGCGAGCGAGACGATGCCGGTCGACACCAGCGCGACGCCGATCGCCGCGAGCGGCTTCAGCGATTCGTGCGCGAACACGAGCGCGCCGACAAACACGAGCATGGGCGACAGGCCGCGCGCAATCGGATAGATCTGCCCGAAGTCGCCGCTTCGGTACGCGCGGATCAGCGCGAGCAGATAGCCGAATTCGAGCGCCACCGACGCGAAGATATACGGCCACGCGGCGCGCGCCGGCAGAGGCAGCACGATCACGCCGACCGCGCTCACGGCGAGATAGGGAATCGCCATCATGCCGAGCAGCCAGACGCGGTCTTCCGACAGATGCAGGAACGCGTTCCAGGTGGCGTGAAGCAAGGCGGACAACAGGACCAGCAGGACGACAAGAGTTTCCATCGAAGGCCGGGACAGAACGAGGTTGGCTGGCCTGAGTGTGGGCCGCAAGCCCGTGATTATTCCAGCACGACGCGCGGAATCACCGAGTGGACGACTAAAGCAAAGGGGCTTTATGGGTAAAAAAGAGGCAATTTGTGGCATGTCAGATGACGTCCGGATGACGTGCATATGACACGTTTTCGCCCGCGCGCCGCCGTCATGCAAGCAGACGCGCAGCCAGGCTATATTGCGTCTTTCGCCGTGCCGGTCCCCGGCATCCCGCACTACTCGCGACGTCCTCATGCAGCCTCTGAGCTTCCTTCCCGACAGCTTTGCGGAGTACGAAGATCTCAAGGCGATCCTCGATCAGGGCAGCGCGAGCTTTGCAATCCGCACCGTCTGCGAGACCACGGTGCGCGGCCGCTGTTTCGGCGTGCACGCCGCTAGCATCGGTTCGACCGATCCGCAGGCGCCGGCCATCGGCTTTTTCGGCGGCATTCATGGACTGGAGCGCATCGGCTCGCAACTCGTGCTCGACTACATGCGCGCGCTGCTCGCGCGGCTCGAGTGGGACGAACTGCTGGTCCGGCAACTCCAGTCCATTCGCCTCATTTTCATGCCGATCGTCAATCCGGGCGGCATGTGGGCGGCCACGCGCGCGAATCCGAACGGCGTCGATCTGATGCGCAATGCGCCGCAAAACGCCGACGAGCGCGTGCCGCTTCTCGCGGGCGGACAGCGTGTCGGCGCATGGCTGCCGTGGTATCGCGGACCGCTCGGCGGCCCGATGGAAGCCGAGGCCGCCGCTTTGCTGGAGGTCGTCGAAACCGAACTGGCGGCGCGGCCCTTGAGCATCGCGCTCGATTGCCATTCAGGCTACGGCTGGACCGACAGCATCTGGTTTCCGTATGCGCGCACGCGCAAGCTGATGCCGCATCTGCCGGAAATGTACGTGCTGAAAACCATGTTCGAGCGAGCACATCCGCATCACGGCTACACGTTCGAGCCGCAAAGCCATCAATATCTGCTGCATGGCGACCTGTGGGATTTCGCCTACGACCGCACGCCCGCTCCCAACGTCTTCCTGCCGATGACGCTCGAACTCGGCTCGTGGCTGTGGATCAAGAAGAATCCACGGCAGCTGTTCTCGCGTCAGGGCTTTTTCAATCCGGTGAAGGCGCATCGCACGGCGCGCGTGCTGCGGCGTCACGCGAATCTGCTCGACTTCCTGGCGCGCGCGGCCTTCTCGTCGCAGCGCTGGCTGCCGCAGGGCAATCGTCGCGAGCAGTTGCTGCAAAGCGCGACGGATCACTGGTACAGGCAGGGCGGCGCATGAGCACCTGGATTCTGCTGCGCGGACTGACGCGCGAGACGCGTCATTGGGGCCGCTTGCCGGATCTGTTGCGCGACGCCATCGGCGCGGCGCCGCTGCTGCTCGACTTGCCCGGCAACGGCGAATTCGCTGACATTCGCGCGCCCGCGACTGTCGCCGATATGGTGGACTTCGTGCGCCTGGCCGCTGTGCAAAGAGGTGCGGCCGGCTCGGGTGCGGCCGGCTCGGGTGCGGCCGGCTCAGGTGCGGCCGGCTCAGGCGCGGCCGGCTTAGAGCTTGCCGCTCCTTGCAATGTGCTCGCGATGTCCCTCGGCGGCATGGTCGCGACCGACTGGGCACAACGGTATCCCGGCGAAATTGGCCGGCTCGTGTTGATCAACACCAGCATGCGTCCCTTCTGCCGTGCGCACGAGCGGCTGCGTCCGTCGGCGTGGCCCGGTCTTGCGCGCGTCGCCTTGCATTGGCGCGACGCGCGCCTCGCGGAGCGCGGCATTCATCAATTGACATGCAATTGCGCGGACACGCTGGACGCGGACCTCGCAACATGGAGCGCGATTCGCCGCAGCGCGCCGGTGAGCCGCGCCAATGCGTTGCGGCAGCTAGGCGCGGCGGCGCGCTTTTGCGCGGGCGACGCGAGGCCGGCTTGCCCGCTGCTGCTTCTGGCGTCGCGCGAAGACCGGCTCGTCGATCCCGCCTGTTCCGCGAAGCTCGCGGCGGCGTGGGGCGTGGATCATCGCGTGCATGCATGGGCCGGTCACGATCTGCCGCACGACGATCCCGCGTGGGTCGCGCAACAGGTGCGCGCGTGGCTTGCGCAAGACGCCGTCGAGTCCGCGCAGACGCCCTGAACGCGATTTGCGCGCTCGCAGCATGCCATGCGGCAGCGGGTATAACCTAAGTCGCGGCATCGGTTGCATGTCGGCGTGCAGGTGCATAATCCCCCTTCAGACGATGCATGCAATCCACGCGATACTCGCCATTGCCGCCAGCCGGGGGAGTTCATCATGCAAGCAAAGAATGAAGAAGCCGTCACGCACTTGCTGAACGATGTCGTCGAATTTGCACGAGGGCGCTTGCCCGAGCCGACCTTCAACATCGTCGAGCCCTTTCTGCGGCACTACTACGATTTCGTCGATGCCGACGATCTGCAAAGCCGCTCCATTCCCGATCTGTACGGCGCCGCGCTCGCGCACTGGCAAACCGCGCAGCGCTTCGTGCCCGGCAAGGAAAGACTGCGCGTCTACAACCCGATTCTCGAACAGCACGGCTGGCACTCCGATCACACGGTGATCGAAATCGTCAACGACGACATGCCGTTTCTGGTCGATTCCGTTTCGATGGCGGTCAACCGGCATGGGCTCGCGCTGCATTCGGTCGTGCATCCGGTCTTTCGCATCTGGCGCGGCTCCGACGGCGACATCGCGCGCGTGACACAAGGCGCGGAGGAAGCCGCCGACACGCGCTCGCAACTGGCCTCGTTCATCCACTTCGAAGTCGATCGTTGCGGCGACGCGGCAAAGCTCGACGCATTGCGCGACGACATCGCCAAAGTGCTGCGCGACGTGCGCGCCGCGGTTGAAGACTGGCCGAAGATCGTGGACCTCGCGCGCGTCACGATCAAGGGCATGAAGGCCGGCGAGAGCGGGCCGGATGCCATGGAAGCGCGCGCGTTCCTCGAATGGATGGTGGCCGATCATTTCACCTTTCTCGGCCAGCGCGACTACGAACTGGTGCAGCAGGGCACGGGCTACGGTTTGCGCGCGGTGCCGGACTCGGGGCTCGGCATTCTGCGCGATGAATTGCGCACCACGAGCGCCCTGGAAATCACTTCGTTGCCGCCTGCCGCAGCCGAAATCATCACCGGTTCTTCGCCGATCTTTCTGACGAAGGCCAACTCCCGCGCGACCGTGCATCGTCCGGGCTATCTGGATTACGTCGGCATCAAGATCACCGGCGCGGACGGCAAGGTGGCGGGCGAGCGGCGCTTCATCGGGCTGTACACGTCCACCGCGTATTTTCTGTCGGCTGTCGATATTCCGATCGTGCGGCGCAAATGCGCGAATATCGTGAGACGCGCCGGATTCCTGCCGAAAGGTCATCTCGCGAAGTCGCTCGTGACGGTGCTCGAAACCTATCCGCGCGACGAACTTTTCCAGGCCGACGAAAACCAGCTCTACGACATCGCGCTCGGCGTGCTGCGCTTGCAGGAACATCAGCGCACGCGTCTTTTCGTGCGGCGCGATCGCTTCGACCGCTTCGTGTCGTGTCTCGTGTTCGTGCCGCGCGACAAGTACAACACCGATTTGCGGCAACGTATCGCCAATCTTCTCGCCGACGCGTTCAACGGCGCGAGTGTCGAGTTCACGCCGCTACTCTCGGAATCGACGCTTGCTCGCATTCACTTCGTCGTGCATGCGAAACCGGGCGGCATGCCGCACGTTGATACGCGCGAACTCGAAGCGCGCCTCGTGCAAGTGTCGCGCCGCTGGCAGGACGATCTTGCCGATGCGCTGCTCGACGCATTCGGCGAAGAGCAGGGCAACCGCCTGTTGCAGCACTATGCGGATTCGTTTCCGGCCGGCTATCGCGACGACTATCCCGCGCGCACGGCGGTGCGCGACATCGAATTGATCGAGCGCGTGCAGGGCAGCGAGCGCCTTGCAATGAACCTGTATCGCCCCATCGAAGCAGGGCCGCGGACGTTCCGCTTCAAGGTGTATCGCGCGGGCATGCCGATCGCGTTGTCGCGCAGTTTGCCGATGCTCGAACACCTCGGCGTGCGCGTGGACGAAGAGCGGCCCTATCTGATCGAGGCGCTCGATGCGACGCCTGCGTGGATACACGACTTCGGCCTGCAACTCGCCGACGACGCCGAGTTCGACATCGAACGCGTGAAGAATCTTTTCGAAGATGCGTTCGAACAGGTGTGGACCGGCGCGATAGAAAGCGACGATTTCAACCGCCTCGTGTTGCGCGCGCAATTGAGCGCGCGCGAAGTGACGATTTTGCGTGCGTATGCGAAGTATCTGCGCCAGGTCGGCTCGACTTTCAGCGACGCGTATATCGAGCGCGCCGTGACCGGCAATCCCGCGATTGCGCGCATGCTGGTCGAGCTGTTTGTCGCGCGCTTCGATCCGTCGCTCGCCGGCACGCGCGAGGCGCGCCTGGAAAGCCTCTTGAAAACGATCGACGGCGCGCTCGATCAGGTGCCCAATCTCGACGAGGACCGCATACTGCGGCAATTTCTCGGCGTCATCAAAGCCACGCAGCGCACGAACTATTACCTCTTCGACGCAGAAGGAAAGCGCAAGCCGTATCTGTCGTTCAAGTTCAATCCCGCGCAGGTGCCCGGCTTGCCCGAACCCAAGCCGATGTTCGAAATATGGGTCTACTCGCCGCGCGTGGAAGGCGTGCATCTGCGCGGCGGACGCGTGGCGCGCGGCGGCTTGCGCTGGTCCGACCGTCGCGAGGATTTCCGTACCGAAGTGCTTGGCCTGATGAAGGCGCAGATGGTGAAGAACGTGGTGATCGTGCCGGTCGGCTCGAAGGGCGGCTTCGTCGTGAAGAACCCGCCGCCGCAAAGCGAGCGCGATGCATGGATGCGCGAAGGCATCGCGTGCTATCAAACGTTCCTGCGCGGTCTGCTCGATCTCACCGATAACCTGTCGGGCACGACAGTCGTACCGCCGGACAACGTGGTGCGTCACGATCCCGACGATCCGTATCTGGTGGTGGCCGCCGACAAAGGAACGGCCACGTTCTCCGACTACGCCAACGCGATTTCGCAGGAATACGGTTTCTGGCTCGACGACGCCTTCGCGTCCGGCGGTTCGGTCGGCTACGACCACAAGAAAATGGCGATCACCGCGCGCGGCGCGTGGGAATCCGTGAAGCGGCATTTCCGCGAAATGGGCGTGGACACGCAGACCATGGACTTCACGGTGGTCGGCATCGGCGATATGTCCGGCGACGTGTTCGGCAACGGCATGCTGCTGTCGCCGCATATCAGGCTCGTGGCCGCGTTCGATCACCGGCATATTTTCCTGGACCCGAGCCCGGACCCGGCGGTCAGTCTCGCGGAACGTGGACGGCTCTTTCTGCTCGACCGTTCGAGTTGGGCCGACTACGACCCTTCGCTCATCTCGGCAGGCGGCGGCGTGTTTCCGCGCAGCGCGAAGACGATTCCGCTGTCGCCCTCGATGCAGTCGGTGCTCGGCATCAGCGCGGCGGCGCTCGCGCCCGCCGAACTGATGCGCGCGATCCTGCAGGCACCCGTCGATCTGCTTTACAACGGCGGCATCGGCACTTATGTAAAGGCCACGCGCGAAACGCATCTGCAAGTGGGCGACCGCGCGAACGATGCGATCCGTGTCAGCGGCGCCGAGCTGCGCTGCAAGGTGGTGGCCGAAGGCGGCAATCTCGGGCTGACGCAGCATGGGCGCATCGAATTCGCGCAGCGCGGCGGGCGCATCAACACCGACGCGATCGACAACTCCGCGGGCGTCGACTGCTCGGACCACGAGGTGAACATCAAGATTCTGCTGGGACTGGTGGTGGCCGATGGCGAGATGACCGAGAAGCAGCGCAACGCGTTGCTCGCCGAAATGACCGATGAAGTCGGCTTGCTCGTGTTGAAGGACAACTACTACCAGACGCAGGCGCTGTCGATCGCGGGCCGTTACGGCGTCGAACTGCTCGACGCGGAAACGCGCCTCATGCGCTATCTCGAACGCGCGGGGCGTTTGAATCGCGTGATCGAGTTTTTGCCGAGCGACGACGAAGTGGCCGAGCGCCAGGCGGCGAAACAGGGGCTCACCACGCCCGAGCGCGCGGTGCTGCTGGCGTATAGCAAGATGTGGCTGTACGATGCGCTGCTCGACTCCGCAGTGCCGGAAGATCCGCTCGTCAGCGACATGTTGATCGAATATTTTCCGAAGCCTTTGCGCCAGCGCTTTAGCGAGCCGATGCAGCGTCACCCGCTGCGCCGCGAAATCCTCGCGACGCATCTGACCAACGCGCTGGTGAATCGCGTAGGCTGCGAGTTCGTGCACCGGCTGATGGAAGAGACCGATGCGAAGCCCGGCGACATCGTGCGCGCCTGCATCATGGCGCGCGACGTGTTCGATCTCGACGACGTCTGGCGCAGCATCGACGCGCTCGATAACCGCGTCGCCGACGATGTGCAGGCGCGCATGTTCGTCGAAGTCGCGCGGCTCGTCGAACGTTCGGCGCTGTGGTTCCTGCGGCATCTGTCGTCGCCCGCTGTGAATGGCGGCGATGTGACCGGGCTGCTCGCGCGTTGCCGCGACGCCGCGCAACGTCTCGCACCACAATGGCCCGCGCTGCTGCCGGCTGCCGACCTCGAAGCGCTGTCGGAGCGTCAGCGCGCGCTCGTCGATGCGGGCGTCGACAGCGACCTCGCGTTGCGCATAGCAAGCGGCGAGATTTCGGCGGCGCTGCTCGACATCGCCGAAGTCGCGTCCACGTGCGAGCGCAGCCTCGAACTCGTGGCGGGCGTGTACTTCGCGCTCGGCACGTTGCTCAATTACCACTGGATCAGCGAACGCGCGGCGGCGCTGCCTGCGCCTTCGCATTGGGACATGCTGGCGCGCGCGTCCGCGCTGGCCGAACTCGCGCGCATCAAACGCGCATTGACGATGAGCGCGCTCGCCAGCGCGAACGACGGCTCCACGCCCGATGCGCTGGTTCAGACATGGCGTGACAAACGCAACGAGCAACTGGAGCGCTATTCGCGGCTGCTGGCCGATTTGCGGGCCACGGGCGGCGCGAGCCTGTCGATGCTGCTGGTGATCGTGCGCGAGATGGCCGCGCTCGAAAAGGCATGAGCGTTGACGCAACGGCGTCGGTAGAGAAGGCTGAAGACGGTTCGAACCGGAGCGCTCGCGGTGCCCCGGTTGGACGCATGCCGCCCGGCATGGCCATAATACGAACTCCGGGCAGCTAAAAGCCTTCTGCACATTGACCGACGCCATTCACGACGATGAAAGAAGAATCGCCGAAAGCCATTATTTATGCGCTCGCCGCCAACTTCGGCATTGCTGTCTGCAAGTTTGCCGCCGCGTCGTTCACCGGTTCCGGTTCGATGTTCGCCGAAGCCATTCACTCCACCGCCGACTGCGGTAATCAATTGTTGCTGCTGTTCGGCCTGCGCCAGGCGCGCCGGCCCGCGAGCCCGTTGCATCCCATGGGCAGCGGCCGCGAGATCAACTTCTATTCGCTGCTCGTCGCGTTGCTGCTGTTTTTTGTCGGCGGCGCGTTCTCCGTGTATGAAGGCGTGCATCGTGTGATCGCGCGCGAGCCTTTGCAGTACGCGTATGTCGCGCTCGTCGTGCTGGGCGTTTCAGTCGTGCTCGAAGCGTTTTCGCTGTGGGGCGCGCTGAAGGAAATCCGCAGAGTGCATCCCGACAAAAGCATGTGGCGCTGGTTTCGCGAAACGCGCGAGTCGGATCTGCTGGTGGTCGCGGGCGAAGATATCGCCGCACTAGCCGGCCTTGCGATGGCCTTTGCCGCCGTGCTGCTCACGTTGGTCACGGGCAATCCTCTTTATGACGCGTGCGGCTCGATCGCCGTTGGCGTGCTGTTGATGATGATTGCCGCGCTGGTGGCGCGCGAGGTCAAGTCGATGATCGTCGGCGAATCGGCGAGCCCCGAAGTGCGCCGCGCGATCGAGGCGCATCTGAATGCGCGCGCGGAAATTCGCAGCATCATCAATATGATTACGCTGCAATGGGGACGCCACGTCGTGGTGGCGGTGCAGGCTGAAATGATCGACTACGTAAGCGGCCGCGCGATGGTCGATGCGATCAACGTGATCGAGGCCGATTTGCAGGCGGCGTTTCCGCAAGTGCGCTGGGTGTTTTTCGAACCGGACGTGCCGCGCGTTTCGACAAATAACGCATGACGTAGTGGAAAAGGAATTTCTCGCATCTATACTTCTTTCGGCTTGAAAGCGGCATTCTCCCAATTCGCATCACAGGCAAAAGGAAGAACATGATGCTGACTCGCACACTCGGCGCTCTTTCCGTCATCGCACTCGCGGCATGCGCGGCCTTCACTTCCGGACCCGCCAGCGCGGACGACAACGACGACGGCGGCTTGCACGGACGCCCCGTCAAGGTCATGATCATTTCGATGTTCGGTCCGGAAGGCCAGGTCTGGCTCGATAGGCTCGGGCCGTGGCGTGACATTCCTGTAGACGGCTTATCGCCTGACTATCCGGCTGTGCATTGCAACCGTCAGGAGATCTGCGTGATGACGACGGGAATGGGGCACACCAACGCCGCCGCGTCGATCATGGCGTTGACGTTTTCGCCGCGATTCGATTTGCGGCATACGTACTTCATGGTCGCGGGCATTGCCGGCATCGATCCTCAACAGGGCACCGTGGGGTCCGCCGCATGGGCGAAGTACCTCGTCGACTTCGGGATTCAATGGGAAATCGACGGGCGCGAGATTCCTGCGGGCTGGAACACCGGCTATCTCGGCATCAACACGAAAAGCCCTTCAGACAAGCCGCCGCTCGATTATCGGACCGAGGTATTCCAGCTCAACACGCAACTCGCCGATACGGCATTTGCCTTGTCGCGCAACGTCCAGCTGTCGGACGACGCGCAGGCACAGGCCGCGCGCGCGAAGTATTCGTATGCGCCGGCGAATCGTCCGCCCACGGTGATTCAATGCGATACCCTGGCGGGCGATACATGGTGGTCGGGCACGCTGATCGGGCAACGCGCCCGCGACTGGACAAAAATTCTCACCGATGGAAAGGGCGTGTATTGCACCACGCAGCAGGAAGACAATGCCACGTATGAAGCGCTAAAACGCGCGGCGTCGGTCCATAAGGTGGATCTGAACCGCGTTGCCGTGTTGCGTGCGGGTTCGGACTTCGACCGCCCTTACGACGGACAGACCAGCGCGGACAATCTGCTGAATTACGCCGCGCAAGGCGGCTTTTCCATTGCACTGGAAAACCTCTATCGCTCAGGTAATCCGCTGGTGCAGGACATCGTCACGCATTGGGGCGACTGGCGCGAAGGCGTGCCAAAACGCTAGAAAGCAGGCGCGGACCGCATCGAGTGACCCGCGCTGCACTGACGCACGACACTTACCGCTGTGGTGCGCGATACGGCGTCCACACGGGCGCGTCCGTATTCCAATGATCGAGTTCAGAAGGCGCCATGATCTACTCCATTTATTCTGGAAACCTGACTATTTAGGTGCTTTTTACGTTGAACGCTCACTGGCCATTCGCCACACGCGTGACGTCGCCACTCGTTCCTTCCTGCAACGCGATACGCGCCGCCTGCGTTTGACCGATCAACCCTTTGTTCGGATACGTCGTGCGATTCAGCGCGGGCAGCGAACCGTCACGATAGGCCGCAACGAGTTCGGCTTGCACGTCGGCGCGCGTTTTGCCGCTCGCCGTGGCAGTGGGCTGAGTCTGATAACTGCCCGCGTGACCAATGCCGCCGCCGTTGCTTTGCGCGAACACCGGAGCGCTGACAAGCAGCGAAAGAGCAAGACCTGCGAGAAGATTGCGTTTCATGATTCACTCCTGTCGATTCATTTGCAGCACAAGCGGCGCTGCGACAGGGTGAAATGTAGACTTCGAGAGGGCGTCGATAAATCGTGGTTTCGCGAAATGAATTGTCGCGATTCCAGAACAATCGCGCGAAGAGCGGTATTGATGCAGGCGGAAAGAAGAACCGCGGCATTAGAGCCGCGGCTGGAATTCACTGTTCCACTTTCTGTACTTTCAATTCAATTGACTCATGCGACCCATTCGGAAATGACAGGCGTGTCGAGCAGCGGAGCGGACTCGCGTTCTTCGAGCGTGCGCTTCGAACAGGTTGCGTCGAGTGTGCCGCGGCCACTCAACAATGGGCAGCGGTCGAACACTTCCGCAATCCAGTCTACGAAAACACGGACTTTAGGCGACAGATGCCGACTGTGCGGATAGACTGCGGAAATAGGCATCGGCAAAGGCTTTAACTCGGGCAGAACTTCAACGAGCTGGCCCGAACGCAGATGCGGCAGCACCATGAATAGCGCCGGCTGAATCAGGCCAAAGCCCTCAAGCCCGCAGGTCACGTAAGCATCCGCGTCGTTGACCGAAACGATGCTCTTCATTTTTACTTCAACCTCTTTGCCTTCAACCATGAACGCCCAATCGAGCGTGCGTCCTGTGCGGCTCGAGAAGTAGTTGACTGCTTTGTGATTTTCAAGGTCTTCGAGTGAAGCCGGCATACCGGCGCGCCCGATATATTCCGGGGCCGCGCACGTCACGCCCTCAAAGAGGCCAATACGCCGCGCCACCAGCGAGGAATCCTGTAGCGCGCCGACGCGCACCACGCAATCCACGCCTTCCTGCAACAGATCCACCGGCCGGTCCGACAAGCCGAGTTGCAGGTCGATGTCGGGATAACGTTTGTGAAATTCGCAGAGTTGAGGAATCACCAGCAAGCGGCCAATCGACCCTGGCATGTCGATACGCAGCTTGCCGTGCGGCTTTTTATTGCCGCTCTGAAAACTGGCCTCGGTTTCCTCGACGTCCGCGAGGATGCGCACGCAGCGCTCGTAATACGCAGCGCCGTCTGGCGTGAGCGACAAACGCCGCGTGGTGCGATGCATGAGCCGCGTGCCGAGGAACGCTTCGAGGTTCTGAATGATCGTGGTGACCGATGCGCGCGGCAGGTCGAGCGTTTCCGATGCGCGGGTAAAGCTGTTGGTGTCGACGACACGCGTGAACACTTGCATGGCCTGAAGCCGGTCCATTGCAAACCTCCAGAAGGAGCAGGCGTACTGAGCAGGATTCGAATCCCCAGAGCAATCGCACTGGATTGTTCAGGGGCGCCGAATTGTGTTGCCGGATTATAGGCATTTATTTACGAGTCTGCCGAACCCACAATTCGCACCATTGAAGTTCTTTGCGCGTTGCGCGGCCCGACATGGAAGCATTTAAACCGCCGTACTCTTTTGTGCCCACCGGCAGTGCGCTGGTCGAGGCCGGCAGTACGGCACTGGAAGTCACTGACGTGCAAATAGAAGGGCACGCGCAGGACATTACGTTGCGTTTGTACCGGCAGCAAAAGAAAACCGCACTGCCGGTACTGCTTTATTTTCACGGCGGCGGCTTTACGAAAGGTTCTATCGATCAGGCCGACTTCGCCTCGCTTTATTTCGCAGAACACTTACCGGCATTAGTCGTGTCGGTCGGCTATTCGCTCGCGCCGGCGTTTCCGTTTCCCGCCGCGCCTGAAGACGCACATCGCGCGGCCTTGTGGGTACAGACGCGGGCGCGCGCATTTGGCGGCAATAGCAGAAAGCTTGGGGTTGCCGGGCACGATGCAGGCGGTCAATTGGCCAATTGCCTCGCTTTCATCGCGCGTGATCGCGGCGACGTGCAGATCGTTGCGCAGGCGCTGTTCGGACCGATGCTCGATCCGAGCCTCACGCGGCTCGGCGATGAAAAGCGCCTCGGCTCGGACATCACCGCGAGAGAGTGCGCGGCCTGTTATCGCGCATATCTTCCGCAAGCGTCGCAACGCATGCATCCGTATGCGGCGCCGCTCGAATCGTCGCGGCTCGCGGGCTTGCCGGCCACGCTGATCGCGACGGCGCAAAACGATGTGCTGCATGTGGAAGCGGAGAAATACGCGAGCAGTCTGATCGACGCGGGCGTGCTGACTCAGGTGGTCCGCTATCCGGCGGTCTCGCATGCGGCATTGGCCGATCATCCGCCCGCCTTGCAGGAAGCGGTGCGATTTTTTCAGTGGCGCTTCGACGCGCGCTCATCGCTGAAACAGAAACAAGCAGAACTTTAATCAACGATATCGGGAGCATTCAATGACCATCCTTCCTCTTTCCCGTCGCCGTGTGGCTATTGCCGCGCTTGCCGTGATTGTCGTTGCCGGACTGGGCACGTTCGGCGCGATTCGTGTGGATGCAAGCTCGCCTGCCGCGCCGACCATCGTGCCGGAAGTCGATGTCGCCACCGTGGTGCAGAAAACCATCACCGACTGGCAGAGCTATTCGGGCCGTCTCGAAGCCGTCGAGAAAGTGGACGTGCGTTCGCAGGTGCCGGGCACGATCGTGTCCGTCAACTTCAAGGATGGCGCGCTCGTGAAGAAGGGCGACACGCTGTTCGTGATCGACCCGCGTCCGTATGCGGCCGAAGTGGATCGCGCGGAAGCCCAGCTTGCGGCCGCCCAGGCGCGCACGGGCTACACGCAAAGCGACTGGGAGCGCGCGCAGCGCCTGATCGCCGATAACGCGATTGCCAGGCGCGATTACGACGAGAAGCAGAACGCCGCGCGCGAAGCGAGCGCGAACCTGAAGGCCGCGCAAGCCGCACTCGAAACCGCGCGCATCAATCTCGGCTACACGAAGATCGCCGCGCCGGTGTCAGGCCGCGTGTCGCGCGCGGAGATCACGGTGGGCAACGTGGTGTCGGCGGGCGCGGGCTCGGCGGCGCTCACCACGCTCGTGTCGGTGTCGCCGATCTACGCATCGTTCGACGCGGACGAACAAACCTATCTGCAATACCTGAGCCGTGCCAAAGACGGCCGCAAGGTGCCGGTCGAACTCGGTCTCGCAGACGAAAGCGGCTACTCGCGCAGCGGCACGATCGAATCGGTGGACAACCGCCTCGATACGTCGTCGGGCACGATCCGCGTGCGCGCGCGTTTCGACAATCAGGACGGCACGCTCATTCCAGGCCTGTATGCACGCGTCAAAGTGGGCGGCAGCGAACCGCATTCGGCGCTGCTGATCGACGACGCCGCCGTGGGCACCGACCAGGACAAGAAGTTCGTGCTGGTGGTCGATCAGAACAGTCACGTCGCGTATCGCGAGATCACGGTGGGCGGCATGCAGGGCAATCTGCGTGTCGTGAAGGGCGGCCTGAAAGCGGGCGACCGGATTGTGGTGAATGGCGTGCAGCGTGTGCGTCCAGGCGATTCGGTGCGCGCGCATGTGGTGCCCATGACGACCGATCAGGACCCGAACAGCGCGCCGCTCGCGCAGGCGCGCGCCAAAGCGGACAAGAATTCGTGAGCGTCGCCGCCGCGCGATGCTATGCGCGGCGCTTGCGCGAACCGCTTGCTCCAAACATCAAGAGCTTCCAATGAACATTTCCAAATTCTTCATCGACAGGCCAATTTTTGCGGGCGTGCTATCGGTATTGGTTCTGCTGGCGGGCGTCATTTCGCTCTTCAAGCTGCCGATCTCCGAATACCCGGAAGTCGTGCCGCCCTCGGTCGTCGTGCACGCCCAGTATCCGGGCGCGAATCCGAAAGTGATTGCCGAAGCGGTTGCTTCGCCGCTCGAAGAGCAGATCAACGGCGTCGAGAACATGCTGTATATGCAGTCGCAAGCGAATAGCGACGGCAATCTCACGCTGACGGTGACCTTCAAGCTCGGCACCAATCCGGACCTTGCCACGCAGCTCGTGCAGAACCGCGTGAACCAGGCGCTGCCGCGTTTGCCGGAAGACGTGCAACGGCTCGGCGTGACGACCATCAAGAGTTCGCCCACGCTGACCATGGTGGTGCACCTGATCTCGCCGAATGATCGCTACGACATGACGTATTTGCGCAATTACGCGCTGCTGAACGTCAAGGACCGGCTCGCGCGAATTCAGGGCGTCGGCGAGGTGCAGTTGTGGGGCTCGGGTGACTACGCGATGCGCGTGTGGCTCGATCCGCAGAAGGTCGCGCAACGCGGTTTGACCGCGACCGAAGTGGTCAACGCGATTCGCGAGCAGAACATTCAGGTGGCGGCCGGTGTGATCGGCGCATCGCCTTCGGTGCCGGGCACGCAATTGCAGTTGTCGGTGAATGCGCGTGGCCGCCTGAAGACGGAAGGCGAATTCGGCGACATCGTGGTGAAGACCGCGCCCGACGGCGGCGTGACGTATCTGCGCGACGTTGCGCGCATCGAGCTGGCGGCGTCGGAATACGGCCTGCGTTCGCTGCTCGACAACAAGCCGGCGGTCGCGCTCGCCATCAATCAGGCGCCGGGCGCGAACTCGCTCGCGATTTCCGACGAAGTGCGCGCCGCGATGAAGGACCTCGCGCAAGACATGCCGGCGGGCGTCGAATACAAGATCGTCTATGACCCGACGCAGTTCGTGCGTTCGAGTATCGAGGCGGTCGTGCATACGCTGCTCGAAGCCATCGCGCTCGTGGTGCTCGTCGTGATCGTGTTCCTGCAGACGTGGCGTGCGTCGATCATTCCGTTGATCGCGGTGCCGGTGTCGATTGTCGGAACGTTCTCGCTGCTGCTGGCATTCGGATTTTCGATCAACGCGCTGTCGCTGTTCGGCATGGTGCTCGCCATCGGCATCGTGGTGGACGATGCGATCGTGGTGGTGGAGAACGTCGAACGGAACATCGAAAACGGCTTGAGTGCGCGCGACGCGACGTATAAGGCCATGCAGGAAGTGAGCGGGCCGATCATCGCCATCGCGCTCACGCTGGTCGCGGTGTTCGTGCCGCTCGCGTTCATGACGGGTCTCACGGGGCAGTTCTACAAGCAGTTCGCGATGACCATCGCGATCTCGACGGTGATCTCGGCGTTCAATTCGCTGACGCTTTCGCCGGCATTGTCCGCGATGCTGCTGCGCAGTCACGGCGCGAAGGAAGACTTCCTGACGCGTGTGATGAACCGCGTGCTGGGCCGCTTTTTCAAGGGCTTCAACAAGGTGTTTCATCGCGGCTCGACGGCTTATGGACGCGGCGTGAGCGGCGTGCTGCGCCGCAAGGGCGCGATGCTCGCGGTGTACGCGGTCCTGCTCGGCGCGGCCGTTCTGATTTCGCGTGTCGTGCCGGGCGGCTTCGTGCCCGCGCAGGACAAGGAGTATCTGATCGCGTTTGCGCAGTTGCCGAACGGCGCATCGCTCGATCGCACGGAGAAGGTGATTCGCGATATGAGCGCGATCGCGCTCAAGCAGAAAGGCGTGGAAAGCGCGGTGGCGTTTCCGGGTTTGTCGGTGAACGGCTTCACCAACAGTTCGAGCGCGGGCATCGTGTTCGTCACGCTCAAGCCGTTTAAGGAGCGCGGCGACAAGAAGCTCTCGGCGGGTGCGATTGCGGGTGCGTTGAATCAGCAATATGGCGCGATCAAGGATTCGTTCGTCGCGGTGTTTCCGCCACCGCCGGTGCTCGGTCTCGGCACGCTGGGCGGCTTCAAGTTGCAGTTGGAGGATCACGGCGCAGTCGGTTATGCGGAGTTGAACAAGGCCGCGGAAGCCTTCGTGAAGAAGGCGGCGCAAACGCCTGAACTCGGTCCGACCTTCTCCAGCTATCAGATCAACGTGCCGCAACTGAACGTGGACCTGGATCGCGTGAAGGCCAAGCAACTCGGCGTGCCAGTCACGGATGTGTTCAACACGATGCAGATCTATCTGGGTTCGCTGTATGTGAACGACTTCAACCGCTTTGGCCGCGTGTATCAGGTGCGGGTGCAGGCGGACGCGCCGTTCCGTCAACGCGCCGACGACATCCTGCAACTGAAGACGCGCAACGCCGCGGGCGACATGGTGCCGTTGTCGTCGCTCGTGACAGTGACGCCGACCTATGGTCCGGAAATGGTGGTGCGTTACAACGGCTATACGGCTGCGGACATCAACGGTGGACCAGCGCCGGGTTATTCGTCGGGCCAGGCGCAAGCCGCGGCGGAGCGCGTGGCGGCCGAAGTGTTGCCGCACGGCGTGAAGCTCGAATGGACCGATCTGACGTATCAGCAGATTCTTGCCGGCAATGCGGGCTTGTGGGTGTTCCCGATCAGCGTGCTGCTCGTGTTCCTCGTGCTCGCCGCACTGTATGAAAGTTTGACGTTGCCGCTCGCGGTGATCCTGATCGTGCCGATGAGCGTGTTGTCCGCGCTGACCGGTGTGTGGCTCACGGGCGGCGACAACAACATCTTCACGCAGATTGGTTTGATGGTGCTGGTGGGCCTGTCGGCGAAGAACGCGATTCTGATCGTGGAGTTCGCTCGCGAACTCGAACACGACGGACACACGCCGCTGTCGGCGGCCATCGAGGCGAGCCGCTTGCGTTTGCGGCCAATTCTGATGACGTCGATTGCATTCATCATGGGCGTGGTGCCGCTGGTGTTGTCGACCGGAGCAGGTTCGGAAATGCGTCACGCAATGGGCGTCGCGGTGTTTTTCGGCATGCTCGGCGTCACGTTGTTCGGGCTGATGCTGACGCCGGTGTTTTATGTGGTGCTGCGGACTTTGGCCGGCGGAACGATTCACGTCGCGCAGAAAGATTCGCCGCGCATTGGCGCGCCGGTCACGGACGCCTGAGGAGAAAAGAACAATGGAACGCTTTGAATCTTTGCGTGGATGGGGCCGCGCGGCCGCAAGCGGTTTGCTGATTGCGTTGCTCGCCGCATGTTCGGTGGAGCCCACGTACAAACGGCCCGACGTGGATACGCCGGTTGCATTCAAGGAAGCGCCGGTCGCGGCTTCCGGTGCATCGGCCGCCCCCGCGCAGGACACGGGCACGTGGAAGACCGCGCAGCCCGCCGACGACACGCATCGCGGGGAATGGTGGAAGATTTTCGGCGACCCCCAACTCGACGCGCTCGAAGCGCAGGCGGGAGCCGCGAATCAGGACCTGAAGGCGGCCGCGGCGCGCGTGCAGCAGGCGCGCGCGGTGACGCGCGCGGCTCGCTCGGACTGGTTTCCGAAACTCGATGCGGGCTTCGGTCCGACTCGCGAACGCGCGTCGGCGGCCTCGCAATTGCAGCCGGATAGCGCGGGCGGCACGACGGGCACCATCTGGCGCGCGCAAGTGGGCGCGTCGTATGAGGCCGATCTGTTCGGGCGTGTCGGGTCGAACGTGAACGCCTCCCGTGCGGACGAGCAGCAAAGCGAAGCGCTGTTCCGTTCGGTGCAGTTGTCGTTGCAGGCGGACGTCGCGCAAAACTACTTCCAGTTGCGCGAGCTGGATACGGATCAGCTCCTGTATCGCCGCACGGTCGAGTTACGTGAAGATGCGTTGAAGCTCGTCGAGCGTCGTTTCAAGGAAGGCGATATTGGCGAGCTGGATGTTTCGCGAGCCCGCAACGAACTCGCGAGCGCGCGTGCCGATGCGGTCGGCGTGGCGCGTCAACGCGCGGCGTCGGAGCATGGTCTCGCGATTCTGCTCGGCAAACCGCCGGCGGAATTCTCGTTCGCGGAAGCGCCGCTGGTGCCGGTCACGGCGCGTGTGCCGCCTGGTTTGCCTTCGGCGCTGCTGGAGCGCCGGCCGGATGTGTCGGCGGCCGAGCGCGCGATGGCGGCGGCAAACGCGCGCGTGGGTCTCGCGAAGTCGGCGTTCTTCCCCAAGCTCGATATCACCGGCGCATTCGGCTATGAGTCGGCTACGTTGGGCGATCTGTTCATGTGGTCGAGTCGCGCGTTCATTCTCGGGCCGCTGGCCGGCACGGCGTTGACGGTGCCGTTATTCGACGGTGGACGTCGCAAGGCGAATCTCGCGCAGGCGCGCGCGAAATATGACGAGGACGTCGCGCAATATCGTCAGCAGGTGCTGGTGGCGTTTCGTGAAGTCGAGGACAACCTGGCCGATCTGCGCCTGCTCGATGACCAGATGCGCGAGCAGAACAATGCAGTAGAGGCGTCGCAGCGCGCGGCGCATCTGTCGCGCACGCAGTACACGGAAGGCGCGGTGAGTTATCTCGACGTGATCGACGGCGAGCGGCAGGTGCTCACGTCGCAACTGCAAGCGAGCCATTTGCAGGGCACGCAGGCGGTGGCGACGGTGAATCTGATCCGCGCCCTCGGCGGCGGCTGGGGCGCGGCCTCGGCGGCCGATTCAACGGTGGGTTCCGCGTCGCCGTCCGCTGAACAGGTGGCGAAGCAGTAAGCGCTTTTATTACGGAGTGCTGGAGGAAAGCCGGATCGCGAGACGAGCGCGATCCGGCTTTTTTGTTTGCAAATCTTTTTTGCACTGTCGTGAAGCGCGACGCGGCGAGCCTCGGCTCCGCGATCGGCATGTCGCGCATCGATACGATCGTGCCGCTGTTGCCCGCGCTCTCGATCACCATGGCGATCCTGATTCTCGCGGACGCCGCGTTTCATGCGAGCGGCCATTATGGCGTGATCGAATTCGAAGAGGCATACAGGTTGCTCGCGCCGCTTGTCGGCACCCGTTGTTTGCTGTGGTTACCGCGGCGAATCTTTGGCTCGTCGTGCAGACGGTGGGATGGGGGCAATGAGCTGCGCGAATCGGGCGCAAAAAAAGGTCCGCTCAAAAACTGGGCGGACCTTTTAACTTGAGGCTTCGGTTCGAATCGGGCGGACCAGCCGTCATCGAGTCAATACATTGAGCAGGCGGCTCAGGCGGCTTCGGCGACCTGCGCGGCTTCGGCTGCTTCCTGGCGAGCGGCTGCGGCTTTCTTCGTCTTGCCGGCGCGCGACGGCGGCTGGCACGCGCCGCACACCACGTTGTGCTGCAAATCGTGTTTGTGCGCGACGAACTTGCCGGTGCAACGGCAGCACCTCGTCAATTGCAGAATGTCGGCGTCGAAGAAACGCACCAGCGTCCAGGCGCGCGTCAAATCCAGCACCGGTTCGGTTTCGCTGTGCTTGCAGTGTTCGAGATACAGGCGATAGCCCTTGGTCAGCGCATCGAGATGCGAGCAACGCGCTTCGTTCTTCAGGAACAGGTACGTGTTATAGAACAGCGACGCGTGGATGTTCGCGAGCCACGTCATGTACCAGTCCGCCGAAAACGGCAGCATGCCCTTGGGCGGCGATACGCCCTTCACCTCGCGATAGAGGCGGATCATGCGATCGCGCGAGAGCGTCAACTCGCTCTCCAGCACTTGCATGCGTGCGCCGAGTTCGATCAGCGCGATGGCACGAAATACTTCTTGTGCATCTTCCGTGAGGCTACGCTTGAGCATCGCAGGCACTCCGGTTAAGCGAATTGCTCGGCGGGCTGGCCTGCAAGCAGGATCGCCGCGTGAGTCGGAGCAACTGCGGTGTGCTTCGTCGTTTGCGTCAACGCCGACAACATCGCGTGGTCGTTGAAGCGGAAGAAACACAAAAGCTGGTCGGAAGAGGCCAGCTTGACGATCTGCGCGAGCGACAGCCCGGCAAGCAAATCAGCCAATTCCGACGACAGTCCCAGGCGGAACATTCCGACCGGCTTGTCCTCACGCAACATGCGTTGCGCAAGCATGATGTACGACAGGTTAATTTCGCGGATTGAGTCCAGCGTCTCGCTGCTACGGTCCATTTTTTGTGTTTCCGAAGCCCCGAATTACTAAGTCGGCTTTGTGCCGTTATGTCTTTTGTGCCTCGCCGAAAACGTTGTCCTTCGGCTACGAGTCGTGCCCTGAAACAGGTGCCGACCAATTTGATACAAGGAGTTACATTTCGTAACAGCTCGGGACGAATTGTATGAAGGGCAAAACAAGAAATCAATCCCTTCTCGAAAAAATATCTCAAAAAGATACATCAAATTTCGGTAACTTTTTCACGGGCCTGTAATACGCAATGCTGGATGGGTTTTGGGGTCGATCGGGAATTCGTCCGATCCATGAAAGCCCTTGCTGGACGGGGTGTTGCGCGTATCGTCCGCGCAACACCCGGAGGGCGGATGGAGAACCGGTAATTTAGTCCGGTACGAATGGGAGGGAAATTGGCCAAAGCAAAACGCGTAATAAATACCGTTTAATTGCGGCCTTTGGGGACAGACTTAAGTTGTAACGGATAGATGGCGCCCCGGTTACAAAATCCGGCATCCGGGGCAGCATCCGGGGCGGCATTCGGGAAGGCTTTGTAACTTCCCGTGTAACGTTTGAGCAGCTTCAGCAGCCGGTCGTGCGAACCCGCTCGACTTCCAGCCCGAACATCGGGCGCAGGCGAGTGCCCAGCACGTTTCCCGCGAATGCGGCGACGAGCCACAGCCAGCCGTGCAGGCTGCCCGAGACGATGCCGCTGAAATAGGCGCCGATGTTGCAACCATAGGCGAGACGGGCGCCGTAGCCGAGCATCAGGCCGCCGATCACCGCCGCGACCAGCGAGCGCGCCGGCACCTTCCACACCGGCGCGTAGCGCCCGGCGAGCGCCGCAGCCGCCATGGCGCCGAGAATGATGCCCACGTCCATCACCGTGGTGACGTCGTGTGTAACAGGCGCGGCCAGCGCGCCCGCGTTGGCGCGGGTGGCCCAGTACGGCCAGTTGACCACGTCGACGCCCAGCGCGCCGAACAGCTTGGCGCCCCACAACGCGAACGCGGACGTCACGCCCCACGGGCGGCCCGACAGCGCGAGGGTCGCGAAATTGAGCAGCACGAGCGCAATCGCGCCGACGAACAGCGGCCACGGCCCGTGCAGCCACGGCGACGCGCGCGGCGCGCGCGCCGGCTCGTTCACCAGCCGCCCATGACGCCGCCGCTCGATGAACACGGTCAGCGCCGCGATCGCCGCGAAAATCGCGAGATTCAGCGCGATGGCCGTACCGGCGCCGAGCGTTTTCACCATCGACAGGGGTTTCAGGGCCGGCAGCGCGGTCCAGAACGGCATGTGCGCGGTCGCCACGACGGAGCCCGTTACAAATGCCGCGAGCGTGACGATCATCCGCGTGCTGCCGCCGCCGACCGTGTACAGCGTGCCGGACGCACACCCGCCGCCCAACTGCATGCCGATGCCGAACATGAACGCCCCGACCAGCACGGACGTGCCGGCGGGCGCGACCAGCCCCGCGACCGGATGGCCGAACAGGCTGCCCGAAGCCAGCGCCGGGAAGAACAGCACGACGCCCACGGCGAGCATCAACATTTGCGCGCGCAGGCCGGCGCCGCGGCCGTCGGCGATAAAAACCCGCCACGCCGATGTAAAGCCGAACGCCGCGTGGTAGAGCGACATGCCGAGCAGCGCGCCGACGATATACCGCGCGGCCTGGCGGCCGCTGACCGTCTGCGCGAGATAGAGGGCGCCGAGCGCGAGCAGGAGAAGCGCGGCGCCGAGCGGCTTCGGATTGACCTCGAAACGGCGGGGCGCGCGTGGAACAGAAGTGGAAATATCGGACATGGTGAATTGAGAGGCAACGGCGCCGGCCGGCGGCCCGGCAAGCGTGGTTTGAATGACGACGTTAAAAAGCAATCGAAAAAGATAGCACGTCGTGCGGGTGCGCGCTGACGGGCGGCGCGTCGGCGGCCTCGATGTGGCGCGCGTTTGCCGTCAAGGGACACACGGGACCCGCGCCCGACACGCCAATCCTGCTTGCTACAATCAATTGCCGCGATGCGCCTCGTCCGAATAACCGCAGTCAATCTGCATGGAGACACTGTGCTTAAGAATCTCGATCCGCTGCTCAATGCCGACATCCTTCACGCGCTGCGGTCCATGGGCCATGGCGACGAACTCGTCATTTGCGACGCCAATTTTCCCGCCGATTCCGTTGCGCGCGGCACGGTGCTCGGCAAGCCGCTGCGTCTGGACGGCGTGAGTTCGCCGCGCGCGATCCGCGCCGTGCTCTCGGTGATGCCGCTCGACACGTTCATCGACCAACCGGCGTCGCGAATGGAAGTCGTCGGCGAGCCGCACACGCTTCCCGCCGTGCAACGCGAAGCGCAGGCCGAGGTCGATGCCGCGGAAGGGCGGGCGGTGCCGTTCGCGTCCATCGAACGGTTCGCGTTTTACGAGCGCGCGCGTCGAACCTATTGCGTGATCGCCACCGGCGAAGAACGCGGATACGGCTGCTTCGTTTTCACCAAAGGCGTTTTGCTCGCTCCCGACACGCCGCGGTCCTAGCCGACGCTTTGCCGCTTCGCGCAGTCGGCCGCGTGCGCGCTTGGAAAGCGCGGGCAATGCACATATGCTCAGAGGCAAAGTAGGGAACTGCGGCCTTTCGGCCGGGTCTGCTGCTTATTCATCTTCAGGAGCCCCTCATGACGCGTCCCGTCGATTCCGGCGTTATTCTCATTGCACGTTTTGCTCTCGCGATTCTGTTCCTCTGGGGTGGTGTGATGAAACTGCTGGGCTATGCGGGCTTTGCCGGCTATCTGCATTCGAAGGGCGTGCCGTTCGTGCAGATCGCCGCGCCAATCGCCGTCGCGATCGAGGCCTTGGGCGGGCTGTTGCTGATCGTCGGCTTCAAGGTGCGTCCGCTCGCGCTCATCATGGCCGTCTACACGGTGGCGACGGCGGTGCTGGGGCACGACTTCTGGAATGTGACGGACGCCGCCTTGCAGCGCGACATGGTGATTCATTTCTGGAAGAACATCGGAATCGCCGGGGGTTTTCTGCTGCTGTTCGTGACGGGCGCGGGGCGTATCAGCATCGACGGCGCGCGCGCGCCGCGCGGCGGCCTGGGTCTGTGAGCGCGCGTCGCGTCACTGTCCGTTGCAGTTGCAATCAAGGGAGCACATATGATTCAGAATTTCGAGCATTCCATGGGCGACACGGTCATGCACCTGTGTGCGAGTCTCGGTGAAGGGCCCACGCCGCATCGCGTGATCATCAGCCTTGCCGATTCCGCGAAAACGCTGGTGATTCTGGATGCGTCCGGTTTCCTCGGCGCCATCAAGGCCGAGATCGAGGACCCGGAAAAACTGATCGCCGACGCCATCAGCAAGGCCAAAAACGAAGGACTCATCGAAACCGCGCTCAATACCGGCACGATTCAGGAAGCGGCGCTGTAGCTCGCGCCTGATTGAAGACCGGCGATTCTCCGCTACTAACGGCCCCCGCGGCGACTCGATCCGCGTGGGCCGTTTTTTTTGAGCCGTCTACGTCGGACGGCATAACGGGACGGCAAAGGCGCAGGGCATGAGCGCATGGCACAAGCGCCCGGCACAAGCGCCCGGCACAAGCGCGATCTCAACGCGAATTGCCGACCCGCGTGGACTTCATCTCGCGCCGCGTCGAGGGCGACGCATGCGGCTGCGGATGCACGAGGCAGCTCATCACGCCGCCGAACACGAGCAGACCGACTGAAATGGCAGTGGCCGCTTGCATCCCCGAGACGATTTGCGCGGCGGCCGAGCCGCTGGCGAGCGCGCCGAATGCGGCCACACCGACCGCGCCGCCCGCCTGGCGCGCCGTGTTCAACACCGCCGAGGCGGTGCCCGCGCGTTGCGCTTCAGCCGACGCCAGCACGGCGGTGGTCATGGCCGGCACGGCGAGTCCCATGCCCGACGGAATCAGCAGGAACGGCAGCAGCAAGCCGACGAGCGGCGTGGTCGCATCGACGAAATGCAGCAGGCCGTAGCCGAGTCCGGCAGTGATCGCACCGGCGATCATCGGCACGCGCACGCCGAAGCGGCCAACCACCCAGCCGCTCGCCACGTTCGAAATCAGGAAGCCGCCCGTCAGCGGCAGGAACGCGAGGCCGGCCTGCAACGGCGTGTAGCCGCGCACCCGCTGAAGGTAGAGGCTCAGCACGAACACCATGCCGTAGTAAGTCAGGTTCACGCTGATGCCGAACAGCACGGCCGCGCTGAAACTGCGCTTGCGAAAGAGCGAGAGCGGCAGCATCGGCGCGAGCGCGCGTGCCTCGACAAAAACGAACGCGGCGCCGGCGAGCGCCGCCAGCACGAAGCCGCCCGCCACCAGCGGATGACCCACGCCGAGCGGCCGCCATTCGATCACCGCGGCGACGAACGCGGTCAACGCGACAATGGCGAGCGACTGGCCGCTCAGGTCGATGCCGCGCGGGCTCGCATCTGCTTTTGCCGCGTTTTGCGGATTCGGGCGCGCGTCGGCGGGACGCGGCACCCACAGCAAGGTCGCCAGGAAACCGGCCGCGCAGATCGGCAGATTGACGAGAAAGATGCTGCGCCAGCCGAACGCCGCGATCAGCAGGCCGCCCGCGACGGGGCCCGCCGCGATGGAGATCGCGCCCGCGGCCGTCCATAGCCCGACCGCGCGGGCGCGAAGCTTCGGATCGTGCCCGTACGACTGGTTCAGGAGCGCCAGCGAATTGGGCAGCATCGCGGCGGCGCCGATGCCTTGCAGCGCGCGCGCGGCGACCAGCATCGTGGCGTCGAGCGCCAGTCCGCACGCCAGCGACGCCAGCGCGAACAGCACCATGCCCGCGGCGTACAGCCGGCGCGCGCCGAAGCGGTCGCCGAGCGCGCCGGCCGACAGCATCAGCACGGCAAAGGCGAGCGTGTAGGCATCCACGACCCATTGCAGGCCCGCGACATTCGCGTGCAGGTTCGCGCCGATTTCCGGCAGCGCGATGTTGACGATGGTCACGTCGAGTTGCGTGACGACGAAGCCTACGCTGACGGTCGCAAGCACACGGCCGAGGGCGGGCGAAACGGGGTTTTTTAAGGAGTTCATGCGTACCATCGTAGGCTTGATCGCGCGCGCCATGTTTCGGGGCGGCGTGAAGTGTCGATGTCGGAAAAGCGCGGGTGCTGCCGGCGTGATGAAAAACTCGCGCAAGACGCGCTCCAGGCGCGTCCCATGGGTGTCCATGCGCGTCCAATGCGCGTCGAGAAACTTGCTCCCAAAACGGAAACGGCGCACCCGAAGGCGCGCCGTTTTCGCTTCACGGACGCAGGCGCCCGATCAACGCTTTTGCGGCGCGTCCTTGATGAACAGCGTGGTCAACGCGCCCAGCACGCAGATCGCGGCGACATACAGCGGCGCGGCCATCGGGTTGGACTTCATCATCAGCGACACGGCGATCGGCGTGAGGCCGCCGAACACCGCATACGCGACGTTGTACGAAAACGAAATGCCCGAGAAGCGCACCGCCGGCGGAAACGCCTTCACCATCACGAACGGAATCGCGCCGATCACGCCGACCAGCAGGCCGGCCGCGCCGTACAGCGGCACGAGCGCGGAGGTATCGACGGCCAGTTGCTGGAACATCACGTAATAGGTCACGGCCAGCGCGAGGCCGCCGATGAAAATCGTGCGCCCCGCGCCGACGCGGCCGGCGATCGAACCCGCCATCACGCAGCCGATCGTCAGGCACAGCGTCGCGACGCAGTTCGCGAGCAGCGCGGTGGCCGGCGTCACGTGAAACTGCTTTTGCAGCAGCGTCGGCGTCATCAGGATTACGACGACGATGGCGGCCGACAGCATCCACGTGAGCAGCATCGAGACGATCACCGCGCGGCCGTGGTCGCGCAGCACGGCCTTCAGCGGCACTTCGGCGGCAATCGCCTTGCGCTGTTTCAGTTCGGCGAAGACCGGCGTTTCGTGCAGCCAGCGGCGCAGGTAAACCGAAAACATGCCGAACACGCCGCCGATCAGGAACGGAATGCGCCATGCGTAATCGGTGATTTCAGCGGGCGCGAAGTGGCGATTCACCGCCGACGCGATCAGCGAGCCGAGCAGAATGCCGGCCGTCAGACCCGCCGTCAGCGTGCCGCACGCATAGCCGATGTGGCGCTGCGGGACGTGCTCCGACACGAACACCCACGCGCCCGGCACTTCGCCGCCGACGGCCGCGCCTTGCATCACGCGAAACAGCAGCAGGAGGACCGGCGCCATCACGCCGATGCTCGCGTAAGTGGGCAGGAGACCCATGATCAGCGTCGGCACGGACATGAGCAGCACGCTCAGCGTGAACATGCGCTTGCGGCCGAACAGGTCGCCGAAGTGCGCCATGACGATGCCGCCGAGCGGCCGCGCGAGGTAGCCCGCCGCGAAGATGCCGAAGGTCTGCACCTGCCGCAGCCAGTCCGGCATGGCGGCGGGGAAGAACAACTGGCCGATTGCCGGCGCGAAAAACACGAAGATGATGAAGTCGTAGAACTCCAGCGCGCCGCCGAGAGCGGCGAGGCCGAGCGTCTTGTAATCGCTGCGCGCAAGAGCGCGTGGGGTGGCAGCCTGCGCTCCACCCAGATTGGTCGCTTGCATTGCTATGTCGTTATCTTGAATTGAGAACCGCGTGTAGCGTGGAAAACGGCGGTCGTCGGGCGAGAAGTGTGACAGGAGCTGGGTAGAGCGCGGGACACCGGCGCGCCGGCCCGGGTAGGGCGGCACGATGACGACGGAAGCCAGCGCGGGATTTTACAGGATGAAAGCGATTTGTTTCGGGAAGTGCTTAATTAGATTGGGAAAGTTTCATTGAAGCCACGCTGGCCGAGGCCGCGCGGCGCTGCTTTGCGTGTGCGACCGTTGTAGTCCGTCGGCCGATTGCCAACGGATTCGTCTGAACGAACGCCAAATTAGGACTGGTCCTATGGGATCGGGTGGACGCGCCTTCGAGAATCGCCTCCACGCTATCTCTTACGAGTGATCCCATGCGCATTGCCATTCTTCAACGTGACCCCGTCGTGCGTCAGTCGATTGAAAAGATACTCACGACCGCCGGCCATACCTGCGCGGGCTACGACGACGGCCTCACCATGTCGAAATCGCTTGCCCGGTCCACCGTGGATCTGCTGGTGCTGGACTGGCACGGCACGCGTCTGTCGGGCACCGAGGTGTTGAGAACGGCGCGCGCCGTCGGCGGCGACCGCGTGCCGGTCGTGTTCGTGTCGCGAGACGCGTCGGAGGAGAGCATGGTGCGCGCATTCGTCAACGGCGCCGACGACTACGTCGCGTTGCCGCTGCGCCCGGCGGAATTTCGCGAGCGCGTCACGGCGCTCCTGCGGCGCGCCTACCCGGACCGCTTCGGCACCGCGAGCTTCGACGTCGGTCCGTACCGTTTCGACACGCATCGCCAGATCGTCACGCTGCGCGGCCAGCCGGTCGCGCTATCCGGCACGCAGTACCGGCTGGCTTCGCTGTTCTTCTCGAATATTGGCCGCGTGATGTCGCGCGATCACATCTTCGCGATGGTGTGGGGCCGCGAATTCCGTGAGTTCACGCGCACCATCGACAGCCATGTGTCGCGGCTGCGCCTGTTGCTCGAAATCGAGCCGCAAAACGAGTTTCGCTTGCAGCCGGTTTATAAGAGCGGCTACAGGCTGCTGCATCTGCGTCACGAAGAACCGCTGCACGCGGAGAAGCAGGCCGCCTGACACCGCTCGCGGTGCTCAAAGGCTCGGCAACGCGGGCCGCGTTTCGAGCGAGCGGCGAATCAGTTTTTCCACCGCCGCGCGCTCGTCGCCCACAAGAGGCAGGCGCGGCGGGCGCACCGGCTCCGTGCCGAGGCCGACCATCGTTTCGGCCAGCTTGATGTTCTGAACCAACTTCGACGAAACATCGAGCGCGAGCAGCGGAGCGAACCAGCGGTAAATCGCCCGCGCCTCTTCCAGGCGCCCGGCCTTCAGCAGCTTGTAGATCGCCACCGTCTCGCGCGGAAACGCGCACACGAGACCGGCCACCCAGCCATGCGCACCCATCAGGATGGCTTCCATCGCCAGATTGTCGACGCCGCACAGAATCGCGAAGCGGTCGCCGACTTCGTTGATCAGATCGGTCACGCGCCGCACGTCGCCGCATGATTCCTTGATCGCGACGATTTTCTTCTCGTCGGCGATTTCCGCGAACATGCCCGGCGTCATGTCGACGCCGTACGCGAGCGGATTGTTATAGATCATGAGCGGCAACGCGCTCGCGTCGGCCACGCTGCGGAAATGGTGCAGCGTCTCGCGCCGGTCGGACAGATAGCGCAGGCCCGGCAGCACCATGAAACCGGCCGCGCCGCGGCGGCTGCCGGCTTCGGCCTGGCGGCAGGCGTCGAGCGTGCTGTTTTCCGCAATGGTCAACAGCACCGGCACGCGGCCGCGCGACGCTTCCACGGCGATATCGAGCACTTGCAGCTTTTCGTCCAGCGAGAGTGTCGACGCTTCTCCCAGCGATCCGCACACGATGATGCCGTCCACGCCCGCGTCGATCTGCGCTTCGATATTCTTGCCGGTCCACGCGCGGTCTATGCTGAAATCCGCGTTGAACTTGGTGGTGACCGCAGGCAATACGCCTTCCCAGATATGCGCCACGTCTGCTCTCCTGATTGTGATGAAGTGAAGCGCAGTGTAAGCAGCGAAAACGCCGCCGTCTTGCGTCAATCGCGCGTGACGGGTGACGATTTCGGCATAATTCGCTCGGCTGGCGGGCGCGTGCTAACCAGATTCCAGCTTGTTTCGAGACGGCGGCCGGCCAGCGTGGCGTGAGCGCACGGCAACCGGCTGGCGAAATCTCCGCATGCGCGGCTGGTCTGCTGGATCAGCAGGCAAACGCGGCGCGGCTTAAAGCGCGTCGCGTCGCGGCACGCCGCCGACTCTATGCTGAAATCGTCACAATCCACGCGCAGGCGCACCAAGACTCGGGCGGTCGCCGTTCCTACCATGGGCGTCATGAAAACGCTCAATATCATCGACTCGCACACCGGCGGTGAACCGACCCGCCTCGTGGTATCCGGCGGCCCGGACCTCGGCGGCGGACCGCTCGCGCAACGGCTCGACGTATTCCGCTCGCGCTTCGACGACTGGCGCGCCGGCATCGCTACCGAACCGCGCGGCTCGGACGTCGTGGTCGGCGCGCTGCTGTGCGAACCCGACGACCCGTCGTGCGCGGCCGGCGTGATCTTCTTCAACAATGTCGGCTATCTCGGCATGTGCGGTCACGGCACCATCGGCCTCGTCGTGTCGCTCGCGCATATGGGGCGCATCGGGCCGGGACGGCATCGGATCGAGACGCCGGTCGGCGTGGTCGAAGCCACGCTCAATGAAGACGGCAGCGTCGCGGTGCGCAATGTGCCGGCCTATCGTTATCGCGCGGCCGTTCAGGTCGATGTGCCCGGCCACGGCCTGTTGACGGGCGACATCGGCTGGGGCGGCAACTGGTTTTTTCTCGTCGCCGACCATGGGCGCTCGCTGGAGGCGTCGCGCATCGCGGAGTTGACGGCGTTCAGCGGCGCGATTCGCGACGCGCTGATCGCGCAGCGCATCACCGGTGCGGACGGCGCGCTGATCGACCATATCGAACTCTTCGGGCCCGCTTCGCGCGAGGGCCTCGACAGCCGCAGTTTCGTGCTGTGTCCCGGCAACGCATACGACCGCTCGCCGTGCGGCACCGGCACGAGCGCGAAAGTCGCGTGTCTCGCGGCGGACGGCAAGCTCGCGGAAGGCGCGGTGTGGCGGCAGGAGAGCATTATCGGCAGCGTGTTCGAGGCGAGCTACCAGCAAGCCGGCGACGGCGTGTCGGTGATTCCGACCATCACCGGTCACGCGCACATCACGGCGGAAGGGCGGCTCTGCTTCGACGAGCGCGATCCGTTCGCGTGGGGCATCCGCACGGCATGACAGCGGATGCGTTGATCGTCGGCGCGGGCATTGTCGGCGCGGCCTGCGCGGCGGAACTGGCCGCGCTCGGCATGCGGGTCGAGGTGCTCGACGCGCAAGGCATCGGCGGCGGCGCGACGGCGGCGGGCATGGGCCATATCGTCGTGATGAACGACTCGCCGGCGGAGTTCGCGCTATGCCGCTACTCGCGCGACCTGTGGCTGGAACTCGCGCCGCAGCTGCGCGCGCGCGACGCGTTTGCGCGCTGCGGGACGCTCTGGCTCGCCGCCGACGAAGAAGAGTGGCAAGCCGCCCGCGCGATGCACGCCGGATTCGAAGCGCAGGGCATCGCCGCGCAATTGCTCGACGCATCCGCGCTGCGTGCCTGCGAGCCGGCGCTTGACGCGTCGCTGGTGGGCGGGTTGCGCATCGGGCACGACAGCATCGTGTATGCGCCGAGCGCCGCCGAATGGCTGCTGACGCAATCGCCGGCGGCCAGCAGGATCGCGGTGCGTCCCGGCACGCCCGTTCGTTCCGCCGATGCCACGGGCGTGACGCTGGCCAACGGCGAGCGTCGCCGCGCGGCGCACGTGATCGTCGCGAACGGGCTCGGCGCGCAGGAACTGATACCGGCGCTGCCGCTGGAACCGAAAAAAGGCCATCTGCTGATTACTGACCGTTATCCCGAGCTGATCCGCCATCAACTGCTGGAACTCGGCTATATCAAGAGCGCGCATCACGCGGTTGGCACGTCGGTCGCGTTCAATGCGCAGCCGCGGCCGACCGGGCAAGTGCTGATCGGCTCGTCGCGCCAGTTCGGCACGACCGATCCCGCCGTCGAGATGCCCGTGCTCGCGCGCATGCTGCAACGCGCCGCGCGCTATCTGCCGATGCTGCCGCACCTCAACGGCATCCGCGCCTGGACCGGCTTTCGCGCGGCATCGCCGGATGGACTGCCGTTGATCGGCCCCGCCGGCGATGCCGCGCCCGGCGTGTGGCTTGCCATTGGCCACGAGGGCCTCGGCGTGACGACGTCGCTCGCGACGGCGAAGCTGCTGGCGGCGCAGATCGTCGGAAGCGCGGCGGCGATTCCCGTCGAGCCTTATTTGCCGGGCCGTTTCGGGCAAGAGGTGACGCATGAATGAGAGCGGCGCGGCGCGCGTTCGCGTGAGCATCGACGGCCAGGCTGTCGAGGTGGACGCCGGCACGACGGTGGCGGCGGCGCTGGTTCTGGCCGGCGCGCGCAGCGGCACACGCGTGTCGGTCGGCGGCGAGCCGCGTGCCGCGCTGTGCGGCATGGGCGTGTGCCAGGAATGCCGCGTGACGATCGACGGCCGCGCGCACGCGCTGGCCTGCCAGACGCTTTGCCGCGACGGCCAGACGGTGCGCACCGAGAAGGCGGACCCACGATGAAGCCGCGGTTTCCGCTTATTGCGCCGGATACTGGCCGCCACGTTTCCATCACGCACGACAACAAGGCGCGTCTCCGATGACCCAGCACTTCGACGTAATCGTGACCGGCGCCGGTCCAGCCGGTCTGAACGCCGCGCTCGCGGCGGCGCGCGAAGGCGCGACGGTCGCCTTGCTCGACGACAACCCATGCGCCGGCGGCCAGATCTGGCGTCAAGGTCCGGGCCACTCGCGCCAGGCGCCACTGCAAGATTTGCTCGACGCCTTGAGCCGTCAGCGCAACGTCACGTGTTTTCCCTCCGCTCGCGTCATCGGGCCTCTCGCGCCGCGTGGACTGCTGGTCGAATCGGCGGAACACGGCGGCGTTTGCCTGACGTATGAGCGCCTGATTCTCGCGACCGGCGCGCGCGAGCGCCTGCTGCCCTTCGCGGGCTGGACCTTGCCCGGCGTGACCGGCGCGGGCGCGTTGCAGGCGCTGATCAAAGGCGGCATGCCGATGCAAGGCGAGCGCGTCGTGATTGCCGGCAGCGGACCTTTGCTGATTGCCGCATTGGCCACCGCGCGCGCGGCGGGCGCGCGGGTGCTCGCGGTCGTGGAGCAGGCGCGCGCGGTCGATGTCGCCCGCTTCGGCGCGTCGCTCGTTCGCGAACCTGCGAAGCTGCGCCAGGCGTTGAGCATGACGCGCGGCTTCGCCGGCCTGCATTACTGGACGGACAGCACGGTGCAGGCGGCGCGCGGCGAAGGCCGCGTGCAAAGCGTGACGATCCGGCGCGGGGGGCGCAGCGTGACGCTCGCGTGCGAGCGCATCGCGTGCGGCTTTGGGCTCGTGCCGAACGTGACGCTGGCGCAGGCGCTTGGCTGCGCGATCGATCAAGCGGGCGGCATTGTGGTCGACGCCGCGCAGCGGACCTCGGTGGATGCCGTGTTCGCGGCCGGCGAGTGCACGGGTGTGGGCGGCGCGGAACTGGCAGCGGTGGAAGGCGAACTCGCGGGCCTCGCGGCAAGCGGCGCAACGCGGGAGCGCGGCGCGCTGCACGTGCGGCGCGCGCGCTGGCTGCGCTTCGCGGCGCGCGTCGAGGCGGCCTTTGCGTTGCAGCCGGCCGCGTGCACGCCACCCGGCGACGACACGCTGCTGTGCCGGTGCGAGGACGTCAGCATCGGCGAAGTGCGGAGGTTCCAGAATTGGCGCGACGCGAAGCTGCACACGCGTTGCGGGATGGGCGCCTGCCAGGGAAAGATCTGCGGGCTCGCCGCGAATCTGTACTTCGGCTGGCCGGCGGCGAATCCGCGTCCGCCGTTCAGTCCGGCGCAGATCGGCACGCTGATGGCGGCGGGCGCGCACGCGCCGCTGGCCGAATGACTCACGCCGGATGACTCACGCCGGATGACTCACGCCGGATGACTCACGCCGCCTTGCGCCCGCGAGCGGATTTTGGCGGCCAGGACACCGCTTTATAATCGATCGCGAATCGACCGCACGCGAGGCGCCGGGCCATACAACGCCCATGCAATGCCGCGCACGCGCTCTCACACACGGCTCGCACCGACGGAACCCGCACGATGAACACGCTAGCTTTTCAGCTCGCGCCAGACGAAGCCTCGTTCTCCGGCATGCTGTCGCACTTCAGGCAACTCGAACCCGTTTTCGACGCGCTTCCCGATGTCGTCTTCTTCGTGAAGGACGCCGACGCGCGCTATGCGATCGTCAACCGCACGTTGGCTTCGCGCTGCGGCTTCAAGGAAAAGGCCGCGCTCCTGGGCAAGACCGCCGAAGACGTGTTTCCGCGGCGCTTCGGCCGCATCTACACGGCACAGGACGAGGGCGTGATTCACGTCGGCAACCAGATGATCGACCAGCTGGAGTTGCATCTGTATCCGGGCCGCCAGCCGGGCTGGTGTCTGACCACCAAGCAGCCGTTGCGCGACGCGGCGGGCAACGTGGTCGGCCTCGCCGGCATCTCGCGCGATCTGCGGGCGGACGAAAGCAGTCATCCGGCTTACAGCCGGCTCGCGGCGGTGGTGCAGTTCATCCAGGAAAACTATGTGCAGCCGTTGAACCTGAAGCAGCTTGCGGCGATGGCGGATATGTCGGTCGCGCAACTGGAGCGCTATTTCCACAAGGTCTTTCACCTGACGCCGCGCCAGGTTCTGCTGAAGACGCGCCTCGACGCCGCCACCGCGCTGCTGGTTTCCCACGACAAAGTCACCGACGTCGCCGCGCTGTGCGGCTACACGGATCACAGCGCCTTCACGCGTCAGTTCAAGGCGACCGTGGGCGTCACGCCGACCGAATACCGGATGCTGCTGCACGGCACTTCGCGAAGTTGATGCGCGGCTCATGGTTCGTCGCAAGCATCACTATTATGTGTACGTCGTCGCGCTCGACGACAAGGTCTGGAACGAGGCGCGCTTTCGCCGCGCGAATCCGGATTACCGGTTCGACAAGCCTTGCGTGTATGTGGGGATGACCGGGCTCGATCCCGATCTGCGGTTCGACCGGCATAAGGCCGGCATTCAGGCCAATCGCTATGTGCGCGACTACGGCTTGCGTCTGATGCCCGAATTGTACGAAGTGTTCAATCCCATGCCGTATCGCGGCGCACAGGACATGGAAGTGGAGCTGGCGATTGGACTACGCGAGGCAGGCTACGGCGTCTGGCAGGCGTAAGCGCCGGTATTCGAGCTGTTATTCGTGCCGTTATCCGCGCCGTTATTTCACGCCGAGGCCGCGCAGCACGGCGTTGCCTTCAGGCGTGAGTCGAATGCGCGCGCCTGCTTCGTTCGAGATGGTTTCGATCAGGCCGGCTTCGTGCAGTTGCGGAATCTCGGGTTTCGCGGACGCGTCGATGGGCGCGTGCAGCAGAAGCAGCAGCGTCGCGAGTTCGTGATGGCTGAGCAGGCGGCGCAGGATGGTCGGGCGCCTGGCGGGAACCGATGTTTCGTTGGTATTCTGTTCGGGCTGGTTCATAGTGCGCACCTCGTGCGGGTTCGTGTCCGAGGCATGATGAGGACGAAGTCTTAAACGATTCTTAAGCGGCATTGTCCTGTAACACCGTGACACGAAGATGGCGCCGGCGCACCTTACCAACGCTTAACGCACGCGACTTTTTGCCTTACGGCGCGCAGGTTTTCGCGGCCGCTTCGATCCACAGATTGTTCACATGACGCTTGCCCGCATAGAAGCGGTAAGTGGTCGCGCCATTGTCGCTGCGCACCTTGATGATGTTCGAATCGCCGAAGTCCAGCATCTGGCCTTGCGGGATCGACGTGGACTTGAACGCGGCGTTGTGATTCGTGGCCAGTTGCGTGAGGCAGGCGACCACGTCGTCGACCGAGCGCTGCGTGGTGGTGTCCGTGACCGGCTCGCCGGCATCCGGGTTCTTCTGAAAGTAGGCGCAAGCGCTGAGCAAGAGGGGAACTGACAGGACTACGGCAAACTTCTTCATATCTCTCCTGGCGTGTCATTTGGCCGACACCGGCTGCGAAAACCGGGCCGGCGCGGCCCGCGAATCAAGGCGCCATTATATCGGGCCGAGACGCCTCGACCGCCGATGCCGCAGGGCGCGTGCCCGAGCGAGCACAACGCGCCGCTTTCAGAGAGCCTGACGCGCCTTTCTATTTGCGGCGCTGCGCCTGCGCGGCGAGCCGCACCGCGGCATTGCTCGCGCCATAGCCGTCATAGCCGCCGCGCCGTTCGACGATCTCCATGAAGAAGCGCTGATCGAGCTGTTCCGTGTAAGCGTGGAAAAATTCGCCGCCGCGTTCATCGCGGTCATACAGGATGTTGTGTTCGCGCAGCGCGTCGAGCATGTCGTCCGGCAACGCGTAGCGCGCGGCGAGATCCTCGTAGTAATTGCGCGGGATGCGCAGCACCGGCAAGCCATCGGCGACAAACTCGGGAATCGCGCTGAAGATGTCGCTCGTGCTGAACGCCACGTGATTCAGGCCCGAGCCGTGATAGGTATGTAGCGCCTCGGCCACCGCCGTATGGTGATCCACCGAAGCGTTCAGCACCACGCGAACCGAACCGTCGCGGCTGCGCAGCGCGCGGCTGCGCACGAGCCCGTACGGATCGGGCACGAGCACGCCGGCTTCGGCCTGCAAGCCGAAGGCCGTGCGCAGAAACAGTACCCACGTATCCAGCGCATTCGCCGGCACCGCGAGGCACACGTGATCGATGCGGCTGAGCGGTCCCACTTCCGCCGGGCCGTTCATGTCCGTGAGGACGAAATCGGCTTCGAAAAGCGTGGGCTGATCCGGGGTTTCGTCGACGAAATAGTTCAGGCTGCTGTCCGGCGCCTGCACGGCGGGCAGCACGCGCTCGTTCGGGCCGATCTGACCGGAGAACGGCGCGTAGCCGAAGCCGGCCGCGCGCTCGAATGCCTGATGGGCGTCGTCCACGCGAAACGCCGACGCGCACAGCGACAAACCATGTTGCTGGAAGAACGCGTTCGCGAACGAATCGGGCTCGGCGTTCAGCACGATCGACGCCGCGCCGTGCTGATAGAGCGTCACATCTTTCGAACGATGCTGGCCCGCCTGGCGAAAACGTAGCTTGCCGAGCCAGTCTTCGAGACGCGCGCGCGTGGTGTGGTCCACCGCGAATTCCAGGAACTGATAGCCGACGTGCGCGGGCGCCGCCGGCGGCTCGAACAGGTCGCCGACCGGTTGCCGCGCCGCTTCGAGCAACGCGCGCGTCTGCTCTTCGAGGAACAGCAGCGAGCGATGGCCGTCCGCGGCGGTGATCGTGGTGGGCGCGGCGCGGAAACCGTCGTTGAAAATCTCCAGCGAAAGCGGGCCCTTGTAGCCCGCCTTCACGACCTGCGCGGTGAAACTGGCGAGGTCGAAATCGCCCTGGCCAGGGAAGCAGCGGTAATGGCGGCTCCATTCGAGCACGTCCATGGCGAGCTTCGGCGCGTCGGCAATCTGCACGAAGGCGATGCGCTCGCCCGGAATGTCGGCGATTCCATCCACCGTGTCGTTCAGCGACAGCGTGTGAAAGCTGTCGAGCACGAGCCCGAGATTCGGGTGATTCACTGCGTTCACGAGCTTCCACGCGTGCCGGTATGTCTTGACGTGCTTGCCCCACGCGAGCGCTTCATAACCGGCGATCACGCCCGCCGCCTCGGCCGCCCGCGCCAGCGCGCCCAGCTGGTCGATCATGAGATTGTCGTCGCCGATGGTGTCCGGCGACACGTTGCTGCACACCAGAATGCGATCCGTGCCCAGTTCGTGCATCACGTCGAACTTGCGTTTCGCGCGGTCCAGATTGCGCGCGAGGCGCTCGGCGCTCACGCCGTCGAAATCGCGGAACGGCTGGAACAGCATGATCTTCAGGCCGAGATCGTCGGCGATGCGCCGCACGTCGGCGGGCGAGCCGTCGAAATACAACAGGTCGTTCTCGAAGATCTCGACGCCTTCGAAGCCCGCTGCCTGGATCGCGGTCAGCTTTTCTACGAGGGTGCCGCTGATCGACACGGTGGCAATCGAACGTTGCATCAAAAACTCCTGCAAAAACAGTCGGACGGCAGTCGGGAACGCCTGCCGCAGCGTGCGCCGCCGGCTTCGCGCGGGCATGTTGCAATGCGCAATATGGGCGAGTTCGTTACAAGTACAGCAAGGCGCAGGCCAGAATCGCCCATATTAGGCGTAATTTTCGACAGTCTATACAAACTAACTAGATGGTACAAATTCGTATAAACCCCGAATGACGGGAGCCGTCAATGCGCGCACACTTCGCCATACGTTGAGAAGTGTTCCGTGCATCGGGTCGAACGCTTCAGGTCTTTTTTCTGCAACTGCTTGTCGTTGACGACAGGAGCCTATCTCATGAGCTTCGCATCAGTACTGGTCCTCAATGGACCGAATCTCAACCTGCTCGGCACGCGCGAGCCCGCCATCTACGGTTCGGAAACCCTCGACGACGTCGCGAGACTTTGCAGCGACGCGGGCGAGCGCCTCGACCTTTCAATCGAATTCTGCCAATCCAACGCCGAGCATCAATTGATCGACTGGTTGCACGCGGCACGCCTGAAGGTGGACGGCATCGTGATCAATCCAGCGGCGTTTACGCACACGTCGGTCGCGATCGCCGATGCGCTGAGCGCAATCGATAAGCCCGTGATCGAAGTGCATATTTCAAACGTGCATCGCCGTGAAGCGTTCCGCCACCACTCGTATGTGTCGGCGGTGGCCGAGGCGATCATCGTCGGTTGCGGCACGCAGGGCTATGTGCTCGCGCTCGAACGGATGGCCACCATCCTTAAGAATAGGGCGGCGAAATGAGCACGCCAATGAATGTGGAAGCAAAGGCACAAACGGGTGCAAACATGAATGCAAAGACTAGCGCGCAGGCAAGCGCCAATTCGTATCTCGTCGGTCTGATCGGCGCGGGCATCGGCGGCTCGCTGAGTCCCGCGATGCACGAGGAAGAGGGCAGCAAGCTCGGCTTGCACTACGTGTATCGGCGCATCGATCTCGAAGCACTGAAGCTTGACGTCAACGCGCTGCCCGACCTGCTCGTCGCCGCGGAACGCATGGGCTTCAACGGTTTGAACATCACGTATCCGTGCAAGCAGGCGGTGATTCCGCTGCTCGACGAATTGTCCGACGATGCCCGCGCGCTCGGCGCGGTCAACACCGTGCTCTTCAAGGACGGCAAACGCATCGGTCACAACACGGACTGGTCGGGTTTCGCGCGCGCTTTCCAGCGCGGCTTGCCGGACGTGTCGCTTGAACGCGTGGTGCAACTGGGCGCGGGCGGCGCGGGCGCGGCGGTCGCGCATGCGGCGCTGGCGATGGGCGCGCAAACGCTCACGCTGTTCGACGTGGACGCCGCGCGCGCCGCGTCGCTCGCCGAGGAATTGCAGAAACGCTTTGCCGACCGCACGGTGAGCGCCGGGACATCGCTTGGCGAAACGCTCGCCGCCGCCAACGGCCTGATTCACGCGACGCCGACCGGCATGGCGAAACTGCCCGGCCTGCCGCTGCCGGCCGAATTGCTGCATCGCGATCTGTGGGTCGCCGACATCGTTTATTTCCCGATTCGCACCGCGCTGCTGCAAGCGGCCGAGGCGCTCGGCTGCCGCACGCTGAGCGGCGGCGGCATGGCGGTGTATCAAGCGGTCGACGCCATGCGCATCTTCACGGGACTGGAACCCGACGCCGAACGCGTCTACACCCATTTTCAGTCTTTGTTGCAACGCTAACCGGTAGCGCAAGCCGGTAAATGACGGATAGATGACCAGTTAGGAGACTAAAACGACATGCCGCAACCTATTCAATCCAGTCCGGCCGACGCCACGCGTCAGGCCGGCGCAACGGCAAGCACCGCGCGCCGCTCGAACGCCCGCTATCAGATACTCGGGCTGCTCGCTGTCGGCACGATGATTAACTACCTGGACCGCACGGTGCTCGGCATTGCCGCGCCGCAGCTGACCAAGGAACTGGGCATCAACGCCGCGTTGATGGGTCTTCTGTTCTCCGTGTTTTCGTGGAGCTACGTGGCTTCGCAGATTCCGGGCGGCCTCTTTCTCGACCGGTTCGGCAGCAAGCTCACGTATTTCCTTTCGATGACCTTCTGGTCCCTCTGCACGCTCGCGCAAGGACTCGTGCACGGCATCTCCGGGTTGTTCGTGTTCCGGCTCGGCCTGGGCGTTTCCGAAGCGCCGTGTTTCCCGACCAATAGCCGCGTGGTCGCGACGTGGTTCCCGCAAAGCGAACGCGCGATGGCGACGGGCACGTACACCGTGGGCGAATATATCGGCCTCGCGTTCTTCAGCCCGTTCCTGTTCATGCTCATGGGCGCGTTCGGCTGGCGTTCGCTGTTTTATGTGGTGGGCGGCGTGGGCATCGTGTTCGGCATCGTCTGGTGGTTGTTTTATCGCGAACCGCGCGATCATCCGTCGGCGAATCAGGCCGAACTCGACTATATCGAAGCGGGCGGCGGTCTGACGCACCGGCATAAGGACGCGGCTGCCGCGGGTGCGCCCGCGAAGAGCGGCTTCGAATGGCGCACCATTGGACGCCTGCTCAAGCATCGCCAGCTGACCGGCATCTGTCTCGGCCAGTTCGCGGGCAACTCGACGCTCGTGTTCTTCCTCACGTGGTTCCCGACGTATCTCGCCACCGAACGTCATATGGCGTGGCTGAAGATCGGCTTCTTCGCGATCATGCCGTTCATCGCGGCGTCGATCGGCGTGATGTTCGGCGGGATCTTCTCCGACTGGCTGCTGCGTCGCGGCAAGTCGGCCAACGTTGCGCGCAAGCTGCCGATCATCGCCGGCCTGCTGCTCGCGTCGACGATCATTCTTGCCAACTATGTCGAGAGCAACGTCGCGGTGATCGCGATTCTGTCGGTGGCGTTCTTCGCGCAAGGCATGGCTGCGTTGGGCTGGACGCTCGTGTCGGACATCGCACCGGAAGGCCTGCTCGGCGTGACCGGCGGCATCTTCAACTTCGCGGCGAATCTGGCCGGCATCGTGACGCCGCTCGTGGTGGGCTTCATCGTGGCGGCGACGGGTTCGTTTGTCGGCGCGCTGGTGTTCATCGGCGTAGTCGCGTTGATCGGCGCGCTGTCGTACATTTTTATCGTCGGCGATATCAAGCGGATCGTGCTGGTGGATTGAGTGCTTGTTTGACTGCTTGTTTCAAGGCATAAAAAAAGGGACGTGGCGCAGGCCACGTCCCTTTTTGCATGTGCAGCCACACGTGGCGCTTCAGCCTTCCTTGCGCACGAAACGCAGCACGGCGTCGACGATCATCGCGCGATGACGCGCGCGCAGCCGCGGATGCGACGGGTCGCGCCCAAACGCCGTGCCGAACGTATGGCGATTCGCGACGCGATGAAAGCACAGCGAGCTGATCAGCAGATGCAGGTCGATCGGGTCCAGGTCGTTGCGAAACTTGCCGGCCGCGACACCGCGTGCGAGCAGATCTTCAATGGTATGAATGACGGTGACGTTGCGGCCCTTGAAGCTCTTGGCCTGCTCCACATATTTCGCGCCGTTGATGTTTTCGATCGTCACGAGGCGCACGAAATCGCGCTGGCGGTCGTGATAGTCGAACGTGAATTCGACGAGCGCGCGCATGCCCTCGACCGGATCGAGTTCGCTGACATGCAGATCCTGTTCGAGCGCGCGAATGTCGCCATACACCTTTTCGAGCACCGCCTGGTACAACCCTTCCTTGCTGCCGAAGTAGTAGTACAGCATGCGCTTCGTGGTGTTCGTGCGTTCCGCGATCGCGTCGACGCGCGCGCCCGTCAGCCCCATCGCGGAGAACTCCTGGGTCGCGACGTCGAGAATGTTGCGCTTTGTCTGTTCGGGGTCGTACTTGCGACGGGCGTCGCTACGCTTGGCGTCCTTAAGCGGTGCCTCGGACGGGATGCCGTTGGTATCGGGCTCGGCGGCCTTGCTTCCCTTTTTCATTGTGTAATCGAGCGGCAGTGACGGCGCATTTTAGCATGGCGAAAACCGCCTCCGGCGCGGGTTCTTGGCGCAAAAGAGCCGTGCGGCGTTCTTGCGTCGCGACGTTTGGCGTGACGCGCGCGAGACGGCTATCCCACGCTGCCGTGAACTCGTCGGCGGCGCGCGGCGAGGGCGTCGCGCGTTTGCATCGCGGTATAGGTCAACTGGGCGGCGGCGAGGCCGAGCGCGCCATAGGCGGGCGCGAGGCCGAATGCCGCGAACGCTTCGGGCACCGGACGCTCGCCCGCGATCGCCGCGGCCAGCAATTCGCCGGACACCGTGGTCGGCGCCATGCCGTGTCCGCCGAAGCCGACCGCGTGCCACACGCCGTCCGCGCTGCGGCCGATTTGCGGCATCTTGTGACGCGCGTAACTCATGAGTCCGCCCCACGCATAGTCGACTTGCACGTCGTGCAATTGCGGATAGACCTTCACCAGATCGCGTCGCAGGAGCCGCGCGATGACTTCCGGCGCGCGGTCGCGCACCGAAATGCGTCCGCCCCACAGAATGCGGGTGTCGGGCAGCGGCCGGTAATAGTCGAAGGCGAAGCGCGTGTCGTAGATGGCCGCGCGCGTGCCGATCGCGTCTTGCAGACGCGCGCCGAGCGGCTCGGTCGCCATCACGTACGTCGCGATGGGCAGCACCGCGCGCTCGACTTTCGCATAGACGTTGCGTGCATAGCCGCCGCCCGCCATCACGACGTGCCGCGCCTCGATCGCGCCTTGCAGCGTGTGCACGACGAAGCCGGCGCCGTCGCGCTGCAAACGTACGACGGGTGATTGCTCGTGAATCTGCACGCCGGCTCTGGACGCCGCATTCGCTACGCCAAGCACATATTTCAGCGGATGAAAGTGAAATGCGTTGCGCTCGAAGAGGCCGCCGTGATAACGGCGCGTGTGCAATTGCGAGGCGAGTTGGTCAGCCGTCACCGGTTCCCAATCGACGCCGAACGAATCGCGCATCAGACGCCGCTGCGCGTCGAGCCGCGTGGGGTCGTCGAACCAGTTCGCGAGAATCACGCCGGCGTCGGTGACATCGCAATCTATCCGATAGCGCGCAATGCGGCTGCGCATCAGATCGACGGCGACGGTAGTGAGCGTATAAAGCTCGCGCGCACGGACGGCGCCGAGCGTTTTCAGCAGGTCGGCGCAATCGAGGCTGTAGCCGCCGAACACGAAGCCGCCGTTGCGCCCGGACGCGCCGAAGCCGACTTGCCGCGCTTCGAGCACGGCGACTTCGGCGACGCCGCGCTCGGCGAGCCCCAACGCCGCCGACAACCCCGCGAGCCCGCCGCCGATGATGCACACGTCGACACCGCGCCGCCCGGCGAGCGGCGCATAAGCGGACGAGCGTGCGACAGTGGCTTCGTAAAAACTTTGCATAGCGGCTAGGGTAGCGGCAATCGCGCGCGCGCGTCTAGCCGCGTGTGGCGTATGCGGACTATCGTGCCCAGCGCAACACCAGCGGATCGAGCCGGCGCGCGACTTTCAGCAAGCCTTCGCGCGTGGCCGGATGCATCGCGGGCAACGGGTGGCGCACCGCGTCCGAGCGGATCACGCCGCCTGCCTTCATTAACGCCTTGCACGACGCGAGACCGCCCTGGCGGTTCTCGTAGTTGATGAGCGGCAGCCACTTCTGATAATGAGCGGCGGCGGCTTCGGTGTCGCCGGCCGCATAGGCGTCGATAATCAGACGGATGCCGTCGGCGTAACCGCCGCCTGTCATCGAACCCGTTGCGCCCGCATCGAGATCGGCCATCAGCGTGATGGCTTCTTCGCCGTCCCACGGACCGACAATCGCATCGCCGCCCAGTTCGATCAATTCGCGCAGCTTGTTCGCGGCTTGCGGCACTTCGATCTTGAAGTACGACACCTGTTCGATCTCGCGAGCCATGCGCGCGAGAAATGGCGCGGACAACGGCGTGCCGCTGACCGGCGCGTCCTGAATCATGATCGGAATGTCGATTGCATCGGACACAGTGCGATAGAACTCGGCAATGCCGCGCTCGCCGATGCGGATCGTCGCGCCGTGATACGGCGGCATGACCATGACCATCGCGGCGCCCGCGATTTGCGCGCGGCGGCTGCGTTGCGCGCATTGATACGAGCTGAAGTGCGTGGTCGTGACGATCACCGGCACGCGGCCCGCGACGTGATCGAGCACGACGTGCATCAGCGTGTCGCGCTCTTCGTCGGAGAGCGCGAACTGTTCCGAGAAGTTCGCGAGAATGCACAGGCCGTTCGAACCCGCGTCGATCATGAAGTCGATACAGCGCTTCTGGCCTTCAAGGTCGAGCTGGCCGGCTTCGTCGAAAATGGTCGGCGCAACGGGGAATACGCCGCGCAACGCGGTGGCTTTGATCGCTTGAGTCATGGTGTGCGGCTCTGGAAGAAGTGGGGCGGTTCGAGTGTCTCCGGTTGCCGACTATACGGCTGCACGGCTCGCAGGTATATTGAATTGTTTCCATCCTGTGATCGCTTTTACGACTCACTGCGGCTCTCATGAAAGACACGTTGAACATCCTGCTCGGCAAGCTGCGCATGAAGCAGTTGCAACTCCTGATCGCGCTCGACGACCAGAAGTCGCTGCACAAATCGGCGGGCATCATGTCGATGACGCAATCGGCTGCGAGCAAGGCCTTGCAGGAACTCGAATCGATGTTCGAGGCGCCGCTTTTCGAGCGCTCGAAAAGCGGCATGATTCCGAATCAGCTCGGCCATTGCGTGATTCGCTACGCGCGTGTCGTGGCCACCGATCTCACCGCGCTATGTCAGGACGTCGCTGAAATACGCTCGGGGCGCGGCGGGCGTCTCGCCGTGGGCGCGATCATGGGCGCAATACCGGAGTGCGTGGTGCCGGCCATCAACCGGTTGCATGCGGGGCAGCCGAACCTGTCGATCGAAGTCGTCGAAGACACCAGCGCGCGCATGCTGGCGCAACTCGACGAGGGCCGGCTCGACCTGGTGATCGGCCGCGCGGCGGTGGCCGCCGATCCGTCGAAATACCAGTACCGTCCGCTCGCGGACGAGCCGCTTTCGGTCGTGGTGGGTTATGGCCATCCGCCGTTGCCGAGGAAGGAGGTGAAGCTGGGCGATCTGGCGGATCATCGTTGGGTCGTGTATCCGTCGCATATGCCATTGCACGCGCTGCTGGAGCGCGAAATGGATCTCGCCGGGCTCGCCATGCCGGATAACCCGATTTCCACCGCATCGACGTTCGTCACGGTCGCCCTATTGCAAAGCAGCGCCGATCTTGTGTCGTTGTTGCCGACTGCGATCGCTGAATTGTTCGTTCGGCAAAAAATGCTGCGTGTCGTGCCGGTCAAACTGAAGTCGCCGTCGCAAACTTTCGGCATCGTGACGCGCAAAGGCGGCGTGTTGTCGCCGCCGGCCGGGCGGTTCGTGGAATTACTGCGAGAAGAAGAGAAAGTGCAGGGCGCGCGAAAGCCGATGCGCGCGTCAAAACAGAAAGCCGCGCGGGCCGTCACGAAGCGAAAAGCTGCCTGAGCGAGTGTTTTTCGCCGTCGCGCGAAGACGTCGAATATCGCACGGCAATTCGCACTTTGCTATGCGCTTCCGAACAGTGTTGTAGCGGTGACACTTGGGGGTAAATCCGAACCAATTGAGCGTCTGCGTTCGCGCTACACTGATTAAAGGGTGTCTGATTCAGAGCTGGCACCCGTCCGGGGAGAGCAGGTATGAATCGGCCATCGGTTCGGGTTCCGCTTCGCGCGACCAGCGCCACGTCGGTGCGCAAATGGTTCAAATGGGCGCTGGTGGCGGCGTTGCTGCTTGGCCTGGCGTGGCTGGTACGGCTTTGCCAGCTGGAAATAGAAACCTCGCGGCTTCAGGCGCATTACCTCTCCGAATTGACCCGCGACGTGGGTTTTTCCGTCGACGAAGGTCCAAGCCATTCCATTCGTTTTCCCGAGGCGGACAAAGGTCCTTACGACACGCGTCTCGGCTATGCGTTGCTGCCGTCTTTCCAGCAACGTCTGCTGCAACGCGGCTTTGAAATCACCGCGCAGGCGCGCGATTCGGAACGCATGCTCGCGCTTGCGGACAGAAGCCTTTTCCTGCCTTACGCCGAGAAAGACCAAGCCGGCTTGCAGCTCTTCGACGGCACCGGCGCGCCGCTTTTTGGCGGGACTTTTCCGGGGCGCGTGTATGACAGTTTCGAGGCGATTCCGCCGCTCGTCGTCAATTCGCTGCTCTTTATCGAAGACCGTTATCTGCTCGATCCGAATCAGCCGAACCGCAACCCGGCCATCGACTGGGGACGCTTTAGCCGCGCCCTCGCCGACCAGGGCGCGCGCGTGTTCAACCATCATCAGGCGACGCCCGGCGGCAGCACGCTCGCCACGCAGATCGAAAAATTCCGCCACTCGGCGGGCGGCCGCACCGCGACGCCGCCGGAGAAGCTGCGGCAGATCGCATCGGCTTCGGTTCGCGCCTATCTGAACGGCCCGCAAACGATGCCCGCGCGTCGGCAGATCGTCGTGCATTATCTGAATTCGGTGCCGCTTGCCGCGCAACCCGGCGTCGGCGAAATCAACGGCATGGGCGACGGTCTCGCCGCGTGGTACGGGCGGGATTTCAGCGAGGTGAACCGCATCCTCAATGCGCCTTCCACCGAAGAAAATCTCCCGGAGCAGGGCGCGGCTTTCCGCGAGGTGCTCTCGCTGATGATCGCGCAACGCGCGCCTTCGTACTTCCTGCATCGCGGCTATCCCGATCTCGAACGGCTGACCGACAGCTATCTGCGGCTGCTCGCGAACGGCGGCGTGATCTCCGTGGCGTTGCGCGACGCGGCGCTCGCCGCTCAAGTGCAATTGCATCGGGCCACGAAGCCCGCTGAAAACGCGGCTTCGTTCGTGTCGCGCAAGGCCGTGACGTCGATGCGCTCGAACCTGCTGGCGACCCTCGGCATTCCGAGCTTCTACGAACTCGACCGGCTGGATTTGAAGGCCACGGGCACGCTCAACAACGCGGTTCAGCAGGCCGTGAGCGAACGGCTTGCCGCTGCCGCGACACGCGACGGCGCGAAGGCTGCGGGTCTCGTCGGCTTTGAAATGCTGCGCGCGACCGACGACCCGTCGAAAATCGCCTACAGCTTCACGCTATTCGAGCGACGCGACGGCGCGAATCTCGTGCGCGTGCAAACGGACAGTGTGAATCAGCCGTTCGACATTAATTCGGGCGCGCGGCTGAATCTCGGTTCGACTGCGAAACTGCGTACCGTGGTCACGTATTTGCAGATCGTGTCGCAGTTGCACGCGCGTTATGCGACGCTCAGCACGGCGGAACTCAAAGCGATCAAACCCGATCCGAACGATCAATTGACGCGCTGGGCGCTCGACTATCTGCTGCATACACGCGACCATTCGTTGCAGCCCATGCTCGACGCAGCCGTGGAGCGCAAATACTCGGCGAATCCGGGTGAAACGTTCTATACGGGCGGCGGCGCGCAGACCTTCAACAATTTCGAATCCGACGACAATAGCCGCATTCTCACGGTGCGCCGCGCGTTCCAGCACTCGGTGAACCTGGTGTTCGTGCGGCTGATGCGCGACATCGTGCACTACGAGATGGTGCAAACCACCGGAGCTTCGTCGCAATGGCTCGGCGATCCGGCGATCCGCAAGATGTACCTGACGCGTTTTGCCGATCAGGAAAGCCGCGTGTACATGAATCGCTTCTACACGAAGTATCACGGCAAGACGCGTGACCAGGCGCTCACGCTGTTGCTGCTCGGCGTGCGCAAATCGCCGCCGAAAGTCGCGACCGTTTTGCGTAGCGTTGCGCCGGACGAGTCCAACGCGTGGTTTAACGCGAAGATGCGCGCCGCGCTGAAGAACACGCCGGCTGCATCCATACTCGACGACGAAGATCTTGAGAATCTCTACAACAAATACGGCATCGACCGCTTCAATCTGAACGACCGCGGTTATATCGCGAGCGTGCATCCGCTCGAACTGTGGACGCTCAACTATTTGCGCGAGCATCCCGACGCCACGCTCAACGAGATTCAGAGCGCGAGCCGCGACGTGCGTCTGTCGACGTATTCGTGGCTCTTCAAGACGCGCTATCACGCCACGCAGGATCGCCGCATCAAACGCATGGTCGAATTGCGAGCCTACGACGCGATCGGCAAATCGTGGCAGGCACTCGGCTATCCATTCGCGACGCTCACGCCTTCCTATGCGGCGGCAATCGGTGCATCGGGCGACAGGCCCGCCGCGCTCGCGCAACTGATCGGCGTGATTGCGAGCGACGGCAACAAGGTGCCGACCGAAAGCCTCACGCAACTCGACTTCGCGAAAGACACGCCCTACGAAACGCATTTCCAGCGCGCGGCCATCGCGCCGCAACGGCAGGTTTCGCCGGAAATCGCGGGTCTTGTCAAAGGCATGTTGCGCGATGTCGTGACAGGCGGCACCGCACGCCGCCTGGCGCAAGGCATGACGTTCCCGGACGGCCGCACGCTCGACGTCTACGGCAAGACCGGCACGGGCGATCAGCGCTTTAACGTGTTCGCGAAGGGCGCGCGGCTGATCGAGTCGCGCAAGGTGAACCGCAGCGCGACGTTCGTGTTTGCTATCGGCGATCGCTTCTACGGCACGCTGACCGCGTGGGTGCACGAGCCGTATGCCGCTCACTACGAATTCACCAGCGCGCTGTCGGTGCAATTGCTGAAGACAATGGCCCCCGCGTTGCAGCCCTTGCTCGACACGCCGCCCGCTAAAACCGCAACGGCAACGAAGGTCGCCGTCGCGAATCAATAAGGCTCGGTCGCCGGTTTGAGAAACAGTTCGTGCACCGGCGCGAAGTGCGCATAGAGCGGCAGAATCGCGCCGCCCATGGCGCGCGCGTCGGCGCCTATCGCGCCTTCAAGTAGTTGTGGGCGCACCATCCCTTCCCATTCGTAGCGATCGAGTACGCGCTCCGTGCGTCGAATGATTTCACGCACCACTTGCCGGTCGAGTTCGCCGTCGATCACCACGGCTTCGAGGTCGAGCAACGCCGCCGCATTGGTGAGCGCGCTGGCAATCGCGGGACACGCGCTGTCGAGCCACTGCTCCGTATGCCGCCACATCTCCGGCGATAACGCTCGATGGTCGTGCGCGGCGGCAGCCGGTTTGCCCGCATCGCTCAGCAACCGTTCGAGCACGAAGCCCGAGGCCGCGTGCAGCAGTTGCCGCGCGGGCTTGCGCGCGCCGCCCTCACGCAGCGGAATCGAACCGACCGCACCGGCGTTGTCGTGCGGGCCGCCATGCAGACGGCCGTCGATCACCAGTCCGCCGCCGACAAAAGTGCCCACGAACAGATACAGAAAGTTATGGATGCCGCGTCCTTGACCCATCACGAGTTCGGCGGCGCAGGCGGCCGTGGTGTCCTTCGCGAATTCGACCGGCAGCCCGGTCATGGTCGCGATGCGCGAGCGCAGGTCGATCTCGTTCCATGCATCCAGCGCGTCGGGCGGAGCGCCGAGAAAGTCGCGCCATCCGCCGAGCCACAACGGCGCCGCGACACCGACGCCCACGACCTTGTTCGCGTTCGCGCCGAGTGTCTGATTGACGCGCGCGAGCCTGCTTTCGAGCGCGGGAAACAGCGTGTGCGGATCGGGGTACGGATACTCGAATACATCGCGGCACACGACGCGGCCTGCGAAATCCATGGCCAGTACGTCGAGGCTGCGACGGCCGACCTTGATGCCGATCGTGTACGCGCCGTCCGCGCGCAACGCGATCGGCACAGAGGGTTGGCCGATCTTGCCGCGTACACGCGCCTGCTTTTCGAGTAGCCCGTCGTCGATCAGACGATCCACGATCATCGAGACCGTCTGCATCGAAAGACGCGTCAGGCGGCCCACGTCGGCCTTTGGCAGCGGCCCATGCAGGCGGATGGTCTGCAACACGATGCGCTCGTTGAACTGCCGCATGCCGACCTGGTTCGAGCCGACCGTGCGTTTGAGAGGCGAGCGGGCGCCGGTGATGTCCATCGTCGTGACCCCGCTCAGAAGGAAGCCTGCGTCATGCAATCGCCTTGACGTCGGCTTCTTTTGCGCCGGTCATGATCGCGACCGCCTCCGACATATGCACGTCTTTCGTATTGACGAGCGCGGCGCGCCGGCCAAGCCGCTGAATATGAATGCGGTCGGCGACCTCGAATACGTGCGGCATGTTGTGGCTGATGAGAATCACCGGCAGTCCGCGATCGCGCACCCGGCGAATCAGTTCGAGCACCATGTTGCCTTCCTTCACGCCGAGCGCGGCGGTCGGCTCGTCGAGAATCACCACGTGCCGCGCGAACGCCGCGCTGCGCGCCACCGCAACGCCCTGGCGCTGACCGCCGGAAAGCGTTTCGACCGCCTGACGCATCGAACGGATGCCGATTTGCAGGCCCTTCATATGCGCGGTCGCTTCTTCGAGCATGCGGCGTTTGTCGATCATCTTGAAGATCGAACCGCGCCAGCCGGGCTTCAGCAATTCCCGAGCGAGAAAAAGATTTTCCGCGATGCTCATGGCCGGCGCGACCGCGAGTTCCTGGTACACGGTTTCGATGCCTTGCGCGCGCGCATCGAGCGGGCTGCGGAATTTGACGGGCTTGCCGTCGAGGAGAATCTCGCCTTCGTCCGGCACGGTCGCGCCGGACAGCGCCTTGATCAACGACGATTTCCCCGCGCCGTTGTCGCCGATCACGGCGAGAATCTCGCCGGGCAGCACTTCGAAATCGCAACCGTCGAGCGCGGTCACGTTGCCATAACGTTTGATGAGTCCGCGCGCCTGCAGAACGGGCATCGCGGCAGAAGCGGAAGTAGGTGTCGACATGACGGGCCTCATGCAAGATGTGTGCGATTTGCGGGTTCAGGCGCGCTTAACCACGGCGATGCGAAAGTTTATCCGCGGCGACGGCGAGAATCACCAGCATGCCGGTGATCAATACCTGGTACACCGAAGAAACGCCGATCAGGGTGAGGCCATTGCGAAACACGCCGACAATCAGCGCGCCGAGCAGCGTCCCGGAAATCGAGCCGCGTCCGCCGAAAAGACTCGTGCCGCCCAGCACCACGGCGGTGATGCTGTCGAGGTTTTCCGTTTGCCCCGCTTGCGGATCGCCCACGCCGGTACGCGATACGGACAACAAGGCCGCAATGCCGTAGATCGCGCCGGCCAGCGTATACACGGTCAACAGGATCTTCTGCGACGACAAACCCATGAGCCGCGCGGCCTCCGCGTTATTGCCGAGCGCATACAGATGCCGGCCGGGAACCGTGTCGCGCAACACGAACCATGTGGCCAGATACATGAGCAGGGTGAGTACGGTGCCGTAGGTGACATCGGCGGGACCGAGCTTGAACGTGTTGCCGAAGAACATGATCGCGTCGGGCAGATTCGACACGCTTTCCGCATTCGAATAGATCTGCGTGAGCGCGAACGCAATGTTCAGCGTGCCGAGCGTGACGATGAATGCGGGCAATTTGATGCGCGTGATCAGCACACCATTTAGCATGCCGAACAACATGCTCGCGCCGATGCCGCAGAGAATCGCGACGATGGGCGGCAGGCCGAGCGTGACCGCGAACTTGGTCATGATGATCGAGCCGAAGGCCATCACCATGCCGCATGAAAGATCGATGCCGCCCGTCAGCACGATCAGCGTCTGGCCGATTGCGATGACCGCGACGACCATGGTCTGTTGCAGGATCAGCGAGAGATTCTGGAACGACAGAAAGCGCGTGCTCTGCGAGATGAAAAATGCGCAGGCCAGGAGGAGTGCAATGAGCGGCCCGATCTCGGCAAGCGAGGGCAAGCGGTCGGAGAGATGGCGCGGTTGGCCCGCGGGCGCGGAAGGAGTCGACATGATGAATTCCCTCGATACATGAACGTGGCAGGCGCCACGCGGCAGATCATGCGGCGGCCCGACGCGGGCCGCCGCTCAATACACGTTATAACCGGCGTTACTTGTTGCCCCAGCAGTTGTCGAGACCGAATCGGGTGTCCTTGCTGTCGACGCCGGACATCGGCTTGTCGGTGATCAGCGTCACGCCCGTGTCCTGATAGCCGGAGACCTTCTTGCCGGTCTTCGCGTAGTCGACGCCCGCCGTCACGCCGAGCGCGGCCATCTTCAACGGATACTGCTGCGAGGTCGCGGCGATTGCCCCGGCCTTCACGTTGCGCACGCCTTCGCAGCCGCCGTCGATGGACACGATCATCACGCTTTTATCCTTGCCCGCAGCTTTGAGCGCGCGATAGGCACCCGCCGCCGCTGGTTCGTTGATCGTGTAAACCACGTTGATGTCCGGCGATTTCTGCAAGCAGTTTTCCATTGCCGTCTGGCCCTTCGCCTGATCGCCGCGCGTGTCCTGGCTGCATACGATGGACGGATCGCCTTCCTTCACGCCGAAGCCTTCCAGGAAGCCGTTATGACGCAGCACGCCGACCGAGACGCCGGGCGCGAGATCGAGCGTGGCGATCTTCGCGGGCTTGCCGCTCAGCGCGGCCTTCGCGTATTTGCCGATCAGCACGCCGGCTTTGAAGTTGTCGGTGGCGAAGAGCGCGTCGGTGGCGTCCTGCGGATCGGTCGGCGTGTCGAGCGCAACAACCATCACGCCGGCGGCACGCGCTTTCTTGATGCTCGGCACGATCGCCTTCGTGTCGCTCGGCGTGATCAGAATCGCTTTCGCGCCGGCCGTCATCATGTTTTCGATCGCGGTGACCTGGCTCGCGTTGTCGCCGTCGAACTTGCCGGCGGCCGTCATCAGCTTCGCGCCGTCTTTTGACGCGGCCGCTTCGGCGCCTTGCTTCATCTTCACGAAGAACGGATTGGTGTCGGTCTTCGTGATGAGGCCGACGACCGGCTGGTCGGCCGCCTGGCTCGCGCTCGCACACCATACCGCCGATGCCGCGACGCACATCGACACGATTTTCCTGGCGACAGGAAGCCTGCGGGAATTCAGATTCATGGGACGCTCCTCCGGTGATTGGCAACGACGTTCTGCACTGCGGCTGATGCATGGGCGCGAACTCCGGGTCGGAGTCGAGCGCCTAAATCACTTTGGTTGATTTAGTACAGCAGGCGCGAGGAGGCGAGTCAAGCAACGCTGTTGACGAAGAAAGGACGGAGCCGCCGTGTCGGATCAGGCGAAAACGCTTATGCGGTAAGGCTCGCAGGGCAGTGGTGCAGCGCAGCGTCGAACAGCGCGGCTTCGGGAAAGTCCTGGCTGTGTTGAAAGCAGAGCGAAAGTTTGGCCGCGCGTTTTCGCGCGTTTTAGCATGCGCGGGGTGCGCCCGTCGAGGCGCGGACCACGAGTTTTGCCGGCGATGAAACATCGCATCGGCACTGTCGGGCGGCCAGCGTCAGCGGGTGGCGATTGACCGGGCCATCGTAAGCGAGTGGGCGTGTTTCTCCTCGACTAACCGCATTCCAATCTCGACGCAACACCGCGCGGCCAGACCCGCATCGAAATCGCGCGGTTCTACAAGCAGTTCGCGAAGGCGAGCGTGGTGTATGTCACGCACGACCAGATCGAAGCGATGACGTTCGCTGACAAGGTCGTGCTGCTGCATGCGGGCAAGGACACGGACCTACGATTCCAATGGACGTGCGATCTCCGTCACTCATCCCGACACGGCGCGTAATGTTTCACTGAGTTACGGCTCGAGCACAACAACGGTCGGCAACCTGGCTGGCAACACCACATACTCGTTTAATGTTGGCGATACGTCGCGTCCCGGCTCTATTGATACTCCCGGTGGCACGGTGTCACGCACATGGGATACATCGGGGAACCTGAAGCAGAGAACAACCCCGGATGGCAATACACAATACACGTGGGACAGCGCCAATCGGCCAACGAAAGCATTTGCAACTGTTGCTGGCCGCAAGACAGTAACGACCATTGAGTACAGTGACAGCAATTCACTGCGCCCGCATCTGGTCGCGACACCTGGGAAGATCAGGGCGTTCGTTTACGACACAGGAGGTAACGTCACCGGCTACGCAGAGTGGCAGACAACCGACCTGACGGGCGAACAGGGAATGCAGGCGGTTGCGGCGGCCGATCAGACGACCGTCGGGGCGCGCTACGATCCGGCGGGCCGTCTTCTGTCTGCTACTGTCGTCCGGAATGGTGCGACGACCGAAGACTGGACGTACACGTATGACGCGCGTGGCGATATCGCGACGACGCAGGACGCCGTATCGGGTTGGGCAATGCGGACCCTCGAACGCAACGCCGAGAACCGCGCGACGCAGATAGCGGGTAATAGCGGTCAGGCGAGTATCGCGTACGATGAGCGTGGGCGCGTAAAGCATTTCCAGTATAGCGAACCGGCAAGTACGTTAATTGGTGGACTTGCTCGTGTACTCGCAGTCGATTACCAATACGCCGCAAATGGTGCGGTTTCGTCACATTCAGCGAAGATCTCGACTAACGGTGCGTGGTGGCAGCCGATCAGCGACGCTGAACTAGGCGTGTGGCTCACCAACTCGGTACTTGGCAATGTCCCGGTTGCTCCGCCTGCTAATCTCACCGGGCTCCAGTCGGATGATCGCGCATTCGTTCCTGATATGTGCGTCGAGTGCTACGTGAGCTGGAAAGCCAAATTGACAGGGAAACTTTTTGAAAGTGAACTGAGTGATGCGCTTCCAACTTGGAACGAGACAACGGAGTTGATGCTGAGCGATCAGTCGCAGATCCCCTATCCTGTGCTGGTTGTAGATCAGACTGCTCGAGAGCCGGCTGTCTGCCGCCCTGCGGATGCGCTTGTCATCCTTTCTTGCAGCGATAGTAGTCGTGCCGTCTCTTCCTCTCTTTCGAGTGCATTCCATTGCTGGACAGCCTGTTCGATGGGTGCACCTTCTGCAACAGCAGCGCGACAGGGACGCGTCGAGACATCCGGCCAGAACTCTGCCGAAGCCATCCACTCGCGACCACCCAATGATTCGATTACGGCGAAGACGGACGGGCAAACGCCAAACCATTAAAGCGGCTCGACGTCAGCGCATTGCATGACGCGTGTAAGGCGTTGAAAAGCATAGTGCCCATATTGCCGCAGCCTCACGTCTAGCAAACGTTTGCGCAATTCCCTGAACATTTCCCTGTATTAAAGATTGGGAAGGGCTTGTCGTTATCCAATCAATGAAACAAGTCAGACCGTCGAACTGACTCGTGCTTGAACAACGGCACGCGCTGGACCAAAAAGCTCATCGGGGGTACTCATCGTGAATCAGCAACGCTCGCCATGGACGCGCACGGCGGCGCCGGGAGAAGTCATCTATTCGGAAGGCTTCGTGGCCGACGCGGTCATCTACGTCATTGCCGACGGCAAGGTCGAAATCTCAACCCAGTGCGATGAGAAGAAAGTTGTTCTCGCCACGCTCGGCAAGGGCGAATTCTTCGGCGAGGCGTCGTTGTTGCCGCCCGAGCCGCGAGCACACACTGCCAAGGCGCTGAGCTTCTGCCAATTGACGGCCGTCGCGGGCGGCATTGTCGAAGAAGAACTGGAACGCGTGTCGCCGCTGCTGCGCCATATCGTGCGCACGATGATCCGGCGCGTCAAGAAGAAGGACGACATTCTCGCGACGAATACGCACGCCGACTTTCTCCCCGGCGTGCTTTCCTATGCGCATGTTCTTTCGTTGATGGCCGGCGCCGAAGTCGCCGACAGATTCGACGCACGCGCGCGCCGTCCGCAAAACGAAGAGATTTCGATTCCGCTTTCCGAAGTCATCAAGAAGTGCGGCGCAATTGCGGGTCATTCGCGCCCGCACGTCATGGCCATGCTCAAGCGCATGGAGAAGCTCAATCTCGTCTCGATGGAAGCGGGCCGCTCGGAGCGGCTGAATAACACGTCCGGACGATATTCGGCGAGCGATGGCGCGGCGGGCCGCCAACTCGTCACGTTCGATCCGGTGCGAATCACGGAACGCGCGCAACAGGTGGCCGATCACGATCTCGACGTTTCCATCAGCACAGAGCTGGAACTGATCGAGCTGGACGATCTGGAGGCGCTGATCGGCGTCGACAGAAAAGTCATTCTCAACAAGCTTTCACACGGGGAAATCGCGGAAGACCTCTTTGCGTTTCGCAAGACGAAGGTGCTCAGCTACGTCGAACAGAAGGGGCTCAGCTATTTCACGCGACGCACGGCGCGTGGCGCGAGCGAGCTGAAGTCGCTCGACGATTTGGAGTTCGTCGATCAGCGCACACTGTTCGACGCGGTTAGCGCTTTCGATACCTACGATCTCGCGAAACTGCTGTCTGCTTCGGCAGGGCAGCCGATCGACGAGCGTCTTCAATCCGTCATGACGGAAGCGAGAAAGAAAGAGGTGTCGTGGGTCATGCGTCGCGAGATCAAGATCGACCCGGTCGAGATTGTCGAGATCGAACAGCGATTCATCGACACGGTGCGAGCGCTCAAGTCTGCGCAAGCGAACCCTGTTGTGGCTGAGTAATCACGCCTGAATTGCGAGGACGTATGGATCTTTTGACTGTATTTGGCGCGGTGTTCGGCCTCGCCGCGATCGTCGCGGGCTTCTCGCTCGAAGGCGGGCATTTCACGTCGCTGTTTCAACTGGAGGCGTTTGTCATTGTTCTGGGCGGTACTCTCGGGGCGGTGATGATCCAGAACACGTGGGCGCGCTTTTATGACGGTATGAAGCTATTGCGCTTTGCTTTCGTGAAGGCGCGGCAAGTGGATCGCGAAAGTCTCTCCGTGCTGCTCGAATGGGGCGATCAGGCGAAGCTGAACGGCATGTTGGTGTTCGAGTCGATTGAAGCCGGCGGCATTAGCCCGTTTGCCAAACGAGGCCTGGAGTTGCTGGCCAACGGCGTATCGACGGCCGTGCTCGAAGATGCGTTGCAACGCGAAGTGGACGCGTACGAGCGCAATCACATGGCGGCTGCGCGCATCTGGCAGCAGGCTGGCGGCTATGCCCCGACATTCGGCATTCTCGGCGCGGTGCTGGGACTGATTCAGGTGACGGGTCACATGCTGGAGCCATCGCAACTGGGGCAAGGCATCGCGGTCGCTTTCGTCGCCACGCTGTATGGCCTTGCATTGGCCAACCTCGTGTTTTTGCCGCTATTCGGAAAGATTCGCGCGCAAGTGGACAGCGAGCTGCGTTTCAGGCGCTTGTACCTCGACGGCCTGCTCGCCATTTCTCGCAAGGAATCGCCGCATACAATCGAAACCCGATTGGCCGGCGACGTGCGTGAACGGTCCGCCGAATTGCTCGGCTAATCGCGTGGAAAAAAGCCAAGCGTAAATTGATAGTGATAGCGGACTTGCATGTATGAGCACATCTTCTGGCAGCAAGCGTCTCGCGTCGGACAGAACCGGGCACGACGACCACGATAGTGGCGAACAGTCGGACCGTTGGCTGATTTCGTACGCGGATCTGATCACTACATTAATGGTGCTGTTCCTCGCGCTTTATGTTTTGCAACTCGCGAAAAACAGTGAGCTTCAGATCAAGACGCTGCAACATCATCCGGTGAAGGAAGCTGTCGACGTCAATTCGGCCGCTACCACGCCGAACGCGAAAGACGATACAAAAGAGGCTTCGAAAAAGCAGCTTCTCTCATTGCTCGAACCGTTGCAGGACAATCGCCGCATTACGATTTCGCCTACGCCGCAAGGCGTGGAAATCGCGATCAATGCCAAGGTGCTCTTCAATTCGGGCGATGCGCGTCTCTTGCCCGAGTCGTTCGCCGTGCTCGATCAGATCGCGAGGGTACTGCGCGAGCGCGCGAAAAATAACATTCTCGTGGAAGGGCACACGGACAGTTTGCCCATTTCGACAGTGAAGTACGAATCCAACTGGGAACTGTCTTCTGCGCGCGCCGGAGCCGTGGTGCGCTTCTTTGTAGACAAAGGCATCGAATCGCATCGAATGGCCGCAATAGGTCGCGCCGATAATTTCCCGCTGGTTATCGGCAACGACGCAGCGGCAAACGCCGCCAATCGCCGCGTCACGATACTCGTGGAATATTGAGCGTCGCGCGTCCAGTGCAAGTTACGGGTGAAGCGATTGAATCGCGGCCGCGCCTTCCCCACGGCCGCCGCGATTCGCTTGACCGGGCCGCTGCGCACGTTGCCCACCGCGAAGATGCCAGGCCAGCTCGTACTGGACTCTGCGCCCAAAAACAGGAACACAGGCCGGATCGGCTTCTCTTGCGCCGAGATTGTGCGCCACAGTCCGTCTGCCGGTAAAGATGCGTAAGGAAGTCACCGGTCAATGCTGGCCGGCGCTTGCGCGGTTTGTCGGGCCACGGTACTCAAGTCAGCTTTTCTTTTGCCGTTAAAGAACTTGGGGATCGAACAAGAAGATAGACAATGATGGGACACCGGAAGCATGCGCAATTTGACTGTAAAAAATAGCTTACTTGCAGTGCTGATCGTCTTTGCCGCGATGATCATGTTTGGGGGCGTGGTCGGTGTATTCGCTCTCGGACGCTCGAACCAGAATGCCCAGCAATTGCAGGAGATTGCCACTCAGGAGATTCTGGCCAACGACGGGTATAAGGACAGCACGCGCACTCGCGCCGCGCTCACGCGTGCTTACGCGGCGCTAAAGGAGCGCAACGATATCGCCACGCGCGATTCCGCGCTCGGCAGCGCCCAGCGCACGCTGGATCGCGCGGACGTCGAAACGCGTGCTTTCGCTTCGTCGTCCCGGTTCGTGGGTCAGGACGATGCGCTGAAACAGCAACTCGTCGATGCGTCCAACGCCTTGGCCGCGACGCTGAAAAAATCTTTCGAAGCACTCCAGCATGGCGATACTGATGCGTATGTGGCCATCAACGATCACGACATTACCCTGGCGGGCCAGGTCTATTCGGCGAACGTGGAGAAGTTCCAGAACCTCGCTGGCGCGCTCGCAAAGGACGCGGCGGCGCGGAACGAACGCGAATACGGCTGGATCGTCACCATGGTCGTCACGGGTGTCGCGCTTGCTTTGGCATTGATCGTCGCCACGCATTTTGCCTTGCGAACCATTGTGATTCGCCCCTTGCAACAGGCATCGAAAGTACTCGACCGGATTGCAGGCAATGACTTGACCACGTCTATTCCCGAAGGCAGCAGGAGCGAAATCGGCCAGCTGTTCACGTCGATGTCGCGCATGCAGGCCGGACTCGCGCACACGGTGTCGCATGTGCGTGTGAATTGCGAAGCGATTCACGGCGGCGCGCGCGAGATCGCCGCGGGCAATCTCGACCTGTCAAGCCGCACGGAACAACAGTCCGCATCGCTCGAAGAAACCGCGGCGAGCATGGAAGAACTGACTTCCACGGTGAAGCAGAACGCCGACAACGCCCGTCAGGCGAGCACGCTCGCATCGAGCGCCGCCGATGTCGCGCAGCGTGGCGGCGACGTCGTGCAGCGCGCCGTGCAGACCATGACCGCGATCACCGCAAGCTCGCACAAGATCGCTGAGATCACGGGCATGATCGACAGCATCGCGTTCCAGACCAACATTCTCGCGCTCAACGCGGCGGTCGAATCGGCGCGCGCGGGCGAGCAGGGCCGTGGTTTTGCCGTCGTGGCCGGCGAAGTGCGCACGCTCGCCCAACGCAGCGCAAGCGCCGCGCAGGAAATCAAGGCGCTCATTTCCGCTTCCGTCGACGACGTGCGCCACGGCAACGAACTCGTCACGCAGGCGGGCCATACGATGACTGAAATCGTAGGCGCGGTTCAAGGCGTTGCCACCATCATGGCGGACATCACGTCGGCGACGGTCGAGCAAACCGCGGGCATCGAGCAAGTCGGCAAAGCCGTGAGTCAGATGGATCAGGTCACGCAACAGAATGCGGCGCTCGTCGAAGAAGCCGCCGCCGCCGCGAGTGCGCTGGAGAATCAGGCGCAATCAATGACGGCTGCGGTGTCGGCATTCCGTCTTTGATCACGTTGCAGACAATCGACGCGACACGCTTCGAACGCCGATTGACCTTCACGGCTCAATGAACGAAGCCATCGCGCCCGCCGCGCATTCCGCGCGTGTGGCGCGGTGGCTGAGCCGGGCCTCGCCCGTCATTCGATTCCTTCGTGCTTCAACGCCAATTGCACGGCAGCGCGCGAGCGCATGCGCTCGTCGAAGTCCTTCAGTTTTTGCGGCACCTCAATGCTGACTTTCTTTGCCCACAACAGCATGGTGAACAGATAGGCATCGGCCACGCTTGCCTGATCGCCGAACAGGTAGTCGCCTTTCAGCATCGTGGAAACAAGCTGGAAACGCTGGCCGATTTTTTCGCGCGCGGCGCTCGCTTCCGCATCCGACGTCGGTTTGAAAACGCGGCCGAACTGCTTGTGAAGCTCCGTCGAAATAAACGCCAGCATCTCGATGAGACGATTCGCGCCTAACTCGCCCGACGGCGCCAGCGCGGGCTTCTGTTGCGCGACCCACGAGAGAATCGCGACGTTTTCAGTGAGCCGCTGACCGTCGTCGAATTCGAGCGTCGGCACATAGCTCTTCGGATTGATTTCGTCGAACTTCTGCCCGGTCTCGGTCGTTTTCGTTTTAAGGTCCACGCGCACGCGGTCGAAATGCATGCCGGCTTCGTGCATCGCAATGTGATCGGCGAGACTGCAAGCGCCCGGCGAATAGTAAAGCTTCATGATGTGCCTCTCCTTCGCAAATCAGTTGACGATTTCTTTTAGCAGCAACCGCCATGCCCTCTGGGAGAGATTCAAAGTTCTCCGCGCGCGGCGAGGGCGGCAATGCGGTCCGCGGTGCGGCAGGCGATGGCCTGAATGGTCAGCGAGGGATTCACTCCACCAACAGTCGGAAATACCGAGCCGTCGCAAACCCAGAGATTACGGATGTCCCAGCTGCGGCAATCCGCATTGACAACGCTCGTGGCCGGGTGATCGCCCATGCGCGCGGTGCCGTTCAGATGACACGTGTCGTCGGTTTCGCGCCATATGTCTTTGCCGCCGGCCGCCGCGAGTGCTTTCTCCATGAAGTCGAGCGAATGCGCAATCAGCCGCTTGTCGTTCTCGCAATTGGAATATGTGACGCGTGCAACAGGCAGTCCGTATTGGTCCTTTTCATCGGCGAGGGTGACACGGTTGCGTTCCTGCGGCAGCATTTCGCCGACTATCTTCAAGCCCGCCTGATGGTTGTACCTCAGCATTTCCTCGGCTAGCGCATCGCCCCACAAGCCGCGTCCGTTTTGCGACGCCGACCATGCGTTAGGCAGCGGACCCTGGCTCATATAGGCATAGCCGCCGAAGAAGTCTTTGCCTTTTTCCTCGTAATTCCAGTGCTCGGTGATCGCGAGAGAAGGCGGTCCTTTGTACCAGCGGATTTCTTCATCCATGGTGCCGTACACGGCCTGATTGGCCTGCACCATGAGGTTCTTGCCGACGAGGCCGGAGCTGTTCGCGAGACCATCGGGAAAGCGGCTATTCGCGGACATCAACAGCAGACGCGGCGTTTCGATTGCGTAGCCGGCCACCACGACGTTTTTCGCGCGCTGGAATTGCCATCGTCCTTCACGAAGATAGTGGACGCCGGTGGCGAGCCCTGCGTCGTTCGTCTCGATGCGGCCGACCATAGCGAGGTCGCGTATTTCGGCGCCTGCATGCAGCGCGCGCGGAATCCATGTGACGAGCGCGCTTTGCTTGGCGTTGGTCGCGCAGCCCGACACACAAAAGCCGCGATACACACACGGATGCGCTTTGCCGCGCGGCGCCGACAAGGTGGCGAGCGGCGTGGGGCTCCAGTCGATGCCGAGTGCTTCCGCACCGCGCGCGAGCACCATCGCCGCCGCATTCAATTCGTGCGCGCGATACGGATAGCGCGGCCGCTTCGGTCCCCACGGATAGTTGACCGGCCCCGCGATCTTCAGCGCGTCTTCCACTTGCGCGTAGTACTGCCACATCTCGCGCCAATCGAGCGGCCAGTCCGCGCCATAGCCGAGCAACGTGCGCGATTTGAACCACTCCGGCCTGAAGCGCAGCGTGACCATCGCGAAGTGGACGGTGCTGCCGCCGACCGATTTGCCGCTATTGTTGTGGCCGAGTTTGAGCGGGTTTTCGCCATCGCAAATGCGCTCGTCGATCCAGAAAAGTTTTTGCTGATGCGCTTCGTCGGAGGCGAATTCTTCTAGCGGACGCCACCATGCGCCCGCATCGAATGCGACGACCTTGAAGCCTTTTTCCGCGAGACGGCAGGCCAGCGTTCCGCCTCCCGCGCCCGTGCCGACAATGGCGAAGTCCACTTCGTCGTCGTTCGAATACTCGCTCATCGGCACCCAGCCGCCAGGCGTGAACACATCTGGCGCGCGGCCATGCTTGCCACGCGGATGATGTAGCGCGTCATCGAACACGGCGATTCTCCCTGGCTGCTTTGTCTTCGTCTCCGGGCTTTGCCTCGACGGGTTCCCACGGATCGCGACGATTGAAATACATGCGCACGTAACCGCGCGGATTGGCCGGACCGCCGAAGCCGATCTCGCTCCATGCATGCGGGTGCGAGTAATAGAGGCCGCACAGATCGTGCAGCACGCGCTCGGCAAAGAATACTTTCGACGACATGCCGCGCCACGCCGCATGAACGAGTTCGCCGCGCTGCATCTGTTCGAGCAACGCAATCTGTGCCGCCTTCTCAAGACTCGCGAAGGGCAGGTCGTGCCGCTCGCGGCTTTCGGCAGCGAGCGCGGCAAGACCTGTGCGCCACGCTTCGCGCATCGGCGGCAACGCGGCATTCCGATAACCGTCGCCCTGATTGGTGTGAAGCCGATGATCGAGCAATGCCGCAACGGGCACGGCCGGCTCCATGCTCGCTTGCGGCACGATGCGCGACGCGAGCGACGTGACGGCACGCCATTCGACTGCATCGAAGAAACGCGGCTCGCGATGTACCGCGAGCCGTTCTTCGATCACGGCGCGCGTCGGCTCGTCCCATGACGGTGTGTCGCGTTTATTCAGCACGTCATAGCCGGGATAGCGCGTTGCTCTTTGCGTGGGTCTGCCGGTTTTCATTTCTCTGTCTCCCTCAGACGCAACGCAGCGAGGCCCGCGAGTGCGAGCGCGGAAAAACTCGGCGGTGCAGGCAGCGGCGGTCCCGCGAACAGATTCTGGCTCCAGTTGCGCCATCCGCCCTGGCGACGCGCGATGCCGCGCGCGTGAAATCCCGCGCCCGCGAAACCGAGCGCGGTAGTGACGCGCAACCACACGCGCGTGAACCAGCGCTCGCGCGGCACCGCCAACGCGGCATGCACCAGCAGCGCCGCTGCAACGGGCGGCACGCTGACGGGCGCATACATCGCGCGATGCTGGAATGAGCCGCGAAAATGCAGCAACGCTGCTTCGCCGACCGTGCCGACGAGGCCGGCCGCGACCAGCAATCCCAATGCGCGGCCTGCGGGCATGCCGAAAAGTTGCGGCTCATGCGCGGGTTCGTCGCGCAAGCGTTCCGCAATCGCGCCGAGCCCGCCAGACAGCAGCAATGCCATCGGCGCGCCGATCGGCGCTGCATGAAAGAGGTTGTTCCAACTCCATCTGCCGGGACGCTTGGTGATGTTGTAGAAGTGAAAACCCGTGCCCGCGATACCGACTGCGGCCGCAGTGCGATAGATCGCATGACGCACATGATGCGTCTGCTTCCGGCGATCCGCGCCGCCGTGCAAACCGGCGAGCAAGGAAAGCGTCGCGCTGAGGAGCGGCGTGTACATCGCGGGGTTATCGAAGGAGCCGCGGTAGTGTTCCATGGCGCTGTCGGTCAGCACGGAGAACGCGAGCAGCGCGGAACTGTGATTGAAACGCCGCGCGGCTTCGACGTGCGCCTCGACCACGGGTGTGTCGTATGGCAACCGTCGTGTCGAACTCGACAATGCGCTCTGGCGTGTCGATTTTTTGTGCGCGTCGCGGCTCGCGCTGTTTGCACTCCGCGCGGCGACGGCGCTCAACGCAGCCGCGCCGGCCACCGTGCACAGCAATCCGAATATGCGTTGGGTGCCCATTCGATACCGGCTCCTTCGTTTTATCGCTTATGCGATGAGGTATTGTGCCGCGTCCCTGTGTTTGAATTCGAGCCCGCAGCCGGGCCGCGAAAGGTCGGGTGAGATCGCGCCGTCATGAGCTTGAGGTGCGCCGTCGAACAACATCGATTCGATGCGCACGTGATCATGAAACCATTCCTGATGACGCAGCCTCGGCGCCGCGCAAGCCACATGCAGATGCAAGGCGGGCGCGCAATGCGCAGACAGCGGCATATGAAACGCGTCGCACAGCGCTGCGGCCTGCATGAACCCGGTGATGCCGCCGCAACGGCTGACGTCGGCCTGCATGACGTCGAGCGATCGCGCGGCGAGGAGTTGCCTGAAATCGTCGGACGTATACGCATATTCGCCGGCGGCAATGTCCATTCCGTGCGGCGCATGTTCGCGCACGAAGCGCAAGCCCGCGACATCGTCGGATGAGACCGGCTCTTCGAACCATGCGACCTGTTGCTGTTCGAATTGCCGCGCGTAATACAGCGCATCGCGCGGGGACAATGCGCCGTTGGCATCGACAAACAAACCCGCGTGACCGATAGCGTCGCGCGCAGTCTTTACACGCGCGACATCCTTTTCGGGCTCGCTGCCGATCTTCATCTTCACCCAGCGGCAGCCGTCGCGTTCGACCCAGCCGGCAAGCTGATCGCGCAACTGGCGGTCGCTATACGTGGTGAAGCCGCCGCTGCCGTAGAGCGGCACTTCTTCGCGAACCGCGCCGAGCAATCGCGCGAGCGGCACGTCGAGCAGCCTGGCTTTCGCGTCCCACAACGCGCAGTCGAGCGCGGAGATCGCAGTGGCCGCGAGTCCCGCGCGACCCAGGTTGCGCACCTGTCGCTGCATGCGGTCCCAGTGCGCGCGAATCCCGGCAACATCTTTGCCGACGATGCAATGCGACAGCGAGTTCACGATGAGCGCGACGATGCTGGAATCGCTATACGTATAGCCGATTCCTGTCTGGCCACCCGCATCCAGTTCGACGACAACCAGCGTCGTCGCATTCCATTCGAACGTGCCGTCGCCTTCGGGCGCGTCGGTCGGAATGCGATAAGCGCTCGCGCGCACCGCGCTGACCGGTACTTGCGAGTCGCTGTTTATCGACGTGTGCGTGGCCATCTTTGCGCGCCTCAGTCGTCGTGATGACCCGGCAGCACCGCGCCAATCACCTGTTTCGCAGTCTGCACGATCACGCTGCCTTCGTTCGGATCGCCCTTCATCAGCGTGGAGGCAAATGCCTTTGCCTGGGCGAGCGTGATATGCGGCGGCAACGGTGCAATGTTCGGGTCGGCCTTCACTTCGATCACGACAGGACGATCCGACGCGAGCGCGGCGTCCCACGCCGCGCCCATCTGTTCAGCGTCGTCCACATAAATGCCTTTCAGGCCGATCAGTTCCGCGAACCTGTGATACGGCACGGAAGGAATGTCCTGCGACGCCTCGAACTTCGGATCGCCTTCCATCACTCGCTGTTCCCACGTGACCTGGTTCAGATCCTGATTGTTCAGCACCATGCAAATCCAGCGCGGATCGGTCCATCCTTTCCAGTACTTCGATACGGTGATGAGTTCCGCCATGTTGTTCATTTGCATGGCACCGTCGCCGACGAGCGCGATCACGGGCCGCTCGGGGTAGGCGAACTTCGCCGCTATGGCGTAGGGCACCGCCGCGCCCATCGACGCAAGTCCGCCCGACAGCGAGCACATCATGCCGCGCTGCACTTTCAGGTCGCGTGCATACCAGTTCGCGCACGAACCCGAATCGCTCGTGACGATGGCATTCGACGGAACGCGCGGCGACAATTCCCACACGGTGCGTTGCGGATTGACTGCGTTTTTGCCGGGCTCGTGCGCGCGTTTGTCGAGCGTCTTCCACCAACTCGCCATCCAGCCTTCGATGGTCTTGCGCCACGCGCGGTCCTGCTTCTGTTCGAGCAAGGGCAAAAGCGCGCGCAACGTTTCCGCGCTATCGCCGACGAGATTCACTTCCATCGGATAGCGCAGGCTCAGCATGTCGGCCTTCAAATCGATCTGCACGCCGCGCGCCGCGCCTTCCTTCGGCAGAAACTCCGAGTACGGAAAGCCCGAGCCGATCATCAGCAACGTATCGCACTCGGTCATCAGGTCGTAACTCGGCTTGGTGCCGAGCAGGCCGATCGAACCCGTGACCCACGGCAGATCGTCGGGCAACGCGGCTTTGCCGAGCAGCGCCTTCGCGACACCCGCACCGAGTTTTTCGGCGACGGCGATCACTTCGTCTGTCGCGTGCAGCGCGCCCGCGCCGACCAGAATCGCGACCTTCTTGCCGGCATTGAGCACGTCGGCGGCTTGCTGAAGATCTTCTGCATGAGGAACGAGGTGCGGTGCGCGATAGCCGACACCCGAATGCAAGGTGCCATGCTTGCGCGCGGGCGGCTCATAGGGCAGATCTTGCAGATCGTTCGGCAGAATGAGCGCGGTCACCTTGCGCTCGGAAAGGGCGGTACGCACCGCGCGATCGACCAGATGGCGCACTTGCGCGGGCACCGCGGCTTGTCCGACGAAAGCGCCCGCCACGTCCTTGTACAGCGAAAGGAGGTCGACTTCCTGCTGATAGTGCCCCCCGAGCGCCGCGCGTGCCTGCTGTCCGGTGATGGCGAGCACGGGCATGTGGTCCATGCGCGCGTCGTAAAGTCCGGTGATCAGATGCGATGCGCCAGGTCCCGAGGTCGCGATACACACGCCGAGTTCGCCGGTGAATTTTGCATGGGCGGATGCCATGAACGCCGCCATTTCTTCATGACGTACCTGAATGAATTCGATCGGACCCGGTTGGTCGGTATCTTTGTGACGTTTCTTCGCTTCGCTCTGAGCGCGGTTCAGCGCGCCGAATACGCCATTGATGCCGTCGCCTGGGTAGCCGTAAATGCGGCGCACGCCCCATGCTTGAAGTCGTTCGATGATGAAGTCGCCGACAGTGGTGGACATGGACAACTCCTCTACAAGAGGTTGTAACGCAGACTCAGTTGCAAGTCCCGTTCCGCGTTCTTTCAGTCAGTAAAGATGGGGCGCGTGTTGTTGTCCAATTCGCTGTGCAGTTCGCTCTTCAAATTCATCTGCGGTACAGGAGCGCTTTTTGCTGGGACCCCACACGTGAGATGTGCATGCAGTGCAAGGGAACGCGTTATGAATAAAGTCGTGGTGATAACGGGTGCGGGTGCGGGCGCGGGACGCGCGGCCGCGGAAGAATTCGCGCGGCATGGCTGCGATGTGGCGTTGCTCTCGCGCGATACGGCGCGGCTCGAACGCGCCGTCGGCGAACTGGAAAGCAGGTATGGCGTGCGTGCGCTAGGCATTCCCACGGACGTCGCCGATGCGAAACGTGTAGAGCAGGCGGCCTCGCGCGTGGAAGAGGAGCTTGGCCCTATCGACGTATGGGTCAACGTTGCAATGGCCACTGTCTTCGCGCCGGTCTCGAAGCTCACCGCGGAGGAATTCGAGCGAGGCACGCAAGTGACCTATCTCGGCCAGGTGCATGGCACGATGGCCGCGCTCTCGCGCATGCGCGCGCGCAATCGCGGCACCATCGTCAACGTGGGCTCGGCGCTCGCCTATCGTTCAGTGCCGCTTCAATCGATTTATTGCGGAGCAAAATTCGCGGTTCGCGGCTTTACCGAAGCGCTGCGCTCCGAGATCATTTACGACCGCCTCAAGGTCCATTTGACGATGGTCGATCTGCCCGCGCTGAATACGCCGCAATTCGACTGGTCGCTGAACAAGATGGGCAGGAAGGCAAAACCGGTCGCGCCGATCTTCGAACCGGAAGTGGCTGCGCGCGCGATCTATTTCGCGGCAACGCATAAGCGCCGGCAGATATGGGTTGGCTTTCCGACGGTGAAGGCGATTCTTGCCAACCGCGTCGCGCCCGGATTGCTCGACAAATATCTGGCGAAGGCCGGTTATGAAGGGCAGCTCACCGACGAGCCGCTCGATCCGAATGCACCCAGCAATCTGTTCGATCCCGTGCCCGGCGACTATGGCGCGCACGGACGGTTTGGCAGCGAGTCGAAGGACGCGAGTGGAGAAATGTTCGCGGTCCGGCATCATCGCTTTTTATGTGCTTTGGCGGGCATTGGCATTGCGGGCGGCATCGGTCTTTTGATCAGAAAAGGTCGCGGCGCGTAAAGCGCGCGGTATGCGATGCCTGGTTGGCAGGCGAAAGAAAGCGGGATCGGTGACAATACGCGTTTCACCATCGCTTTCAGGAAAGTCATGTCCAAACCGCTCACAATCGACTTCGTCTCTGATATCGCGTGCCCCTGGTGTGCAATCGGCCTTTCGTCGCTGCAACTCGCCTTGTCGCGCCTGGGCGATGCGGTTGACGCGCAGATCGTCGTCCATCCGTTCGAGCTGAATCCGCAAATGGGTCCAGAGGGCGAGGCGATTGTCGATTATCTCGGCAAGAAGTATGGGCGCACGCCGGAGCAGATTGCAGAAACACAGGCCATGATTCGCGAGCGCGGCGCAAGCGTCGGCTTCGACTTCGGTCCGCGCCTGTATGTCTATAACACTTTCGATGCGCACCGCCTGCTGCATTGGGCCGGTCTCGAAGGCAAGCAGTTGCCGCTTAAACTCGCGTTGCTGCGCGCCTATCATTCGGACGGCAAGGACCCGAGCAATCATGACGTGCTCGTGGAAGCGGCCGTGTCCGTGGGACTCGACGCGAATGCGGCGCGCACAGTGCTGCAAAACGGCGCCTACGCCGACGATGTCCGCGCCGAAGAAAAGGAATTTCAATCGCATGGCATCGACTCGGTGCCGGCCATCATTTTCAATCGCCGCTATCTGGTGAGCGGCGGCCAGCCTGTCGAAACCTTCGAGCAGGTCATCCAGCAGATTCTGGCCGAAGCGTAACGCGGCGCTTGCAGTTTGAACGCTTGGGCCTGTGCGACGACAGGCCCGTTACGACGTCAACGCAGTCCTGCCGCGTTTATCGCTGGACGCGCGTGAGCGCGCGTCGCCGAACGGCACCCATCGGATAAGATAACGGCCCTCGCGTCCATTTTTCCCGCTTAAAAGGAGTGCTTTCAGTGATTCAGCCAGGCAACGTATTCAAGGAGAACCTTGCTCAAATGCCCGCTATCGACGGTATCGAGCGCATCGATCTGATCGACGCGCAAGGCGCGGTGGTGGCGAGCATCGAGAACAAGCCAGGCAAGCAGGGCTCGCTTGCTGTGTACAACTATTTGCAGCAGACGTTCGGAACGCTGAACGCTGAAGCGGCGGAGCACGGTCTCGCGGTATTCGGCGAACATACCTTGGACGCGCGCAACCGGCCAGGCGCTCATCCGAATGTGGATCATCTGCTGGCGATTGCGTCAGGCGCGCCGGCGTTGCGCATCGAAATCATTGCGGCGGCCTGAGCGCGCATCCGGCATTTTCAGCCGCTCCGGTTTGTTCGCGGTTTATTCGAGCCGGGCCGCGTGCTTCTGCCGCGAAGCACGGCCGAAGACCGCGCGGTCGGCAAGCCAGACCGCGACGAGCGTTACGCCCATCAATGGAAACACGGTGCCGAGCAGAATGAGACCGGTTTTCCAGCCGCGCATCGGCGGCGCGGCCTTCTCTCGCGAAGGCGCGCCGAGCGAGCGTTGCGGCCTGCGCTTCCACCACATCACGCAACCGGTCACGGCCATCGCCGCGAGACCGAGCGAAATCGCGGCGCACAGAATCTGATTGGCGACGCCGAAATAGCGGCCCATATGCAATGACGTGCCGTACGACACCGCCTTCGATACCGCACCGTAATCCTCATAGCGAATGTCTTTCAGCACCGCGCCACTGTACTGGTCCATGTAAATAGTGCGTTCGAGTTTCGGATCGGCTGGAAAGTACGAGACGGTATACACGCCCGTCGACGACGCGGGCAATGCGATGTTGTAGCCGCTCGTCACACCGAGCCATGCCGCTTGCGCGACGATGTGTCCAAGCGGCAATGCGGTGGCTGCTTTTGCATCGGCGGAAGCGGGCACGCGTGCGTTGCCGACCGCCCAAGGCGTTTGCGGAAGCGGCAAGTCGTCCATCACCATGCCGGGCATCGAGTCCATCTGCGCGGCGTGTCCTTCGTGTTCGGCGGTCGTCGTGCCTTCGGCGTTTGCATCTTTCGCGTGGCCGCTTGTTGCATGAGGCAGTACGGAGCGCAACGGCAAGCCGCCCCACGTGCCCGGCGGCGCGCCGAGTCTGGCGGCAGTGGCGAGCGCCTTGAACTGCTTGCCCCACGAGCCCGACCACGGAAGACCCGACAGCACGAAAAGAAGCGCGCCCAATGCGAGCCAGATGCCCATGACCGCGTGGATGTTCTTCCAGAGCGGCCGTCCCTTCAGCGTCAAACGCGGCACGAGTGCATCTCGCACGGTGATTGCCGCGCGCGGCCACCACAATGCAACGCCCGTGCCGATCATCACCAGTGTCCAACACGCGGCAAGCTCCATCAGCAGCTCGCCTGGTTTGCCGAGCAACAGCTTGCGATGAAGCATGCGGTCCACCTGCATGAAGCGACGATCGACACTCAACGTGCCAAGCACTGCTCCACTATAGGGATTGAGATAGACGCTCTGCCTGTCGCCATCCGCGAGACGAAAGACGAATTCGGCGCTGCTTTGCGGGGACTTCGTGATGGCGGCCGTTACCGCGACGGCATCGGGTGGCATGGCCGCACGCGCTCGCGCGAGCAGCAGGTCTTCCGATAGTCGCGGCGTGCCGTGCTGTTCGACGACCAGAAGCTTCGGATAAAGCAGCGGTTCGATTTGCGGCTGAAAACAGTACAGCGTACCGGTAATGGCGAGCACGATGAGAAACGGCATCACGAAGAGGCCGGCGTAAAAGTGCCATCGCCATAGAGTGCGATAGCCGTTACTGTTATTCGCCGTGCTGGAAGCGGTTTCAGGTTGAACGATGGTGGACATGAAATCCTTTTGAAGCTAATGATCGGGCCTAAGCGCGTAAGTTCTGGAAGGGCGCGTTACATGCGCAGCTTCGCTTCCACATAAAACGTGCGGCCCGGATACGGGTGATAGACGAAGTAGCGCGCGTCGAAAATGTTGTCTACGCCAATGCCGATTTCACTCAGCCTGGTAGGCTTGAAAGTGAACTTCGCGTCCGCCACCGTGTATGAACTCGTACCGCCGAATACATCTGGATTCGTATCGGCATTTGTGAGCGTGTTGTATTGGCGTCCCGAGTAGCGCGCGGCGAGTGTGAGTGCGGAACGCTCGTCGAAACGATAAGTTGCCGCAATGTTCGCGCGCCACAATGGAATGCGATAAAAGTATTTGCCGACGCTCGCCGGGTTCTGCGCATTGGCGATGATCTTCGACTGCGTATATGCGACGCTCGCCATCAGATCCAGCCCGCGCACAAAGACGTTTTCGCCCGAGTAGCTGGTTTCAACACCGCGTGAGCGCACCTTGCCGATGTTCTGGAAGTTCGTCACGTTAGGAATGACGGTTGTGTCGGTCTGACTGAAGATCGTGTTCTTCACGTCGTCCTGAAACAGCGAGAAGCGGAAGATGCCATTCCAGTGCGCCCATTCGGCAGTCAGTTCTTTTGAAAGATCGTCTTCGGGTTTCAGGTTCGGGTTGTTATTCACGATCGCCGAGCCGCTGATTTTCCCTTGAAACAATTCGCCCACGGTCGGAAAACGATACGCGCGGCCGATCGAGGCGCGCAATGTCAGGTCGTCGCTGACGTCGAACGAGAGCGACGCTTTTGGCGAAAAGTGCCGGTCGCTCGCGTTGCTGAGCGCAATGGTTTTTCCGGACGTTGCCTGTGATCCGTCATACGCGCGCCAGTCTTCATAACGCACGCCGTACACGAGCTTCCAGCGCGGCAAAAAGCGCCACGCATCTTGCGCATAGAGTGCCTGGGTTTGTGTCTTGCCGGCGAATGCATTGGCGAACGAAGTGACCGCGCCGTCGCGCCAGTTGAGCGTGGAGTAGGTCTCGTTGTCGAGAAAGTAGTTGTCGTAGTGATAGCCGAAACTCAGCGCGTGATTCGCGAGACCTGCCTGCGCGGACGCGGGTGTGTAAGTTGTTCGCAAGTCGAGCGTCTTCCATCCGGTGCCGTCGCCGAATGTGACCGTGCCCGCGCCATTGCCGGGCGCGCCGGAATTCGCGAGGCGTGCCACGCTATTGCCGATGTCGTAATACGACGCGATCGCCTCGCCATTCCAGCCGCTTGCATTGCGCGTTTTCAACGACACGCCGTACAGCCAGTTCTCACTGTGCCCGAGGCTCGGCGCGAGCGCGGCGGCTGGAATCGCGTACTCATAGCCGTCGATTGCCACTTTGCCGCTGTAGACGGGGTTGTCGTTTGCATCGCGCAGGAAACTCGACGTCTCGCTGTTATAAGTTTGATGCCAATAGCCGAGAGTGAAGCCGCCTTGCAGCGTCGGCGTGAAGTCGTACTGCATCTTCAGCTTGAACTGATCCTGCACGGTGTGTTCGATGCCTTCGCCATTCACGCCGAGTACCGCCGTCGGCGTGTTCGTCTGATTGTTGTAGAAGTACGCGCCGGTCACAGGCGTGTCGCCGGCTCGGGCTGGCGTGCCCGATTTCGCGAGCGTGGCGAATTGCAGCGGCTGACTCGTGTTCTCAAGATGATTCACGCCGAGCAGGTACGAGAACTTGCCGATCCGGTCGCCGATGGAAGCACTCGCCTGGCTGCCGTTGAAATTCTGGTTCACGCCATAGAGACTGAAGTGCTGCGTAAATGCCTTCACGTCGGCTTCCGCTTCGAATTTCTTCGGCATGCGCGTGCTGATCAATACCGTCGCGCCGAGCGAATTGCCCGGATAGAGAGCGGAATACGGGCCATAAATCACATCGACTTGCTGGATTTCGTCGGGAAAGACCATCGACCAGCGCGGCGGAAAAGAATAGCTGTTGCCGAGCAGATTGCTGAGCAGCAGGCCGTCTGCATAGACTAGACCGCGCGCGCTCTGCGTGTTGCTGGTGCCGCGCACGGCGATGATCGAATTCAGGTCGCCGATAAAACGCTTGCGGACCGCGAGGTTCGGCATGTACTTCAACACGTCTTCGGTATTGACGACATTCCAGTTGGCGAATTGATCGCGCGTGACCGTTTCGACCGAGGCGGGCAGATTCGGATCGACGGCGCGCGTCGCGGCAGTCGGATTGGCCGTGGCCGTTGCGCTAACGTTGACGGCCGGCAGCGAGGTATCGGCGCCGACCGTGTCGGCATGAACTGGCGACGCGGCGAACGCGATCGCGGCAGCGGGGAAGGCGGCGGGCAAATACGCTGAAAAAGAACTTTGCCGCAGGCGCAAGAACGCGAGGCCCCGATGCGCGCGAACGGGCAGCCTTCGCAATGCGAAGATGAACATGACAGTTTCCTTGATGCAGTGAACGGACGATCGCGCGCGTCGTCGTCGGATGCGACGAACGCGACGACTACGCGATCAGGAACAACGGCGATCAGGAAACGGCAGGCGGTGCTCTAGGGCGTCCCGAAGGGAACGCGCCGAGTGGCGTGAAGCGGGTGGAGAGAGTGGGCGGTGCGGTACCGGCGATCAACACCATAACCGGCGGTTCGGTTGCGGCCACCGCTGGCATCGCCACGTGATGCTGCAACAGATGACAGTAGCCGCAAGCGCCGAATGCGTCGTCGTGGCTGAGATGAATCGCCGTCGTGTCGGCGGTGCCGGCGTGGTCCGCTGCACTGGGCGCCGGGTTTTGCAGTGCCGAACACAATGCGGCAATCGGCTCGTGCGCGCGGCTCGACGCCAGCGTTTGACTCACGATTGGCGCGAACACGACGAGCCACATGGCGATGAGGCCAAGCCAGGCAGTCAGTCGGTTGCGCAAACGTGGAGTCATGGCGATGAACAGGGGAAACGCGGGCGATTCTAGCACCGTAGAGTGCTTTTTTTCGACTGATCCCGGTTATACCGGCGGATTGGCCGTGGAAATCCCCTCATTTCCCGCCGTTACATTCGCGCCGGATCGCTTAATCTGCGTGGTACATGTTGCTCTTCAAGGTTGTTCTTCGAGCGACATGGGCGCGCCGCAGTCGGACGCCCGCTTTGCATCGTTATCCAATTCATGACTCATACGCGCACGCTTGTCTCCCCGATCACACAACTCAACCAGCAGGCGATTGCGCTGTACTCGGCGGACGACTTCGCCGGGGCTTTATCGACGGTGCTCCCGATAGTCGAGCCTGAAAGCGCGATAGAAGACGATGCAACGGTTCAGGACATGGCCGACGCGCTCAACATTGCGGGCGCCGCATCGTGCCGCCTCGGCAAAGCGGAAGACGCCGAACGCTACTGGCGCCGATGCCTGCACGCGAAGCCCGCTTACGCGCAGGTGTATGAAAGCCTTGGCGCGCTGCTGAGATCGTGCGGACGCCTGTCGGCCGCCAAAGCCATGTACCGGCAATTGATCGCGCTGCGCCCCGATCATGCCGACGCGCACAATCAACTCGGCGCCGTGCTCTACGCGCAGGGCTATCGCGAGGACGCCGAGGCATCGTATCGTGCGGCGCTCGCGCTTCGTCCGGAGCATGCGGAGGCGCACTACAACCACGGCATCGTGCTGCACGATCTGCGACGCCTGCATGAAGCCGAAACGGCCTATCGCGAGACGCTGCTTCGTTTGCCGGCGCATGCAGAGGCGCATAACAATCTGGGTAACGTCCTGATGGATCTGGGGCGTGTCGTGGAAGCCGATGCCGCTTATCGCGAGGCGCTGACCATCAGGCCGCAATATCCCGAGGCGTTGAACAACCTGGCGGGTGCGCTGAAGGCCGCGCATCGTCTGACCGAAGCCGAGCTTGCGTGTCGTCTTGCATTGACCCTGCGTCCCGATTACGCAGAAGCTCATGTGAATCTCGGCGCGGTGCTGAGCGATCTCGAGCGTTTGCGCGAAGCCGAGGCGGCTTATCGCAATGCAATCTCGCTTCGCCCGAACTATGCGGAGGCGCATTACAACCTCGGCGTTGCGCTCTTCAAACTCGAACGTCTGGATGAAGCCGTCGCGGCTTATCGCGAGGCTATTCGCTCGCGGCCTGGCATCGCGCCCGCGCATAACAATCTTGGCTGCGTACTGCGTTTGCTCGATCGTTTGCCGGAGGCCGTCGAAGCCTTCCAGGAGGCGCTAGGCACCTGCCCCGAACTGGCGGAAGCGCATTACAACCTCGGCGCCGCATTGGCGCAACTCGGGCATTTGCCCGAAGCCGAGCGCGCCTATCGTCGCGCGCTTGAACTGCGCAGCGATTACAGCGACGCGCACTTCGGGCTCGCGGTGCTGCTGCTCGGCATGGGCCGTTTCGAGGAAGGTTGGCGGCGCTATGAATGCCGGTATGTGCAAACGGGTTTCGTGCATCGGCAGACCGCCGAGCGGCTCAGTTGTCCGCCATGGCAGGGCGACGCGCTGTCGGGCCGCTCGTTGCTCGTCTGGCAGGAAGACGGTCTCGGCGACATGCTGCAATTCAGCCGCTACTTCGCTTTGCTCAAGGCGCAGGGTGCCGTGCATATCGCGTTTGCGTGCGCGCCCGCGCTGCATCGGCTGATGGCGAGCGTTGACGGTGTCGATGTCGTGCTCGATCACGAAGCGGCCGCCGCCCGCGCATCCACCTTCGATTGCTGGACGAGCTTGCTGAGTGCGCCGCTGCATATGCGCACGACGGTCGATACGATTCCTCGACCAGTCCGGTTGAATGTCGAGCCTTCGCTCATCGAACAATGGCGGCCTTTGCTCGATGCGTTGCCGCCTGGCCGCAAGATCGGTCTCGTGTGGAAGGGCAACGCGAAGCATCATAACGATGCGAACCGCTCGATTCCCTCGCTTGCCACGCTCGCGCCGCTGTGGAGCGTGAAAGGCCTGAGCTTCGTGAGTCTGCAAAAAGGACAGGGCGAAGACGAAGCGCGCAATCCACCAGACGGTCAACCCTTGCTCGACCTCGGCTCGATGGCAACCGACTTCGCCGACACCGCCGCGATCATCGCGCAACTCGATCTGGTGATTTGCGTGGATACGTCCACCGCGCATCTCGCCGCGTCGCTCGGTAAACCGTGCTGGGTGATGCTGCCGGAAAAAGATGTGGACTGGCGATGGATGCACGAGCGCGGCGATTCGCCGTGGTATCCGCATACGCTGCGGCTATTTCGCCGCGAGCGAGGCGAGGGCTGGCCCGTGACGGTAGAAAGAATGCGGCAGGCATGCGCCGGGCGATTCGGCGCGTCGAGCTAGTTACGACGCTTCGGCTATCTGCATGTGATAAAGGCCCCAAGGCGACAATTCGAAGCGGTCCTTGAGCGGCTTGCTCGACAACTCGGGAATGTTGTCCGCGTCATAAATGGCCCAAAGCGGCCCGACACCGCCGAGCGACAGCGGCTTTCCATCCATGTGCGTGGCCACGATGAAGCGGTACGCGCGCACCGTGTCGAGTGTCGTCATGACCGCGTAGCCGTCCACGGCGTGCATCACGATTTGCGTGCTGCCCGCGCCTGGCGCGCCGACGTGTTCGAGCAGGTCGGTGAGAAGCGGGCCGCTCAATGCATGCTGCCGCGAATCGTATTCGACAGTGGGCCTGATCGTGACCGAGGGCAGGCTCGTGATCGACGAAAGATCCACACCGAATGCCTCTGTGAACTTCACCTGATGTTTGGCGAGTAACTGGTCGAATGCGGGATCGAGCGCGCCGCGGTTGTGACGCTTGATCGCGCCGCTCACGGTCAGTACGACTGGCGACGCGTGCGTGCTCACATTGCGTTGAGGCTTCGCGGCGAATGCGGGACTCATGCTCGCCCCGAGCAGCGCCGCGCCGGAAAGGAATTGACGTTTGTTCATGTGATCTTCTCCGGCCGGTCAATCAAGAATGACAATGCCCACGAATTCCGCGCTAGCTCGTCACAATCGACATTGAAAAGCCATCCCATCCTTTTGTGCCGACGGTTTGAACCGCCGTGGAGTCGAGTCGCGGATTCGTGCCGAGCAGCCTGAAGAATTCATGCAGACCGGCCACGTCGGGGTCCGTGCTCGCGAGATCCGCAATGCGGCCACGGCGAATGACATTATCGCCTACGATCAGCGTGCCGACGCGACTCAACTGCAACGATAGACGAAGGTACTCGGGATAGCTTTTCTTGTCGACGTCGAGAAAGATCATGTCGAACGGTTCGACGTTATCGGCGACGAACTTTTCCAGCGTGTGCGCGGCGGCGCCTACCATGATCGATGCAACGCCCGATACGCCCGCGCGATCCAGATTCGCTCGCGCCACCTGCGCGTATTCCTTGTTTGCTTCAAGAGAAATGAGCTGGCCGTTCGTCGGCAGTGCTCTCGCGAGCCAGATCGTGCTGTAGCCGCCCAACGTGCCGACTTCGAGAATGCGCCGCGCGCCGCGCAGTTTCGCGAGCAGATGCAGCAGCTTGCCCTGATTGGGCGCGACGTTGATGTTCGGCAGGCCTGCTTCTGCGCTCGCGCGCAATGCGGCGTCGAGCGTGGCGTCGGCGGGTAGAAGACTGCGGGCCAGATACTCGTCGATGACATTCCATTGAACCTGATCCATTGTTTCTCCTGAATGCGGCAGGTTACTTCGCCCGTTTCGGTTTGGACTTTTTGCCGGATACGTTCAATTCGATGGCGGCATGTATAAGCGCTTTAAATGCTTTCGCGTCGAGCGCTTCTCCTTCGTGAATGTCGATGGCTCGCCTGACATTGCCGTCGAGACTCGAGTTGAAAAGCTTCGCCGGATCGTTCAATGACGCGCCTTTCGTGAAAGTCAGCTTGACGACCGACTTGTAAGACTCGCCCGTGCAGATGATTCCGTCGTGCGACCAAACGGGCGTGCCCATCCACTTCCATTCTTCCACGACGTCCGGGTCGGCTTCCTTGATGAGCTTGCGGATTGCACTCAAGGTATCGCCGCGCCAGTCGCCGAGATCGGCGATCCGTTGATCGATCAACCCGGAGGCCGATAGCGTTTCAGTTGAAGCCGGCTTGTTCACTTTGTTCTCCTGAGCTTGCTGCGCTTGCCGCATTCAGAGCCCGAATTGCTTCGCGTATTCGGTGTTCAGGCGTGGCCAGTCGAACTTCATTGCGTCGCCGGCGACGATACGCCCGAGCGGATCATTCGCAACGAAGTGATCGAGTACATCGAGGCAGATGTGCCAGCCGGCCGCGCCCATCGAAATGAAGTTGCGCTCGATGTTGTGCCACAGCGTGAGGCGCGTGCCGTTGCCGAGCGCTTCGAGTTGCCAGCGAAGATCATTGTCGCCCCAGCGATATTCCAGCACGTTCGGCGCATCGGCGCGCGTCACGTGAGTGTCGGAGACTTGCGGCGTGGGCATGCCGACGGTCGAGAGCCTGACGGGGCCGACCGAAGCGAGGCTGTGGTCCGCGTCGAAAGGCGCCCATTCGCGCAGACTGACCGGATCGGTGAGCGCTTGCCACACTTTCTCCGGCGAATGGCGCAACTCGCGCACGAGCACGAGTGTCCACTTGTCTCCCTCCTTGCGAATCTCGGCGCCGGTAGCGGGGCCGGGTTTGTATGAGTCGCGACTGTTCATCGTTTCTTCTCCTTACGGCGCGGTGCGGGGTTTGTCTGGTCGAGATGACGCTCGAGAGCGTCGAGGTGAACCGACCAGAACTGGCGGAACGGAGCGAGCCACGCGTCGATCTCCATGAGCGGCTCCGGTTTGATACGGTAGAGACGCCGCTGTGCGTCGACGCGCGACTCCACGAAACCGGCTTCGCGAAGCACCCGTAGATGCTTGGAAACCGAAGGTTGCGAAAGCTTGAGCTGCGCCTCGATATCGCCCACGGACTGCTCGGACAATGCAAGCAGACTGAGGATGGCGCGGCGGCTCGGCTCGGCGATGATGGCGAAAGATGACTCCATGACGTGTATATACTTCATCGGGTATATATGTGTCAAGTTGGGTCGATGGGGTGTTTGCCACAGGATGCAGCACGCATTCGCGCATCGGCGGATTAGCAGCGGCGATCGCTTTGCCGCTTTCGATGCACTTTGGGCCGTTCGTGTCGGCATCCTGATTGATGCGGATAGCTATCCGGTCGAAATTGTGCGCATGAAAGCATGGTTGGACGCGGCGCTGCTAATCGCGCCGCATCGAACGGATGGCGTGGGTCGCGACGGCCGTGACTGGACGCAGCCGGAATGTTCGTGGTGTAGAGCGACGGCATCGAACTCGCCGCCCCAAAAGCGCTGAGCGCAACGGAGATGATCGTCGATCCGCTCGGCAGAACCCTGGTTGACATTTCGAGCGGCGTGGCGACGCTCTGCTCGATCGCAGTCGTATTCGATAGCCGGTTGATAGAGACCAGCGCGGGTCGTCAGATGGCTGACGGCGCGTCGTTTTGAACTGTATGGACGGTTAAGCCGTTTGAGGCTTTACGCAAGGGATTTCGATGCGCAAAGCCTCGACCCGAGGCGCGGTCGCGCTTGCATTTGCGCAGCTCTGGCGGAACGGCGCGTTGGCTGGCGCCGGTTCCGGAATCGCGAAAGGGCGGGTGCCTTTATTCCGCGATCCAGAAGCGCGCCTGACGGCCTTGCTTCGACTTCTTGGGACGCTCGACGCGTGCAGTCGCGCCGCGGATGAACAGAACGGCGCCAATTGCGACCGTTGCCCAGATGCAGAGAATTACCGTCAAAGCGCTCATTTTATTTCTCAAACATTGAAAACTGCGGTTGTTCTTTTGGCCGTTTGGTCTTGGCGGCCGGTCAATGCATCGTGGGTTGATTCGCGCCGCCGGAAAGAATCTCGTCGATCAGCCGCGTGCTCAGTCCCAACTGTTCTTCTAACGACGCCCGCGCTGCTTGGGCTGCTGCCGCGTCACCGCATGCGGCTGCATTGTACGTCTGCGTTGCCAGTCGCAACACATTTTGCGAAGCGATGTGTAAGCCGCGCAACAGCTGCGGATCGGTGCCGGGCGCCGGATTGCTCCACTCGGACGCCGCCGGCTCCTGCGAAGCCTTTTCGAAGCTGCGATTCTTACGATGACTTACCGACATTTGAAGCTCCAGAGCGCGATTGGCACAACGTCAGTGTGCCCAGGCCGCACTCGATTCAATTGGTCGAATAGAGGGCAGTTTTGAAGCCAATCCGCGAGTATCCGGGACACCTGCATTTCTTCTGATTAAAGCATGCCGTATGCCCATGCGGGGAACGCATTGCGAATCAAAGGAAGCGCGCCGCGTTCAAGCCGTTCAAAGGCTTGGTGTGCAATGCAACAGAGCTTCGGTAAGCATTGCCGATAAACATTTTAGATGCTTTTGGAGGCCGCTTTAGGTGCGAGGTCGCGGCGCTCGAAATCTACAATGACAACCGCACATAGGCCCGCAATCACACAATCACATATCGGCCCGCCACTCATCGCGCCGGCCAGAGATCCCGAATGGAGACCCGCGATGTCCAGTCGCATACAAACCCGCATTCCCTGCATGATGATTCGCGGCGGCACGTCGAAAGGCGCTTTTTTCATGGCGTCGGACTTGCCGGCCGATCCCGCCGAACGAGACCGCGTGTTGCTCGCCGTGATGGGCTCGCCCGACCCGAGGCAGATCGACGGCATGGGCGGCGCCGATCCGCTGACGAGCAAAGTCGCGATCATCTCGCGCTCCTCGCGCGCGGACGCCGACATCGATTACCTGTTCGCTCAAGTCGTGGTGAACGAGGCGCGCGTCGATTTCGGTCAGAATTGCGGCAATATTCTCGCGGGCGTGGGACCGTATGCGATCGAGCGAGGGCTCGTCGAAGCCGATGAGGGCAGCACGCGCGTGGCCATTCACATGCTGAACACCGGACAAATCGCGGTGGCCACGGTGAGCACGCCGGGCCGACGCGTGACCTATGAAGGCGAAGCGCGCATCGACGGCGTGCCGGGCGGCGCCGCGCCGATTCCGCTGGAGTTCAGGGACACGGCGGGCTCGACTTGCGGCGCGCTGCTGCCGACGGGGCAGCTAAAGGATACGGTGGAGGGCGTGGAAGTGACGTGCATCGACAACGGCATGCCGCTCGTGTTGATGCGCGCACGCGACCTGCAACGCACCGGCTACGAAACGCGCGAGCAACTCGACGCGGATCACGAACTGAAGGCGCGCATCGAGAAAATCCGCCTTGCCGTGGGCCCGATGATGAACCTCGGCGACGTCAGCGCGCGCACTGTGCCGAAGATGTGTCTCGTCGCGGAGCCGCGCAATGGCGGCACGATTTCCACGCGCAGTTTTATTCCGCATCGCTGTCATGCGTCGATCGGCGTGCTCGGCGCGGTGAGCGTCGCGACGGCGGCGGTGTTGCCGGGCACCGTGTGCGACGGCCTCGCCAACGTCGATCCGGACGGCTCGCGCAAATGCGTGTCGGTCGAACACCCGACCGGCGAGTTCACGGTCGAGTTGACGCTAGGCGGCGAGCGCGAGCGTCCCGACGTGTTGAGCGCGGCGTTGCTGCGCACGGCACGCTGGCTCTTCGACGGCGTGGTGGGCATTCCTGCTTCGGTGTGGCAACGGCAGGGCTGAATGCCGCGCTGAATTTAATTCGCGGTGACGCTGAGCGGAGACCGCAATGAATGTGTCACTGTCAGCAGCGCGGCGGGTGATATGCCCTTCGAAAGCGTGCCTGCGGGATCGGGGCGCGATCTTGACTTCACTATCGTGTCAATCTAGGCCATCGCGACGCTCAACGTGCGCATCACGTCCGCTACCGAGAGGCGAATCGCATCGATCAGCGCGCGGGCCGCGGGTGACGGCGTGCCCGCCGCGCGCATCGTCAGGCCAATATCGCGGCGCGTGCTGTGCAGCGGCACATTTAGCACCGTGAGTTGCCCCGCCTGCACCTCGTAGTGCAACTGCTGCGCCGAGAGCGCGGCCACCATGTCCGTGCCGAGCAGCAGGCCGCGAATGACCGCCAGGTCGGCGGTCTCGACAGTGGGCAGCGGCGCTTTGATTTTCATTCGCTTGAACTGCGCTTCGAATAGCGCGCGCGCCGGTGCGTGGCTGCGCGGCAAAATCCACTGCACGTCCCGCAGATCCCCGATGCCCGGCTCGCTTGCGCGCGTGAGCGGATGATCGCGCCGCACGATCAGCACCATGTCTTCGGTCATCAGGCGCTCGTTTTTCAGGCCGCTCGTCGCGTCGTTCTCGCGCAGCGCGCCGAGAATAAAGTCGATGTCGCCCGCGCGCAACGCTGCAACGAGTGCTTCATAGGCGCTTTCGTCGGTGACCACGCGCACGCCCGGATTTTCCGCGCTCATCCTGGCGATGGCTTTCGGCAAGATCAGCGTGCGCCCGAGCGGCAGTGCGCCGACCGTCACCGCGCCTTGAATGTTGCCGCGCAATGCGGCGATATCGTCGGGTACGTGGCGCAATTCGTTCAATGCGCGGCGCACATGAAGCAGGAACGTTTCGCCTTCGGCGGTGAGCAGAATGCCGCGCGGGCTGCGGTGAAAAAGGCTCAAACCCGAGCCGCTTTCGAGCACGCGAACCGCGGTGCTCACGGCGGGCTGACTGATGCCGAAGGTCTTCGCCGCGCTCGGCATATGGCGGTGCCGAGCGAGCGCGACGAAGAGTTGCAGCCGCCGCGTGTTGAGCAGATACGCTGGCAATGCGCCTTCGGCGGCTGGGCGGCGGCGCGCCTGCCGCGCGAGGCACCATTGCGCGAGTTCTTCCAGCTCCGCGAAAATCCGCTCGCAACGAAGCAGCACTGCGCGGCCGACAGGCGTGGGCAGCATGCCCGAGGGGCCGCGATCGAATAGCGCTTCGCCCAGCGCCGACTCCAGTTCCTGCACGGACCGCGTGACCGCCGATTGCGCACGAAACAGCGCGGCGGCGGCGCGCGTTGCACTGCCTCGGTCGGCGACCAGACGGAATGCGCGCAATTGCGCGAGATTGAGCAGGTCCTTGGCGCTCGCGGGCGTCGTGGCCTTCGCGGGCGCTTGCTCAATTGCGTCATGGCCGACGGAAGCGAGCGATGCGTTGCGTGTCATGCCGCGCCCGCGATCAGATGCAAGGAGGGCAGTGACAGATTCAGGCTTTCCTTCGAGATATGCGTGTGTTCTTTCATCAAGGCTTCGACGCGCGCGCTTTCGCCTTTCTTCAATGCGTCGGCAATCGCGTGATGCTGCCGGTGCGCGTATCCGAGCATCATGAACTGGCGCTCGCGCGCGGCTTCGTCGAATGCGATCGTGAAGGGCGAGACAAACGGGATCTTGTCGTTCAGCGCCAACGCGGCGCTCACCGCCGTGTTCTGCGCCGCCTCGATGATGAGCGAGTGAAAGCGCCCGTTCATCTCGGCATAGCGCACGTCGTCGCCGGTTTTCAACTGGCCGTTGCGGAAGATGTCGTCGCCTTCGCGAAGGCAGTCTTCGAGCGCGGCGGCCAGCGCGGCGCCCACGCCGCTCTCGGCAACCGAGCGTGCGGCGAGGCCTTCGAGCACGCCGCGCACGTCGATGGCGTTCAGCACGTCGCGCACGCTGAAGCGGCGCACCACGTAGCCGCGCGCGCCGGAGCGATCGAGCAGTCCTTCGGAAGACAGTACGCTCAATGCGTAGCGCAGCGGCGTGCGCGAGATGCCGAGCCACTGCGCGAGCTGCGCTTCGACGAGCCGCTGTCCGGGCGACAATTCGCCCGCCAGGATTTTCTCGCGTAAGGTCTGAACAATAGCCTGCTGGGTGGTTTCGTTCATCGTTATCTACTCGTTGGACGTCGTCCAGTATAGCCATGCAAACCGCGGCGCACCACGCTTCGCGAGCGGCTTGCGAGTTGGTTTCGTGGGCATCTATTCTGTTTATTGAAAGTGCTTGAAAAAATCCAGCCGTGAAGGGGCCTCTTGCCGGTTCGGGATACCAAGCCAGCCCAGCGTGGAGGCGGCTTCCAGCCCGTGCGTAAGATGTGGAAAGCCCGTCGGTAGCGGTATTGATGGCCTGATTGTTCGTCTGGACGAGGTTTACCCGTACTTTCCTAAAAGCCCCAGAATTCCTATCTTTGTATCCCAAGATGGTTGCGCGGGTAATTTTCACCGAAAGCCGCAACCTATCCAATTGGCGCGCGCTAATCGCGCAGCACGAAGTCACGGAAGACACACGAAATGGCAAGGATCATTGGCGGCATCGGCACGTCGCATGTGCCGACTATCGGCATGGCGTACGACAAGGGTAAGCAGAACGATCCCGCATGGGCGCCGCTCTTCAAAGGCTACGAGCCGGTGGCGAGCTGGCTTGCCGAGCGCAAGCCGGACGCGATGGTGATGTTCTACAACGACCATGCGAACAGCTTCTTCTTCGACTGCTATCCGACCTTCGCGTTGGGCGTGTCGGCCAATCATGAATTCGCCGACGAGGGCGCGGGCAAGCGTCCGCTTCCGGATATCGCGGGCCATCCCGATCTGGCCATTCACATCGCCGAGCAACTCGTCGCCGACGAGTTCGACCTCACGATCTTCCAGGACCGTCCGCTCGATCACGGCTGCAATTCACCGCTTTCGCTGATGTTGCCGCACGCGGGCGGCTGGCCGCTCGCGCTCGTGCCGGTCGAGGTCAACGTGTTGCAGTATCCGCTGCCCACCGCGAATCGTTGCTATCGCCTGGGTCAGGCGCTGCGTCGCGCGATCGAATCGTACGAGGAGGATCTCGACGTGGTGGTGGTCGGCACGGGCGGTCTGTCGCATCAGGTGCACGGCGAGCGCAGCGGCTTCAATAACACCGAGTGGGACATGGAGTTTCTCGACCTGATCGTTCATGACCCGCAGCGTCTTGCCGCGATGAAGCATGTGGACTATGTGCGCCTCGGCGGCGCGGAAAGCGTCGAAACGATCATGTGGCTCGCCATGCGCGGCGCGCTCGGCCCGAAGGTTCGCGAACTGCATCGCAACTATTACCTCGCGACCAGCACGGCGATGGCCGTGACGATTTACGAAGACGAGGTGGCGCAATGAATCCGCAACTGATCGGCGTCGAAGAACTCACGGGCACCTATCCGTTCGACATTCGCGAGAGCATGAAGGCGATGCGTCTGAACCGTTTCTTCTGGCAGATGCGCGAAGCGACGGCTCGCGCGCTGTGGCTCGAAAATCGCGAGGCCGCTTACGACGCGGCGAAGCTCACGCAGGAAGAGCGCACGCTGGTGGACAACGCCGACTGGATCGGACTGATTCGCTACGGCGTGTGCTTCTTCGTGCTCGAAAAATTCGCGCGCGTGGTGAAGATCACGAATCTGGGCATGTACGCAAGCATGCGGGGCGAGACCCTCGAAGCGTTTCTGAAGACGCGCCAGGTGCCGGAAGCAGTGTAGGGCGAAAAGCCCAGCGCCGCCGGCGGGCGGCATTTCATTTAGTTAGCAGAACAAAACCCGGCTTCCACCGAAAGCCGGGACGGGAAACTATTTTCTTCGGAGACATGCATGAAATCTGCAGACTCAGTCGACATCAAGGCGTTTATCGACGCGCGCAAGGTGTCGCCCTACCAATGGCTCGTCCTCGTTCTCTGTTTTCTGATCGTGATGATGGACGGGCTCGACACGGCGGTCATGGGCTTCGTCGCGCCCGTCATCATGCATGACTGGAGCGTGTCCCGTGCCGCATTCGGTCCGGTGATGAGCGCGGCCATGGTCGGTCTCGCGGTCGGCGCATTGGCGGCAGGTCCGGTTGCCGATCGCATCGGACGCAAGAAGGTGTTGATCGCGTCGGTGTTCTGCTTCGGGCTTTTCAGCCTGATTTGCGCATTCGCTGAAACGCCCTGGCAACTCGTCGCGCTGCGCTTTCTGACCGGCCTCGGACTCGGCGCGGCCATGCCGAATTCGACGACGCTGCTCTCCGAATACGTGCCGTCGCGCAGTCGTTCTCTTCTGCTCACCATCATGTTCACGGGCTTCAATTTCGGCTCGGGCGCGGGCGGCTTTGTCGCGGCCTCGCTGATTCCTCACTACGGCTGGCGTGCCGTATTCATGTTCGGCGGCATTTTGCCGATCGTGAGCGTGCCGCTGCTGCTGTGGCTATTGCCTGAGTCCGCGCGTCTGATGCTGGTGCGCAAGATCCCTGCGGACAGGATCGCGGCGACGCTCGGCCGCGTCTGCGGCCACACGTTCGGCACGCACGCGCGCTTCACCGCGCCGGAACCGGTGGTGGCGGCCACGGCGCCGGTGCGCATGCTGTTCGCGGACGGCTACGCATTCAGCACGTTGATGTTGTGGCTCACCTATTTCATGGGTCTGTTGATCATTTATCTGCTGACCGGCTGGCTGCCGACGCTGATCAAGGACGCCGGCTTGCCCGTCGAACGCGCCGCCGCGATTACAGGCATGTTCCAGTTGGGCGGCACCGTCGGCGCCGTCGTGGTGGGCTTCGCGATGGACCGCATGGATCGCAATGGCGTGATCGGCGCGGCTTATCTGCTCGGCGGCGTGTTCATCTTCGCGCTGGGCTTGGGCACGCTGAAGTCGAGCCTGCTGCCGGTTCTCGTCACGTGTGCGGGTTTCTTCATGAGCGGTGCACAGACGGGGCTCAATGCACTCGCGCCGACCTGCTATCCGACGCGAGCACGCGCAACAGGCGTGAGCTGGATGCTGGGTTTTGGCCGTCTCGGCGGCATTCTCGGTTCGCTTGTGGGCGGCGCGCTGCTGTCGCTCGGCTTCAGTTTTCAGGTGGTGTTCTCGGTGCTGGCAGTGCCGGCGCTCATCGCGGCTTTCGCCATTGTGATGAACCGGCTCGCGCTGCGCTTCATCACGAGTCCGGTTGCCGACGCATAGGTTTCATTTCACGGTTCGTGTGAGAGATCGCGGCACGCTGCATCTGGTGTTCGTGCCGCATCTGGCGCATTCAGTGGCATTGTCTAGTGTAGTTGTTTAGGCACCCTTAATAGGAGTGGAAGCATGGATGGCAACCTGAGCGTGAGCAAAAGCAGGCTGGACGGAACCGGGTCGTCTTCCGGTTGGACATGGCCAAACTTTCAAACGATGTTGCGCGCCGGTGTGAGCGGCGGGTTGCTCGGCGCTGTGATCATCTGGATGTACGAGGCGCTCATCTGGGTCGGCGCACAGCATCTCATGCCGCTCGCCGGCATTCCGCGCAATGCAACGGGGCTCGTATTTGGCAAAGCGGTACAGGAGTCGATCGGCATATGGGCGTATGTGGTGGGCACAGGTATTCACTTCGTGTTCGCCATGGGCTGGGGCATTCTGTTCGCCGGCATCTGGCCGTATGTTCGCCGCCGCGGCGTCGAAGCCACACTGGCGGCGCTCTTCTATGCCGTCGTGGCGTGGATCGTCATGCACGTGGCCATCATGATCGCTTCAGACAACCATCCGAATTACTACGACCCGGCTGTGATCATCGGTGGATTCATGTCTCACATCTTCTTCACTGTGCCCTTGGCGTTGACGGTGAAGCGCATCTTCGAAAGAGAAGCGCGATAGCGCGGGGAGTCTCTTTCGGACCGCTGCGGGTATCGCTGAAAAAAAGTAGTTCAACAAAGACGTAGCAACTGGAGATCTCGGGAATGAAAAAAAGTATCAGGCGAGTCGACACTGTGCTGTTCAGCGCGGCGATGGCGGCTTGCGTGCCGGCGTTCGCACAAAGCAGCGTGACCTTGTACGGTATTGTCGATAACGGCTTTTCGTACACCAACAATCAGACTTCCACGCTGGGCTCGACGAGTGGCGGCAAATCGGCTGTCAAAATGGCGCAGGGCGTGTGGGCCGGCAGCCGCTTCGGCCTGAAGGGCGGAGAAGATCTCGGCGGCGGCACCAAGGCTATTTTCCAGCTCGAATCCGGTTTCAATTCGGCGACGGGCGCGCAGCAATACAGCAACGCGATGTTCGGACGCCAGGCGTGGGTGGGCGTGACGAACCCCGCATACGGCACGTTGACGGCGGGGCGGCAGTACGCGTCGTATTACCAGATGCTCTCGTCGTATAGCCCGACGACCTGGCTCACCGGTTACTACGGCGCACATCCAGGCGATGTCGACGGTCTCGATACGATCTACCGCGTGAATAACACGCTCGAATACACGTCGCCGAAACTATACGGTCTGACGGTGAGCGGCTCGTATTCTCTCGGCGGCGTGGCGGGCAGCACGAACCGCGGCTCGACCTGGTCGACGGCCGCGCAATACGCAGTGGGCCCGATCGGCCTCGCGGTCGGTTTCTCCCGCATCAACAATTCGACGCTCGGCGGCGGCGCGTGGGGCTCGGATTCGACAACCAGTAACGGCGGCACGGAGATGGGCGTGTCGGCGGTGACGAACGGCTATCAGACCGCGCAGGCGCAGCAGCGCTTCGCGGTGGGTGGCGGCTACACCTTCAACAGCGCGTGGGACGTCACGGCCACTTACTCGAACGTCCAGTACATTCCGGGCACGGGTTCGAAATTCCACGACACCGCGATCTTCAATACCGGCGGCCTCGTGGTGCACTGGAAGCCGCTCACCGCGTGGGACTTCGGCGCGGGCTACAGCTACACGCGCGCCACGCGCGCGAACGGCATCGACGACAACGCGCAGTATCACCAGTTCAACCTGTCCCAGTACTATTCGTTGTCCAAGCGCACGGGTCTCTATGCGCTTGAGGCGTACCAGCGCGCGAAGGGCAAGACCCTCGGCACCAACGGCGCGGGCCAGATCATCGACGCGACCGCGACGCTGGGCGACGGCTACAACTCCACGCCGTCTTCCACGGGTAGCCAGTTCGCTTTCGGCGTGGGCATCATTCACCGCTTCTGATTCATGAGTTGAGTGGGTGGTCGTGTGAGAAGCCGGGTTGCATTGCCAACCCGGCTTTTTGTTTTTGATGGACATCTTTCGCAACGCGCAGCGGTTGTCACTTCGCGGAACAGAAATTGCTCCCTCGTTGCACGATTCTGCACGATTCGCCCCGCGGCCTCGAAACCGCGCGCGAGATCGTCCACGAAAGCGTCCACGAAAACAGGGAGACAAATGATGACGAACAAGCCCACTGATCTGCCCGATGCGGGCCGCCGCAAAGTGCTCGCCGCACTGGCAGGTTCCATCGCGCTGTCGGCGTGCGGAGGCGGTGGTGGCGGGGGCGTGAGCGCCGGCTCGGGTTCGGGCGCCATCGGCGCGATTCCACCGGATCGCGCCAATCTTCCGCGTCCCGCACTGCCCGACCCGGCGACTTCGGGCATCGATCATGTGGTGCTCGTCACCATGGAAAACCGTTCGTTCGATCACCTGTTAGGCTGGGTGCCCAATGCAGAATCTGCGCAAACCGGACGTACCTTCCAGGACGCGTACGGCGAAACGCAAACGCCGTTCTCGCTGGCCGCGAATGCTGCCTATGGCTTTCAGGCCTGCTCGTTTGCAGACCCGAATCACGCGTACGACGCCGGGCGTACTCATCTCGCCAATGGCGCGATGAACGGCTTCCTGCTCACGGCGCCGACGAACCTTCAGCGCGGCGACCTTTTACCGATCGGCTATTTCCGGTCCGCCGATCTCGACTTCTATCGCGGCGCGGTCGCCCAATACACGGTGTGCGACTATTACATGAGCGGCATTCTCGCCGACACTTATCCGAATCGAATCTATCTGCACAGCGGCGAAACGGATCGCCTGTCGGATACGCTCGACTCATCGTCGCTGCCCACCATCTGGGACAGGCTCGATGCAAAGAACGTCTCGTCCGCGTACTACTTTCACGACGTGCCTTTCACCGCGCTTTACGGCACGCGTTACGTGACCCGCTCGAAACTCTTCGCGAACTTTCTCACCGATGCCGCCGCCGGCACGTTGCCGTCGTTCTGCATGGTGGACCCGAGCTTCGGCGGAGAAGCACAGGGTACTTCGAACGACGATCATCCTCATGCCGACGTGCGCAACGGTCAGGTCCTGCTCGGTCAGATCTACGACGCATTGCGCACCGGCCCGAACTGGAGCAAGACACTGATGATCGTCGTGTATGACGAGTGGGGCGGTTTCATGGAACACGTCGCGCCGCCTGTGAAGCCGGTTTCCACAGCCGAAGCCACGGTGGGCAACGACGGCCGGCTGGGTTTTCGCGTGCCGTGCATGCTGCTCGGGCCGCGTGCGCGCGCAAACAACGTGGCACGTTATCCGTTCGATCCCAGCTCGATTCATCAACTGCTCGCCTGGCGCTTCGGACTCGATCCGCTTGGCGTGCGCGCGAGCGATTCGACGACATTCAACATGGCCTACGCGCTCGATTTCACCGACGCCGCGCGCACCGACGCGCCCGCCATTGCCGTGACGCAAGGCACGTTCGGTTCGGCCTGCTCGAATCTGTCGACGGGGGCGTCGGGCGCGAGCGGCATCGCGCAACTGGATAAGAGTCAGGCCGTGGCCAACACCGCGATGAGTGCGCCGGGCGGCCGCTTTGCCGAGTTGCGCGCGAAAGCGGATGCACTCGGTTTCCCAGCGCCGCAGTAAGTGCGCCGATGTCGGGCCGCGTCAGAATAATTGGGCCTGGCCTGACATCAGCGTGGTGAAGTCGTCGCGCAATAGAGGCAGGATTGCGTCGGCAACTGGCTGCAACTGGCGCGTCAGATAGTGTTCATAGTCGATGGCCGAGCGTAGCGTTTCGAGCGGCTCGGGTCCGGCAATCGTCATCACGTAGCTGATCCAGCCGCCGTTCTGATATTGCAGAGGACGTCCTTGCCGGCGATTGAATTCGTCGGCAATGCGCGCCGCGCGCACGTGCGGCGGCACGTTGCGCTCGTAATCGCCGAGCGGCCTGCGCAGACGCTTGCGATACACGAGTTGATCGTCGAGCTTGCCTGCGAGCGTATCGCGCACATAGTCGCGCACGTAGTCCCGATAGGGCTGTTGCTTGAAGATGCGCCGATAAAGCTCCTGCTGAAACTGCTGCGCGAGCGGCGTCCAGTCCGTGCGCACCGTTTCGAGCCCTTTGTACACGATCTCTTCGCTGCCGTCCGGCAACACAGTGAGCCCCGCATAGCGCTTCTTGCTGCCTTCTTCCGCGCCGCGAATGGTCGGCATGAAAAAGCGCCGGTAATGCCGCTCGAATTGCAATTCGAGCGCGCTGTCGAGTCCGAATCGCTGTTGCAAATCTTGCCGCCACCACGCGTTGATATGCTCGACCAGCGCGCGTCCGATGCGGCTCGCGTCTTCTTCGCCACGCGCGTGTTTGAGCCAGACGAAGGTGGAATCCGTGTCGCCGTAAATGACTTCGTAACCTTCGGCCTGAATCAGCTCGCGCGTGCGGTGCATGATTTCGTGGCCGCGCATCGTGATCGACGATGCAAGCCGTGGATCGAAGAAGCGGCAACCCGTTGAGCCGAGTACGCCGTAAAACGCGTTCATGATGATCTTCAACGCTTGCGAGAGCGGTTTGTTCTGTTCGCGTTTGGCTGTTTCGCGGCCTTGCCACACCTGAGCGACAATCGACGGAAGACAATGGTGCGTGCGTGAAAAGCGCGCGCCGAGAAAGCCGGGCACGGATTGAGCGTCGCCGGAATTCAGCATGCCTTCCACGAGTCCCACGGGGTCGATCAGAAACGTGCGAATGATCGACGGATACAGACTTTTGTAGTCGAGCACCAACACCGAGTCGTAAAGACCGGGACGCGAGTCCATGACGAAACCGCCGGGGCTCGCGGCGCCGGCCACGTCGCCGAGATTGGGCGCGACAAAACCGTGCCGGTGCATTCGCGGCATATACAAATGCGTGAACGCCGCGACCGAACCGCCGCTGCGGTCGGCGGGCAAACCGGTAACCGTTGCGCGTTCAAGCAAAAACGGCAGCAGCTCGGTCTTCGCGAAGATACGCGTGACGAGCTCGCAATCCTTCAGGTTGTATTGCGCGAGCGCGGGCTTGTCTTCGTCGAAGCGGCGCTGGATTTCATCCATCCGCTGATACGGGTTGTCGATGGATTTGCCTTCGCCCAGCACGGCGCGCGCGACATGTTCGAGACTGAATGAAGGAAAGCTCCACGTTGCGGAGCGTAACGCCTCGATGCCGTCGATAATCAGGCGCCCCGCGGCCCCCGCGAAATAATGGTTCTGCTTCAGGCCATGCTCGCGCCATTCCATGACCGCGCCGCCGCGACCGAGCCGCAATGGCACGCGGTATTGCTCGGCGTGCTGTTGCAGCACGCGCAAATCGAACTGTACGAGATTCCATCCGATGATCGCATCGGGGTCGTGCCGCGCGATCCACGTGTTCAGCTTTTCGAGCAACTGTGCGCGTGTTTCGCAGTATTCGAGCGCGAAGTCGAGCGTGCCCGCATCGCCGTTGGGCGGCCCGAGCATATACACCTGGCGCTGTCCGCAACCTTCCAGCGCGATGGAATAGAGTTCGGCATGTGCACTCGTTTCGATATCGAGCGACACGAGTTTCAACGCGGGACGATAGTCCGTTGCCGGTTTCAGTTCGCCATTCACGAGCATGCCGCCGCTTTGCGCGTCGCCGCTGAACCGCACCGGCGCGGTGATGAAGCGCTCCATCATGTAGCGCTCGGGCGGGAAGATGTCGGCTTCGTAAATGTCGACGCCGCCTTGCGTGAGGCGTTTCTCGAAGCCGGTTAACTGACGATATTGCGGACAGTACAGTCCCATCACCGGGCGATGCTGAAAATCGCACAAGTCGAGCGGACGCAAATCGAGCGGCGCGTCGCGGCGCAAAATGGATTCGACGCGCTCGCGTTGTTCGGCGGGAATGAATGCCACCGATGTTTGATGACGCAACCGGACATGACGAGGCCCGCTGCCGGTGGCCAGCCAGAAATCGACCTCGGTGCCGGCGGGCGTATCCCGCCAATGCCGCGTCAGAATGAAACCCTGTTCAAGCTCAGTCAAACCACTGCTCCGGAAACGGCGCGCATCGCCTGATGCGATTTTACCGCCCGCCATGCAGCTTCGCGGCGTAGCCGGTATGATGATTTCGCAGCGCTTCTTCCGGCGCGATCATGCGAGCGCCGAGTCTTCTAATCATGCGGAGCCGATCAAATGACTTTGAGCAAACTTCTAGTGGCCGTCGCAGTAGCTGCAACCAGTTTCGGCGCACAGGCGCAAGTGGCGGGCACGCAGCCGCTTGGCGTGACGGTCGAGCAGTCCAATGCACTGTTGAGCGGCTGGAGCGTGAAGAAGAGCATTCTCGGCAAGGCCGTGTACAACGATCAGAACGAGAAGATCGGTTCGATCCGCGATCTCGTGGTTGCACCAGACGGTTCATTGTCCGCTGCGATCGTGGCGGCGGGCGGCTTCCTCGGTGTGGCGTCGCATGATGTCGCGGTGCCTATTGCCGCGCTCGATATTCGTTCGGGCAATTTCTATCTGGCGGGCGCCACGAAAGCGGCGTTGAAAGCGACACCCGAGTTCCAGTACAACAAGGTTCAAGCGCCGCCGAAGCCGAAGAAACTGCCGGCGCAGTAATGTGATGAGCCGGTTGGCGACCGATGCCAACCGGCGTGCATTCCCGTCACGCTTCCAATGCGAGCGCGGCGAATGTGCCCAACCAATGCTCGCCCATGTAGTCTCCCGCCACATGAGGCAATGCGCTTTGCAAATGCCGCTCGGCCGAATCGAGTAAAACGGCCCGGCGGATATCGCCGGCCGGCAACGCGCGGGCGAGCGAGCGTTGGCACCACGCGCGGCTCAGATTGAGGCCGTCGAGGTGCGCGATCTTGCCGTCGGTGCGATCGGTCACGGTAACGGGCTCGAACAGCGTGGCAGGATTTTTCGCACCGATGTCCGGCAAAAAGCGGCCGAACCAGTCGCCGAATTGTGCGGGCGGCAACACGCGCCGCATCAGTTCCGCTTCCATCAGCGAAGGCGACAGGAACTCGTCGCCCGCCGGCTCCCACGCCTGGCACGCCACATCGTGCAAGAACCAGCGCTCCGCGGTGCTGACGATCAGCGCTTCAAGCGAATCGCGCGAGGTTTGCCGCGCGAAATCCAGCGCGAGCGCAAGCGCGAACGCCATGTTGAAATGCGTGCCGACGCGCAGCGGATAAGTGGCTTTCGGCAGGAACGTCTCGAAGCGTTCGACGAAAACCTCGGTGAGCGGCGCGAAAGCTTTCGACCAGCGCGCGGCATCGGCAAGCTTCAACGAATCCAGTTGTGCGCTGAGTGCAAGCAGCCAGGCCCAGCCATAGGGCCGCTCGAAGCCGAGATTGTGAGGCAGGTCGAGGTAAGCGCGCTCGCCGGCCACGTTGGCCGCGGTAAAGTGCTCGTCGACCACCGCGACGATACGTGCTGCCTCGGGCAGAGTCGGAAAGCGCTCGATCAGATGAAGAACCAGCCAGTAGCCATGCACGCACGAATGCCAGTCATAGCTGCCATAAAAGATGGGATGCAGCGCGCGAGGGCCTTGCACATCTGGCGGACCGGCGAGCGAGTGCGTCAGTTTGTTCGGATATTCGCGCGTGAGGTGAGCAAGCGCGAGATTGGCGAACTTCGAAGCGAGTTCAGGCGTGAGTACGGCAGTCATCGGCGGCTCCTTGAGAGCGGAATACGATCAGGTCACTAGTATCGTATTGGCGGCCGACAATAGCAAAGCGATAAGCGCTGCGCGCGAGCCTTGCGTCATGCGGATTCAGGTACTGACGCCGTTAGTGGCGCGATGTTGTCGCGTGCCGACGTTAATGGGCGACAATTTCCGCGAAAGCGCGTAATGCAGAATAAGAACGGCAAAAAAGCGGAATAGATGAAAGCAACGCGTTTCTTTCGAGTTCTTTGCGTCGTGATTGTCTCTTGAAGGCGCATGCTATGGTCGCGCTCCGATACACTTACGCCAAAGCGGTCGCGGTGGTTGTCACCGACTGACGCATTTAAAGCATTTAAAGCATTTAAAGCATTTAAAGCATTTAAAGCGCCTAAAATCGATACCCCACGGAAACGAACGAAATAAGAGGATTCAGCTTCAGTTTCGTGATGCTCGTCACGGTGCCGAGCGCGGACTTCGTGGTCAGTGCGGCGCGCGTGGACAGCCACCTATACGAGAGCGACACATCGACCGACTAGTGCTTGTCGATGTTGTAGGCAAAGCCCGCATTGATCGCAGGCGCAAAAGAACTGCCGAGGTTCGCGGTGGTGGTACCTTCCAGCATGGACCCATACGTGAATGAATACAGGAAGCCGCCGCTCGACACCGCCGTGCTCAATTTCACGCCGCTATACCAGACATACCATGGACGCTGGCCTATTTAACCGTGGCGAAAACCTGGCGCGCAAGCGTGATCACGCCTATATGCGGCGCAATTGCCTTCTCTTTTCTTACTTGCTGCGAACATCGCTGTAGAGAGGCAATGCACGCGCTTCGAGCATGGCAATGGCCTGAACCGCCAGTTGCGAAAGCGTGTGTTTGCTGCTCGTCGCAATGGCAAGGCGGCTGAATATGGTGGGCTCCGTAATGCGAATGACGCGAAAGCGCCGCTTGAGCGCATCGCTCACGGTCGCGTTGAGCGGCAGTACCGCGTAGCCGATGCCTTCACTGACAAGATCGAGAATAGATGACACCGCATCCACTTCGAGTTCGATATTGAGCCTCACGCCTTGCTCCGCCGCAACCGATTCGACCATGCGCCTGATGGCATGCATGCGCCCAGGAATCACGAGCGGATAGCGTGGGATGTCGCGCAGTGCAATGGTCGCGACGGGCTCGTGCGCGGATGTCTCACGCGCCTTGCCGTCGTCGGGGCCGATCAGAAAAAGCTCTTCGGTGAAAACAGTGCGCTTGTCGATCAACGGGGTGTCGAACGTATCGTAGAGAACCGCGACGTCGACGCGGCCCATCATCAGCCATTCGATCAGATAGGTCGACAGACCTTGCGCGACGGAAATGGTCGCGCCTGGAAACGAAGTGCGAAAGCCGCGCACCAGCTCATTGGTTGCGACCTTCGCGAAGCTCGGCGTAATGCCGATGCAAAAGTGCCCGCCGACGGCGCCGCGCAACTCGTCCAGATCCTGCGACGCGCGCTGCACCTGCGAGAGAATCCCTTTCGAATGAGCCAGCATGCGTTGGCCGGCGGGCGTCAGCGCGACGCCGCGTCCATTGCGTTCGAGCAGTGTATGACGCAACTCCACTTCCAGTTGGCGCACGAGCCGGCTCAGCGCGGGCTGGTTGGTGTCGAGTGCGATGGCGGCGCGCGTAAAGCTGCCAAGTTCGGCGACGTGCACGAATGCTTCGAGCTGTTTGAGGTCCATTTCTCAGAGGTATGTGAAAATCACATATCAGCTAGTTTGGTATAGAGATTGTATCGGGCGGCTCTCGCGGCCACAATCCGCTTACTCCAGCTTACAGACAGAGCCGCATGGCGCGGCCATCCAGATAGAGACGAAGCTCCCATGAAATCCTGCCTGCCGCCCGATCCCAATCCTGTCCGGCCCGCTCACCGCTTGCCCGCCGGTGCTTGCGACGCGCATTGCCACGTGTTCGGTCCCGCGGCCGTTTTCCCGTATGCGCCGGATCGCAGCTACACGCCGCCCGACGCGCCTTTCGAGCAACTGGTCGCACTGCACGATTTTCTCGGCGCAAGCCGGGGCGTGATCGTGCAGGCGAGTTGCCACGGCACCGACAATACCGCGATGCTCGACGCCATCGCGCGCGGCAACGGCCGCTATCGCGGCGTCGCGATTGTCGACGGCGATATCACCGACGAAGCACTCGCCGATCTCGACGCACGCGGCGTGCGCGGTGTGCGCTTCAATTTTGTCGCGCATCTGGGTGGCGCGCCCGATCTCGACGTATTCGACCGTGTGCTCGAACGCATTCAGCGGCTCGGTTGGCACGTGGTGCTGCATCTCGATGCGCAGGACATTCTGCAATACGCCGAACGCATTGCGCGCATCCAGGTGCCGTTCGTGATCGATCACATGGGCCGCGTGCGGGCCGAGGCGGGACTCGATCAGCAGCCGTTTCGCCAGTTGCTGGACCTGATGCGCAATCCGCTCGCCTGGGTCAAGGTGTGCGGTTCCGAACGCGTATCGGCAGGCCGCCGTCCTTTCGACGACGCCATCCCGTTCGCTCAAACGCTGATCGAGGCCGCGCCCGACCGTGTACTGTGGGGCACGGACTGGCCGCATCCGAACATCAGCAAGGACATGCCGAACGACGGCGAACTGGTCGATCTGCTGTTCCGCTTCTGCCCCGACGAGGCGCTGCGCGAAAAGCTGCTCGTCACGAACCCCGCGCGGCTCTACGGCTTCTAGACCAATCGGTCCGCCGCGACATTAACGTAATGAACTGCCACGAAGATGGCAGGCATGCGGAAAGCAACGTGTCACGTCTTTCCGCTCACTATTCCTGTTGGAGACAACGATGATCAAACACGATTTACGCGTTATCGGTTCAGGAGCGGCTATATGAGCGAAAGCGCCGTCATGAATTCTTCCGCGCCCAGCATGAAGAAGCCGTTCTATCGAACGCTCTATTTTCACGTCTTCGTTGCGATTCTTCTCGGCGTGCTGCTCGGGCATTTCGCGCCTTCTCTCGCCGTGAAAATGAAGCCGCTCGGCGACGCGTTCATCAAGCTGATCAAGATGGTGATCGGCCCGATTATCTTCTGCACGGTCGTAACCGGCATTGCCGGGATGGGCGACATGAAGAAAGTGGGGCGCGTGGGCGGCAAGGCGCTGCTGTACTTCGAAATCGTTTCGACGCTCTCGCTCGTCATCGGTCTCGTGGCAGGGCACATCTTTCATCCGGGCAGCGGCTTCAATCTGAATCCGGCCACCATCGATACCAAAGCGCTTGCCGGATTCACGACTGCCGCGCATCAGCAGAACACGGTCGAGTTTCTGATGCACATCATTCCGAACACCGTCACGGGCGCGTTCGCATCGGGCAATGTGCTGCAAATCCTGCTGATTTCCGTGCTGTTCGGTGCGGCGCTGGCCGCGACGGGCGAGCGCGGACGTCCGCTCATCGCGATGATCGACTACTTTGCCCATACGTTTTTCGGCATTGTTCACATCATCATGAAGGTTGCGGCAATCGGCGCATTCGGCTCGATCGCGTTTACGATCGGCACGTATGGCATCGGCGCGGTGGTGCCGCTGCTGAAGCTGATCGGCGCTTTCTATGCGACGCTGCTGATCTTCGTGATCGTGGTGCTCGGCGCGATTTCGCGGATGCTCGGTTTCAGCATTCTGCGCTTCATGAGCTATATCCGCGAAGAGATCCTGATCGTGCTCGGCACCAGTTCGTCGGAAGCGGCGCTCCCGCAGATGCTCGAAAAGCTGGAGCGCCTCGGTTGCTCCAAATCCGTTGTCGGTCTCGTCATTCCCGCCGGCTATTCGTTCAATCTCGACGGCACCAACATCTATTTGACGATGGCGGTGCTCTTCATCGCGCAGGCGTTCAACATCGAACTCAGCCTCACGCAGCAATTGACGCTGGTCGGCGTGGCGATGCTCACGTCGAAAGGGGCGAGCGGGGTGGCGGGTGCGGCGTTCGTGATGCTGACGTCCACACTGCTGGTTTTCCCGCTGATTCCGGTGTCGGGCATGGTGCTGATTCTCGGCATTCACCGTTTCATGGGTACGGGTCTCGCGATTGCGAACACCATCGGCAATGGCGTCGCGACACTGGTGGTCTCGGCATGGGAGCGCGAGCTTGATCGCTCGAAGCTGAACGCGGGTATGTCGCGCCGGCGCGTGGACTGATCGCGTGATGACGGTCTAGCTGTCTCAACTATTAACGTCTCTTGTTGTCTGCGTGCGCAATCGCGCACGCAGCGGGAGACGCCTGCGCCAAAAAATACAAACTGGTCTGGAGACATCCTTCATGTATAGAAAAACAATCATGGCCACCGCGCTCTTCGCAGCGGCAAGCGGCGTCGCTCACGCCGACTCTTCTCAAGCCGCGGCGGGTGCGGCGACGATGTCTTCTTCGTCGGTGCAGATGTATGGTTTGCTCGGCATGTATATCGACAGCTCGAAACTCAGCACGACGCGCGCGAGCACGGTGCAACTGGCGGGCGGCGGTTTGATCACCTCGTACTGGGGCATTCGCGGACGCGAAGACATTGGCGGCGGCAATGCGGTGATCTTCGGCCTCGAAAGTTTTTTCCGGCCGAACACGGGGCAGATGGGGCGCAATACGACTGACGGGCTTTTTTCGCGCAACGCCTATGTCGGCCTGACCGGCGCATACGGCACCTTCAAGTTCGGCGAGCAGACCAACCCGACGTATATCAACCAGCAACTCGTCAATCCGTTCGGCTCGTCAGTGGTCTTTTCGCCGTTGATCGTGCAGTCGTACACGGCGAACTACAGCAATACCGTGATTGGCGATACGGTCTGGCAAAACGCAATCGAGTATGTGTCGCCGAACTACGGTGGACTCACGGGCACTGCGATTTACAGCGTGAGCAGTACGACGGGACATCAGGGACGCGACAACGTCGGCTTGCATTTGACCTATGCGAAAGGCCCATTCACAGCGGTATTCTCGGCGCAACGCGTGCGAACCGCGGCGGTCGCGCCATCGAGTGGACAGTACCTTTATCTCGCCGGCGCCGCGTATGACGCGAAGTTCATGAAGGTGTACGGCGCCGCGCAAATGACGAGCAACAACAACGTGGAGACCGGCTCGCATACTTATGAACTCGGCGTTTCGGTGCCGCTCAATCCATCGAATGTGATTCTCGCCGAATGGGCGCGCACGAAACACAGCGCGCCGCTCGATCGCAGCAATGTGCGCAATACCGGCAGTCTTGCCTACGAGTACATTCTTTCGAAACGCTCGCTGGTGTACGCGGTGTATTCATACGACAAGCTCACGGCGAACCCGTCGGGCAGCACGTACGGCGTGGGTATTCAGCACACGTTCTAAGTTGGCGGCAATGCGCGGCTCGGCTGACCGGAGCCGCGCATTGTTTGTGAGGTCAGGAGTTGACCTGCCCGGCGCGGTTGCATGAGAAGAAGCGCAAGAAGGAGCGCCGCGATTCTTTCGGCGTCTCCATGACTTCCATCACGTTGCGCCACCAACGCCCGCCGCGATGCGGCGCGGCGAGGTCGAGCCGCTCGCCCATGCGCGGCGTGGCAAGCGCAATGCCACGCGAGGCGGCGAGACCGATCACGCGCTCGAATGGCTCGTACCATTTGTGCATGGCCAGATCGAACGTGCCGTTGTGAATCGGCACGAGCCACTGGCCGCGCAAATCGATATGCGCCTGCACTGTATCTTCCGGTTGCATGTGGACATACGGCCATTGCGCGTCGTAGGCGCCGGTTTCGACGAGTGTCACGTGAAATGGACCGAGACGTTCGCCAATGGTTTTAAAGCCGTCGAAGTAGCCGGTATCGCCGCTGAAGAACACGCGCAAATCGCGCTCGACGATCACCCACGACGCCCACAACGTGCTGTTGCCGTCGAACAGACTGCGCCCCGAAAAATGCTGCGCGGGCGTCGCCGTGAATGCGATGCCGTCGATCTCCACGCTCTGCCACCAGTCGAGCTGGCGCACCTTGCCTGCTTCGATACCCCAATCGATGAGCCGGTCTCCCACGCCGAGCGGCGTGACAAACATCTGGGTGGTGGCCGCGAGCGCAAGCACGGTCTCGCGGTCCAGGTGATCGTAGTGGTCGTGCGAAAGAATCACGCCGGCAAGCGGCGGCAAATCGGCGAGCGCGATGGGCGGCGCATGAAAACGCTTGGGGCCGAGGTTCCGGAACGGCGACGCGCGTTCTGCGAAGACGGGATCGGTCAACCAGAACTGACCGCGCAACTTGAGCAGCATGGTTGAGTGCCCGAGCCGATAAAGGCTGCGGTCGGGCGCGGCATCGAGATGCTCGCGCGTCAGCGCATCGACGGGCAAGGCGGCCGCCGGAGCGGTGCCTGCCGGCTTGTTGAACAACACATTCCACGCAATGCTCAAGGTCTTGCCGAATCCTTCCACGGGGCGCGGCTTGACGTTACGAAAGCGCTCGCCGTCATGTTGCGCCGACAGGCCGGACAACTCGCGCCCGCGCCGGGCGGCGGTGAAACCCAAAGCACGGCTGATGGAATCGATGAGCGATGTCATGTAAGACGTCCCGGGTCGAAAGTAGACTGGCTAGTGTAGTTTATTATCGAAGAAAGTAAACCACTCGGTGTAAAATTTCCGGATGGACCCGACCGCTACTCATCAACGCCTGACCGACCGCAAGCGCCTTGCGGTGATCACCGCGGCTATCGAGGAATTTCTCGCGGCCGGTTTCGACGCGACCAGCATGGACCGCATTGCCGCCCGCGCGAACGTTTCGAAACGCACGGTCTACAACCATTTTCCGAGCAAGGAAGCGCTGTTCGCCGAGATCTTGCGGCAGTTGTGGGACGCGAGTCATGAGGGCGAGACGTTCGCTTATCGCGCGGCCGTGCCGTTGCGCGAGCAACTTATCGAACTGTTGATGCGCAAGCTGAGGCTACTGAATGACGAGGCGTTTCTGTCGCTGGCGCGCGTCGCAATCGCGGCGGGCATTCATTCGCCTGAGCGCGCGCGCGACATGGTGGCGCGTCTCGGCGAACGCGAGGAAGACCTGACCGTGTGGATACGCGCGGCCATCGCCGATAAACGTCTGCGCATTCCCGACCCTGCGTTTGCCGCGCATCAGTTGCAAGGGATCGTGAAGGCGTTTGCATTCTGGCCGCAAGTGACGATGGGGCAACCGCCGCTTGGCAAGGCCGAACAGCAGAAAGTCGCGGATTCCGCGGCGGATATGTTTCTCGCGCGCTACGCGTGAGGGCGCTCGCGCTCACGCATCGTCTTCCCAGTCGTGCCACTTCACGTGGTGCGTTTCCAGATAATCGCCAACGGCGCGTCCCACGGTCGGCACGAAATAGCGCTCGCCGATACGCTCAAAAATGCCATAGCGTTTCAGGCTGTCCTTGACCGGCCCTTTCAGTTCCGCGAAGCAGAGTTGGACCTTCATCGTGTCGAGTTCATCGTCGAGTTCGGCGAGCATGTCGGCGGCGGTGATGTCGATATCGGTCACTGGCTCGGCAGCAATCACGATCCAGCGCGTGGCAGTGGGCGCCTCGTCGATTGCGCGCCGCACCCGCTCGCGAAAGATCTGCGCGTTGGCAAAGAAGAGCGGGGCATCCCAGCGCAGCAGCACGAGTCCTGGCACGCGCCGGGCATCGGGATGCCGCGAGATGTCGTGATAGCCCTTCACGCCGTCCACGCGCCCGAGCACGGCCGCATAGGGCCGCCACGCGCGCCACAAAAACATCAGCACGGCGAGCGCCAACGCAATGCCGACGCCTGCCACCACACCCGAGAGCACGACGCCGATGAAACACACGAGCGCCTGCACGAGTTCGCCGCGCCGAAGCCGATAAAGGCGCAACAAGCCACGAGTTTCCAGCAACGCGAGCGAGGCGGCGATGACGACCGCCGCGAGCGCCGCTTGCGGCGTAGTGCGCAGCGCTTGCGGCGCGAACAGCAACAGGATTGCGACGACTGCGGCCGCCACCAGACCGGTGGCCTGCGTTTTCGCTCCAGCGGCTTCGGCAACCGGCGTGCGCGATCCGCTCGCGCTGACCGGAAAACCCTGAAACAACGCGGCGGCCACATTCGCGACGCCGACAGCAAAACATTCCTGATTGCGATCGACATGCGCACCGCTGCGCAGTCCATAAGTCTGCGACAACATGCTGACGTCGGTGAGCGTGACGAGCGCAATCGCGGCCGCGCTCGCGCACAGTGCGAGCCAGTCGTTTAACGAGAGCATCGGAAATTGAGGCGCGGGCAGACCGCGCGGCAATGTACCGACGATTGCAATGCCTGCGTGCGCGGCGAGATCGGTCAGTGATGCAGCGACAGTTGCTGCGGCGACGGCGATCAGCACACCCGGCACTTTCGGCGCCCAGCGCCTGCAAGCCAGAATGACGGCGAGCGACGCGATACCGATAGCGAGCGCCGCGCCGTTGATGTGGCCACTCACCACGCCGCGCACGATTTCCCGCGCCTGTGCGATGAAAGATTCGCCTTTAACCGGAAAGCCAAATAGTTTGGATAACTGACTAATCATGATGGTCAGTATGATGCCGTTCAGATAGCCGTAGCGAATCGGCGTCGAAAGAAGATCGGCGACGAAGGCGAGTTTGAGCAAACCGACCGCTGCGCAAAGACCTCCGGAAAGCAGCGCCAGCGCGCCCGCGATCATCACGGCTTGTGCGCCGCCGCGATGCGCGAGCGGCATCGCGGCGGCGAGAATCAGCGCCACCAGCGCGGAATCCGGTCCCAACACGAGGATGCGGCTCGGGCCGAACAGCGCGTAGGCCACGAGTGCCGCGAGCGACGCATACAAGCCCGTGACGGAGGGCATGCCCGCCGCTTCCGCGTAGGCCATACCGGCCGGCACGAGAACGGCGCTCAGCGTGACACCGGCGATGACGTCGTGCGGCAGCGAGCCGGGCCGATAGCCGCGCATCCACACGAGGGCCGGCACCCAACGCGCGAGCCGGCCCGCACCGGCAGTGTCCCCGCGCGCGGCGCGAGCGTTGGCGTGAGGTTTTCCGGTGCGCACGTTGCGTGATTATTTGCCGGGATGTCCGTTCATTTATGGCGCGAGCGAGTAAGGCTCGTCGGGTACGTTGAAGAGGCTGTCGTCGACGTTCATTTCGATCGCACAGTCGCCTTCGCGCGCGGGCGGGTTTTGCATTTCGCCGAAGCGCTTCCGCACGGCGGCCTTAAGGCGCTCCTGAATCATTCTGCGCTTTGCGGTGTGCATCTCCGTGTACGAGTCGATTTGCGTCTGCGAAAATTTGAGGGTCGCGACGCAGCGCGCATCGAGTGTCGTGTCGCCGCGCGATTCGATAACCCACGACAATTGCACGTAAAGCGTGGAGCCTTCGTCGTAGGTCATCACGCTCGGCGATTTCGGCGATTCGAAGGCGCTGGCGAGCGCCAACTGGATTTCCTCGATGCGTTGCATCCGGTCCGCTTTACGCATGACTGACATCTCCCGATAGTGTGCGAGGGCGTGACGGCGCCATTGACGCGGTCGCAACATGGTGCATGTGCACGGCGAGGCGCTGCCGTCATTTACTTAGATGTGAACTCGCAAGCAATGAACCATCCGCGTGGATAAGCAGTAACGCTCCAGCGCTCGCCGGGCGAGAGAATCGAGCGGGCGCGCGCAACGTGTATGTATTGCCGGTTTTTACACGGGATTGCAACTTGTACAGGGCAGGAACTTCGCGCTACGCGTCCACGGCGGGATCATAGGGCACGACGGGTTCATACTCGTCCGCCAGATTGCGCGCCACGATCGCGCGCGCCGCAACGGTTTGATCCAGATTGAACGGTTGATGCGGCACGCCAGGCGCAATGAAGAGAAAGTCGCCGGCCTCGGTAATCACGGACTCGCGCAAGCCGGGGCCATAGCGCGTCTCCACTCGGCCTTCGAGGATGTAAATCGCCGTTTCATAACCGGCGTGAGAGTGTGGCTCCGCGTGGCCGCCGGGCGGCACGACGACCATGTACATCGACAAGCCGGTGGCCCCCGCCGTGGCCGCGGAAATACCGACGAAATACGGCAATCGCTGCATCGTCGCCATTGCCTTGTCGGGGCGCACCTTGACGACGGTTGCGCGTGCGTCGTGCGAAACGTTCGACATAACGGCTCCTTTGCAATCGGCCGAATCAGCTTGGCGTGTCGCGCGTCGGTTGGCATAGAGGCGCGCCGTGATGCAAAGTCTAGACGATAGCGGCGTCGTTGTCGGACCTTCTACAGTGCTTTATCGGCTCGACGTTGCCTGTTTTTGTCTGGTGCGTGGCGTGCCCTTTACGCCCGGCTTGTCGTTCTGTCCCGCCAATGCCGCGCGCAAACGCGGCAGTGCGAAGTCTATAAAACTGCGTGTTTTCAGGGGCAATCTTCCTTGCCCTGCGTGCATGACGCTCACGGGCACCGGCTCCGGTTCGTAGTCGCGCAACAGCAGTTTCAGCTTTCCTTCATCGACGGCGCGCGCCACCTGATAGGACAGCACGCTGGTCACGCCCACGCCGGCGATGGCGGCGTCGATGGCCGCTTCCGCCGTATTGACCGACAGTCGCGGGCGAATCGACACCGCTTGCTGCGGCGCAGCCATTGCCGCGAAATTCCACACAGGACCAGAAGGCAACGAATCGAAATTCACGCACGCGAAGCGCGCGAGATCGGCGGGCGTAACAGGTTCACCGTGCTCGGCGAGATAGTGCGGACTCGCGCAAATCACGCGATTCACTGTGCCGACCTGAGTGGCAACCATGCTGCTATCGGGCAGATTGCCGATGCGCAGCGCGACGTCGATATGTTCGTCGAGCAGATGCAGATTGCGGTCCGCGAGCACGAGCCGCACGGCGATTTCGGGGAACGTGGCAAGGAACTCGTTGACGACGGGCAGCACATGCAGCCGCCCAAACACAACGGGAGCGGTCACAACCAGCTCGCCGCGCGGCGTGCTGTATTCGCCCGCTGCGGCGTTTTCGGCTTCGCCGACCTGTTCGAGAATCTGTTTGCACGCGGCGAGATAGGCCACGCCCGCGTCCGTTAGCGTGAGCTTGCGCGTGGAGCGCACGAGAAGCCGCGCGTTCAGATGCACTTCGAGTTCCGCGACTTTGCGGCTCACGGTCGGCAGCGGCGTACGCAGCTTGCGGCTCGCAGAGGAGAAGCTGCCGGTTTCGGCGGCGGCTACGAAAATCGACATTGCTTCCAGACGGTCCATGAATCCGCTCGCTGATCGGGAGTGAATCGATGGAAAATACCGGATTGCCGCGCGTTCGGAAAGCGCGTGATTGCGTCAGCGCTACAATCGTCTTCAGTTGAAACGCAAAACGGAGAGACAGCATGACAAATCTACAGCCGATCAGCCGCTACCCCGTTCCCGAGCCGGGCGAATGGCCCGAGGACATCAGCGCGCGCATTCTCGAAGTGCAGCAGAAGGCCGGATTCGTACCGAACGTTTTTCTCACGCTCGCACATCGGCCCGACGAATTCCGCGCGTTTTTCGCCTATCACGACGCGTTGATGCTGAAAGAAGGCGGCCTCACGAAGGGCGAGCGCGAAATGATCGTGGTCGCCACCAGCGCGGTGAACGATTGCCTCTATTGCGTCGTCGCGCACGGCGCGATTCTGCGCATTTATGAAAAGGCGCCGCTGCTTGCCGATCAGGTTGCCGTCAATCATCGCAAGGCGGACATCACTGAGCGGCAAAAGGCCATGCTCGACTTTGCGCTGAAGGTGTGCCGCGAATCCGGCACGGTCGATGAGGCCGACTTTCAAACGTTGCGCGAGCACGGATTTTCAGACGAAGACATCTGGGACATCGCCGCGATCACCGCGTTCTTCGGTTTGTCGAATCGCATGGCCAATGTCATTTCGATGCGTCCCAACGACGAGTTCTATCTGATGGGCCGCGTGCCGAAAGCCGCTGCGAATACGCCGCAAAAATAGGGCTTTTTGTGTTCACGCGCTCGCCGTGTGCGGGTGTGATGCGGGCGTGCGCAGCACGGTGTCGTCGATAGGAAAGTGCAGCAGGGCGGCAATGAGTCCGCTCGCTACCGTGGCTTCCCACAGCAGCGAATAGGAGCCGGTCAGATCGAAGACGAGGCCGCCCAACCATGCGCCGAGAAACGAACCGATTTGATGGCTTAGAAAGCACACGCCGAATAGGGTGCCCAAGTGCCGCGTGCCGAATACTTTCGCCACGAGTCCGCTCGTGAGTGGGACCGTGCCGAGCCAGGTCAGGCCCATGACGGCTGCGAATATGACGACCGTCATGGCACTTTTCGGCAGCAGAAAGAATGCGCCGATGGTCACGCTGCGAATCAGATAAAGCCAACCGAGCACGTGATGCTGCCGGAACCGGCCGCCCAGCCAGCCGCATGCCCAACTGCCGATCATGTTGAACAAACCGATCAGCGCAAGCGCGGTGGCGCCGAGTCCGAGCGGCATATGACAGAGCGACAGATAGCCCGGCAAATGCGTCGCGATGAATGCGAGCTGAAACCCGCACGTGAAGAAGCCGAGCGTCAGCAACCGGTATCCGCGATGCCGCGCGGCTTCGGCAAGCACGTTGCGCAGCGGCGCAAGCGGCGCTTCCTGATGCACCGCGCCCGACTGCGCGCGACGGTCGAGCACGATGCCGAGCGGCGCGACCAAGAGCATCAGGAAAGCCAGCGCGAAGAGCGATGTGGCAATGCCCGCATGGAGCCTGATGCCTTGCACGAGCGGGACCATCAATACCTGTCCGGCTGATCCGCCGGCGCTGACAAGGCCCATCGCCATGCTGCGCTTTTCCGGCGAGGCAATGCGCCCTACCGCGGGCAATACCACGCCGAACGTGGTGCAGCTCACGCCAATGCCGACCAGCAAACCCATGCCGACTATCAACATCGGCGCGCCCGGCGCAGCGGCTGCAATCCCGAGTCCCGCCGCGAATGTCGTCGCACCGAAAGCGACGACCGGTGCGGCGCCATAGCGATCGGCGGCCGCGCCCGCGAACGGTTGGGCGAAGCCCCACACCAGATTGTGCAGTGCAATCGCGAAGGCGATCAGCGTCACCGGCAAACCGCGATCGAATGAAAATGGGCCAATGAATAACCCGAAGGTTTGCCGGATGCCCATTGCCGCGCTGAGGACGAGCGCGGCGGCGAGAATCACCAGGGTCGTGTGATTGAATGCTGGAGTAAAGCGCTTGCTGTTGGCGGTCGACATGGTTCTGATCTCCTTCGACGCAATGGTCGCAGCGAGTATCAGAAGCGGCAAAAGAAAACTTTTTGACGATAGGTGAGCACGGCTCACCTATGCAATGCAGCGGATACAGCGCGGAGGTTCTGAAAAGCGCTTGAGGTCAGAACCATGTGCCGATCTGAAACTGGAACTGTTCATTGTCTCGGGACAATGGCCGCTCGCGCGCAATGTCGTCAGCGTTGCACGCGTCAATGACGACATGACCGCGCATCGCCTGATTGCGCGTTTGTTTGGCATTCAGTACGACGCCGATTGCGGGTCGTTAGGCGTTAACGGATTGCTGAATCAGTTTCGCGAGAATGTGCCGGGTTATACGCCAGCTTCGACGGTGGAAGAACCGGTCTCGCGATTCAGCGACTATCCGTAAGCGCTATTGCGCGGCCTGCAACGCAATGTTCGTGTCGGGTGAAGACTGCGCGGCTTCGCTGAGTATCCATCGTCTGAAGTCGAGCAGTTCTGGCCGACGCTCCGCGGTTTCCGCGCTGACGAGCCAATATGCGCCGGCCGAGGCGATGGTGTCGGAACTTGCCTCGACTAGCGCGCCGCTCGCGAAGTCGCGGTCCACCAGCGGCTTTCGACCGAGCGCGACGCCCAGACCCATGCACGCGGCTTCGAATGCAAGCTGGATCGTATCGACGCGCAGGCCGTCGCCCGGATCGATGCCCTCTGCACCGGTTGCCTCCAGCCACGCTTGCCAGTCTTCACTCGCGGCATTCACGTGAATCAGCGTCGCTTTGCGCAATGACGGAATGCCATGTTCGTCGCGCAAAGTGTCCAGATAAGCCGCGCTGCACACCGGCACGAATTGCTCGCCAAACAGGCGAGTCCACGCGGTTCCCGCCACCGGCGCGCGGCTCAGGCGAATGGCGAAGTCGAATCCGTCCACCGGAAAGCCAACTTGACGATGCGATGTATCGACGGTCACATTCACCTGCGGCCAACGCGAGCGGAATTGCTGCAAGCGCGGCAGCAACCAGCGCGACGCAAACGTCGGCGCGCAACTCAGCGCGATAGGGCGATCCGCGCGATGATTCGGCAGACGCTGCGTGCCGACGGCGATGAGCGAAAACGCTTCGGACACGTAGGATAGATAGTCCGCGCCGGCGACAGTCAGCGAAATGCCGCGCGGCTCGCGCACGAACAGTTCGACGCCGAGCGTCCGTTCGAGACCGACAATGCCGTGACTGACGGCACTCGGCGTCACATTCAATTCTGCGGCGGCGAGCTTGAAACTTTGATGCCTGCCGGCTGCTTCGAAAAAACGGAGCGCGGGCAGAGGCGGCAAACGTAGCGGCATGGTGCATCCCCTATAACGGCGCATCGCGCGCGGCGTTCGCGTGCGTGCTGTTGCGCGACAGCATACCGCGACGCGCACGGCAAACGCGTCGCGGCGCTTCGTTGCAGTGCGCAAAACGTGCCGATAAACGCGTCGATAAACGCGTCGATAAACGTGTCGATAAACGTGTCGATAAACGCCGCGCAAAATTGTTCACGCGCGATGTCGATTTGCCATTGCTTCATTCGTCGTGTCGATGTGGGCGGCGACGCGTATAGCGCATCGGGCGCCTTTGTCCTATTTCCTCGCAAGGAGATGGCTGATGACCGAACTGAACGATTCCACACAGGCACTCAAGCCGGCCCGTGAACTGGCCGACTCGCCGCGCCGTTTTCCCGGCGAAAGCGCTGAATATCGTCGTGCGCGCAACGATCTGCTCGCTGAAGAAATCGAGTTGCGCCGCCATATAGAAAGGGTGGCCGCGCAGCGGCGCGCATTGCCGCCTGGCGGTGTCGTACCTGAGGACTATCGTTTCGACAGCGAAGCCGGGCCCGTCACACTGTCCGACATGTTCGGCGCGTACAACACGCTCGTCACGTATAACTGGATGTTCGGGCCGCGGCGCGAGCGGCCGTGCCCGATGTGCACATCGCTGCTCAGCGCCTACGATGGCGAAATGCCCGACATGTTGCAGCGCGTCGCGTTCGCGGTGATTGGCCGCTCGCCGATGGAAAAGCTCGTGGCCTTCAAGAAAGAGCGCGGCTGGCGGCATCTGCGGCTGTATTCTTCTGCGGCCAATACATTCAATCGAGACTACGCGGGCGAAGATCCCAATGGCGACGACGTTCCCGCGTTCAATGTCTTCACACGAAACGGCAATACAGTACGGCACTTTTGGGCCGAGGAAATGGGCCCGTGGACTTCCGATCCGGGCCAGGACCCGCGCGGCGCACCTGATGTCATGCCAATCTGGACGGTACTCGACATGACGCCCGGCGGTCGCGGCCGCGACTGGTATCCGAAGCTCCAGTACGACACTGCGCCGCTTAACGGCAGGTGAAGAACTTACCGCGAAGTCTCGGTTGCCTGACTCCACTCCGGCGTCGATTTCAAATAAGCGGCAACGGCGCCGGAACGCATGGGCCGGCTAAACAGATAGCCTTGCACCGCGCGTGCGCCCAGTGCCTTGACCACTTCTGCCTGCGAGGCGGTTTCGAGTCCTTCCACCACGCATTCGAGTCCGAGGTTCTTGCACAGATCGAGCACCGACTTGACGATCTTCTTCGACGCGCTGTTGGAGTCCACGTCGGTCATGAAACTGCGGTCGATCTTGATCGAGTCGAAGGGCAGACGGTGCACGTAGCTGAGACTCGAATAGCCGGTGCCGAAGTCGTCGAGCGAAACGCGGCAGCCTGCTTGCTTGATCATGGTGAGCGCCGAGCGCGCCTGTTCGAAGTCGCGCGTCACCGCGGTCTCGGTGATTTCAAACGAGACGCGATGCGGCGGCACGCCGCTCGCCGCGACAATATCGATCAGGCGGCGCGCGCGCGCGGACGTCGAGATGTCGATGGCGGAAAGATTGAATGACAGATAGAGGTCGGACGGCCAATGCGAGACTTCGGCAAGCGCTTTGCGTAACAGCACTTCGGTTACGCGCAAGATGACTTCCGTTCGTTCTGCAATCCGAATGAATTCCTCTGGCTTGACGGCGCCAAGCCGCGGATTGTGCCAACGCCCGAGCGCTTCGAAGGCGATAGGGCGTTGGGTGACGACATCGGCAATTGGCTGAAACTCCAGAAAGAGCTCTGTTTCCAGTTCGGCGTGACGCAATTCCTGCGTGACGAGACTGGAGCGCCGGATGCGTGTCTCGTGCTCCGTCGAGAAAATCACGGCGGTGCCGCGGCGGCTTTCCTTACCGACGTAAAGCGCCGCGTCCGCGCGTTCGAATACTTGCGTGACGGTTCGTCCCGCATCGGGAAACGCGGCCCAGCCGATCGTGCCCGACAGTTCCGCGATATTGCCTGCGACACGATAAGGCTGGCTGAGCACGTCGCAAATGCGCTCGCCCAGTTCGAGGAGCGCGTGGTTCGATTGCCGGTCTTGCGCGAGCACGCCGAATTCGTCGCCGCCAAGACGTGCGAAGAAAATGCCCGGCTCGGCAAGCGAAAGCAGCCGCAAGCCGACTTCCTGGAGCACGAGGTCGCCGCTCGCGTGGCCGTAAATATCGTTGACCTGCTTGAAGCCGTCGAGATCGATCAGCCCGACGTTAAAGCCGCCGCCGTTGCCGAGCGCTTGTTCGGACAGCGCGCGCAGCGAGGCGAAGAAGCTGCGGCGGTTGGGCAGATCCGTGAGGCTGTCGATGCTCGCGAGGCGGAAGTTCTCGTCGCTGAGCCGTTGAGTTTTTTCCTGACTCGCCTGCAAGTCGCGCTGCACATGCACGACGCCGGCAAACGAGCGGTAATACAGTTCGATGATGAACGCCAGCGCGAGCCCGACGAGCGTCATGTCGATCGCCATCGCGATGAAAACCGGCGAGCCCGTGAAGACGAGGAACGTTGCGAAGCTTAGGATCACTATGGATAGCAAAAGCAATGCGGCCCCGCGCAAATGCATCAGGCAGAATACGCAGCCCACCACCGTGGTCGCCATGTAAAACGCCACTTGTGCCTGTTCGTACGCGGTGCCGTACGGCAACAGCATCAGCGACCAGGTTGTGAATGCAACGCCGAAAATGCCGGCGACCCAAATGAGCCGGCGTAGCTCGGGAACGGCCTTGTCGTGAGTCAGCACGTGATGCCGGCTACGCCACCATCGCGCGCATCGCACGATGCACAACATGCAAAGAACGCCGGGAATGTAGATGGACATCCACGCCGGCGCACTGTGCAGATGCGTGATCGCGACGGCCATCGTATTCACGATCAGGATGAAGTAGAGCAGAGGAATCTGGCGGCCGAACGCCTGGACCTGCGAACGCACGAGTTCGGGGTCCCCTTCGGCAACAGACAACGCTTCCCTCAATCCGGCTAAGCCAACCATTCCCGTCCCTTAACGTTTGCGCCGCATGGGCAGCCCGGTATAACGGCAGTTGCCAGAAGAAGCTTGAGGCTCCAGTGCATGAAGCGCCTCAACACGGCCGGCGGTAAGAACGACCTGTGCGCCGGACTGGGCCCGCGCGTGCCCACAAGTCGCCAGTAAGTTTGACCACGCGAAGCGCCGCTCACAGAGCCGGACAGGAGAGCACGCGCAGCGGTCCGAGCGTCGTGCCGGGTTCGCCATGCGTGGCCGGACTGCCTTGCGGCGGCGTGGCCACGAGACGCACTGCATTCTCCCCAGCATTCGCCAACACATATTTTTCGGGGCTGTTAGCGGGCTGCCAGTAAGCGCGGAATACGCCGTTATCGCCGAAAACGAGCAGCTTTCCGTGCACCGTTTTCGCGCCGCTGACAAGATCGACGGGCTCGCCGTCACGAACCTGAAAGCCCTGAGAAGGGGCGGATTGGCTCGCGCCGACGAGTGTCGCGCAGGCATTTTCGTCGGCTGAAGCAGTTGCGCACAGGGCTGCCGCAACGAGCGCCGCTGTTGCAATATGGCGAAATTTCACTTTTTCTTTCTCCCGTTTGCTGCCTGACATTGCGCCACGCAAGGCGAATGCCGGGACTTTCTCCAGTGACTCCAACCGGGTAGAAAATCCGCCGGAGAGCCGTTTTGCCCGCGCTAAAGCACTGAAATTGCAACGGATTGTGATGCGCGGCGCGCGGCGCATCAATGGGGGAAATACGTAAGCGCGCGATTCTAATGGCACTTTGGCCAAGAAAATCGTCAAATCGCCTGTGGGCGGGTGATACAAGGCTTACACGCAGGGTTTGCGCGAAAGCGCGCCTATGCGTTAGTGTGTCGGTCCCGGCGCGACAGATGTAGCGCCGGTTCCATGATTACCATACGGGAAGTGCTATGAACAAACAGGAACTGATTGATGCAGTCGCCGCAGCAACCGGCGAAAGCAAAGCGGCCACTGGCCAAACCATCGACGCTATCGTTGAAGCGGTGACCAAGGCCGTGGTCGGTGGCGATACGGTGCAACTGGTCGGTTTCGGTTCTTTCTCGACCGGCGCGCGTGCAGCTCGCGTGGGCCGCAATCCGTCGACGGGCGCCGAGATCCAGATCGCCGCAGCCAAGACGGTGAAGTTCACCGCAGGCAAGGCATTCAAGGAAGCCGTCAACGCGTCGTAATGCAACGCGCTTCGCACCGGAGCGTCCGCAATGCGCTGTCATGGCGCGGCGCGAGCGATGCCTCGGGTGTGAGGAATCACGCGCTGCCCAGCCCCGACAAGAAGAACCCATCGGCGGATGGCGCGGCGCGTGTGCCGGCTTTTTTCAAGCCCGCCCGGCGTGAGCCTGATGCCATTGAAGCCGCGTTCGCAATCAGCCCGCGCGGCGCTTGCGGGTTGCCTCGGCCAGGGTTTCGAGCACCGGCTCGGTTTGGGCCCAGCTAACGCAGGCATCCGTGATCGATACGCCGTAACGCAACGGCTCTCCGGCCTTCAGATCCTGACGGCCTTCTTCCAGATGACTTTCAAGCATGACGCCGATAATGCGGCGCTCGCGAGCGGAAAGTTGCTGCGCCAGATCCTGAGCCACATCCAATTGACGCAAATGCGATTTGCCCGAGTTCGCGTGCGAGCAGTCGATCATCACCTGTTCGCGCAGGCCCGCTGATTTGAGCGCCGCGCACGTGGCCGCGACTGATGCGCTATCGTAATTCGGCCCTTTCTTGCCGCCGCGCAGAATCACGTGAGCGTCGTCGTTGCCGCGCGTTTCGAAGATGGCGGCCATGCCCATCTTCGTCATGCCCATGAACGCATGGCTTGCTCGCGCGGCCACGATGGCGTCGGCGGCGATCTGCACGCCGCCGTCCGTGCCGTTCTTGAAACCGATCGGACAACTGAGGCCCGACGCCAGTTGCCGGTGGCTCTGGCTTTCGGTTGTGCGCGCACCGATCGCGCCCCACGCAACCAGATCGGCAATGTACTGCGGGCTCAACAGGTCGAGAAATTCGGTGGCGGTCGACAAGCCGAGGCCGTTGATGTCGAGCAGCAATTGCCGCGCAAGACGCAGGCCCTCGTTGATGCGGAAGCTTCCGTCCAGACGCGGATCGTTGATATAGCCTTTCCAGCCGACCGTGGTGCGCGGCTTTTCGAAGTACACGCGCATGATGATCAGCAGGTCGTCTTTGTAGGCGTCGGCGGCGACCTTCAGTTTGTGCGCGTACTCCATGGCCTGGTCGTGATCGTGAATCGAGCATGGACCCACGATCATGACGAGCCGGTCGTCGCGCCCATGCAAAATGTCGGCGATTTCCACGCGGGTTTTTTCCACCAGCGATTGAACCGCGGGCGGCACAGGCAATTCGTCCTGCAGAAGAGCGGGGGAAATCAGCGGACGTACCGCGCCGATGCGGACGTCGTCGATGCGCGTGGTGTCCTGGGTGGCATCGGCTGAGCCGACTTCCTGGTCGTGCGAAGGATTGTCGATGGCGCTCAAAATATTCTCCCGGTCTTTTGGTGTGAGCCGGCCTCTCGGCCTTGAATGTGGGTGGATGGCGTGTGATTCGCTGCCGGGATTATGACACTCGGGCGTGTCCAGTGAAAACGCGCCGGAAATGCCCTGGAAATACTACAGAAACGCCGCGGCTCAAAGACGTTTCATCAAGGCCATTGCCGCTGCGGGATTGCGTTCCTTAAAGCCGCTGATCACGTACAGATAGACATCGCATGCGGCTGTTTTCGCGGGCGATGTGGCGTAAGTTTGCAGGTCGCCCGGCGTCGTCCCCGCGGCCAGTTGACGGGCGCGTTCGGCCCATGCGTCGAGTGCCTTCGTCGAATAGCCCTGGGCCTGCTTGTCCGTCGTGCCCATGATGCGTGCATACACGAACGGCGCGGTGATGTCGGCGATTTGCGGATAGTCGCTGTCGCCGGCCACGACGATCGCGACTTGGTATTGGCGAGCGAGCGCGATGAATTCCGGCGTTTGGAAACTCTCGTTGCGCACCTCGATTGCATGTCTGAGCTTCAGCCCTTCGATGCTCGCGGGCAGCAGCTTCAGAAAGGCCTCGAAGTCTTCCTTGTCGAACTTTTTGGTGGGCGCGAACTGCCAGTTAATGGGGCCCAGTTTCTGCTTGAGCAGCAGGACGCCGCTTGCAAAGAAGCGTTCGATCGTCTCGCCCGCGTCCGCGAGTACTTTACGATTGGTCGCGTAACGCGGCGCTTTCAATGAAAAGACGAAGTTCTCCGGCGTTTGCTCAAACCACTTTTCATAGCTCGCCGGCTTTTGCAATCCGTAAAACGTGCCGTTGATTTCGATTGAACTGAGTTGGCGGCTCGCGTAGTCGAGTTCGCGGCTTTGCGTGAGATCGTCGGGATAGAACGTGCCGCGCCACGGCGCATAAGTCCAGCCGCCAATTCCGACCCTGATGTTGCCGGCTTTTGCTTTCGCGGCTTTCGCGGCTTTGGCGGCGCTTGTGGTTTTTGCGGCTTTTGCGGTTTTTGCGGGCTGGGTATCCGTCACCTCATGTTCTCCTTTGGGCTGCGCTTCACATACCGGTAGACCGGTAGATTAGCGTCTTTTTCAGCACCAGGCAGAACCTGCGGCCAGCATGAAGAAAGCGAAAGCGGCCCGCTATTCGCTGCCCGCTTCGTGGGATGAACGAGTCGCCGCATCAGCGCCGATTCGACGGGCAGCCTCCTCGAAACGCCGGTTCGCCTCGGCGACTTCCACTCTGAATTGCTGCAATGCATTCACCGCGAGATCGGGCGGCGTCAAGGCAGCCCACAACACGTCGATCAACTGATCCGCCGTGGCGTCGATGTCGATACGCTGGTTCGCGAGTGTCGCGTCCCAGAGCACGTGCTCCATGGGACCGAACACCATCGAGCGCAATAGGCGCAAAGGCATGTCCGTGCGGATCTCGCCGCTTTTCTGGCCTTTCGCCAATACGCGCATTAGCGGTGCGGTGTAGCGGCGCTGCAATTCGGTCAGCGCTTCGCTCAGTTCGTGGTGGCGCGCGCGTCCTTCTGAGAGCACGAGCGCGCACAGGTCAGTGCCGTTCACGAGCATGAGCCGCAAATGCGTGCGCACGATGAACGCGAACTGCTGGCGCACGCTGCCGTCGCGCGGCAATCCGGACTCGATTGCGCCGATGATCTCGTCGTACCAGTCGCCGATCACGCGCGCGCACAACTCGCGTTTTCCGCGGAAATAGCTGAAAACGGTGGCTTCGGAAATGCCCAGACGCTGCGCGATTTCCGCCGTGGTCGCGCGCTCGAAACCCTTTTCGGCGAACACGGCGCGCCCCGCCTCGAGAATCTCTTTCACGCGTTGCTGCGACTTGCGCCCGGCCGGCTGGCGGCGCGAGGCGGGCAATTCGGCCTTGAGAGCAACCGTCATATGAGTAAAAGTCAAGTTTTGGAGAGGGATTGACCGTGCGCGGCTTGTTTGATCGGATGCTAGCACAGTGCACGTAGTGCGTAGCCAGATTAAACGATTTCTGAGTATGACTCAAAAATACCGCTTGACGCTTACGTAAATCTGGCGTGAAATTCGCCTTGAACGTCGCCGGCGTGATTGACCGGCCGCCAACGAACTCTGGAGACACAGCAATGAGCAACCTGCCCGGCTTGCAATTCCCGCTCGGTGAAGAAATCGAAATGCTGCGTGACAGCATCGCGGGATTCGCTGCGAAAGAAATCGCGCCGCGTGCCGCCGAAATCGATCGCACGGACCAGTTCCCGATGGACCTGTGGCGCAAATTCGGCGATCTCGGCGTGCTCGGCATGACGGTCTCGGAAGAATATGGCGGCGCGAACATGGGCTACACCGCGCATATGGTCGCGATGGAAGAAATCTCGCGCGCGTCGGCGTCGGTCGGCCTCTCATACGGTGCGCATTCCAACCTCTGCGTGAACCAGATTCATCGCAACGGCACCGAGGCGCAAAAGCAGAAGTACTTGCCGAAACTCGTGTCGGGCGAACACGTCGGCGCGCTTGCCATGAGCGAGCCGAACGCGGGCTCGGATGTGGTCAGCATGAAGCTGCGTGCTGACAGGAAGGGCGACCACTATGTGCTCAACGGCACGAAGATGTGGATCACCAATGGCCCGGATTGCGACACGCTCGTCGTCTATGCGAAAACCGATGTCGAAGCGAATTCGCGCGGCATTACCGCGTTTATCGTCGAAAAGGGCATGAAGGGTTTCTCGGTTGCGCAGAAGCTCGACAAGCTCGGCATGCGCGGCTCGCATACCGGCGAACTCGTGTTTCAGGACGTCGAAGTGCCGCAGGAGAACATTCTCGGTCAATTGAACGGCGGCGTGAAAGTACTGATGAGCGGCCTCGACTACGAGCGCGCGGTGCTTGCTGGCGGCCCGACCGGCATCATGGTCGCGGTGATGGACGCCGTCGTGCCGTACATCCACGACCGCAAACAGTTCGGCCAGTCGATCGGCGAATTCCAGCTGATTCAAGGCAAGGTCGCCGATCTGTACACCACATTGCAGGCGTGCCGCGCGTATCTGTACGCGGTGGGCCGTCAACTGGATACGCTGGGCAACGGGCACGCGCGCCAGGTTCGCAAGGACTGCGCGGGCGTGATTCTGTACACGGCCGAAAAGGCCACGTGGATGGCCGGCGAAGCGATCCAGATTCTCGGCGGCAATGGTTATATCAACGAGTATCCGGTCGGACGTTTGTGGCGCGACGCGAAGCTGTATGAAATCGGCGCGGGCACGAGCGAAATCCGCCGCATGCTGATTGGCCGCGAACTGTTCGCGGAAACGATGTAAGCCGAGCCACAACAGGAGAACGACGCGATGCCCGTCATCGAATCCAAGCTGAATCCGCGCTCCGACGACTTCCGCGCGAACGCGGCGGCGCTCGAGGCGCTGGTTGCCGATCTTCGCGCCAAGGTCGAGAAGCTCGCGCTGGGCGGCGGGCAGGCGGCGCGCGACAAGCACACGGGCCGAGGCAAACTGCTGCCGCGCGAGCGCATCGAGAAGCTGCTCGACCCCGGCACGCCGTTCCTCGAGTTCTCGCAACTCGCGGCCTACGGCATGTACAACGACGACGCGCCGGGCGCGGGCGTCATCACCGGTATTGGGCGGATCGCGGGACAGGAGTGCGTGATCGTCTGCAACGATGCAACGGTCAAGGGCGGCACGTACTATCCGGTCACCGTGAAGAAGCACGTGCGCGCGCAGGAAATCGCCTCTGAAAACCATTTGCCGTGCGTGTATCTCGTCGATTCGGGCGGCGCGAATCTGCCGAATCAGGACGACGTGTTCCCCGATCGCGATCACTTCGGCCGCATCTTCTACAACCAGGCGAATCTGTCGGCAGCGGGCATTCCGCAAATCGCCGTCGTGATGGGTTCGTGCACGGCGGGCGGCGCCTATGTGCCGGCCATGAGTGACGAATCGATCATCGTGAAGAATCAGGGGACGATTTTTCTCGGCGGCCCGCCGCTCGTGAGAGCCGCCACCGGTGAAGTGGTGAGCGCGGAAGATCTCGGCGGCGGCGACGTGCACACGCGTCTGTCCGGCGTGGTCGATCATCTCGCGCAGAACGACGCGCATGCATTGGCGATCGCGCGCAGCATCGTCGGCAATCTGAATCGCACGAAGCATGTGCCGGTCACGTTGCAGGCGCCGAAGCCGCCGCGTTACGACGTGAAGAGCATGTACGGCGTGATTCCCGTGGATACGAGAAAGCCGTTCGATATTCGCGAGGTGATCGCGCGTATCGTCGACGACTCCGCCTTCGACGAATTCAAGGCGCGCTACGGCACCACGCTTGTGTGCGGTTTCGCGCATATCTGGGGACATCCGGTCGGCATCATTGCAAACAACGGCATTCTGTTTTCAGAGTCGGCGCTCAAGGGCACGCACTTCATCGAGCTGTGCTGCCAGCGCAAGATTCCGCTCGTGTTTCTGCAGAACATCACCGGCTTCATGGTGGGCCGCAAGTATGAAAACGAAGGCATCGCGCGCAACGGCGCAAAGATGGTGACGGCGGTTGCGACGGCGAAGGTGCCGAAGTTCACGGTGATCATCGGCGGCTCGTTCGGCGCGGGCAATTACGGCATGTGCGGCCGCGCGTATTCGCCGCGTTTTCTCTGGATGTGGCCGAACGCGCGCATCTCCGTGATGGGCGGCGAGCAGGCGGCGTCCGTGCTGGCCACGGTCAGGCGCGACGGCATCGAAGGCAAGGGCGGCTCGTGGAGCGCGGAGGAAGAAGAGGCCTTCAAACAGCCGATTCGCGAGCAATACGAACATCAGGGCCATCCGTACTACGCGAGCGCGCGTCTATGGGACGACGGCGTGATCGACCCGGCGCAGACCCGCGACGTGCTCGGTCTCGGTCTGTCCGCTGCGATGAATGCGCCGATCGAAGACACGCGCTTCGGCGTGTTCCGGATGTGAGTTCGCGCGACGCATGGGAGCCGCCACGATGCAATACGAAACGCTGAATCTCGACATCGCGGGACATGTCGCCACCGTCACGCTGAATCGCCCGGACGTGCGCAACGCGTTCAACGAAACGATGATCGCCGAGATCAACTCGGCCTTCACGACACTCGACTCGCGCGACGATGTCCGCGCCGTCGTGCTCGCTGCAAACGGCAAGGCGTTTTGCGCGGGCGCCGATCTGAACTGGATGAAGAAGATGGCCGGTTACTCGGACGACGAGAACCGCGCCGACGCCATGCGGCTCGCGACCATGCTGTCGTCGATCTACCGCTGCAACAAGCCGGTGATCGCGCGCGTGAACGGCGACGCCTACGCGGGCGGCATGGGCCTGATCTCGGCATGCGATGTCGTCGTCGCTGTGGAGAGTGCGCGCTTTTGCCTCTCCGAAGCGCGTCTCGGCCTGATTCCCGCGACCATCGCGCCGTATGTGATTCGCGCCCTGGGCGAGCAGGCGTCGCGCCGCTACTTCACGACCGCCGAACAGTTCGACTGCGCGACGGCGCTGCGCCTCGGGCTCGTCAGCGAGGCGGTCGGCGCTGAGCAACTCGACGCCGCCGTGCAGCAGATCGCGCAAACGCTCTGCGCCAACGGTCCGCAAGCGGTGCGCGCGTGCAAGCAGCTCGTGCAGGACGTCGCGGGCCGCGAGCTGAACGACGCATTGATCGAAGACACGGCGGCGCGCATCGCGCGTACGCGAGCCGGCGCGGAAGGCCGCGAAGGCGTCGCATCATTCCTCGAAAAACGCACGCCGGCGTGGCGCGACTGACGCGCGGCGCATCCATTTTTTATGGCGCCAGCAGGCCCTCACAAGAATATCCCGAGATCGAGACAACTCATGTTCAACAAGATCCTGATTGCCAACCGGGGCGAAATTGCGTGCCGCGTCGCGGCGACCTGCAAGCGGCTCGGCATTGCGAGTGTGGCCGTGTATTCCGATGCGGACGCCAACGCCAAGCACGTGAGCGCGTGCGACGAAGCGGTGCATATCGGCGGCTCGAGCGCGGCGGAAAGTTATCTGCGCGTGGAGCGCATTATCGAAGCGGCGCGCGCCACCGGCGCACAGGCCGTCCATCCGGGCTATGGTTTTCTGTCCGAGAACGAGGATTTCGCGCACGCATGCGAAGCGGCGGGCATCGTGTTCATCGGGCCGCCGGTCGAGGCGATCGCGGCGATGGGCTCGAAAGCGGCCGCGAAGGTGCTGATGCATGCCGCCGCCGTGCCGCTCGTTCCCGGCTATCACGGCGATGATCAGAACCCCGAACTATTGCATCGCGAGGCCGATTCGATCGGCTATCCGGTTCTGCTGAAGGCGAGCGCGGGCGGTGGCGGCAAGGGCATGCGCGTGGTCGAGCGCACTGAAGACTTCGCGGCGGCGCTCGCTTCGTGCAAGCGCGAGGCGTCGAGCAGCTTCGGCAACGACCGTGTGTTGATCGAAAAGTATCTGACGCGGCCGCGTCACGTGGAAGTACAGGTTTTTGCCGACCGTCATGGCGGCGCGGTGTATCTGTTCGACCGCGATTGCTCGGTGCAGCGCCGCCATCAGAAGGTGCTGGAGGAAGCGCCCGCGCCTGGACTGTCCGCCGAAATCAAACGCGAAATGGGCGAGGCTGCGGTCGCCGCCGCGCGAGCCGTGAATTATGTCGGCGCGGGGACGGTCGAGTTCATCATGACGGCCACGGGCGAGTTCTACTTCATGGAGATGAACACGCGCCTGCAAGTCGAGCATCCCGTCACGGAGATGGTGACCGGCCAGGATCTCGTCGCGTGGCAATTGCGCGTGGCCGCCAACGAACCGCTGCCGCTCACGCAGGAACAGTTGAAGATCGACGGCCATGCAATCGAAGCGCGCATCTACGCGGAACATCCGGCGCGCGGCTTCCTGCCGTCCACCGGCACGCTCAAGCACGTGCGCATGCCCGAAGGCGTGGAGTTCGTGATCGATGCGGCCGGTCTCGGCGAGCCGGGCCGCAAGGCGCCTGTGCGAATCGACAGCGGCGTGCGCGAAGGCGACACCATTACGCCGTTCTACGATCCGATGATCGCGAAGCTGATCGTGCACGGCGCGACACGCGAAGAAGCACTCGCGCGAATGAGCCGCGCGCTGCACGCGTGCGAAGTGGTCGGCCCGCATACCAACGTCGAGTTTCTGCAACGAATCGTGGAGAGCGAACCGTTTGCAAGCGGCGATCTCGACACCGGTCTGATCGAGCGGCATCACGATGCGTTGTTTGCGCCGGTAAAAAAGCCCTTTAAAGAAGCGCTGGCGCTCGCATGCGCCGCGCTGCTCACGCGCGAGGGCGGAACCGCTCACGGCGCCTCGCCGTGGGACGCGCTATCGCACTGGCGCTTGAATGGCGGCTATGCGCAGACGCTCGGCTGGCGCGCTGTCGATCACGCGGCACACGACGGCGGCGCGTTCACGGTCACGTTCGCGCGCGACGGCGGCGCGCAAACGCTCGAACACGACGGTGTGCGCGAGGCATTCACGTGGTCGGTCGGCAACGGTCTGCATGAGTACCGCGCGACCATCGGCGATGCGCGCGCCACGGGCCGCGTGTTTATCGACGGCGATACGTTTCATGTGTTCTGCCTCGGTCATGCGCTCGCGTTCGAGTGGCAGAACCTGCTCGCGCATGCGGCGGATGCCGAGCACGGCGAAGGCCGTCTCACCGCGCCGATGCCCGGCAAGGTGATCGCCGTGCTGGTCGAGGCGGGTGCGGTGGTGGAGAAGGGCGCGCCGCTCATCGTGATGGAAGCGATGAAGATGGAGCACACCATCGGCGCGCCGGCGGCGGGCACCGTGTCGGAAGTGCTGTATGCGGTCGGCGATCAGGTCGCCGACGGCGCGCAGCTTCTGGTGCTCGACACGCAATAAGCGCGTGCGCTTAGCCGAGGCGCGTATAGCCGACCGCGCGCGCCTCGTTTTCCAGTTGCCCGATGCGCGCGTAATCCTCTAGCGGCAACGCAGAAAAGCCCTGCAAACGCAGGCGTTTTGCGCGATCCGGACGCAAGGCGAGCGCTTCGTTCAGCGCCTCGCGCAAAGCTTCGACGGTCGCGGCGGGCACCGTGTCCGACGCAATCAAAGGCAAGCCCGGCGACGCCGCCGTCATGCCGATGCGGCGAACGCGCCGTGCCAGCGCAGGCATTTCGTCGCAGACATAAGCGAACGTCACGCAATCTATGGCGGCAACGTCCGCGCGATTGTCCGCAATCGCCTGCAATGATCCGACATGCGAACCGGTGCGCACCACACCGCGAAAAAACGCGCCTTCGTGCGAGTGCGGCGCGACCGCGTGGCGAAGCGCGTTCATGCCGCTGTTCGAATCGTCCTGATTGTAGGCCGCGCGCGTGCCGCGGCACGACGCGAGGGTGTCGAACGGCGCATCGGCGCGCGTAACCAGCACGCTCGCGTAATGCGCGCCTTCGCAACCCGGCGCGTCGAAGCGCGGCGTCGCGATCAACTGCACCTGTTCGTGCAGGCCATGCATCAATGGATAGCCACAGGTTTGCGACATCAGCAGATTGGGTCGCCGCCAGAAGCCGTGCAATTCTTCATCAGGTTCGACAATGCGGCACGCCGGCTTGACCATGTTCAGCACGTCGGCGAGCCAATTACGCCACTCGAATTCGAGGGCGGGCGTGACGTTGTACATCGGAAGGGCGGCGATCCAGGTCATGACGCGCTTCTTGCGTAGCCGTTTTACATGATCAATGTTCGATCATACGGAATTCGTCGATGCCGAGCCGCACCGGCTCCGACGGCCTGAATGCCCATCTTTGCGCCGCTACCGCGAGAATCTCGCTTTGCGCGCGTTCGAATGCGGCGAGCAGATCTTTTTTGCGTGAGCTTGCCGCGCCGCAATAGGCGATCAGCGCGTCGGCGCTCACTTCGAAAACCTGCGCCCGATCATCGCAGCACACTCTGAACGCGACCGTTGCGCACTCTGTGACACAGGGCCGGAATCCTTCATCCACATAGACCGACATGGCGACCTCCTTTCGCGCGCGCGCGCCTGAGTTGTCAGTATGACAAGCTCTGAGCCGACCGGTATGTGGGAGAACCAGCATTCGCGAGTGTTTCCGGGGCGCAAGGTTTTGTAATCGCGCGAGTTTTCTCCCCGGTATTCGATCCTTCGGGCCGCTGGCGGGCTCACTACACTCGCCTTCATCCAGGCCCGTGCCGGCCTGTTCAGACGAGGACACAAGATGATCGAGACCAGTCAAGCCAGTCGCGCCGCGCGCCGCACAATCCGCCCACTCGTGCTGGCCGCAGCCGTGGCGTTGATTTTCAGTCTGCAAGGATGCGCGACCTCGCTCGAAACGTTCGGGCTCGGCGCGGGTGTCGGGATGATCGGCGCGTTCGGTTTGCTGGGCTGCGCGATTGGGTGCCACTGATTTTTTCTGCGCTTGCGAAAGGCACTTGCGAAAGGCCGCGCGCGTTTAGTGGTTACGTCGGATGAAACGCGCTGTCGGAGGAAATGGGAGCTGCTTGATCTTTCAACCTGAAGCAGGTTCGCCGGTGACGAGCCGCGATGCATGCAAGCCGCGCGACTCCAGCAGCGCGGGCATCTGCGCAAACGAATCGATCAGCGCGGCGCCTCGCCATGCCGCAGCGCCGCCAGTCCCCGCATAGCCATAGCTGACGATAAACGCCGGCACACCCGCCGCGCGTGCTGCCGCGACATCGACGGCCGAATCGCCAATCAGCACAGTGCGCTCCACCGCCGCGCCGAGCAGGCGGCAAGCGTGCCACAGCGGTTCGGGCGCGGGCTTCATGCTGTCGATCGAGTCGCCTGCAACCAGGGCGTCGAAATAGCCGGCAAGCTCCGTCATGCGCAGCAACGGCGCGGCCAGCGCTGCGGGTTTGTTGGTGACGCACGCAAGTCGATAGCCAAGCCGCCGCAACTCGCCGAGACCCGTGCTCACATGCTCGAACACATAACCGAAGCGGCCGTTGGTCGCTTCATAATGCCGATGAAATATCGCGAGCGCGTCGCTCGCATCGACGCGCCGCTCAAGCGCCGCCGCTTCGAGCGTGCGCCGAACCAGATTGGGCACGCCCTTGCCGATAAATCCGCTGACCGTGTTGAACGGCAACGGCGCTTCACCCAGTTCGGCGAGCATGCGGCTGACCGCTTCGACGATGTCCGGCGCGGTGTGAACCATCGTGCCGTCGAGATCGATCAGTATCGCGCTGGCCGGCGCGCGCGCCGCGAGACATGATGTGTCGTTCATAGGGCGGCAGCCTCGCTCAGCGCATCGCGATGCCAGCGGCGCAACGTGGCGATATCCACCCAGGCGGGCCGCTTATCCGCATCAGGCGAGGCAATCGGCGCATGCGGATCGCCGAGATGCGGCAGCACGGCCAACGCGCCGTCGAAAGAATCGTGCGACGTGTACGCGGTCGGCGTCACGACAGTCGGCACGAACGCGCCGCGTGCCGCGCGCAGGCCATTGGCCGAATCTTCGAAGGCGATGCAGTCCGTGCCTTTCAGGCCAAGTTGCCGAAGCACGTCGAGGTAGACATCGGGCGAGGGCTTCTTCGCCGCAGTCGTGCCCGCGTCGCAAATGACGGCAAAGCGCTTGCGCCAGTCACGTCCGAAAGGCGCCTGAAGCAGGGCGTCGAGATTGGCGGGCGTGGTGGTCGTCGCGATGGCCAGCGGAATCGAAGCGGCTTCGGCTTCCGCCATCAGACGTGCAATGCCAGGCCGCAACGGCAAGCCGCCGCCGCTCACGCGCGCCGCGTAATGGCGGGTCTTGATCGCGTGCACCGCGTCGATCAGGTTGTTTACGCCGGACCCGGCGGCTTCTTCGGGATCGGCGACGCGCCAGTAATGCAACAGGCGCTCCTTGCCGCCCGCCACTTTCAGAAGCCGCGTGTAGAGTGCTTCGTCCCAATGCCAGTCGAGTCGCGCCTCTGCGAATGCCGCATTGAACGCATGCAGATGCGCGGTTTCGGTATCGGCAAGCGTGCCGTCGACGTCGAAGATCAGGGCTTGCATGAGGCCGCTCCTCTTCATGGTGTGCGGAGCCGGTGCGTTGCTCGCAGCCGGTTACGCAGTCACGATAGCAAAGCGAAAAGCCGATTTGAATTCAGAGATTCTTTGCGTGGCCGTAATGCATCGTTTAGAGGCATTTTTTAAGCGCATTTTTTAAGCGCATTTTTTAAGCGCATTCTTGAAGCGCAGCGTCATGGCTTCGCGCGCGGATCGGTGATAAAGCCGATTTTCGTGAGGCCGCCCGCTTGCGCGGCGGACATCACATCGGCCACGCGCTCGTACGGCACCTTGCGGTCCGCGCGCAAATGCAATTCCGGCTGCGGCGTTGTGCGAGCGGCCTCGGCAAGTCGCGCGCGCAACGCATCGGCGGACAACGCGCGGCCGTCCCACAGAAGCGAACCGTCCGCCTGCACGGCGACGTCCACATGCGCGGGTTTGTCGTTGGCCGGCTGGCTGCTTGCATGCGGAAGATCGATTTTGACCGCATGCTGCATCGCCGGAATCGTCACGAGAAAAATGATCAGCAGTACTAGCATAACGTCGACAAGCGGAGTCATGTTGATTTCGTTCATGAGGCCGCTGTCGTTGTCGTCGTCGGCGAAGGGGGTTATTGCCATTTGAGTGCTCCTTCGCCGATGCTGTCGTTGTCTTCGGTATCATCTTTCGCATGATCTTTCGCGCGGCCTTCGGCGTGCGACGGCAGTTGCAAGCCCGTCACGAAGTACGCATGCAGTCCGTGCGCAAAGCGCTTGAGCCGTGTGACGACCGACTTGTTCGCGCGGGTGAGGCCGTTGTAGCCGAGCACCGCCGGAATCGCGACGAAGAGGCCGAACGCGGTCATGATGAGCGACTCGCCGACAGGCCCCGCTACATGATCGATGGATGTCTGTCCGGTCTCGCCGATCAGCACCAACGCGTGATAAATGCCCCACACGGTGCCGAACAATCCGACGAAGGGCGCGGTGCTGCCGATCGACGCCAGCACCGCGAGGCCGCTTTGCATGCGCGCAATGGCGTCGTCCATGGTGTTTTGCAGACGCCGCGTGATCCAGTCGGAGACGTCGATGCGGTCTTGCAGATGCGGCCGCGTTTGCCGATGATGCGCCACCGCTTCGGCGCCCGCCAGTGCGAGCGCGAGAAGCGGATTGTCGCGCTGTGCCGCCGCCGATGCCGCGCCGTTCAGATCGCCGAGGCCTTTGAGCCCTTCGTCGAAATTGCCGGCTTGCCAGAACCGCGCGTCGGCCTGCGCGGTCACGCGCTTGATCCGCATGACGTTCCATAGTTTGACGACGATGACTGTCCACGAGAGAACCGACATGAGCGCGAGCGTGCAGAGAATCGCGCGCGTGACGAGATCGCCGTTTTGCCAGACATTCGCGAGGCCGTAGTGTCGCATGATCGTTTCCTTTCACTAATGCCGGATTAGTCGCTCAACCCGAAGACGAACGATTGCGAATAGGCGGCGCGCACGGCGACGCCGTGTTCTCTATACGGGCGGCACGTGCCCGCGTGGATCGCCGCGAGCGCGGCATCGTCGAGCCGCGCATAGCCGCTGCCTGTTTGCACTTGAGCGGTTTCGATATGGCCGTCCACGCCCACCACGAAACGGACCACCGTGGTGCCAGTTTCATTGCGGCGCTTCGACATGTCGGGATAGTCCGGCTTGGGGATGTTGCAGTCCCCATGCGCGACCGCACGCGGCGTGGCGGATGAAGGCGCGGCGCGTGCGGTGGCGTCGGCGGCTTCGCTTTCCGAGGGCGTTGCGGGCGCGGGGATAGCCGCAGTCTCGTTGGATGGCGGCGGTCCGGGCGGCGTATTCACCGTATTCGGCGCATTCGGCGCATTCGTTTCAATCCGCGCACGCGGCGCCGCATTGCGCGGATGGTTAACATGAGGAACGGCCGAAGGTTGCGTCCGCACCGAACGATGCGCATTTTGCGGCTGTGCAGCAACCGGCGCGGGTGGCCGATGCGAAGTAACGGCCGGACCGGCGAAAGCAGGCACATCCGGCACAGCAGGCATATCCGGCTCGGCGCTCAGCAATGACGCAACGATTGGCCGCGCTTCAATAGTCCGCTCCACGACCTGATCGCGGCCCGACAGCAGCCACATCAGCATGCCGGCATGCGCGGCGATCACGACGATCACCGCAACGAGCACGAGCGCGGCCCAGCGCCGCCGCGCGGCGTCCGTTGCGATCCATCCGGTCGTTGCCATGACTAACTGCACCATTGCGGTCGAGGCCACGCATTTGGCCACCTCCACACTGATTGTCCACCCACGCCGGGCGGTTTAGAACGGCTGCGGGCCTCGCTGCGTCAATTCGGGAAAATCTCCCGTCTGTTGGCCGTTGTCAAACGATCCCTCAATGGACTACTTTGCTTGAATGCCGGGATTTCGCGGCGCAGCGATTTCACTACGGAGTACAACAATGCTGGAGACACGCTTTCGTATCGCAACTCGGGGACATTACATCGCTTTGGCCACGGCGGCGGTCGTGGCTGCGCTCGCCACGGGCTTCGCCCATGCCGCCGTGCCCACGGCTTACGTGACGAGCGAGAAGGCCGGCGTCGGCGTGATCGATCTCGACCAGATGACGCTCACGAAGACACTCCCCGTTGGCGATGCCGGTCCGCGCGGGTTGAGTCTCAACGCGGACGGCTCGCGCCTGCTCGTGGCCAACAAGAATACCGGCGACCTCGCGGTGATCGATACGGTTTCCGGACAGGTCGTGCAACGCGTGAAGATCGGCAAGAACCCGGAATATGTGCGCGTGCGTAACGGCTACGCGTATGTGACGTATGAGCCTGGCGAAGCGGGCGGGCCGCCCGCGGCGAACGGGCCAGCCGGAAAACCAGCGGAAAAGCAGGCCGACAAGCAGGCCGACAAGCAGGCCGACAAGCAAGACGAAAAGCCCGGCGGCCAGCAAGCCGGCAAATCGCACACCGACGACGATGACGATGCCAGCAAGCCGCCAGCGGAAATCGCCATCGTGGATATGAAAACGTGGCGCGTCGTGCGCTCGGTGACGAGCGGCCACGAAACCGAAGGCATCGAATTTTCGCGCGACGGCAAGACCATGCTCGTCACCAACGAAGGCGACGATACCGTGTCGGTCTATCACGCTCGAACGGGTGCGCCGATTCGCATCGTGAAGCTCGCCGCAGGCGGGCGTCCGCGCGGCATCCGCTTGTCGCCCGATGGCAAGGAGTATGTCGTCACGCTCGAATCGCTGAGCAAGCTGGCTGTGATCGACGCGCGAACCTTCAAGGTGGTGAAGACCATCGATACGAAGCTCGGTCCGTATGGCGTGGCGTACGGTCCGGACGGCAAACGGCTTTTCGTCGCGGCGTCGCGCGACAAGACGGTCCAGGTGTTCGACGGCCACAGCTACGAGCATCTCGCCGACGTGCCGGTCGGACAGCGTTGCTGGCATTTCAGCTTCACGCCGGACGGCGCGAAGCTGCTCGTGGCATGCGGCCGCTCCGATTCGGTTTATGTGCTCGACGCTCACAGCTATCAGCCGATCACGCAGATTGGCCAGTTGCCGCTCGCGTGGGGCATCGTCACCTATCCGCCTAGCGACGGCTCGATCGAATCGCATTGACGCCGGGCCAGCGTTCATCGCTTGTGCTACTTCCACGCGTAGCGCAAGCCGACCCAGAAGCCGCGCGGCGCGCCCGGTCCGACGAACTGTTCGTTGGCCGGATTCGCGCCGTCGAACGTATGGTTCGGGCCGTTGAAGAAATTGTCGCCGAGCGCGCCGAAACTCGCATAGCGCTTGTCGAGCAGATTGGTCACGCTCGCGAAGACCTGCAACTGCCTGGTCACCTGGTATGACGTATCGAGATCGATCAGCAGATAGCCCGCGATCTTGCCGTTCACGTCCTGATTGTTCTCGTCGCCTTGCGCATAGATGCCGCCGCGCCATGTCAGGTTCGCGCCGACTTTCCACTTCGCGGTGGCCGCGTAGTCGAGTTGCAGCTTGACGGTGTTCGCGGGAATGCCGGGAAGATGATCGCCGGGCTTCACATGGATATTGCCGCTGGCGTCCGCGCTGGAGTTGCTGGGGCTGTTTTCGGTCCAGTTCGAGCGGTACGTCGCGTCGATGTAGCTGTAGCTCGCCGTCACCGCGAGCGGACCCACCTGGCTGCGGCCCGACAACTCGAATCCTTGCCGCCGCGTGCGGCCGACGTTCTGGAAAAAGCCCAGGTTGCTCGTCGCGCCGTTGCTGCTGACGAATTCGATGTCGTTGTCGAGTGTGGTCCGGTAGAGCGCCGCGCTCCATGTGGTCGCCTCGCCGATGCGTCCGCGCGCGCCGATTTCGAAGGTCTTCGAAATCACGGGTTGCAGCGGCGGGTCCGACACGAAGTCGTTCGGCAGGGAACACGGCGCGGCCGGATCGGCACAGGCCAGTTCGATTGCGGTGGGCGAGCGCATGCCTTCGTTATACGTGGCATAGGCCGTGAACGTCGTGGTCGGATTCCAGTTGATGCCGACTGCCGGATTGAAGCGTGAAAACGTATGGTGGCCGTTCAATTGTGGCTGCGTGCCACTCGCGTCGCCGATTGTCGCCTGCGCCCAGTTGTAGCGTCCGGCCAGCGTCAGCGACCATTGCTTCGTCAGGGACAACGTGTCTTGCAGATAGACACCGTAGTTGCCGTTATGCGTTTTTGCCGCCGTTTGCTGCGTGAAATCGCCGATGCCGACCGTCGCGCGCGAGTCGGTGAATACCGCATCTTGCGACGATTCCGTGTAGCGCGAATTGGCAATATCCGCCGACACGCCCGCGACGAACTGGTTCTCCATGCCGCCGAGCTTGCCGAGCAACGTGAGTTGCAGGCTCGCGCCGTAGCTGTCCGTCGAGACCACGGATTTTTCATTGGTCGCCTGCGTGGTGTCGATGTTGCCGTCGTCGTTCACCGAGCCGAAATCCGGATTGGTGTTGCTGCTGATATTGCTATTACGAAAATGCCGGTAATACGCGTTGCCGCTCAGTTCGACGTGATCGTTGAAGGAGTGTTCGCCCGAGAGCGTCACGTAGCCCGCGCTGTTCTGGTTCTGATCGGGGTAGGTATAAGGTTGCTTCGGATTGCCAAGAAACGAGCGCGGAATGGTCTGCGTGCCGTGCAGATCGTTGTCGGCGCCGCCCGCCGAAAGCGACAGCGTGGTGTCGGCGTCGGTATAGCGCAGCTTGCCGAAGATTTGACGTATACGGCTCGCATTCTGCTCGGCCCAGCCATTGTCGTTCGCGACGTTGCCGGTCACGTAGTAGTCGAGGTTCTGTCCGAGCGTGCCGCCCTGTTCGATCTGCGCGGTCTTGCGGCCCCATGATCCCAGCGCGACTTCCGCCTCGCCGCCGGCGCTCGTCCTGCCGTTTTTCGTCGTGATCGCGAGCGCGCCGCCGAGCGTGTTCAGGCCATACGTCGGGTTCGAACCGGGAATCAGCTGGATCGTGTCGATGGCCTGTTGCGGCAGCACATCCCAATTCACGACGTCGCCGAACGGCTCGTTCACGCGCACGCCGTCGACAAACACCGAAATGCCTTGCGGCGTGCCGAGCAGCGGCGACGCCGTGAAGCCGCGATAGTTGACATTCATCTGATAAGGATTGCCCTGTGCATCGGCGATATCGACGCTCGGCAGATTCTTCGCGAAGTAGTCGGTGAGCGTATTGCGATGTTGCTGCGCGATATCTTGCGCATGCACGGTCTGCACATTGGCGGGCACTTGCGCGAGCGGCGTGCCGATGCCGAGCAGCGGCGTGGTGCCGACCACGACAATCGGCGCGAGTGTAGTCGAAGGCGCGCTTGCGGGAGCCGAGGCGGCGGCGTCCGCGACATCGGCCGACGACGCGGACACCGCGAAATCTGCTTGCGCCCAAGCGCTCGCCGAGATGCTCGCGAGCGCGCTGCCGACACCCAACGTGATGCCGGCACGCCGCCGCAAACTGCGTACATGTCTCGCACGGAATGCCACGCTCATGGTTGTTTCTCCTGCTGGACCGTCGTTATCGCATTGCTCGCGCGGCCGCGTTGCGGCGCACGTAGCGCTTTTTTTGAAGGTGTGCAAAGCTTCGCATGCGTGAGCTCGCGAAAGCTCGGGAGCTTTTCCCGAAATCGCGCGCAGGCGTTCCCAAACTCGCTGCAACGAAGCGATCTGTCCAACGGGCTAAGTAGAATCCAAACGTGATGTCGAGCGAATCTCCGAACCCTTCTTCAGTGCGCCGTGATCGGCCGCATTCCGCGGTGCGGCGCGACTTCGCGTGGGTGCTTGCGCTCACGGTGCTCGCGGCCATGCTCAGTTCCGCCTTCGATTTCAGCGAGCGCGCGTATCGCTGGACGCGAGGTCTCGAACGCTTCCAGCTCGACGAATTGCCGGGCACGCTATGCGTGCTTTCCATGGGGCTCGCGTGGTTCGCGTGGCGCCGCTATCGCGAAGCGCGCCGCGAACTCGCGCGGCGCCGCGTGCTCGAAGAAGAGGCCGAGCGCCTGCTCGCCGACAACCGGCGTCTCGTGAATCAGGCGTTGCAGGCGCAGGAACTGGAGCGCCGCCATCTGGCGCGCGAGTTGCACGACGAACTCGGCCAGTACCTCAACGCCATTTCGCTCGACGCGGCGCGCATCCGCGATCTGTCGGGCGAGCGCGAGGCGGAGATTCATCGCGTGTCGCTGGGTTTGATGCAAAGCGCGAGTCATGTCTACAGGCAGATCGGCGGCATGATCCGGCGTTTGCGGCCCATCGGTCTCGACGAATTCGGCTTGCCGAGCGCGCTCGAACATTGCGTCGAAGGCTGGCGCGAGCGGCTGCCCGACGCGTCGTTCTCGCTGACGATGGAAGGCGATTTCGAAGGCTTGAGCGACGCGCTGACCATCACGCTCTATCGGCTCGTTCAGGAAGGGCTCACCAACGTTTCGAAGTTCGCGCGCACCTCGTGTGTGGAGGTGTTCATGGTGCGCGCGCCGCGCGCGGCACAAGATTCCACGCAAGATTCCACGCAAGATTCAACGCGCAGTGAAGAGAGCCGCGAGGCCATCGATGAAATCGTCGTGTCGATGGTCGATGACGGCCCCGGCGTCGACCTCGAGGCGCCGCGCGACGGGCTGGGCCTCATTGGCATGCGCGAGCGCGTCGAGGCGCTCGGCGGCGAATTCCATATGGCGAGCGTGCCCGACGGCGGCTTTCTGTTCTGCGCGCGCATGCCCGCTCAGGCGGGACTTGCCGAACCGGTGAACTGAAGGCCGAGGCGGCTCGCCATCTGCGCGAGTTGCACACCGTTGTCGGCGCCGAACTTCTGCCGGATCACCGACTGATGATTCGCCACGGTCTTCTGACTGAGTCCCAGTTTTTCGGCGATGCGCGGCAGCGTGTAGCCCTGCACGAGCAGACGCAGCACCTCGAATTCGCGCGCGGACAATTGCCGTCCTGGTAGACCTTCGCTGAATGCGTTGCGCAGCGCGAGCGCCTGCGAGATGTCGGGGCTCAGATAGCCCGCGCGCCGCGCGATGGTGCGCACGGCCTCCACCAGCACGTCGGGCGCGCTCGCCTTGGTCACGTAGCCGAGCGCGCCGGCGTCAAGCGCGCGGCGCACGAAGATCGCTTCTTCGTGCACGCTGAAAATCAGCACGCGCGCCGCGGGCTCGCGCGCGAGCATGCGCCGCATTGCTTCAATGCCGCTCGCGCCCGGCAAGGAGACGTCCATCACCACGACATCCGGGCGCAGCGCGCAGAAGCGCTGATAGGCCTGCGCGGCGTCGGCCGCCTCGCCGCACACGTGGACGTCGGCGTTGAGTTCGAGCAGGCGCCGATAGCCTTCGCGCACCACAGCGTGATCGTCGACGAGCAACACCGAGATGTCCGCCGCTATCATGGTCAGCCCCCACGCAAGTGACTTGCACTGTCGCCACGCTCGCACGAATTCGCGCCCGCGAGCTGGCGCGAATTCGCGTCGTTGCGAAACACGATGGGCTGCTCACGCGGCTTGTCGACACCCGGCTCGCTAATTCCCGCCGACATGGCCGCGTCGCGCGCTTTAAGCACCACGTTCACCACTTTTTCATGCGAAGGCGACTTGTCGCAAACAGGATCGGCTTGGGCCGCGTCGCCGGTGAGCAGATACGCCTGGCAGCGGCAGCCGCCGAGATCGTGTTCCTTTTCGTCGCAACTGCGGCACGGCTCCTTCATCCAGGCCGTGCCGCGAAAGCGATTGAAGGCGTCGCTCTCGTGCCAGATCTCGCGCAGCGGCGTCTCTTTCACATTCGGCAGAACGAGGCCTGGCAAACTGCGCGCGGCATGACACGGCAGCGCCGCGCCGTCGGGCGCCACGCCGAGAAACACCGCGCCCCAGCCGTTCATGCAGCGCTTTGGGCGTCGTTCGAAATAGTCGGGCACGACAAAGAAAATCTTGCAGCGCTCGCCATGCGTGCGGCGATACCGCTCGACCACCGCTTCAGCTTCGTCGAGCTGTTCGCGCGTCGGCATGAGCTGCGCCTGATTGTGATGCGCCCAGCCGTAATACTGCGTGTTCGCGAGTTCCAGATATTCGGCGCCCATCGCGAGCGCCATGTCGATGATCTTGCCGACATGCGGCAGGTTATAGCGATGCAGCACGCAGTTCAGCACCATCGGAAAGCCATGCCGTTTGATCGACGCCGCGACGCGCTGCTTCAGATCGAACGTTCGTGTGCTGCTGAGGAAGTCGTTGAGCTGCTGCGTCGAATCCTGAAACGACAACTGGATGTGATCGAGGCCGGCCGCCTTCAGCGCGTCGAGACGCTGGTCCGTGAGTCCGATGCCCGAGGTGATCAGATTCGTGTAGAAGCCGAGTTGCCGCGCCTCGCCGACGAGCACTTCGAGATCGTCGCGCATCAGCGGTTCGCCGCCCGAAAAGCCGAGTTGCGCGGCGCCGAGCGCGCGCGCGTCGCGCAGCACGCCGAGCCATTGCTCCGTGGTGAGTTCGCGGTTGTGGTCGGCGTAGTCGATCGGGTTATAGCAGAACGCGCAATGCAGCGGACAGCGATAGGTCAACTCCGCCAGCAGCCAGAGCGGCGGCGCGACGCCGCCACGCGCGGCTTCGTGCTGCGCATCGGCGACGGGTTGCGAGAGATCGCTCATCGCGCTACTCCAGCCATTTGCGCGCGCGCGCTTCGGTCACGAACGCGCGCACGTCGGGACCGAGGCCGCTCGTGTTGAACGCCTGTTCGAGATCGGCGATCAGCGCATTCATGTCGCGTGTGCCGTCGCAACGCTTGAGAATTTCGGCGGCGCTCTGGTTGAGCTTCACCATGCCCTCGGGGTACAGCAGCACATGTGCGTTCTGCGCGGGTTCCCATTGCAGCCGGAAGAGCTTGCTGAGCGCGGGACGGTCGGCGTTCGTCATGTCGTTCATTGCGGGAAGGCCTTTTCGATGGAATCCAGCATGGTCCACAGAATGTCGAGCTTGAATTGCAGGATGTCGAGCGCGCGTTCCTGTTGTTCGCGCCGCGTGAAGTAGTCGAGCGTGACTTCGAGTCCGTGCTGCACGTCGCGCTGGGCGAGCGTGATGCGCGAGCGGAAATACGCGAGACCGGACGCCTCGATCCATGGATAGTGTTCGGGCCAACTCGCGAGCCGGTCGCGATGTACTTGCGGCGCGAACATTTCGGTGAGCGACGAACACACCGACTCTTGCCACGGCGCGCGGCGCGCGAAATTCACGTAGGCGTCCACGGCAAAACGCACGCCGGGCGTGACGTGTTCGAGCGACCACAGTTCGTCGCGCGTGAGGCCGACCGCGTCCGCGAGACGCGCCCATGTTTCGATGCCGCCTTCTTCTTCGCCATAGCCGTCGTGATCGAGAATGCGCAGCACCCAGCGGCGCCGCGTTTCGCGATCCGGACAGTTCGACAGCACCGCCGCGTCTTTCAGCGGAATGTTGATCTGATAGTAGAAGCGGTTCGCGACCCAGCCGCGAATCTGCTCGCGCGAGCAGCCGCCGCTATTCATCTTCACATTGAACGGATGATGAATGTGATATGCCGTGCCCTTCGCGCGCAACTGCGCTTCGAATTCCTCGCGGGTCCAGGGCGTGAGCTCGCGGTTGCCGCTTTGCGCGATCCCCAAGGTGTCTTTCGCGTTCATGCCATCTCCGGTTGCCGCGCGACGCGCGTGTCGCGGTCACGTTCATAGTTCGAACGTCATGCCATCGTAGGCGACTTCAATGCCGTGCTCGGTGAGAATGCGGCGCTCGGCGCCGTCCTCGACGAGAATCGGATTCGTGTTGTTGATGTGAATGAGCACCTTGCGACGCCGCCGCTCATCCAGCGAACCCAGCGAACCCAGCGAATCCAGCACGTCGATCATGCCGCCCGCTCCGGACTGTTGCAGATGACCCATATCCGCAGCGGTTTTCTTCGACAGGCCGAGGCGGATCATTTCATCGCCGGTCCACAACGTGCCGTCGACGAGCAGCAGGTCCGCCTCGCGCATCGCGTCGAGCACGTGTGATTCGAGCACGCCGAGACCCGGCGCGTAGAACACGCGCTTGCCGGTCTGCCGGTTCGTGATGACGAGTCCGATGTTGTCGCCGCGCTGCGGCGCATTGCGATGCGGCGAGTAGGGCGGCGCCTTGCTCGACAGCGGCAGCGCGTCGATTTGCACGCCCGGCAGCGCTTCGATGACGAGCGGCGCGCCGTCGAGCGCGATGCGCCGATGCTCGACGCCGCAGTAGTGCGAGAGGATCGGCGCAATCGGGAAGCCGCTTTCCAGGTCTTGCCAGACGGCGTCAGTCGCATAGAGCGGCAGCGGCGTGTCACGCTCGCGCAGCATCAGCAGGCCGGTCACGTGATCGATCTGCGCGTCGATGACGAGCACCGACGCGATGCCGCTGTCGCGCGCGCGGCGCGCCGGTTGCAGCTCGGGGTTCGCTGCGATCTGCGCGAGCAGGTCCGGCGACGCGTTGACGAGCAGCCAGTCCTCGCCATTCGCGCTGACTGCAATCGACGATTGCGTGCGGCGCGTCGCCTTCAACGTGCCGCGCCGCACGCCGTCGCAATTGCGGCAGTTGCAGTTCCATTGCGGAAAGCCGCCGCCCGCCGATGAACCGAGTACCTTGATCTTCATGCCGCGCGGCGCAGGCTGCGCCCCTCGTGAGTGCGTGGAGAAAACATCGTGGCGAGCGCGTGCGCCACGCGCTCGCGCAATGCCGGATCGCTTGCGAGATGGCCCGCGCGCACGCATTCGACGTGGGCGCTGGGAACGGCGCGCGCGAGCCGCCGCAGATTGCCGGGCGGACACACCGGATCGCGCGAGCCGTGCACGGCGGCAAGCGGCACGCCGGCCGTGGCGGCGCGACGTGCGAGCGACAGCAAGCGCGATTCGCCGAGCCAGCAGCGATGCATCAGGTAATGCGACTGGATGCGGTATTTGCCGACGAGCGCGCGGCTCTCCTTTCGCGAGTCTCTCGCGGGCACGCGCTTGCGTCGCGCGGACGCACTGCCGAGCACCGCGTTTTCATAGCGACGCCACGCGAGCGCGAGCGCTTGCTGTTGTGTATCGCTCGCGCCGCCGCGTTGCAGGCGGGCGTGGCAACGCGCGAGCAATCCGGCGGCCCGCGTGCAGCGCGCGGCGGCGCAGAGCTTCGCCCATGCGCGCGGCGCGCGCTTGCGCGAGACGACGAACAGGCCGCGCACCTCGCGCGCCGAAGTGAGAAAGAGGCCGCGCATCACCACGCCGGTCACCGCTTGCGGATGCCGTCCCGCATACGCGAGCGCGAGCGCCGCGCCCCACGAACCGCCGAGCACGCCCCAGCGTTCGATGCCGAGCCGCGCGCGCACCGCCTCGATGTCTTCGATCAGCGTGTCCGTGCGATTGCGGCGCACGGCGCCTCGCGGCGTCGAGCGTCCGGTGCCGCGCTGGTCGATCAGCACGATCCTGAAGCGCGTGAGATCGAAGAAGCGCGTGTCGTCTGCTTTGCTGCCGCTGCCTGGGCCGCCATGCAGCACGACGACCGGCACGCCGTCGGCGGCGCCGGCGAGCGCGTACGACACGCGATGGCCGTCGCGCGTGCGCAGCGCCTCGCTTGTCGGCGTTGCGCGCGGCGAGGCACGCGTGCTTGAGCCCGGCCGCCTCACGGCAACATCCTCGCGAGCAGATTGTCGCGATCGATCCACTGATGCTTGAGCGCGCCCGCCACATGCAACACGATCAGCACGATCAGCGTATAGCCGATGACCTCGTGAATGCCGAAGAACAGCGCGCGCATGCCCGCGTCGTCCCAGCCCCACTTCGGCAGCAGCACACCCCAGAAGCGCGTGCCAAAGCGATTGAACGACGAGCCCAGATAGCCCGACAAGGGCATCCCCACCATTGCCACGTATAAAAGGCCCTGCGTAGTGCGCGCGGCGGCGCGTTGCCACGGTCGCATCGGCGGCAAGGGCGGCCGGTGAAAGGCCACACGCGCCATGATGCGCAGAAGCACCAGCAGGAAAACCGTGAGTCCGATCGACTTGTGAAGGTTGATCAGCGTCGCTTTGAGCGGCAAGCCCTTCGGCAGTCCGACCATATAGAGCCCGAGCGCGAGCATGCCGACGATGCCGAGCGCGATCAGCCAGTGCAGCGCGATCAGCGAGCCCGCATAGCGGTGCGCGCTCGCGCGGGCGCGCGGCAGCGCGGAAGAAGAACGCGCGATCGTCATGTCTGCCTCCTTGGGTTAGCTCATCACGAGTATTTCGCCGCGTCCGTCGACGGCGACATCGCCCGCATAACGGCGCGGCAGATTCGCCGCGCGCCACTGCGAAAAGGGCGCGATTTCGCCGGCGAGACTGCGGGTGAGCAACGACCAGAATACGTCGAAGCCGCGGCCGCCCTCGGTGAAGGTCGGCGGCAGATTCGTGGGACGCTGCGCGAGCAGCAGCGTTCCGCGTCTCATCCCGTATGCATAATGCGCGCCCAGTTGCCCGGCCACGCCGATGGTGCCCGCCACCAGCCGCGACGCCGCGAACTCGCCTGCATTGCCGCCGACGAGCACGAGGCCGCGGCGCATGCGGTCGGCGAGACGCGCGCCCGCGTTGCCGTGAATCGTCAGCGTGCCGCCCGTCATGCCCTCCATGTCGCCGGCGAGCGCGCCCGCCGCGAAATCGCCGCAATGGCCCCTCACCGTGAGGCGTCCGCCGCGCATTTCGCACGCGGTAAAGTGGCCCGCGTCGCCGTCGATATGCAATACGCCGCCGGTCATCTGCTCGCCGCAGTGATCGCCCGCCGAGCCGCGCACGAAGAGCCGGCCTTGCGTCATCCGCGCGCCGATGCGGTCGAGCCATGACGCGGCGTTTTCTATCACCAGGATCGTGGCATCGGTGTCGGCGTCGGTGTCGGCTTCGCCGCTGCGCGAAATGTCGAAGACATCGCCGGCCACGCATCGGTCATTGCCTGCGGGCAGCACGAGGCGCTCGATCTGCGCGACGGTCATCGCCGCGAGCGGCGCGGGCAGCAACGCGGCAGCGTCGACGCGAAAGCCCGGCGCGGTCTTCACGCGCAGCGTGGTCACGACACTCATGCGCTGCTCCCGCCGACGCCCGCCGCCAGTCGATGAAGATGAAAGTGATAAGGCCCGAGCTTGCCGCCGTAATTGCCCGCCGAAATGCGCAGCAGGCCCGCCGTGCGTCCGAGCCCCGCAGCCGCGACCATGCCCGCCGTCATCGCCGCGCCGACGTCCGCCTCGGTGAGCCCGTCGATCACGATTTCGAGCACGCAGCCCACTTCCGCGCCCAGTTCGCTGCGCGCCGACAAACCCACGAGCGTCGGACAGAACGCGTCGTTGGTGGAGGCAGTGGCGCCCCGGTACTTCGAGCCGACCTTCGATCCCGAGCGCACGACGCCGCCCGGAAACGGCATGATCACGCTGGGCAGCCTGCACATCGCGGCGACGGCCGCCTCGGAGGCCGCCAGCGCGGCGTCGATATCGCGCGCGAGGAAGATCAGGTTGCCGCCGCCGACGGCCTTCACCGTCGGCGCGCTTTCTTCGCAGACGAACTCGCCGTCCATCACCGGCACGCGCCAGTAGCGCGTGTCGCCGAGCATCTTCGAGATCTGCCAGCCGTCGCCGAAAAAACGCAGGTTCTTGCCGAGCGGCGCGAGATCGGACAGCGGCGCGCGGCTCGTTTCAGGATCGATGCCGCGATACACGGCCGTCGTGGGGCACGTGAGCACGCATTGCCCGACGCGCCGCTCGATCTGCTTCGCCAGTTCCTTCGACGACACCGCGAACAGCAGCACCGCGACACCCGGCCGGCCATCCGGCGTCTCGCCGCCTTCGAGCGTTCGCTCGACGCCCGCCTCGCAGCCGCAGCCGATCACCGAAGTCGCGAAGCCCGTCAGCGAGCGCGCCGCGTTCATCGCCCACGCCGGCGTGTGCGCGGTGATGACGAGCCGCGTCGCCTTCATCGGAAACGCTTCCGCGAAGGTGGCGTCGATCGTCGTGCCGTTGATCTGGAGGAGCGCCGGGTCGTTCATCGTATGCGGTTCACCTTGTGCGCAGTCCGGCTTCGCCTTGCGCAAAACACGCGACCGGCAACAGCTTGCCGCCGCGGCAACAGTGACAGGCTTCGTCGTCGCTGATCGCGGCGTGCGCGAAGTTGCTCGCGAGATTCGCTTCGCTATAGGCGCGCACGCGCTTTTCGATGCCGCGGTCGAATTCGGGCGACACGTAGTGGATGCCGCCTGTCGGCGTCGAGACGAGCGTGCCGTCGCGCGCGACGAGCTGGCCGTCCTTGAATACATAGGCGGGCGACGTGAACATGCGCTCGCGATCCGGATCGTCGCGATACACGGCGATGTCCGCCGCCGCGCCCACGCCCAGATGGCCGCGATCACGCAGGCCGAGCAGGCGCGCCGGTCCCGCGCGCGTGACGACGGCGATCTCGTACAACGAAAATTCGCGCGTCAGTTGCGGCAGCGCGGCGGCCACTTGCGCGTCGGCGTTGAGCTTCGCGAGCTGTTCGTCGCGAAACGATTTGTCCATTAAAAGACGGATCAGATGCGGATAACTCGTGAACGGGCCGCCGTTCGGATGATCGGTGGTCATCGCGACGCGCCACGGGTCGTCCACGAGCAGAAAAATTTCGAGCCCGATGATCCACTGCAACGCGTTCACATAGCTTTGCTCGCGATAGCGGAACGGCACCACGCCGCAGCCCGCATCGCATTCGATGTCGCCGACCACCCACTTGTGCGGCCGCGCGAGCGGCGCGTTGCGGAACTGCATCATCGTGTCGCCGGAGGCCGTGACGGTCTGCCCGAAAATGATCTGACCGACGTCGATCGAAACATTGGGCCGCGCATTCACCGCCTCGGCAATGCGGCGCGCGCCCGACGAAAACTTTTGCGGCCCCTCGACGCCATAGCTATGAAACTGGATATGCGTGAGATGAACGGGCAGGCCGTCGGCGGCGTCCATCGTCGCGATGGTCGAATCGATATTGCCCGGCACGCCGAGATTGCTCGCGTGCACATGCAGCGGATGCGGCACGCGCAACTCCGTCAACGCGCGCGTCAGCGTGCGGAGCACGTCGCGCGGCGTGATGCCGTAGTGCGCGTGCGGCTCGTCCACATCGAGCGAGCGCTGGTTGAACTTGAAGGCCGAAATGCCGCCCGGATTGACCACCTTCACACCGAGCGCCTTGCTTGCATGAATCGTCCAGCCGACGTAATCGCGCAGGCGCTCGAAATCGTCGCGTGCGGCGAGCATCTGGAGGAACAGTTCGTCGTTGCCGAGCATCACGTACGCGCCGTGATCGATGATCGGCGTGTCGCCCATTTCCAGATGCGTGTGACGCGCGTTGGACGGCATCATCGCCGGTTCGAACGCCGCGGTGTAGCCCATTTCGGCGTAGCGGTAGCCAGTGGCGAGCGTGCCGGGCGTGCACACGCCGCACGAAGGCAGCCGCAGATAACGGCCGTGCGCGTCCTGCACCGATTCATACGCGGCGTCGCGTATTGGGTCGTTGCGATGATCCTCGGGCAGCAGGAGACGCGACAGATTCATCTTGCCGCCGCCAATATGCGAATGCATGTCGATGCCGCCTGCCATCACGATCATGCCGGTGGCGTCGTATTCGCGGTCGGCCAGCACGTCGGCGGGCACATCGACGATGCGGCCGTCGCGCATCGCGAGGTCGCGGCGCTCGCCGTTCACGCCGTTGGCCGGATCGTAGAGCGTGCCGCCTTTGAGCCGGATCAGCGTCATGGCTGCACCCGCGCGGCAAGTTGCGCCGCGATCGCCGCGACGCCGGCAAGCGTGGATGACGGCGTGGACGAAAGCGCCGACCCGCGCGCGGCGGTGAGCGGCATCACCACGCAACCATCGACGCGAAACAGATGGCCGCCGCTGTCCACGCCCGGCGTCGCGACAGGGATGAACACCGTGCCCTCTCCGCGCTCGCGCGCGGCTTGCGCGAGCGCGGGATGACCGAGCACGATCGCCGGAAGATCATCGGGCAGCGCGCGCGGCCACATGGGCGGCGCGAAACTGGCGACCCACAGCAGCGCGTCGATCTCGCGCCCGGCAAAGAGACGCTCGGTGCGATAGCGATACGGATCGTGGTCGAGCGGCGCGGTCCCCGCGAGGCGCGCGGGCGTCGACACGCGCGTGCGAAGCGGCAGTCCCGACAGCCAGGTGACGGTCTGGTTGACTGTCAACGCGCCGTCATCGCCGCCGAGCGCGAGGCAGCCCGCGCGCGCGGCCAGATTCGACGCCTTGACGATGCGGTTCAGCGCTTCGATCAGCAACGCGGCATGCGGGCCGGGCAACGAAGCGGGCTCGTAGACGAGCACGGTGTAACGCGCCGAGGCGATGCGCTGTTGCAGCGCTTCGAGCGTTCGCAGCGCGGCGGTTGTGTGCGGCGCGTCGTCGGTCAATGCGTTGGGCGCGCGGCCATCGCTGATGGCGGACCACAGCGCGAGCGTATCGAACGGATCGGCGTCGGGCAGGATCGAATCGACGCGCACGTTCGCCAGCACGTTCGCCGCCGGATCGGGCGCGCAGCCGATGAACATCAACTCGCGCGGCGTCGATGTGCCCTCGATCGTGCGCGCGAAAAAGCGCGGATAACGCCGCGACGGCTGACAGCCGAAGAACAGCAGCAGGTCGGCGCGCGCGCGCACTTCGGACAGCGTCGTGAAGAACGAGCCGCGATCCTGCAACGCGTGCGTGGCCGCGCTCAGCGCATCGCCATGCACATGATCGAGGATCGCGCCGCAGCTTGCGGCTAGCGTGTACAGCGCGCGCGCGCCGCCGACATCGGTTGCGAGCGCACCGAACAGCGGACGACGCGCTGACGACAGAATCCGCGCGGCACGTGCGAGCGCGGCGTCGAGATCCACATCGTGTCCATCGACGCTCGCGCGGCACTGCGCATCCGCGGCGCCGTAACACGCGAGCGCTTGCGCGAGGCGAGGACACGCGGTGTCGTGCACGGAGAGCGTGGCGTCGTCGTGCGATTCGACGGCGAGGTCGTCGCACAGCAGCGGACAGAAGGGGCAGACCCAGTGGCGCGTCGCGGACGCGGCCGACGCGGCGGGCACGTTGGACGCACCCGAAGGGCTGGATGTCGACGGATCGGTGGGCGAGGGATGCATGGGGCGACTTTTAGCAAGCTCCATGCCGGTACATTCGACCGTGCGCCGCCACTTCATGCCATTTGCTACGAGCCGCACGGCGAACCGCGCACCGCTTGTCCAACCTTCTGCTTAAAGGACTGCAAGCATGGCGAGCCGCGCGCGACCTTGCTTCGGCCGTGCCGCCGCGCACTGCTCCGATTCGGCGCGCCGCACAATTTGTGTGTCGATCTGGAGCAGAGTGTCACGCGCGGCTCGATAAAGCTTGCGTTTGTTTACCCGAACCCCTCGTTCGCCGATTGGCATGGAACTTGTTTGGCTCGCCTACGTCGATGCCGCGAGCGGCATGCCGAGCCGGCCGTCGTGCAGCGCGGAGGCGACAAGCCAGGCGCTCGCGCCGGTTTGCGCCGCAGCGGCCAGATCGTCGCGATGACGAATGCCGCCCGCGCCGATCACGTCGGTATAAGGCGGCGCGTCGGCACGAATGCGTTCGAAGGTGGCGAGATCGGGGCCGTCGTAGCTGCCGACCTGATCGAGCGTCATCGCGATGACCCGGCGCGGCCAGCTCAAGTGCGCGGCGTCGAAGGTGTCGGATCGTGCGCCGGCGGTGAGCAGTTGGCCGGCGCGATGGTCGAGGGACAGGATGGGCGACAGGCCGGCGGTGTCGGCGGCCTGCAGCGCGCCGGCGTCGCGCAGCGTCTCGCTGCCGAATACCGGCACGAGCGTCGCCGGGCGCGCGAGGGCGTCGCGCTTGCCGTCGCGCTTGCCGTCGATCTTGCCGCTTGCGTCGATGCGCGCGAACAGCGCCTGCATCGACCGGTAGTCGGTAAAGCCCGCGTCGAGCCAGATCTCGATGCCGGGCAGCGAGGCACGCAACGCGGCAAGCGTGTCGACGTGAGGGCACTGCTGAAGGATTGCGCCGAGGTCGGCGATATAGAGCGTGCGCGCGCCGCTCGCAGCAAGCAGCGCGCGGGCGATGTGAAGCGGCTCGCCGGCGGCGGCGAGCGGCGAGCGGATGGGCCGATAGGCCGTGCGTTCGCCGCGCACCGCGCGGACCACGTGGCCGTCGAGCAGATCGAGAACCGGTATCACCTGCATGTGGGGGCGCTTCCTTTGACCAGGATCTTTGTTTTCGAGTATCTCACCGGCGGCGGCATCGACCCGGCGCTCGCCGGCGCGGCAAGCCTCGCCGATCTGAGCACGCTGATTGTAGAAGGCCGCGTGATGCGCGATGCGCTCGTCGCCGATCTGCGCGAGATCGACGGCGTCGAGGTGAGCTTCGCAAGCTCGCGCTTCGAATCCGTCGATCCCGCGCTCGCTCATTGTATGGCCGCGCCCGGCGAATCGATGACGGCCTTCGTCGCGCGCGTGGCGCGTGAGCACGATTACGCATGCATCATCGCGCCCGAATGCGACGGCTTGCTGCTGCATCTTTACGACGCGGTCGGCGCGGCGCGCTGGCTCGGTTGCGCGAAGGAAGCGATTCGCGTCGCGTCGAGCAAGAGCGCGAGCGCGGCCTGTCTCGCGGCGCATGGCATCGCGACGACCCCGGCCATCGAGCCCGGCGAGCCGCTCGCTCACGCGGCCGGCCGCTGGGTCGTGAAACCGGACGACGGCGCGGGCGGCCTCGACACTTTCGTGTTCGACGACTTCACGGCGGCTTGCGCCGAATACGAAGCACGCGCGGCGGCCGCGCGGCATCCGGTGCTCCAGGCGTGGGTGGACGGCGAGCCGCTGAGCCTTTCGCTGATCGGCGATGGCGAGCGCGTCGAACTCGTGAGCATCAACCGGCAACGCATTGGCCTGTCCGACAGCAAGGCGCCGGGGCATTGCGCGGGCATCGTCGAATTCGACGGCGTGACGGTCAATCAGATCGATACGGCGAGCGCACAGGGGCAGGTGCTGCGCGTGCTCGCGGAGCGTGTCGCGAAGGCGATGCCGGGACTGCGCGGCTTTGCCGGCATCGACGTGGTGTGGCATCCGTCGCGCGGGCCCGTCGTGATCGAAGTCAATCCGCGCCTCACGGTGGCTTACGCGGGACTCTCGGCGTCGCTCGGCGGCAATCTCGCGGTTGCGTTGCTGGCGGCGCATGGCGTGCAGGTCCGCCAGAGCGCGCGCGAGACAAGCGCTTACGCCGCGCAAGATGCGTGCGGAGCGCGGCCATGAACGCGCCGCGCGTGGCGAGTGGACCCGCAAGCGTCTCGCGTGGCGCGCCGGTGTTCGGCTGGGACGTCGGCGGCGCGCACGTCAAGGTGTCGATGAGCGATGCCGGCGGCGTGCGCGATGTCGCGCAATGGGCGTGCCCTTTGTGGCAAGGACTCGACCATCTGGAGCGCAGCATCGAACTCGTGTTCGAACGCTGGCCCGTCGCGCGGACCGATGCGGCGCGCCACGCGGTCACGATGACCGGCGAAATGGTCGATCTCTTCGAAGACCGCGCGCATGGCGTGGCCGCGATTACCACCGCGCTTGCGAGGCGGCTCGGGCCGCGCGTCGTGTTCTATGCGGGCGAGGCCGGCTGGCTCGCGCCGCGCGATTGCGCGCACGGCTGGCGCAGCGTGGCGTCGGCGAACTGGCTGGCCACCGCGCGCTGGGTCGGGACGCGCGTGGCGGACGCGCTTCTGATCGACATCGGCAGCACCACGACCGACATCATTCCGATTGTGGGCGGCCGTGTGGTCGCGCGGGCATCGACGGATGCGGGGCGGCTCGCAACCGGCGAACTCGTGTATCAGGGTGTTGTGCGCACGCCGCTGTGCGGCATCGCGCAGCGCATCGAATCGGGCGGAGCCGTTGTCAACGTGATGAACGAATGGTTCGCGACCACGGCGGACGTTTATCGTCTCACGGGCGAACTCGCGCCGCACTACGACCTGTACCCGAGCGCCGACCAGGGACCGAAAACGGAGGCGGCCAGCCGGCGCAGGCTCGCGCGGATGATCGGCCGCGATGCGCACGACGCGGGCGACGCCGAATGGCGCGCATTCGCGCTGCGTTGGCGCGCGCTGCAACTGCGCGAGATCGGCGCGAATCTGACGCGCGTGTCGGCGGCGCATCCTGGCCTCGCCGTCGCGCCGCTCGTCGGCGCGGGCTGTGGACGCTTCCTCGTGGCGGCGCTCGCGCGCGAGGAGGCGCGCGGCTATATCGACTTCGGCGCGCTGGCGGGCGGCGCGGCGGATCGGGCGGATCGCGGAGAGCAGGCGGATTGCGCGGATTGGGCGGCGACGTGCGCGCCGAGTGTCGCCGTGGGGCTGCTCGCGGCGGCGCATGACATGCAGGCAGGCGAGAACGGCGACAGCATCGACGCCACGTCGCGAGCGGCGTGATGGAGAAGGAACGCAAGCCGACGCAAGCACGCGCAGCGCCGCAGCCAACATTGCCGGAGGAGGCCGGCGCACAACACAGACAGACGGGCTCGCGGAGAAGCGCCCAGGCAAACGAGGTCAATCGCAAACGAGGACAACGATCATGTGGGTGGTCAAGATCGGGGGTAGCCTGAGTCACGAGCCGGCGCTGCGCCAATGGCTCATCGAGCTATGCGAGGTAGGGGGCGGGCGCATCGTGATCGTGCCCGGCGGCGGCGATTTCGCCGACAAGGTGCGGCAATACCAGAGCGAGTGGAGTTTCGACGACCTCGCCGCGCACAACATGTGTCTGCTCGCGATGACGCAATACGCGCTGCTCATGCAAGGCGTCCTGCCCGAACTGGTGCTTGCTTCGAGCGAGGCGAAAATCCGCCGCGCGCTGCGCGACGGGCACGTCGCCGTGTGGGTGCCGACAGCGCTGATGCGCGACACCCCCGACGCGATGAGCAATTGGGACACCACCTCCGACAGCCTCGCCGCCTGGCTCTCGACGATGCTCAACGCCGAGCGCCTGATCGTCGTGAAGTCATGCCCGATCGCGGGCAACGAGCGGCTGGAGACGCTCGCCGCCGCGGGCGTGGTGGACCGGCGCTTTGTGGATTACGTGAACGAAGCCAACTACGTGGTCGAGCTTTTCAACAAGGACCATGTCGAGCTGATGCGCGACCGGTTGCTGAATACACCGGTAATCTAGGGGGGGTTGCGCGGCATGCGTCGCGTGCGCATCCACGCCTGCATCAGGCGCGGGCCGCGCCGGCTTCGAAAGAATCCGCCGCGACGTCCGTGGCATGAAGGCCGCCCGAGCGCCGATGCAGCGCCTCGGCCCATTGCGCGACGCGCCGCGGATCGAGCCGCGAGCGCCGTCCATCCACACACAACGCCGTGCGAAAACCCGCCACGTCCGGCGCAAGCGCGCGAATCTGTTCAAACTGCGCTTCGCCGAGCGAGCCTGCAATGCCGCACATCGCGCCTCGCGCGCGCGTGAGCCGCAGCCATCCGGCGAGCGTATTCGTGTCGACATGATCGAATAGCGTGCTGCCGTCCTTCGCCCACGTGTCGAACATCACGCCGACGAAACCGAGCGCCGCCGCGTGAGCGACTGTCTCGCTGTCCATGCCGCCGCGCATGCCGCCGCTTATGCCGCCATCGCACAACAAAACCGGCACCACGGCGGCGGGCAGATTCGCGAGTTGTTCGAGGCAGCGCCGCGCTGCAGGTCCGCCCGTCACGCCCACCTTCACATAATCGACGCCCGTGTCGCTCACTTCGATCACGCGCGCGGCGATTTCATCGAGCGCATCGGACGGCACATCGCCGATCGTCGCGCTGATCGGCTTGACCGGATAACGCGCGCGCAACTCACGGACGATCCACGCAATGTCGCCGGTCGATACGCCGCCCAACGCGCCCGCGTTCGGCTCCTTCAGGTCGATGAGATCCGCGCCGGCGCGGGCGGCGTCCAACGCTTCATCGTTCGAGCGGACGCTCGCGAGCAATGCGGTCATCGTGTTCTCCGAAAAAGGACGGGAAAGACGGGCTGTGGAATGAAGCAAACGAACGAGGGAACCCGGCGAACTCACTAGGCGGCGCGGCCACCCGGCGTCGCGCTGCGCTCGCGATGTCGCGCGATGGCTGACGTGAGCCAGCCCCACGCGGTGCGTTCCGCGTCGCCCGCGGTTTTGTCGATGGCGATCTGCAAATACGCCATTTCGCGATCGACCTTGTCCGCAGGCAGCATGAAAAGCCGGCTCACGAGAATCGAGCCTTCCACTACCGCGGCCTGCGCGCGGTTGAAGCCCGCGAACGGCGCATGCGTTTCGCGGTGCACGCATTTCATGCGCAGTACGGGGCGCTCGTTGTCGTCGCGCAATTCGTCGAGTTCGAGTTCCGCATGCGCGAGCGATTGCGCGAGTCTCACGCTCGCCACACGGCTCGCCGCCTGCGTCGGCCAGTCGGTCGCGCAATGCGTGACGCAGCCCGCGAAAACGCGGACATCGGTGGTGAAATTCAACACCGCTGCCCGCGTGGCGAGGATATTGTCGAGCGTCACGGACGGACGAAACGGCGAGAGGATCACAAACTCGCCTTCGTAACGGGCTCCCATCGGCGCGATATGAGGACGGCCATCGCACGCGGCGGTAGTGACGATCGTTTCGTGAATCATGGGATGGGAACGCGCGTCCTGGCAGCGCCAAGGCCGCCCATTTAGCTAACGATTAACCATCGGTTCGCAGAGGGCCGCGCGATGCGGCCCATGCGGGCTTAACGCGTTGCGATATACATCGTGATTTCGAAACCGAAACGCATATCGGTGTAACTCGGAGTCGTCCATTGCATAGGTGCTTCCTCCATCGGTTCATAACAGCGTTACGCCGTCGGCCCGGCAGAGCGCCGGGCTTCATAGGCAGAATGGGCCACGCAAGCTCCGTGCCGGAGCGCCGGCGCACGGTTTCATGCGGCGCGTGCTTCGCCGCACTGTGCCGATAATGCAGCAAAGTGTTCCATGCCGCGCGAAAGACCCTGCTGCGCGTGTCACCTTGCGAGCGCCCATGACGACGATGTTCTGAAACCGCGCCCCGCGATGTGCGATCGATAACGGATCGATTAAGTCTGCCAAATAAAATCGTGAATTCTCAACGATGACGTCCTTGCCTACAGTGCACACAAGCGCTTCGTTCTTCCGGCAGCGCGCCTGTCCACCATCGAGGATACGTCATGAACGATTTCAGTCAACCGGTGATCGAGTCCCTCCACAAGCCGCGCAACGCGGGCGACCCTCGCGAGCGCTATGCCGCGGGCGTCATGAAGTATCGCGAGATGGGCTACTGGCAACCGGATTACACGCCGAAAGACACGGACGTCATTGCGCTCTTTCGCATCACGCCGCAACCGGGCGTCGAACCGGAAGAAGCGGCGGCGGCCGTGGCCGGCGAATCGTCGACGGCCACGTGGACCGTGGTGTGGACCGACCGGCTCACCGCGTGCGACATGTACCGCGCAAAGGCCTACCGCGTCGATCCGGTGCCGGCTTCGAACGCGGCCGAGCCGCAGTATTTCGCGTACATCGCGTATGAGCTGGATCTCTTCGAAGAGGGCTCGGTCGCGAACCTCACGGCGTCGATCATCGGCAATGTGTTCGGCTTCAAACCGCTGAAGGCGCTGCGGCTCGAAGACATGCGCATACCGGTTGCTTACCTGAAGACCTTTCAGGGTCCGCCGACCGGCATCGTCGTCGAACGCGAGCGGCTCGACAAGTATGGCCGGCCGCTGCTCGGCGCCACCGTCAAGCCGAAGCTCGGGCTGTCGGGCAAGAACTACGGCCGCGTCGTCTACGAAGGTTTGCGCGGCGGCCTCGATTTCCTGAAGGACGACGAGAACATCAACTCGCAGGCTTTCATGCACTGGCGCGACCGCTTTCTGTTTTCGATGGAAGCGGTGAACCGCGCGCAAGCGGAAACGGGCGAAGTCAAAGGCCACTACCTGAACGTGACGGCCGGCACGATGGAGGACATGTATGAGCGCGCCGAATTCGCGAAGGAACTGGGTTCATGCATCGTGATGATCGACCTCGTGATCGGCTGGACCGCGATTCAGTCGATGGCGCGCTGGGCCCGCAAAAACGACATGATTTTGCACCTGCATCGCGCGGGACACAGCACGTACACACGGCAGCGCAATCACGGCATTTCGTTTCGCGTGATCGCCAAGTGGCTGCGCATGGCGGGCGTGGACCATGCGCACGCGGGCACGGCGGTCGGCAAACTGGAAGGCGATCCGCTGACCGTGCAGGGCTTTTACAACGTGTGCCGCGAGGCGCGCAACGATGTGGACCTGTCGCGCGGCATTTTCTTCGAGCAGCCGTGGGCCGGTTTGCGCAAGGTGATGCCAGTGGCCTCGGGCGGCATTCACGCGGGGCAGATGCATCAACTGCTCGATCTGTTCGGCGACGACGCGATCCTGCAGTTCGGCGGCGGCACCATCGGCCATCCTTCGGGCATTCAGGCGGGCGCGGTGGCCAACCGCGTCGCGCTCGAAGCGATGGTGAAGGCGCGCAACGAGGGCCGCGACATTCTTCACGAAGGACCGGACATTCTCGAAGCGGCGGCGCGCTGGTGCGGGCCGCTGAAGCAGGCGCTCGACACCTGGCGCGACGTGACCTTCAACTACGCGTCGACCGATTCGCCGGATTTCGCGGCCACGCCGACGGCGGCGTAAGTCATTGGCCTGAGCGCCGGCGCGTCCAATTATTTTCGATGCGGGCTCGCGGCAGTGCATAGGCACTGCGCGTGAGACTGTGCGCGCCGTTTCGAACATTGCTATGAAAAACGAGGTACGTCATGCGTATTACACAAGGCACGTTTTCTTTCCTGCCGGAATTGACCGACGACGAAATCAGCTTGCAGATCGACTATGCGCTGCGCCAGGGCTGGGCCTGTTCCGTCGAATTCACCGACGACCCGCATCCGCGCAACACGTATTGGGAAATGTGGGCTTTGCCGATGTTCGATTTGCACGATGCAGCCGGCGTGTTGCAGGAAGTGAAGGCCTGCCGCGCCGCGCGGCCGGATCACTACATCAAGGTCAATGCGTTCGATTCGGTGCGCGGCTTCGAGACGATGCGCCTGTCGTTCATCGTCAACCGGCCGGATGAGGAGCCGGGCTTCCGTCTCACGCGGCAGGACGGGCAGGCGCGTGTGCAGCGCTACGGGCTCGCGGGCTATGCGGGCGACCGGCCCTCGGGCAAACGCTACGGTGCGGAGCGCTGAGACATGAACCTCGCACTGCCGCCGCATATCGATCTCGCCGCGCTCTATCGCGACTCCGGGATCGGCGACGTGCTCGCCGAACTCGACCGCGATCTCGTCGGCCTCGCGCCCGTGAAGACGCGCATTCGCGAGATCGCCGCGCATCTGCTCGTCGAACGCGCGCGCGAATCGCTCGGTCTCGCGAGCGGCGCGCCGACGCTGCATATGTGTTTCTCGGGCAATCCGGGCACTGGCAAGACCACGGTCGCGCTGCGCATGGCCGAGGTTCTGCACCGGCTCGGCTACATTCGCCGCAATCATCTGGTTTCGGTGACGCGCGACGATCTGGTCGGGCAGTACATCGGCCATACCGCGCCGAAAACGCGCGACGTGCTGAAGCGCGCGATGGGCGGCGTGCTGTTCATCGACGAAGCGTACTACCTGTACCGTCCGGAAAACGAGCGCGACTACGGTCAGGAAGCGATCGAAATCCTGCTGCAGACCATGGAAAACCAGCGCGACGATCTCGTGGTGATCCTCGCCGGCTACGCGTCGCGCATGGAGGTGTTCTTCGAGAGCAATCCGGGATTTCGCTCGCGCATCGCGCATCACATCACGTTTCCCGATTACGGCGACGCGGAATTGCTCGACATCGCCGAGCGCATGCTTGCGACCCTGCACTACCGGTTCGACGCCGATTCGCGGCGCGCATTCGCGGACTATCTCGCGCTGCGCACCCGCCAGCCGAATTTCGCCAACGCGCGTTCCGTGCGCAACGCGCTCGACCGCTCGCGGCTGCGCCAGGCCAATCGTCTGTTTGCCTCGGCGATGCATGGCGGCGCGCCGATCGACGCAGCCGCGCTGTCGCTGATCGCCGCCGAGGACATTCGCGCGAGCCGCGTGTTCGCCGAGCGGCATGCGCCGGGCAATGCGTCAGGCAACGCATCAGACGATGCATCAGCCGAAGCACCAAACGAAGCACCAAACGAAGCGCCGCCCGCGCCGCCAGGCTAACGCAGAACAACCTCAGGAGATCGCCATGCAAGACGGACGCACGACCCTTTCGAAGTTTCTGATCGACACCCTCGACCGCCAGCCTTGCGTGGCAGGAGCGGCGCAAAACGCGGGCCTTTCCGCGCTCCTGATCGACGTGGCCGCCGCCATCAAGTCGATCTCGGCGATGCTCACCAAGGGCGCGCTCGGCGGCAATTACGGCTCGGCGCAAAGCGTCAACACGCATGGCGAGGAACAGAAGAAGCTCGATGTCGCCAGCAACGAAATCTTCGTGCAGCAATGCGAGTGGGACGGACTACTCGCCGCGATGGCCTCGGAGGAAATGGAGCGCGTCTACACGATTCCGCCAGGTTATCCGCGCGGCGATTATCTGCTCGCATTCGATCCGCTCGACGGCTCGTCGAATATCGACATCAACGGCGTGGTCGGCTCGATCTTCTCGGTGCTGCGCAATGTGGACGACGTGGGCGCCGATTCGCGCGGCGCCGTCGGCGAATCGGCCTTCCTGCGGCCAGGGCGCGAGCAGGTCGCGGCGGGCTACGCGGTCTACGGCCCCTCGACGATGCTCGTGCTTTCGGTCGGCAACGGCACGCATGGCTTCACGCTGGAGCGCGACATCGGCAACTTCGTGCTCACGCATTCGAATATCCGCATTCCCGAAGACACGGTCGAGTTCGCCATCAACGCGTCGAACGAACGCTTCTGGGAGCCGCCGGTTCGCCGCTATGTGCAGGAGTGCAAGGACGGCCGCACCGGCTGCCGCACGGAAGACTTCAACATGCGCTGGATCGCTTCGATGGTGGCGGAAGTGCATCGCATCCTGATGCGCGGCGGCGTGTTCATGTATCCGCGCGACTCGAAGACGCCAACCATGGAAGGGCGTCTGCGTCTTCTGTACGAGGCCAATCCGATGAGCTTTCTCGTCGAGCAGGCGGGCGGCCTGTCGATTACAGGCCGCGAGCGCATTCTCGATGTCGTGCCGCACGCGCTGCATGGCCGCGTGCCGGTGATTCTCGGCTCGCGCAACGAAGTGGAGCGCATTGGCCGCTATCACGGCGAATATGACCGTGGCGAAGACCAACCCTTCACGTCGCCGCTTTTTGGCCGACGCTCGCTTTTTCTGCCGGGCTTCACGGCGTAGCCGCACGAAACCCGCACGCACGACAAGCGGCCGATCAGAACACCCTTATCCGGAGACAAGCGCATGTCAGTCAAACACCCGATCATCGCGGTGACCGGTTCGAGCGGCGCCGGCACCACGACCGTGATGAAGAGTTTTACCCATATTTTCAGGCGCGAAAAGATCAACGCGCAGACTGTGGAAGGCGACGCGTTTCATCGTTACGACAGAAGCGGCATGCGCGAAGCGATGAAGCAGCACGAGCGCGATGGCGTGGCGAACTTTAGCCATTTCGGACCGGAGGCGAATCTGCTCGAGGAACTGGAGGCGCTCTTCGCCAGTTACGGCGAAAGCGGCGCGGGCAAGTTCCGTCATTACGTGCACGACGAAGCGGAAACGCGCCTCTACAAGCAGGACGCCGGCACCTTCACGCCATGGGAAGACGTGACGCCCGACACCGATCTGATGTTCTACGAAGGCCTGCATGGCGCGGCGGTGACGGAGCGCATCGACATCGCGCGGCACGCGGATCTGCTGATCGGCGTCGTGCCGATCATCAACCTCGAATGGATTCAGAAGCTGCATCGCGATCAGACCCTGCGCGGCTATTCGCACGAGGCGGTGGTCGATACGATCTTGCGGCGCATGCCGGATTACGTGAACTACATCTGTCCGCAGTTTTCCCGCACGCATGTGAATTTCCAGCGCGTGCCGACCGTGGATACGTCGAACCCGTTTATCGCGCGAGAGATTCCGCAGCCCGACGAGAGCTTCGTGGTGATCCGCTTCGCGCGGCCCAAGGGCATCGACTTCCAGTATCTGCTCACCATGCTGCACGACTCGTTCATGTCGCGCCCCAACGTGATCGTCGTGCCCGGCGGCAAGATGGGCCTTGCGATGCAACTCATCTTCACGCCGATGATTTTGCAACTGATCGACCGGCGCTCGCGGGCCTGACGCCGAATGAAGGCTGAACGCGAAACACCTGGTGTTCTTTTCGAAGGAGACATTCGATGAGTGCCGTCGCAGAATCGATTGCAATACCTGACACCCGCTTGATGGCCGACGCGCTGCGAATGCTCGCCATCGACGCAGTGGAAGCCGCGAAGTCGGGCCACCCGGGCATGCCGCTCGGCATGGCGGACATCGCCGTCGCGTTGTGGGAGCGGCATCTGAAGCACAATCCGCGCAATCCGGCATGGCCTGATCGTGACCGCTTCGTGTTGTCGAACGGACATGGCTCGATGCTGTTATACGGGCTGCTGCATCTCACCGGCTACGACCTGCCTGTCGACGAGCTGAAGCGCTTTCGTCAGTTGCATAGCAGGACGCCGGGGCATCCCGAAGCCGGCGTGACGCACGGCGTGGAAACGACCACGGGCCCGCTCGGCCAGGGGCTCGCCAACGCGGTCGGCATGGCGCTCGCCGAGGCGCTGCTCGCGCGCGAGTTCAACCGGCCCGGTCATGCGATCGTCGATCACCGCACGTATGTGTTCGCCGGCGACGGCTGCCTGATGGAAGGCATCTCGCACGAGGCGGCGTCGCTCGCGGGCACGCTGAAGCTCGACAAGCTCACCGTGCTCTACGACGACAACGGCATTTCGATCGACGGCCATGTCGCGCAGTGGTTCAACGACGACACGCCCGCACGCTTCGCGGCCTATGGCTGGCACGTGGTGCGCGACGTGGACGGCCATGACGTCGATGCGGTAGACCGCGCATTGCAGGACGCGCGCGCAGCCGCCCGACCCACGCTGATCTGCTGCCGCACGGTGATCGGCAAAGGGGCGCCCGCAAAGGCAGGCACACACGACGTGCACGGCGCGCCGCTCGGCGCCGAGGAGATCGCGAACACGCGGCGCGCGCTCGGCTGGCCACATCCGCCGTTTGCGATTCCAGCGGACGTGCGCGCGCTTTGGGATGCAAGCGAGCGCGGCACGACGGCGGAAGCTGACTGGCGACGCCGCTTCGAAGCGTATCGCGAGCACTATCCGCATGAAGCCGCCGAATTCGAGCGCAGAACGCAAGGCGCATTGCCCGCGCATTGGCGCGATACGGTCCGCGCGATGTTGCGCGATGCGGACAGCGCAGCGCAAACCGTTGCGACGCGCAAGGCCTCGCAACAAACCATCGCCGTGCTGGCTCGCGCGTTGCCCGAATTGCTGGGCGGCTCGGCGGATCTGACCGGATCGAATCTCACGAGCTGGCCGGCCGCCGTCGATATTCATGCCGACAGCACCGGCTTGCAGGGCGGCAACTATCTGCACTACGGCGTGCGCGAATTCGGCATGAGCGCGGCGATCAACGGCATTGCGCTGCATCGCGGGCATCTTGCGTTCGGCGGCACGTTCCTCACGTTTTCCGATTACTCGCGCAACGCGCTGCGCATGGCCGCGTTAATGAAGACGCGTTCGATCTTCGTGTTCACGCACGACTCGATCGGACTCGGCGAGGATGGCCCGACGCATCAGTCGGTCGAGCACGCGGCGAGCTTGCGGCTGATTCCGGGACTCGACGTCTGGCGTCCGTGCGATACCGTCGAGACCGCGCGCGCGTGGGCCAGCGCGATTGAACGCGACGGGCCGACGTGTTTGCTGCTCAGCCGCCAGAATCTGCCGTTCGTCACGCGCGGCAGCGACCAGATCGACGCGATGGAGCGCGGCGCGTACGTGTTGCGCGACTGGCCGGATGCGAGCGCGGCGACACCCATGCGCTCGCGCGTCGTGCTGATCGCCACCGGCTCCGAAGTCGCGCTTGCACTCGATGCGCTCGCGCCGCTCGCCGACGCGGGCATCGCGGCGCGCGTCGTGTCGATGCCTTCCACGAGCGTGTTCGACCGCCAGCCAGAGACGTGGCGCGATGCCGTGTTGCCGCCGGGCGTGCCGCGCGTTGCGATAGAAGCGGGCGTGCGCGCGTTCTGGCGTCAGTACGTGGGTCTCGAAGGCGGCGTGGTGGGCATCGACACCTTCGGCGAATCCGCGCCCGCCGCCGCGCTATTCGAACATTTCAGGCTGACCACGCAGGCCGTGATGGACGAAGCGCGACGCGTCACAGCGTGCGCGTCACGCGTCATCTAATGCCCGAACCAAGCAGCGCGACAGCATTCGTTTCGACTTCAAGGAGTGTGCAATGGCCTTCATCGCTTTGCGTCAACTATTGGATCACGCGGCCGAACACGGCTACGGCGTGCCCGCGTTCAACGTCAACAACATGGAGCAGATTCACGCGATCATGCAGGCCGCGCAGGACACCGCGAGCCCGGTGATCCTGCAGGCGTCGGCGGGCGCGCGCAAGTATGCGGGCGAGCCGTATCTGCGGCATCTCGTGCTGGCCGCGCTCGAAGCGCATCCCGACATTCCGCTCGTGCTGCATCAGGACCACGGCGCGAGTCCGGCGGTGTGTCAGCAGGCCATTCGTTCGGGCTTCACATCGGTGATGATGGACGGCTCCTTGCTCCCCGATCAGAAAACGCCCGCCACGTATGACTACAACGTGGACGTGAGCCGTCGCGTGGTCGAGGCGGCGCATGCCGTGGGCGTGTCGGTGGAAGGCGAACTCGGTTGTCTCGGTTCGCTCGAAACTGGCACGGCGGGCGAGGAAGACGGCGTCGGCGCACAAGGGCAGCTCGCGCGCGACGATCTGCTGACCGATCCCGGCGAGGCGCAGATTTTCGTGGAGACGACCGGCGTCGACGCGTTGGCGATTGCGATTGGCACCTCGCACGGCGCGTACAAATTCAGCCGCCAGCCGACCGGCGATATTCTCGCCATCGACCGGATTGCCGAGATACACGAGCGCATTCCGAACACGCATCTCGTGATGCACGGTTCGTCGTCGGTGCCGCAGGAATGGCTCGCGGTGATCCGCGAATACGGCGGCGACATTCCGGCCACGTACGGCGTGCCCGTCGAGGAAATCCAGCGCGGCATTGCGCACGGCGTGCGCAAGGTCAATATCGACACCGACATCCGGCTCGCGATGAGCGGCGCGATGCGCAAGTCGATGGCGAATGCGCGCGCCGAGTTCGATCCGCGCGCCGCGTTGAAGGCGGCGACGGCGGCCGCGCGCGCGGTCTGCGCCGAGCGTTTCGAGGCGTTCGGCTGCGCGGGCCAGGCGGCGCGCATCAAGCCCTTGCCGCTCGAAGCGATGGCGCACCGCTATCACTGAACGCCTTGCAAGGAGACGGCCATGCGCGAGTTTCTGATTGCCCCTTCGCTGCTGTCGGCGGATTTTGCGCGTCTCGCCGGCGAAGTTCGTGACGTCACGGCGGCCGGCGCGGACTGGATTCATCTGGACGTGATGGACAATCATTACGTGCCGAATCTGACGGTCGGGCCGCTCGTGTGTTCGGCGATCCGGCCGCATACGCGAGCGCCGATCGACGTTCATCTGATGACGATGCCGGTCGATCCGCTCGTGGCGAGCTTTGCGCAAGCGGGCGCGAACACCATCAGCTTTCACCCCGAGGCATCGTTGCATGTGCATCGAACTATCGAACTGATCAAATCGCATGGCGCGCGCGTGGGGCTCGCGCTCAATCCGGCCTCGCCGCTCGCGCTGCTCGATCATGTGATCGAGCGGCTCGACGTGGTGCTCGTGATGTCGGTGAATCCGGGCTTCGGCGGGCAGGCGTTCATTCCTGAGACGCTGGAAAAACTGAGCGTATTGCGCGAACGCGTCGATGCAACGATGCAGCGCACGGGCCGGCCGTTGCTGATCGAAGTGGATGGCGGCGTGAAGGCGTCGAACATCGCGGACATCGCGGCGGCAGGCGCGGATGTGTTCGTGGCCGGCTCGGCGGTATTCGGCGCCGGCGATTACGCGCGGGCCATCGGCGAGATGCGCGGCGAGCTGGCGCGGGTCGAAGTCAGCGAAGCCGTTCTCGCGCAAGCGCGTTGAACGGCCACGTCGAGTCACAACGTTTCAACGCTTTTTCTTTGTCTCGCCCGGCGCGCACCACGCCGACAGATCCTGTTGCGGCCGCTCGATCGCGCAGCCCCAGTCGAGCGGCTGATCCTGATCGAAGCGTTTGCCGAGCCGCCATGCAATCTCGGCGCGCGCGAGTTGCACGCCCATATAGAACGCGTGGCCGCCGTCGGCTTCGAGACGCAGGTTCGGATAGAACTCGAACGGATCGCCCGCGCGAAGATGTCCGTCGCGGTTATAGACATGCACGCCTTCGCTGCTGACCTGCACGCGAAAGTTCGGGTCGCGCACGTTGCTCGCGAATTCGTCGATTTCTGCGGCGCTGTAGGGAAACGGGCGCTTCGCGTGAACCGTCGCGAGATCGCCGTCGATGCCCTTGGGCAGCACGTGCGCTTCGCGCGCGGCGTGCATCACGCGGCGCGCGACGTCGGCTTCGCGCACGGCACGCCGCGCGTGCAGACTCACGGACGTGGTGAGCACCGCGCTCACGCGAAGCTCCGCCGCCATGCCGAGCAACACGGCGTTGATGCCGCTCGTATCCGCTTCGGTGAGTTCGGTCACGTTGCCGACGCCCATCATGATGGCCACGTCCGGATAGCGCTCGCGCAGCCTCACGTAACGCGCGATCGACGTGGCGAGGCCGAACGGAATCGGATCGAGAATCGGGTCGGCGAGAAACGCGCGGCCGCGCGCGGCAAGAAGTTCGATGGCGGCATCGAGCGAAGCAGGGTCGCCCGGCTCGCGTGCGACGAGAATCGGCGTGGACGGCACTTCGTCCGCGATCCACAGCGTGTCGAGATTCAGGCTCATCAGATAGTCCGCGCCCGCACGGCCGCCGCGTAGCAGTTCGTCGGTGCGCATCGAATCGACACTCACGCGATAACCCTCGGCCTTCAATCGGCGCACGGCATCTTCGAGATGCGGAAACGGCGTTTCCGGCAGGCAGCCAATGTCGATCACATTCGCGCCCTGCGCCGCATAGTCGCGCGCGCGCTCGGCAATGCGGTCGAGATCGAGACGCGGCGCATCGACGATCTCCGCGAAAATCTCGGTCTCGTAGCGCGACAGATCGACGGGCTGCGCTTCGCGGCCAAAAAACTGCGGCAGGTCTTTCACTTCTTCCGGGCCGCGTTCGAAGGGCACACCGTAGTGTTCGGCCAGCGCGGCGAGATCGCCCCGGCAGCGTCCCGGCACGATCACGCGCTGCGCCGCGAGCGGCGCGAGCACGCGGCGGCGGATCATATCGGCGGTCATGAGCGCGGCGACTTGCAGGCCGATCTCGCGAATCTCCCAGCTAAACGGTGTGGGCGCCATGCTGTCGAGCACGCGAATCAGGCTCTTTTCGGCGAGCCGGCCAGTCAGGAAAACGATGTGGTCCATGTCAGTGCGCCGCGGATTGCCTCGCGCGCACGAGCCCGTGTTCCAGGCGCCGCGAGCAGCGAGCGGGTTTCATGCGATGTCGAGTGCCGCGAGGCGTTGATCGAGCGCGGTCTTCAGTTCGTCGAGCGAGCGGACGACCGTCGTGTATTCGAAGCGCGACAGCCGCTCGACATTGTCGAGTTCGATCGCGCGCGGCCGCAGTTCGACCCATTCGTTCGGGCTTTGCGTGATCACGGTCGGTTCCGTGTCGCATGCAAAGACGATGCCCGCAATGCACTGCTTGCCGGCTTGCGCGTACATGTTGGTGGGCAGCGTATCGGAGATGCCGAACGCGCATTTGGCCACCGTGTTGCTGGTGGCCGGCGCGATCACGACCGTGTGATACATGCCGTGATAGAGCATGCCGACCGGCACGCCGCTCGCGCTCTTGTCGCGGAACACATTGAAGCGCTCGCGCAGTTTGGGAAGTGCCCAGCCGTATAGCGGCAGCACTTCCTCTGCGGCGGCGGACAGAAACAGGTCCGTGCGCGGCAACGCGAGCGCGAGTTCGATCGATTCTTCGAGCAGATGGCCCGAGCCGGTCACGCACCACGCGAAGCGCGCATCGGGCTTGAAATCCGCGAGATGGCGAGCGGGCGCGTGGGTCATGCGCTATTGGCGTGCGGCGCGTCTTCGGTCGCGGATTCTTCTACGTCGTCGGGCGCGGAGCCGTCGTGCGACAGACGGATATGCAAGCGGCGCATCTTGCGGTACAGCGTGTTGCGGCTGATGCCGAGCGCCTTCGCCACGTTGCTGACGTTCCAGCGGTTTTCTTCGAGCAGGACGAGAACGGTCTCGCGTTCGTTCACCTGGATTGCGTTCAGCGAGGACAGATCGGCGTCGTCGCCGGGATGCGGGGCGGGTTGCGGCGCGCCGTGCGAGGCCGGACGTAGCGACGCAGCCGGCAGCGCGCCTGCCGCTGTGCGTTGCGTGATTTCCCCGGGCAGATCCTCGCAGCGGATGGGTTGCCCGTCGCATAGCGCAATGGCCATCTGCAATACATGCCGCAACTGACGGATATTGCCGGGCCACGCATAGCTCAGCAATGCCTGCTCGGCTTCCTTGGTCAGCTCGGGCGGATCGTCGTCGGATTCGGCTTCGAGCAGATGATGGATCAGCGGCAGCTTGTCGACCCGCTCGGCCAGCGGCGGCAGATTCAATTCGACGCCCTTGAGCCGGTAGTACAGGTCCTCGCGGAATTGCCCGCTGTGCACGAGTTCGAGCAGGTTCCGGTGACTCGCGCTGATCAACTGGAAGTTGACCTTCACGGTGACTTCCGCGCCGAGCGGCGTGACCTCGTGTTCCTCGATCACACGCAGAAGCCGCGCTTGCAACGCGAGCGGCATGTCGCCGATTTCATCCAGAAACAGCGTGCCGCCGTTGGCTTGCACGATCTTGCCGCGCCGTCCTTCGCGCTGCGCGCCTGTGAACGCGCCCGCGCGATAACCGAACAGCTCGCTTTCGATCAGGTTCTCCGGCAGCGACGCGCAATTCACGGGCACGAACGGCCCCGACGAATGCGGACTGATGCTGTGCAGCGCCTGCGCGAACACTTCCTTGCCGGTTCCCGTTTGCCCTCTGAGCACGATCGGAATCTTGCGCTGAACCACGCGCGCGCCGAGCTGGATTTGCGAGGCCATGCGCGGATCGCCGAATTCCAGATGCGCGATCTCGTCGAGGCGCGCAGCCGGCGAGCGCTTTTCGGGCGCGCTCGCGCGCGGCACGGGCGCACTCGCCGCGACGCGCACGCCGCGTCCCGCGCTGTTCTGCGGCGTCTGCGCGACAAGGAAAAAGCGGTTGGTCGCGTTCGCGCTGTACACGGTGACCGGATGGAACGAGCCGCGAATGCTGCGCGCGATCATGTCGTCGAGCGAGGCGTTGAAGGCATCCTCGATGCGCCGCCCGCGCAGTTCGCCCAGCGAGCGGAAGCCGAGCTGGAACAGCGCGCTGCGGTTCGCGGCGAGCACGGTGCTGTCGTCGGCGACCGCGAGCTTGCCGCCATGCAGCGTGCCGACGAATTCCGGGCGGCTGTGAAAGTGGATCATGTTCGCGTGCCGGTAGCGCGCATCGAGCAGACGGTTTTCGATCATCTGACGCGACATGTTGACGAGCACCAGCGAGTGCTGTTGCAGCAGTTTCGAACGGCTTGTCACATCCAGCACGCCGGCGATCTCACCGCTGTCGTCGAAGATCGGCGCGGCGGAGCAGGTAAGCGACGTATAGCGCGCATAGAAATGCTCGTGCTGGCATACGGCGATGCAGTCGCGTTCGGCGAGACAGGTGCCCATGCCGTTGGTGCCGGCTTCGCGCTCGCTCCACAGGGCGCCGACGCGAAAGCCGTCGGAGGCGACCGCTTCGGCAAACGGCACCGACGACACCTGATGAACGATCACGCCACCCGAATCGACCAGCACCACCGCGAGTTCGGGGTCGGCCAGCTGTTGATACAGCGTGGTCATTTCGAGCTTCGAGCACGCGATGAGGTCGCCCATAGCCTCGCGTCGCGCGCTTAGTTCGTAGTCCGTCAGGACCGGCGGCGTGACGAAGCGGGAAGGATCAAGCTGAAATTCGTTGACACAGCGCGCCCACGATTGAGCGACGGGTTCGCTCGTTGGGCGCGTGGCCAACTGATGATTGACGACATTGAAAATTTCACGGACGTGCATGGAGCTGTCAGCAAGCAACGACATGGGGTTCGTCTCCGTTGCGTCAATCCTGGCGCGCGGGGCGTTGCTTTGCGCTTGCTGCATGCGCTCTGCTTCGCGATGCGCGCTACGAGTGCCGCTTTATCGATAATGTCATCCCCTGGCGCCCCGGCTTCTCTGTCCGTATGCGCACTGAATGATCCGTCTTGTGTCTCTTTCTTGTTTCTCTTTCTACTCTCAGGCGGTGGCTTAAAACTCTACGCCCGATGTCGTTTGCGTTCAATAAGAAGTCGCATCAATAGTATATGGCGTGCCCGATTTTTGCTTTTCCTGAACCCGTGCCAGGCGTTGCCGCAGCTGTGCAACGCAAGTGCCGGGCTGGCGTCAGGTTCGGGGCGCGTCCGTGACGCAGAGTGCTACGCGCGCGGCTCACCTTGTACGGACTTGCGTTTGCCGGCTCGCGTTTTCCCACTATTTGCCGCTTTGCGGCGGAGAACATCATGGACCGTATCGATGCCGTTCGCCTCGCCCGTTTCTCCAGCGCCTGTGCCGATGACGCGGCGCCTCGCGCGGGCGTGCCATGGGGTGCTTCTTCCGGGACGACGTCGGCGGGCGCGTTGCCCGGATGCATGGACGTCGTGTTCATCGAGAACTTTATGGGTCAGACCATAATCGGCATCGACAGCAGCGAGTTGCACGTGCCCCAACCTATACGAATGAATCTTGCAATAGGTGTACCCGCGATTCGCGCATGCACGACCGATTGCATCGACGACACCATCAACTACGCGGCCGTGCGCAGCGCGTTGCACGCGTTGCTGGAGTCGCACGGCGTGCGTCTGCTGGAGGCGCTGGCCGAAGCGGTCGCGCGCCTTCTGATTGCGGACTTCGGCGCGCATTGGGTGCGCGTCGCGCTCGCCAAGCCGGCCAAATTCGACGACGTCGCGGCCGTCGGCGTGCAGATCGAGCGGCAGCGCGGCGATCTGCGCAAGTCGCGGGACGGACTCGCGCTCTATGCGTCGCTCGGCGAGGGGCTGATTCCGAACTGAGCCGATATGTGCGAATGCGAACGCGCGGGGCACGCTGAACACAGCGTGAACACCGTGCCCGCGCAATCCGCCCCGCACGCCACTAAGTCGCCACTAAGTCGCCACTAAGTCGCCACTATTTCGACGACGCGGTTTTTTCGCCGCCCAATCCGCAACTGCGGTATGCGGCGCTTTGCCGCGTGCGGAAGTTCTTCGTCTGCGCTTTCGCGTGATCGACGCGAAACTCCGCGCCGCCTTCGCCGCCGAGCGTCGCGTAGCGCGCGAACGTGGACTGATCGACGAAGTCGTCGTAGGGCAGCGCGGCCGCCATCTTGTCGATCACGCACGAGCACTTATAGACGTTCGCGAAATCGTGTCCGTTCTCGTCCATGCAAGCCAGTACGTATTCGACGCGTCCCTGCGTCGGATAGTTGTAGCCTCCCGTCGGGGCCGGTGTATTTTGCGCCGCGCCGTCCGCCCAGGCGAGCGGCACGGCGAGCGCGATGCAGGCACAGGCCGCCAGCGCGCGACATCGTAAGGTCATCTCATGCCTCTATGAGAGCAAGTGCACTATGCGAAGCGCGCGCGACGGCGCATTTCCGGCGTCCGCCGCGCGCGCTTCGCGCCATCAGTTGGGTGCAAACGGATGGGCGACGCTGCCCTTCTTCGATACGACCTCGGCAGCCGTCGGTTCGCCTCTGACCGCGCGCTGGATCGCCTCGCGCGTGGCCTTGTAGTTGTACTCCTGGATCTTCTTGTCGTCCTCCGCCTGCCAGTGGATGAACACGCCGACGCACAGGAACAGATCGTCGGCTTCGTCCGCCGGGATCGTGCCGTCCTCGACGCTGTCCGCGACGGCGAGCGCGACCGCATGCTGCGCGGGTCCGAACATCTGGACTGCCTGCTTCGCGCCCTTGATCGTCACCTTGTTGAAGAGAATCGTGTTCGGCTTGGCGAGCAGATTCGGCGCGACGACCGCGAGCAGCGATGTGAAGCCATCCTTATTGTTGGTCAGCGCATTGCAGAATGCGGTTTCCGCAGCGGAACCTCGCGGTCCCATCAGCAAGTCGATGTGTGCGACCTCGTTGCCGTCGCCGATGAGCGACTCGCCTATCAGGACGCGATTGATCTTGGCCATGCTGTTCCTCCGGTAAGTGGAATGGGGACTTGCCGACTGACTGAGATGCCGCCTGTGACGCTCCTGGTCCGCGATCGCCCGGCGGCGGGTTGATGCACGGTGGCACTAACTAACAGAATCCGTGCCAGTGCGCGGCGCGTCGGTCGCGTGGGTCACGTGGGTCGCGTGGGTTGCCGCATCGCCTGCCGGATTGGCCAGGCCGGGCGCGCGGTCCGCGTCGTTCTGCGCGTCGAGACACAGCGCGACGAACAGCGTGGCCACCGTCAGGTCCGCGCTGGTGCCGGGGTTGATGGCGGCGGCCTTCAGTTCGGCATCCCATGCGGCGAGCGGCGCGCGTGCCGCGCCGAAAGCGGCTTGCGCGAGCGCGCGCCGCCACGACGCGTGATGCGCGCGTGCCGCCAGCGTGACACTCTGCGCCACGGCCGCGCCGTGCTTACGCACAATGTGCGAGTCGGGCCAGCCGCCCGCGAACGTGAGAAAGAGGTTGAGCGTGGCGGCGCGCGGGTCGTCGGCGGAAACTTCGCGGAACGCCGCGAGGCCGGTCTCGAAGATGTCGTGAAAGCCGTCCGCGTATTGACGCGCGACGCTGTCGCGCGCGGCGGCGAGCGTCATCGCGTCGCGCAGGCCGACTGTCGGCGCGTCGTGGACCGATTGTTCGGGCGCGTCGCCGAGACCGCCTGGATTGGCGAGCGCGATCGCGCGATAGGCGAGGCGCGCGTCGTCGAGATCGAGCCTGGCGAGTACGCTCTCCGTCGCCGCGTGCCAGGCGTGGACAGCGAGCGGCGGCGGGGTGTGTTCGAGCGCCGCCGCGAGAGGCGCGATCAGCAGCAGAATGCCGAGGTTCGTATTGCAGCCGACCGCCGCGCGCGTGCGCGCGACGGCATCGAGCACGCGCTGGCCGACCGGCATGCCGCGCGCGAGGAGTGCATCGGCGGCCGCCTCCGCGCTCGCGATGAACTGCGCCGCGCTCATCCCGTGGCCTTCGCTCCCGATGCTGACATTGCCCGGCTTGAACGTTTCGACATCGAGCCGGCAGGCTGTGAGAAAAGCCGCGCGTATGCGCGCGGGCGGGATCGCGGGCGCGCTTGTGCCAGCGCTTGTGCCCGATCCATCGAGCGAGCCCGGCGCGCTCGGGCAATCGCGAGGCGGCTCGGCCATGGCGTTTACGCCGCGCCGCGAGCGGCGCCCGCGTCGTCACTCCGCGCGAGAGCGAGGGCGAGGGCGAGCGCGTCGCGCTGCGCGGGCAGCTTGCGAAACAGCAGGTCGTCCACGAGCGCCGCCGCGACGTCGATCGAGGTGACGGATTGCAGTCCACGCCAGGCCGCCACGCCGTTGACTTCGAGCACGAGCGGCCGCGCGGCGTTGTGGGGATCGGGAATCAGATCGACGCCGGCATAGTCGAGCCCGAGCGCCTCGGTGGCGCGCACGGCGGTCTGCGTGAGCGGCGCCTCGAGTTCGGCGGCCTCGCACGCGGCGCCCTGCGCGAAGTTATGAATCCAGCCTTTGCCGCCGACGCGCCGCATCGCCGCCACCGCGCGGCCGCCGATCACGAGCACGCGCCAGTCGAAGCCCGGACGTTCGCCGTCGATAAAACGCTGCAAATAAGCCACTTGTGCAAACGGTTTCAGCGAAGGCAGCGGGCTCAAACGGCTCGGCGCGCGCAGCACGCCGCCGTGCGCGCCGAGCCGTTTGAGCCCGTGGCCTTGCGAGCCGAACAGCGGTTTGAGCACGACCTGGCGGCCGGCGGCGGCTTCGCGCATCAGCACGCGCTGCGCGAACGCGGCAGATTCGCCGGCCCACGTCGCAGGTGTCGGCACGCCGTGGCGATGCAGCAAAAAGCTCGTCATGGATTTATCGACGCTGCGTTCGATCGCGCGCGCGTCGTTATAAACCGGCACACCCGATTCGCGCAGCGCATGCAGAATGCCGAGCCGCAAGGTGACCTGCTCGAACGTGCCGCCGGCAATGCCGCGCACGAACACCGCGTCGGGCAGCGTATGGCCGAAGCCCGGCAGCACGAGGCCATGCGGTTGCCACGTGGTGTCGATCCGGCAGTCGGCCAGGTCGATGCAGCGCGCCTCGGCGCCGCGCGCGCGGAAGGCCTTTTTCAGCCGCCCGGTGTGCCAGCCGGTTTCGTCGGTCATGATCGCGATGCGCAGCGGCGTCTGCGCGCGCAGCGGTTCCGGCGCGCCGGCGCTGCGTTGATCGTCTGTTCCGTTGGAAGACAGAACGGCGCTCATGGCTTGCCGCTCCATTGTTCATGCAGCAAGGCGGCGTCGACGCGGCCGCCGTGATACGTCGCGCCGCTTTCGAGGCTGCTCACCCACACTTCGGCGGGAGCGAAGAGCGCCGGATCGATCTGATAGAAGTCGTAGTTGAACGACGTGAAGATGTCCGCGAACGGGCGCCCATGATCGCGCGAGTTCGAGGCGGGCAGTTCGGCGGCGAGCTGTTTCGCCACCGCGTCGTGCTTCACCGTGAGATGCACGCGGCCGCCGTACAGGATTGCGTCGTTGGTGCGGCCCATCGCCTGAATGCCGTCGGGCGCGGGCGGCGGCAAGGGCGCCGAGCCGCCGGCTTCGACCACTTCGCCGAGCGGCACACCGAGCACATGCGTTTTATGCAGCGCAACTTCGCAGACGCGCGACACCACCTGCACCGTTCCCGCGACAGAGTGTGTCGGCGTGACGACAAGGGTCAGCCGCTCGGGCGCGAGGCCGCAGTCACCGAGCACCTTGTCGATAATCACCTGTGGCGGCAGGCGGTCCACTTCGAGCACCAGCACGCCGCGCTCGTGACGGTCGCGATAGCCGAGTTCCGCGAAGAGTGGCTCCTTCACGGCCAGCGCGCGCGCCGGACCCGAGCCGAGCGAGAAGAACTTCTTGCCGCCTGTCTGCTCCTTTGTCGCGGACAGGCTCCATCCTGCGTATTGACTGCCGAGGCACGCGAGCACGGGCCACGACGTGCGCACCTCGATCGTGCTCGGCCACAGCGGCTGCGCGTCCAGACTTTCGCGCACGCTCACGTGGCCGAGGCCGCCCATGCAGATGCGCGCGATCAGCACGCCCGCCGCGACGCTGCCAGGCGCGGCCACGCCCGCGTCCACCAGCACGGTGCCGCTTTCCGTGCGGCTGACGGCGGCGCCGAAGCGCGGCGCATCGTCGACGAGACGCGCGACGAGACGCTCGCTGAGCGCGTTGACGCTGAGCGCGGCGGCATCCGCGAGCGGCGGGCGAAAGTCGTCAGGAGTGGCAGTGGATGAAGGCTCGGTTGGGCTCATAGCGGGGCTCATGACAGGTTTCGATTCGTTGCAGGACTCGCGCGTGCTGCGCGTCGAGCGCTTGCCGCGCGGTATCGGCGGAAGCCGCGCGCACCAGCAGCGTGCACACGGGCTGGCCCGCTTCGATCCACGTGCCGGGCATCGGCACGTCGCGGCAGTGCGGGTCGCGCAGGCAGGCGTCGCTGAACGATTGCGACGCGGCGAACGGATGCGGCGCGAACAACACCTTCTGGCCGGCGCAACAGGTGGCGCGCGCGGGCTCGGCCGGCAGACGGCCGTGGCGGCAGGCGTCGATATGACAGGCGAGCAGGCCGCGCGGCCAGGCATCGGGCGACGCGGTTTCGTAGAGCGCCATCGTCGATGAAGGGCGCGTGTTGATTTCGAGCAGCGCCACGGTATCGCCGTCGAGCAGGAAATCGCAGCTATTGATGCCCGCGAGCCCCACGCGCGCGCAGAGCGCGGCGATCGCCGCGCGCACCTTCACTTCGGCGGCGAGCGGCAGTTCGGCTGGACCGATTGAGCCGGCATGCACGAAGGGCAAGCCGCCCATCGCGCAGGTGAGCTGCTGCGCGAAGCCGATCACGCGCGCGCTGCCGCGAGCGGCGACGAACAGCGCGGACATCGCGCGGCCGGGGCTGTGCTGCTGGAAATAGGCTTGCGCGGGAATCTGCGTATCGACGAGGGCGGCGAGCGGTTCGACATGCGTGCCGCCGCAGCCGTCCGCGTGCTTCACGAGCCAGCCTTGTGCGCGCGCGGGCCGCGTGAAGGCGACGCGCGGATGGGCAATATCGAGTTCGTCGAGCAGCGCAAAAAAACGCCGCGGATCGCGCACCGCGGCGCTCGCCTCGACAGGATTGCCGAGGAAGCGCGGCAGGCCCGGCGTGCCGCACAAGCGCGCGACGAACGGCTCCAGCCCGCTGCCGTCGACCCAGCCGATCAGCCCCGGCAAACGCGCGCTGCGTTCGAGCGCTTCGGCGAGGCGCGCGGCGTCGATCGACAACGCGGCGCCCCCGATGTCGAACCACAGCTCGGACGTCTCGCGCGTGTCGCGGTCGCCGAACACATCGAGGGCGACGGCGCGCAAGCCCGCGCGCGCGGCGGACTGTGCGAGCATCCGCGCGGACAGTCCCGCCACCGCGACGAACGGCCCATGCGTTGAAGAGGGATGCGAGATCATGGCGGCTCCAACAGCGGCTCAAGCAATCGAGGGCTCACGGCGGCCCGTATAACGTGTTGCGCGGCAGACCCGACAGACTGTCACAGCGGGCGGTCACAGCAGACTGTCACAGCGCGCGCCGCGCACACTGTCACAGCGCGCGCCGCGCACACTGTCACGCGATGTCACGCGCCGCGCCGCTCAACCGAGACCCGCCGCGACCGCGCGGGCTTCGTCGAACGCCTCGCGAAAACCCAGGTAGACGGGTTTGCCGCCAGTGCGCATCCGCGTGAACAGCCGGTGTTCCACCTGATACTTGACGTTGCCGATCGCCAGCGCGCCGATGCCGATCGCGCCGCCCGCGGTCGGCACGCCCTCGATCGGCTTGCCGTCGTTCATCACGTTGACGCCGGCGATGCCTTCGGGCGGCACGGCGTTGACATCGGCGGCGATCAGCAGATGGCGCGCATGCGCGAGGTCGTCGCGGCTCACCACCTGCACGCCGGCGACGGCGGTCGCGAGCACGATCTCGGCTTCTTCGAGCACGGCGCGCAACTCGCCGGGCGTCGTCGTGCCCACGCCTTTGGTCACGATGCCGAAGCGCTGATTGAGTTCGTCGCTGACCCGCACCGCGCGCGCCTCGCCGGTGTGGCTCGCGATCGACACGTCCGCGCCGAGCGTCGCCGCCATGGCTGCCGCCACGCGCCCAACGGCGCCGGTGCCGCCCAGAATCAGCACGCGCTTGCCGCCCAGCTCCATGCCGTACGCCTTCGTCAGATGCCGCTCGGCCAGCGCGACGAGCGCGGCGGCGGTCGTGTACGCGCCGCTCGGATCGGCGAACACCGACACTTCGAACGGCGCAACCATGGCTTTGCGCGCGGTGTCGAGCATGTCGGCGGCCAGCATGACATCGCGCCCGCCGATGAAGATGCCGGTGCGCGCCACGCCTTTCGGGCCGCGCGAAAAGATCGCGTCCTGGGTCAGGTTGGCGACCATGCCCGCTTGCACGTCGCAATACGGCACGATGACCTGATAGCCCGCGTCCGCGGCCATGTTGACGTCGAATGGACTCATCTGCGGCGTGGCCGTGAGCATGTGCAGGATATAGGGCCGTTCAGCGGGTTTTTCAGCGGTGTCGGACATGGCGGAGGGCTCGTTTCAGTGACGATGTAATGGGCTGCGCAAGCGGAGCGCGGACCCGGACGCGGACGGCAGCCGGAAGCGCGCCGCGCGCCGGGCGCGTCATGCGGCGTCGATGCGCGCGTGCGGCCGCGCTTCGTGCGAACGCACGGTCGCGCCGCGATTGCGGCCGCCGACGATCGTGCATTCGATATGCGGCAGCCCGCGCGTGGCCTCGCATGCGGCGGCGAGCGCGCATTCGGCATCGCGCGCGCTGCCGACGATCGCAAAACCCGTCGGGCCCCAGGAACTCTGGCCGATGCCCGCAGTGCGTTGCGCGGCCACGGCGCGCAACGCGCGCTCGACGTCGCGGCTCGCGAACACGCCGCCTTGCACGGGCGCGAAGTATTCGCCGATGGTTTGCTGCAGCTCCGTCAGTCCGTGCGCGAAAGGCGCGATGTTGCGCTCGGCGGCGCCCGGCAAGATCTTCATCAGCACGAGGTGGCACAAATGCGCGGCGAGTTTCTGCGGGAACGGCGCGAGCGCGGCGAGAGCGCGCTTTTCCTCGGCGCCGTGCAGCCCTTCGCGGGCGTTGTCGCTGACGAGCAGCACGCGCCAGTTCTCGGGAAACGGCTGGCGCGCGAGCAGCGGCGGCACGCCCGAACGCAGGTCGCCCGACGGCCCGCCGTCCACCAGCAGGCCGCCCGAGTCGAAGCCGAGCACGCCGATGCCGGAGCGGCCGCCGCGCCCGAGCAGGCTCGCGAGTTCGGAGCCCGTCGCGACATGGCCCAAAAGACGCACGAAAGCCGTGCCGACCGCGAGCGCGAGTTGTGTTCCCGAGCCGAGGCCGGTGTGCGCGCGCGGCGTCTGTTTGATGTCGATCGCGACGGGCGTCGGGTCGTAGGCGGCGTGCAGGCGTTCCAGACAGATCGCGATGCGCTCGCGTTCCGCATCGCTTATCGCGCCGCCGATGGCGTCGCGCTCGGCGTGCCGCGCTTCGACGCGCGTGCCGCTGCCGTCGATCACGAGCCCGAGACTGCCGAACGCGCGTCCGAGCGACGCGTTCGGGTCGAGGAAGCCGAGATGCAGCCGCGCGGGGGCATCGACTGTCACGGCGGCGTCAGGCGGAAGGCGGCGAACGTGAAGCTGCATCGCGAGTGTCCTTGTTCGTGCGTGACTGAAGGTTGCGGGAGCCGGCTGGCCGTGGCGCGGCCAGCGCGACGGCGTTTGCCAAAGGCCATGCAGCGGCGCGTGTATCGGGGCACACAGCGGCGCACACAGCGGGGCACACAGCGGCGCACACAGCGGCGCACACAGCGGCGCACACAGCGGCGCACACAGCGGCGCACACAGCGGCCCACGCGGCGGCGCACGCGGCGGCACACGCGATAACGCAGCGGCCCGGCGCAGCACGTCAAGCGAAAGCCGTACCAGGCTCGCGGCGCCGCGCGGCGCGTCAGCCGCCCTCGGTGTTGCCTTCGGCCGGCTTCGGCGCGTCGTATTTGATGTAGCGAAAGCGCTGGTCGTCAGACGGCGTGCCTTCCAGCGGGCCGCCCTCGGTGGCCGGCTGCCACTGGATGAACGACTCGATCCTGCTCGCGAGCGCGAAGTCCTTGTCCGTGATGCCTTTCGCCGAATGCGTCTTGAGTTTGACGATCACGAATGCATAGGAGACCGTCAGATCCGGGTGATGCCACGCGGCCTCCGCGAGATGGCCGACCGCGTTCACCACCATCAAGGTTCCCTTCCAGCCTTCGGTGCGGTATTTGCGCCGCAGCCAGCCGTCTTCCATATACCAGTGCTGTAGCGGACCGACGAGACGCTGCTGGATCTCGTCGTCGGAATAGACCTTGTCGGTGTTTGCCATGATCGTTGCTCCGCGGAGGGTGGATGGATCAACAAGACTCATGTTGCGCTGCAAATGACGCGCCACAGGCAGCGCCGCCGGAGCGCCGCCAGAAGTGCCACGACTCGTGCCCGCGTCGTGCGAAGCGCTTCGCCTGCCGCCTGACTCGCGGCGGACACGTTTCGTATCGGTGAATGACACAGTATGTCCCACCTGCCTCGCTCGAGTGGTGTCACGGCGTGACACCGTTGCCTCGCATCGCGCGCGAATGCCGTTGCGCGCCGGCGTCGCGCGACGGCATCGAGACGACGTCCATGCGCGGCGAAGCGCGGGGCGCGCCTTGACGATGCGCCCGCGCGGCGTGCGCCGACCGGTTCATGGCGGCGCATGGCGTGTGTCGCACGCTTCGACCGGCATGGAATATGCGTTGGCGGTCGTGCGCCGCGAAACCCGACAACGATTGGGGAGGGCGCATGAATCGTTACCCTGCATCCGTGGAGGCGCGCCCGGTGCGGCCAGGTAGCGTGGGTCATTCGTGAGTTGAACAGCAAGACCATTCTGGAGGAGACATGAACTTACGCACCACGGTTCTTGGGCTCGCGATCCTCGCGTCGGCAGCCTTGAGCTCTCTCGTTGCACAGGCCGATTCGCAGCTCGACGGGCTGATGAAGAGTCCGTCCAACTGGGCGGCACAGGCGGGCGATTACGCGAATCATCGCTATAGCCCGCTCAAGCAGATCAACGAAAGCAACGTCGGGAAACTACAGGTCGCGTGGACCATGTCGACCGGCGTGCTGCGCGGCCATGAAGGCGCGCCGCTCGTGATTGGCGACACCATGTATATCCACTCGCCATTCCCTAACAAGGTGATAGCGATCAACCTCAAGGATCAGACATTCATCTGGCAGTACCAGCCGAAGCAGGACGAGTCGGTTGTATCCGTGATGTGTTGTGACACGGTCAATCGCGGACTGGCTTACGGCGACGGCAAGATCTTTCTTCAGCAGGCCGACACCAAACTCGTCGCGTTGAACGCGAAAACGGGCGACGTGGTGTGGACCGCGCAGAACGGCAACTCGAAAGCCGGCGAGACCAACACCAATGCGCCGCACGTGTTCGGCGACAAGGTGCTGACCGGTATCTCGGGCGGCGAGTTCGGCGTGCGCGGACGTCTGATCGCGTATGACATCAAGACCGGCAAGCCGGCCTGGACCGCTTACAGCACGGGTCCGGACAAGGACATGCTGATGGACCCCGACAAGACCATGACCTACGAGGACGGCAAGATGGTCCCGGTGGGCGCGGACTCGTCGCTGAAGTCGTGGAAGGGCGATCAGTGGAAGCTCGGCGGCGGCACCACGTGGGGCTGGTATGCGTGGGACCCGAAGCTCAACCTTGTCTACTACGGCACCGGCAATCCTGGTACATGGAACCCGACGCAACGTCCGGGCGACAACAAATGGTCGATGTCGATCATGGCGCGCGATCTGAACACGGGCATGGCGAAGTGGGTCTATCAGATGACGCCGCACGACGAATGGGATTACGACGGCGTCAATGAAATGATCCTGTCCGACCTGACGATGGACGGCAAGAAGGTGCCCGCCATCGTTCACTTCGACCGCAATGGTTTCGGCTACACGTTGAATCGCGAGACCGGACAACTGCTCGTCGCGCAGAAGTTCGACCCGGCGGTGAACTGGGCCGATCACGTCGACATGAAGAGCGGCAAGCCGATTCGCAACGCCGCGTATTCGACGCAGGCAGCCGGTTCGGATCACAACGTGAAGGGCATCTGTCCGGCGGCGCTCGGCTCCAAGGACCAGCAGCCGGCCGCGTACGACCCGAATTCGAGCCTGTTCCTCGTGCCGACCAATCACGTGTGCATGGACTACGAGCCGTTCGATGTGGACTACGTGTCGGGTCAGCCGTATGTGGGCGCGACGCTGTCGATGTATCCGGGCCCGAACGAGAACAACGCGATGGGTAATTTCATCGCGTGGGATGCCTCGAAGGGCAAGATCGTCTGGACCAAGCCGGAGAAGTTCTCGGTGTGGTCGGGCGCACTCGCGACTGCGGGCGGTATCGCGTTCTACGGCACGCTCGAAGGCTACCTCAAAGCAGTCCGAATCAAGGACGGCAAGGAGCTGTGGCGCTTCAAGACGCCGTCGGGAATTATCGGCAACGTGTTCACCTATGAGTACCAGGGCAAGCAGTTCGTGGGCGTCTATTCGGGCATTGGCGGCTGGGCCGGCATCGGCATGGCGGCCGGTCTGGAGAAGTCGAACGAAGGCCTCGGCGCGGTGGGCGGCTATCGCGAGCTTGCGAAGTACACGGCGCTCGGCGGCACGCTGTTCGTGTTCGCCATTCCGGGCGGCTAATGACTGATGTAGTGGCTGATGTGAGGACGGAGATCCGGCTGGCCTGAATCGCGCGGCCGGTTTGCCCGAGACGACACAGCGGGCAGCCGGCGGCGCGAAGCGGCCGAAACCTGATCTGAACGCGTTGCATGTGAGTCATCGGGGCCGCCGCATCGAAGCGCGGCTCTATCTTGAGGAGACGTCTGCATATGAAAGGCCGATCAATCTTGTTGCGGGCGGCGGTGCCCGTCCTTTTTGTCGTGCTGCCTGTCGCGTACGCCCAGACCAATCCCGCGATTGCCCAGGTGGCGTACAAGGTGGTCGACGGCAGCAAGGTGGACAGCAACACGCTCCAGGGATGGAAGACGTGGCGCGCGCTGGCCTGCGAACGCTGTCATGGCGCGCAGCAGCAGGGCATGGTGGGGCCGTCGCTCGTCGAGGCGTTCAAGACGCTCGACAAGACCGAGTTTCATCGCACCGTATTCGGCGGGCGAGTCGAGAAGGGCATGCCCGACTTCAGCACCAGCCAGATGATGCAAAAGAACTGGGAGAACCTTTACGCCTATCTGAAAGGGCGTTCGGACGGGCAGATCAAGCCCGGCGATCTGCAGGCCATCGACGCGAAATAACGCCGGCGGTTCTACTTCAGGAGGTGGATCGATGCGTCATCGCAAACTAATGCACGTGCATGCCGCGCTTGTCGCGAGCGCGTTCTGCTACGCGGCGCTCGCCAGCGGCGCGGTGCGCGCCCAGGGTGAGGCCCTGCCCAACAACGACGGCGCCGACGGCGTGCTGCGAGTCTGCGCGGACCCGAACAACATGCCGTTGTCGAACGACAAGGGCGAGGGTTACGAGAATCACATCGCGAGCCAGATGGCGAGCGACTTCGGCTACAAGCTCGAATACACGTATTTTCCGCAGCGCATGGGCTTCGTGCGCCACACGTTGCGCGAGAAGAATCCGGAGAGCGGGCGCTACAAGTGCGATCTGATCATTGGCGTGCCGAAGGGCTACGACATGACATCCACGACGCAGCCTTATCTGCGCTCCACCTACGCGATGGTGTTCAAAAAGCGTCCTGAACTGGCGGGCATCAATACGCCGGACGATCTGCTGAAGCTGCCGCCCGACGAGTTGCACAAGCTGCGTTTCGGCATCTTCACGCAGACGCCCGCGGTCGACTGGCTGCTCGGTCACAACCTGATCGATCAGGCGGTTTCGTATCAGGTGCAAAGCGGCGATCCGCAGGAATATCCCGGCCAGATGATCGAGCGGGATTTGCAGGCGGGCAATGTCGATGTCGTGTTTCTGTGGGGGCCGATTGCCGGCTACTTCGCGAAGCGCTCCGGCGATTCGGTGAAGCTCGTGCCGTTCCCGTCCACGCCGGGCATCCGCTTCGACTATACGATTTCGATGGGCGTGCGCTACGGCGAGAAAGCGTGGAAGGACAAGGTCGATCAATGGATCGGCGCGAACCACGCGAAGATCGACAGCATTCTCACGAGTTATGAAGTGCCGCTGCTGAAGCCCGTCGATGCGCCTGCCGGCAAGCCCGCGGACGCGTCGCCATGAGGGCAGTGCGCGGGGAATGGCATCGCGCCGCGAGGCGGCGCGTGGTTGCCGCGTGCCTCGCGGCGCTCGCGTGTTCGACGTGCTTCACATGCCTGATGACGCAAGCGCACGCCGCCGCCTCCGCTCCCGGCGGCGACGCCATTTCGCGCGCCGAGCGGCTCCTCTTCACGACCGATCATCTGCATGGCCTCGCGCAGCAAACCGAGCTTGACTACACGCTCGTCAGTGCCGATCCGTCCGCGCGCGGCACCGACACCGTCAAGGTGCTCGTGACGAGCCCCGACAACGCGAAGGGCGATGCGCAGGTCTCCGATCACAGCGGCGCGGTGTCGTTGCCGAACGGCAACTTGCAGTGCAATCCGGTGATCATCTATTTCCTGGAACGCGACATTGCCGAGATGGAGCACCTGACGGGCGGCCAGCGACGCTATTTCCAGCGGCGTTTGCGGCTCGCGCTGGCCGCCGGGCCGAAGATCCAGACGGTCACGAGCCAGGTCGACGGCAAGCCCGTGAAGGCGCAGCAGATCGTCGTGCAGCCCTATCTGGACGATCCCAATGCCGAGCGCTTCGCACAATACACCGCCAAGCGCTACACGTTTTTGATGGCGGCGACCGTGCCAGGCCAGGTCGCGTTGATTCGCACCGACGTGCCCGGCGCGAACAACGATTTCGCGCATCCGTTGCAAAGCCGCACGCTGAGTTTCCAGTCGATGCTGCACAAGCTGCCGCCCGCGAGTGCGCCCGGTTCACCGAGTGCGCCGGCCGCGCCGGGCAAGTCTTCAAACGCGCCGCGCGCGAGCCGTTAGCGGACGCGCGCCGTGAACTTCATCCGCTCGCTCACGCTGCGCCAGTTGCAGATCTTCGTGGTGGCGAGCCGCTATACGAGCTTCGCGCGCGCGGCGGAGGAGCTACATCTGACGCAGCCCGCGGTGTCGATGCAGATTCACCAGTTGGAGGAAGCCGTCGGCCTGCGTCTTTTCGAACGGATCGCGCGCAAGCTGGCGTTGACCGAGGCGGGCGAGAAGTTCAGCCATCACGCGAGCCGGATTCTCGGCGAGATCAAGGACGCCGAAGACGCGATGACCTCGCTCAAGCAGGCGGACAGCGGCTCGATCGCGGTGGGGATCGTCAGTTCAGCGACGTATTTCGCGCCGAAGCTGCTGGCCATGTATTCGCATCTGTTTCCGAAGGTGGATGTGCACTTTTCGGTCGGCAATCGCGATGCGCTGCTGCGTCTGTTGCAGGACAACGCAATCGACCTCGCGATCATGGGACGGCCGCCGCCGGAACTCGATACGACGACCGAGCCGCTCGCGTGGCATCCGCAAGTGCTGATCGCGCCGGTCGGGCATCCACTGGCCGGCGCGCGGCGTTTCGATTTGCAGGAGTTGCGCGGCAATACGTTCCTGTTGCGCGAGCCCGGCTCGGGAACACGCATGGCCGCCGAGGAAATGTTTCGCCAGCACCTTTTCGCGCCCGCGAAAGTCGTCACGCTGGGCAGCAACGAAACGATCAAGCAGGCAGTGATCGCGGGCATGGGCGTGAGCCTGATTTCGCTGCACACGCTGCTGCTGGAGTTGCGTACGAAGGAGCTGGCATTGCTCGATGTGAACGGCACGCCGATCGAGCGCACGTGGCAGATCGTGCATTTACGCGCCAAGCAGCTTTCGCCGACCTGCATGATCTTCCGGCAGTTTCTGCTGGAGCAGGCCGCCGCTTATCTGGAGCGCGAGTATGCGGCGTTCGTGCCGTTGCCCGCGAAATCGAAGGTGCCGAGTTGAAGGTGCCGAGAGGGGCGGCGCGCGATGCGCCGGCCATAGGAGAGTGCAACGATGGGGTCCAGCGAACAGCTTCAGGACTGGCGTCTGCATGCGCTGCAAATCGAGGATGAAGTCGCGAGCGTCGTGATCGGCCAGGCAGACGTGATCCGGCTGATCACCGTCGCGTTGTTCGCGCGCGGGCATGTGCTGCTCGAAGGCGGCGTCGGCGTGGGCAAGACGACGGTGCTGCGCGCGTTCGCGCGCGTGGTGGGCGGCGAGTTCGAGCGTGTGGAAGGCACGATCGATCTGATGCCGGGCGACCTCGTGTATCACACGTATGTGGACGCCGAGGGCAGGCCGCGCATCGACCCCGGTCCGCTTCTGCGGCATGGCGAGCGGCTCACCACGTTCTTTTTCAACGAGATCAATCGCGCGCGTCCGCAGGTGCAGTCGCTGCTGTTGCGCGCGATGGCGGAGCGCTCGGTCTGGGCCTTCGACCGCGAATATCGCTTTGCGCACATGACGGTGTTCGCCGATCGCAACAAGGTCGAAAAGGAAGAGACGTTCGAGCTGGCGTCGGCGGCGCGCGATCGGTTTCTGTTCGAGCTAGGCATGCCGACACCGGACGATGCCCACGTGCGGCGCGCGCTCGTGTTCGACGCGGACTATCACGACGCCGACCGGCTGCTCGCGCGGCTTTCGCCCGCCATCGTGCCGTGGGAGCAGTTGAATCAGGTGGGCGCGGCGATTCAACATAGCGTGCAGTCGAGCGAGACGATCGAGCGCTACGTGCTGGACATCTGGCAGGCAACCGAGACGCCGCAGCGCTTCGGCATTGCGCTGCCCGGCGTCGATATGGAGCGGCTGATTCTCGCGGGCGCGAGTCCGCGCGGCATGAGCGCGCTGTTGCGCGCGGCGCGCGTGGTAGCGTGGCTCGCGGGCCGCTCGCATCTGATTCCCGAAGACATTCATGCGGTGCTGCAACCCGCGCTCGGGCATCGCGTGTTTTTTACGCCGATCTATGAACTGCGCCGCCAGGAACTCGCGCAAGCGCTGATTGAACAGATCGTCGCGAAACTCGCGGTGCCCTGAACCATGAACGCGATAGCGGAATTTCACTACCGTTTGCCGATGCGATCGTCGGGATTGCGTCCCGGCTCGCATCCGGGATCGAGCTTCGGCTTCGGCCAGGAATTCGCGATGCACGGGCGCCTCTTCGACTATCCGGACCCGCGCCGTCTCGATCTGCGAGCGAGTGTGCGCGCGGCGCGCTCCGAGTGGCTCGTGCGCGTGCATTTGCAGCGCGCGGCGGTGCCGGTGCAGGTGCTTGCCGATGTGTCGGCGTCGATGCATTTCGGCGCGCGCCAGACCAAGTTGCAGGTGGCCGCGGACTTCGTGGAAGCGTTGGGATACAGCGCGTTTCGCGTCGGCGATCCGTTGGGCATGCTCGCATTCGATACCCGCGCCCGCCACGATCTCTTCATGCCGGCGCGTTCGGGCCGGGGCATCGGCAATCTGCTTGCCGCGATGCTGCGCGAAAGCGAAAGCGAAAGCGAAAGCGCGAGCGGGACGGCGAGCGGCGGCAGTGTCGAAGCGCTGCAACGCATTGCGTCGACGCTCGCGGGACGCGAGGCGCTCGTCTTTCTGGTCTCCGATTTTCACTGGCCGCTCGCGGGTCTGCCGGCTGTGCTCGATCTGCTGATGCATGCATGCGTGGTGCCGATTGTCGTGTGGGACGAAGCCGAGATCGCACCGCCCGAAGGCGGTCCGCTGCTCGCGCTTCGCGACGCCGAATCGGGCGCGCGCCGCACGCTATGGTTGCGCGGCAGCGTGCGCGAGCGCTGGCGTGAAGGCGTCGCGCGGCGTCGGACCGAGCTTGCGCGGATGTTCGGCAAGCGTGCCATGCAGCCGTTCTATATTGAGAACGCGTTCGATCCCGAGGCCATGTCGCGCTACTTTCTGGAGGCGGTCGCATGAGAGCAGAGGGTGTGATGCGGGAGCGGCGAATCGTCATGTGCGTCGTGCTCGCGCTATGCGTGGCGTTTGTGCCGACGGTGACGCATGCCGCGTCGGCCACCAACGCGCCGTCGCAGCCGCTGGTTCAGGAGCCGCGCGCATTCGGCTATCTGCTCGGCGACGTCCTTACGCAGCGCATCTTGTTGCAGGACGGCGATCACGACGCGGGCGCGGTTGCATCGCCGTCGCCCGGCCGCGCGAACGCGTGGCTCGAACGCCGCCGCGTGCGGCTCGAAACCGACGCTGACGGCCGACGCTGGATGGCAATCGACTACCAGGTCGTCAACATTCCGCCGACGCTCACACAGATCGCGTTGCCCGCGTTGACGCTGAATTCGTCGGCCGGTGCGACGTTGCAGGTCGGCGAGTGGCCGCTCAGCATCGGGCCCGCCACGCCCGCCAATCCCTTCAACGCCGGCGATCTGCAGGCCATGCAACCCGACCGGACGGCGCCACCGTTGCCGGGCGCACCGTGGCGCCGGCAGGCGGGCATCGCGGGCGGCTTGCTGGTGCTCACCCTGCTTGCGTGGATGGGCTGGTGGCTGTGGCGCAACGCGCGCGAATCGGCGTATCTGCCGTTTGCGCGCGCATGGCGGCAGATGAAAAAAAATCATCAAGCGGACGCTTCGCCCGATGCATGGCTTTGCGTGCATCGGGCGTTGAACGAGACGGCGGGACATGTCGTGCATGCGGGCTCGCTGCCTCATCTCCTCATTCGAGCGCCGTATCTGCAACCGCTGCGCGCGCAACTCGAACAGTTCTACCGGCAATCGGCTGAGCGCTTCTTCACGCCGGCGTCCGCGGCCGGCGCTTATCCGCTGCGGACACTGTGCGAGGCGCTGTATCGCGCGGAGCAGCGACACCAGCGATGAACATGGCAATCGACTTCGCCGCGCCGTGGCTGCTCGTGTTGTTGCCGCTCGCCTTGCTGCCGCTGGTGCCGCGCCGCGCCGACACGCTCGCGTTTGCCTGGCTCGCATGGTTGCCCGACGACCGCGCGGGACGCTGGATCGGCTTCGTTGCGCAGGGCAGCGCGGTGCTCGCGATGCTGGCCATCGTAATAGGCCTCGCCGGCCCTGGCCGCGCGAATCGCCAGGTCTTGCGCGCGGGCAGCGGCGCGCAGATTCTGATCCTGATGGATCGCAGCGCGAGCATGGACGAACCGATGAACAGCAAAGGCGTCGAGGTGAGCGCGGGTGACTCGAAGAACAAGGTGGCGCGCGCCTCGCTCACGGAGTTCGTCGCGCAACGGCCGAACGACCGGCTCGCGTTCATGATGTTCGGCACGAGTCCGCTGCTGGCGATGCCGTTCACCTACGATCATCGCGCGATCGACGCGGCCATCGCGGGCACGGCGATTGGCCGCGGCATGCCGGATACGCAACTCGATCTCGGACTGCTGACGGCGATCGGCGAGTTCAACGGACAGCACTCGTCGAGCCGTCGCGCGATCGTGCTCGTCTCCGACGGCGGCGCGAAACTCGACGCGCGCGTGCGTCGGCTGATCGAAGACGGGCTGTTGCGCAATCAGATCGCGCTCTACTTCATTTACTTGCGCAGCAGCATCTATAGTCCCGATCTGAACGCCGCGGTGCCCTCGAGCGAGTCTTCGGCTGAAGCGGAACTGCATCGCTATTTTCTATCGCTTCGAACACCTTATCGTTTGTTCCAGACCGGCAACGCAAAATCGATGAGGGACGCGATGGCCGAAATCAACCGTCAGCAGAATGCGATCACCACGTTCGTCGAACATTTGCCGCGAGAGGACTGGAGTCCGTATTGCTTCGCGGCCGCGCTGGCGGCTTGCGTGCTGCTGATGGCGCTGCGGCTCTGTCAAGTGCGGGTGTGGTCGTGAAGCGCGCGTCGGTGCATCTCGTGTTCGCGAGCGTGGCGCTGTGCTGCGCGGGCGTGGCGGTGTACGACTGGGTTCAATGGCGGCGCGCGGAGCAGGTGAACCAGACGGTCGCGGCTGTCGTCGTTGCAAACGCAACGACCGCCAAACAGAACTCGCCCGACGTTCGCGGCCGAGACGAAGCACCGCGTGTGCGCCTCGCGCGCGCCATCGCGCTGTCCAGACGCGGTGCCTACGATGCGGCGGGGCCGCTTTTCGAATCGCTGATTCGCGACGAGTCCGGCAACGAAGTAGGGCGCGCGGCGCTTTTCGATCTCGGCAACCTCTATCTGCGCCAGGGAATCGGGCATGGTTCGTCCGGCGCCATCCAGTCGCTGGCGATGGTCGAAGAAGCGAAGGCGCGCTACCGGACCTTGCTGCGCATTGCCCCCGACGATTGGGACGCGCGCTACAACCTCGAACGCGCTTTGTGGCTCGCGCCCGAAACACGCTCCGCGTCCGGCGCGCCCGACGTCAAGGAGCAGCACAACATCAAGGTGCGCGATCCGGAAAGCAAGGACTTGCCGTGAGCGTCGGCGCGACAATGCGCGGCTTTCTCGCGGCGCGCCACTGGATGACACTCGCCGCGCTTGTGCTGCTGGTCGCGGCGCTCGCGCTGCCGCCCGTCGCATTGCTGCGTAATACGTCGAGCTACATCGTCACGTTCGACATTACGCAGAGCATGAATGTCGAGGACGTCGTGCTGAACGGCACGCCCGTGAGCCGGCTCGTGTTCGCGCGGGCCGCGATGCGCGATGCGCTCGGGCAATTGCCGTGCGGCTCGAAAATCGGCTGGAGCGCATTCACGGGGCAGCGCAGCTTTTTGCTGCTGTCGCCCGTGGAAGTGTGCGCGAACTATGACGCGCTGCTGTCGTCGCTCGACCGGATCGACGGGAACATGCGTTGGACGAACTACAGCCGCATCGCCGAGGGCGGCGTGTATTCGGCGGTTCGTGTCGCGCAGAACGCAGGCGACGGCACGGCGGTCGTATTCATCACAGACGGGCAGGAGGCGCCGCCGCTGCTGCCTTCCGATGCGCTCAAGCAGGACATCAATCCGGCGCACGTGAAGGGGTGGCTCGTCGGTGTCGGCGGCGATCAGCCCGCGCCCGTTCCGCGCACCGATGCAAACGGCAATCGCGTGGGCTACTGGCAGCGCGACGAGGTGGTGCAGGTTCCGCCCATGCACGCATCCGCGACTCACGCGCAAAGCCACGAGGAGTTGTCCGCGTTGCAGGGACATTATCTGATGTCGGTGGGTGAACAGATCGGCTTCGGCTATCGGCGCCTGGCAGATGCTGCGTCGTTGCGCGACGCAATGCTCGACGCGCGGCTCGCGCGCCGAGAAAAGGTGCCGACCGATGTGCGCTGGTGTCCCGCGCTGTTGGCGTTGCTATTGCTCGTCGCGCGGTTCATGCCAGATATCGCGGTGTGGTTTGCGCGCGAGCGGCGTGGGTGATCCGCGCGAACCTACGCCGGCATCGGCGCCGCCACGCGTTGCAGCACGGTCATGGGACCGAGCCTGCCAATGGTTTCCCTCTGCGTGTCATCGCGAACGAAGAGCGTTCCGGCAAATCCCAACGCGTTGACCGCGATGCCTTCGGTGCGTTCGGCGCAGCGCGGCACGAGCATCATCCAGCGCGTGGTGACGAGCAGGTTGTACGGCGCGGATTGCTGCGCTTCACCGTTCACATCGAGGGCCTGGATGCCGGCCGCATCGAGCAGGGACAGGTAGGCGTGTAATGCGTGACGCGCGAGTTCGAGCGGCCGCGTTGCAAGCGTTGGATCGAGGCGAACGAACGCGTGCGAAAAGCGTAGCCCGTGCACGGTGCTCACGGCGCTGTCCGTGCCCGCGTCAGCAAGCAGCGGCTCGATAGGCAAAACCGGGTGGGCGTCGTCGAGCGGCACGGGCACGATCTGCATATGCTTGTGACGTTGACTCGCGCCCGCAGCCGGGCCGCCATTGTAAAAGCCGAGGCCGTCGAACTGAGCGAGGCAACTGAACAACGCGCTGAAATCGCCCAGATTCAGCAGGTTTTCCTGTAGCTCGAATCGACGCGTGACGACCAGAAGATGGTGATCGATGACATTGAATTTATTGAGTAAAACGAAATGCGTGTCGGAGATGTCGGCGACAAAGAGGTCCGGTTCGCAGGGAAGAAATGGGTTGGCTGCTGCTTTCGATTCGCCACGGCCCGCCGATTTCTCCTTGCGCGCGAGGCTCGACACCTGGCGAATCAGAAAGCGCACGCCGCCGTCTTCGACTGTCGTGAGACTTGTTTGTATGGGATGCAGCGCGCCGCAATGGAGCGCATGCGCGGTCTGGCGCAAGACCGCGGACCACAAATTGGCGGCTGAATGAGAAGACGTGTTCATCGAAATAAGCGGCTCCGATTGGGCAGATTCGCTACGCGCCAGAAAACTAGCGCCTCAGTTCGGCAATGATCTTCTCTGCCAGGAAATCGCACGGCGGGCGCTTCGATGCCGTGCTTCGCGCGAGCACCACCTCGAGTGCGGCGATTTCGGGCAAGCCCTGCGCCTGGCCGAGTAGCGCGAAATGCGCGGGGACAGCGCATTTCGCGAGCGGCACGATGGCGAGGCCCGCTTCGGCCATCGACACGAGACCCATCAGACTCGGACTTTCGTACGAGGTCCGGTAGCTGATGCGCGCCTGCTCAAGGCTGCGAATGGCATTCTCGCGCGCCACGCTGCCGGGCAGAAAGACGGCGATAGGCAAAGGCCTTTCACGCCAGATATCGTGTGCGCTCGGCGATGCGGCCCAGACCATCGGTTCGTGCCGCAGAAACTCCCCCGACAGACCCTTCACGCGCGTGGCGCAGACGAGATCGACGGAGCCGTCTTTCACCATCGGCGCGAGCGCGACGCTCGGCAGGCCGACCACGCGAATCTCCACCTTCGGGTAGGTCGCGGAAAATTTCTTGAGAATCGGCGGCAGCAGCGAAGACGCGTAGTCGTCCGGCACGCCGATGCTCACGCGCCCGGTCACGTCCGGGCGCACCACGGCGGCCCACGCTTCGTCGCGCAACGCCAGCATGCGGCGCGCGTAGGTGAGCAGGACTTCGCCGTCCTGGGTCGGCACGACGCTGCGCGGCTTGCGCACGAAAAGCGGCTTGCCGAGCGCGGTTTCGAGCGTCTTGATCTGCATGCTCACCGCCGATTGCGACCGATGCACGACTTCCGCCGCGCGGCTGATATTGCCGGCGTCGGCCACGGCGACGATCATCGTCATGACATCGAGGTCGAGGGCTTTCACGTTTCAGTATCAGAAAAATAGATGAATACCATCAATATTACGCGATTTTCTTAAATGTTGACGTGGAGCATAGTTCGGGCAAAGGAGCCAGTGTATGAACGCCCGAACCGATTTCTCTCTGCTTGCCGTGCCCGACCTCTCGTTTGCGACCATCGCATCGGGTATTTGCGTGCCTTACGTGGAGTGCGGGCAGGGCGAGCCGCTCGTGTTCGTGCACGGTTCGCTGTGTGATTACCGCTACTGGAGCGCGCAGACGGCGGCGCTGTCCGAGCATTTCCGCTGCATTTCGGTGAGCTTGAGCCATTACTGGCCCGCAGGCGAGGCGTGCATTCAGGGCGAGTTCGGGTGGCAGTCGCATGTGGCCGAGCTGGCCGAGTTTATCGAGGCGCTCGATGTGGCGCCCGTGCATCTGATCGGGCATTCGCGCGGCGGCTGCGTGGCATTTCACGTGGCGCGCGACTATCCGCGTCTCGTGAAGACGCTCACGCTCGCGGACCCCGGTGGTCCGTTGCAGATCGACGGCATGCCGGAGGCGTTGCTGCCGCCCGCGACGAATGCGCTGCGCGCGCGCGTTGCCGAACTGATCGAGAGCGGCGAGATCGACGCGGGTCTCGAACTTTTCGTCGACTCGGTCAGCGCGCCGGGTTCGTGGCGCAAAAGCACGCCGAGCTTCCGCACGATGGCCGCCGATAACGCGGCCACGTTGCCGAAGCAGTTCCGCGATCCGTTGCCCGCATATTCGCGCGAAGCCGCTCGCGATGTGAAATGCCGCACGCTGTTGATCGAAGGACAGCGCAGTCCGCGCATGTTTCGCAACAACGTCGAAAAGCTCGCGGACTGGATCGATTACGCCGACAAGCAGACCATCGCCGGCGCGTCACACGGGATGAACGTGTCGAATGCGGGCGCCTTCAATCGGCTCGTGCATTCGTTCGTGAGCTTCTGACAGCTTCTGACGGTCATCTTCCGGCGCTGCGCTGCGCATCGAGCCTGTGCTCAGGCGCACTTCGGACCTTCGCCGCCGGCGCACACGTCCTTCTTTTAAGGAATCGGCCGCGAATCCAGTCTCTCAGCGGAGCGACCAGCCGCTCCTGGAAATACACGGCGGCAATGACCGTGCCGATCAGATAAAGCGGATACGTTGCCATGCTCGGTATCACTTCTTTGGAAGCAGCGACGCAAGCGGAAAAATGCGACGCGCACCACAGCGGCGACTTGCCGATGGAAAGCAGCTTCAGCACTTTTATCATGACGAGAAAGATCGGCACGTGAATGGCAAAGATCGAAAGAGCCGAGTTTCCGAGCCGGACTGACAGCGCCGAGAACCGTGCTGGAATCGCAACGCCGGCGAAGATAATGACAAGCAGGACCTGGGCTGGCATCAACGCGCCGTTGTGAATGACGTAGCGCGTGGCAATCGGACCGTATGTTTCGAGCCACGCGGCCAGCGCGAACGAGGCCAGGATAAAGATCCACGCCGCCACCTTCTTTGCGCCGCTGTTGCAAACCGTATTCAGGCGGCCTTCGCGGAACAGGCCGTACAGCACGATGCCCACCAGAAACTCGGGCAATCGCAACAGCGGATTGCGTGTGATCATGCCGACCGCTTCGGGACCATACCAGTTCATCAGCGTGCCGGCGATCGGCGGAATCAGATAAAGCAGCCACAAGGCCACTAGAAGCCGAGGCTTTTGTTGGGCCTTGAGAAGCCGCGGCGCAAAAAATGGAAACACGAGATAGAAGAAGAACAATGTCGCGAGCGACCAGGAGGGCGGATTGACCGACCCGTAAATTGGATGCCATACCTGCAGCAAAAACAGGTTCAGCACGAAATTAATCGCGGTATCGAGAGGAGGCAGCGTCACGTAACGCTCGGCGTCGTCGAGCGACATGACCGCGAACTGCGCAAAGCCGCGCGTGCCTGCCGCAGAGACGAGAAGCACCAACAGAAGCGAAATGAGGTGCACCGGGTAGAGATTCGACAAACGCTTGACGAAGAACTCGCGTGCGCCGCCGCGCAGCTCCGTGGTGCGCCCGAAGTATACGTGCGCGAGAATGAAGCCCGAGAGAATAAAGAAGGAGCTGGTGGCAAATCCGCCGAGATTGCTGAGTTCAATGAACGGAATCGTGCCGTTCTGCGGATACTGATGAATCGAATGAAACACCATCAAATAGACGGCTAGAGAGAAACGCAGAACGTCCAGCCCAACGAATTTGTTCATCATCAGGTCTCACGCAAAAGGTTCGCCTTGAAGCCGGATGCAAGGCTTCAGGTTCAGTTTCAGGAGTCAACACAAACATCACCCCAACGCCAGCCACAGACTCAGCGCGCCTCTCACATGAGCGATCCAGATGCGCGTCGCCCGAAGGACGGCGACGCCGCGCATTTACCTGGGATGACTAAAGGCGACGCCGGGCAAGTGGATTGGAGATATAACGAACCGCGAAATCGGACAGCGCGGAAAAAGGAAGAAGGCAAAGACTCGATAAAGCCAGCGTCCCTATTTTTTTCTTGTAACTCCAGAACGGGTTCGCGACTATCGATTGAAAGTAACTATGCGATTGCCGGCTGACCCATCGCCAGCGCGTGGCGAACGGCGCCTGATACACGGCCGAACAAAAATAGGCCTTTTCCAGCGAGAAATCGTGAAACGATGCGGGAAGCTCGATATCCAGACGCGAGCGCGCCATCTCCCGCAGGATCGCCCAACGATTGGTCAGCGCCTTGGGCGCTTTATCGTTGCTTTCCGAGTTGGCAAAACTGATTCCCGTGTTCTCCGTTCGATGAACGCGGTAGGCGCCCAGCGATTGCGGAATCGTCGCGACAGCGCCCACCAATGCCACGCCATAAATGGCATAGAAGTCGGCGCCGTAGCGATTGACGCTCGCTTCGGGAACGGGGAAGATTTTCTTCAATGCACTGGTGCGGTATGCGTTGCCCGATGCCGGCGGCGACGGATACAGCCATCCTCGGCGCAGCAGGCTGCCGCAATCGATTGGAGCGGCCGAGTGAGGCACATAAGTGCCCGATGGCTTGCCCTCTGAATCGACCACGTCGAGTCGGAATTGAACCTTCACGAAGTTGCCTGCTTCAAACACTCGCATGACTTTGGATACGGCGTCGTCATACAGAAGGTCGTCGGAATCCAGCAGGATGACGAACTCCGTGTCGATCATATTCACCGCGTCGTTATAGGCGGAAACCTGCCCGCCGTTCTGCTTGTAAAGCGCTTTAACGCGGCTCCCGTAACTCTCTATGATTTCGCGAGATCCGTCCGTCGATCCGTCGTCGATCACCAGCACGCTGGTGGGATAGTCCTGGGTAAGGGCCGAGTCGATTGCCTCGGCCAAAAAGCGACCATAATTGTAATTGCAGATCACGATTGTCATTTTTTGCATATCGCTTCACCACTTTAATGAACGGTTACTGGAGATTCGTTAAGGGCAGCCGCTCCAATCCGTGTTTTTAGTCTTGTCTGAATCTAATCGCTTCTCGACCTGGCAAAAGTGAATTTACCTTGCCGTTCGTTGCGCCGCCAATAAACGGTATTGCGCTATGTGCGGTTGATAACACAGCCGGATGGGCGCCATTCCGGCTCGGTAATAAGGGAATCGGAACCTGCATGCGGGCGGTAGCAACGAGAGTCGTTATCCGAAGAAAGCCGGCAAGCATTACGCCGCAGCGGTTGAACTTACCGGTAACGCTGGCCGCCTGGTCAAAAAGGTGTCGGGAACGAGTTTTCCCCACTCGTAATCAATGCGATCCGGGGTAAACGGTAGAACGCCGGCACCGGGTGTGAATGTCAGCTCGCCAAAGTAGACCTCGTTGCCGGGCGCATACAGATCGACGCGAACATAGTCGAAGTCCGCGCAGAGCTTGATCGCAGCGTTCAGAATCGCGTCAAGATTTTCCGGACGTGGGGCGGGCTGCGGACTCGGCTTGTACTCGCCAATGGCGATATCCAGGTGATTCCAGTCGACGTCGTACACGTTGCCGCGTGTGTCCGCGCCGAACCGGTCCGAGATCACCAGAATGTAGATCACCGGCTGGCCGGTTCTTCCGCCGAAACAATGCAGCTTGAAGTCGGCGGGAACGTTGCCGGTCTCGTCGAGCAGCAGATGCTCGAAGAAGATGGTCGGCTTGATTCGCCGGTAGTGCTTTTCCCGCGCGATCTTGTAGAAGTCGAGAGTCAGCCAGTAGTTCGCCAGCTCCTGCAGCGCCTCGAAAGAAGTGGCCGATTTGTCTTTTATCACCTTGACATAGCTGCTGCCGTGATTCGCCTTCATCACGAACGAGTTCGGCAACGCATCGAATACCTCTCTCGTGAAGGTGTCCGGCGCGGCGAGCAAAGGTATGACGTGGCTTTCGCCCAGCTTTCTCGCGACATAGGCCCTGACCGTAAGCTTGTCCGTCAACTCGACGAACCACGGGTCGGGCCGCAGGCTCTTTTGCAGGATTTTTTCGTTGAATGTGGTGGGACGAAGCAGGTTCGGATAACGGCCAATGCATTTGTGATGCAGCAGGCTCAGGAACAATGGCGCCGGCAGCATCGACTTGACCGCTTCCTTGAACTTGCGCCAGGTCGATTGCTTGCGCAACGTTGCCGTACTCTCGGGTACTTCGGCTTTTTGCTGGGAAGCGGAACTCCCAGCCTCACCCGAGAATTGCATGGAGTTGGTCGTCGTCATTCTTTTTTCCATCCCTAGAGTTATTCTCGCTGTAGCGGCGGCTTGAGTAGCCTTTCCGCATATGTCACGACCGAGATTAACGTAAGGGATTCGTTGCGCTTGCCCGCGTCGCTTTAGGAAGGTGTTTTGGCCCAATCTCACGAGATCGGCGGTTTTCGCGGTGCAGGCTTTCGAAGATTTCAGAATCGAAAGTGAAATGAATTACCACTGTCATATTCAAAGGCGCGCATAAGTTACCGCCTCAGTTACCGCGCTCCGGCTCTGCGGTGAAATCGCTCGTCGACATGGGCGAGAAGACTGCGCGACAGGCGCACCGCGCGCCCTTGAATCATCCGGTCGGAGACGCGCGAAAATGCATACGACGCAGCGAGTACCGCCAGCACCGTGGCAATGAACAATACCAGCGACGTCTCGCGGTCGCTGCGGCCGAAAACCCCCTCGAAAAAGTGTAGCGTCGCGTACACGCAGATGAAGTGCCACAAGTAGATGCCGTAGCTTTCGCGACCGAGGGCGTCGGTGCAGCGGCGGAGCAACACGCCGCGAGATTCGGCGCCGCTGGTGGAACTGCTGCGCGAGCAGACCAGCAACAGGAACGCGACAGCGCCACACGCGGCAAACACCGGCGCAAGTTCATGCGCTTTGGCGAGCCACACGCCGAGCGCCGCCGTGGCCAGCGAGAAAGCCGAAGCAAGCAGCAAAAGCAGGCACGCGGTGCGCCGTCTCACGCTCGCCGCACCGGTCAGATGCGAACGGAACGCATACCACGCCCACATTCCAACGATAAAGCACGGGCCTTGCACCGGCGGCCAGAAATAGGCGAACGAGTTGTTGCGGACATGGCAAACCAGGCTTTCGTGGCAGTCGTTCGTCCACAACGCGAAAAGAGACAAGGCTAGCAGCAACGCGGTCGCGATCAGCAAGCGCATACGATTCATCGCGATGAAAAACAGCAGCGGCGCGATCAGATAGAACAGCATCTCGACACCGATCGACCATCCACCCGGTACGACATTGTTGATGGCGGTGGGCGACAGCGCGTGCAGAAAGAGCACGTTGAGCAGGATATCGGTTGCGCCGTGTGCGCCGAGCACCCACCCGCGTTCATAGCCCGACTGCGCCGCGCCGTAACTGATGAATCCATACACGGCGATTGCCGCGTAGTACATCGGGGCAATGCGAAAAAAGCGCTTGATATAGAAGCGCAATGTGACGTGCGGTGCGCCCGTGCAGCGATCGAGTTCTGCTTCGAGCGTCATGAAGATTGTGATCGCGCTGATCACGAAAAAGAGTTGCACGCCGTATTGGCCCATGCGCGCGATCATCGCCACGCCGGGCGGCAAATGGGGAAACTGGAACGACAGGTGCACTGCAACGACCCCGACGATCGCGAGCGCCCGGCCTATATCGAGCGCGGCAACACGTCCTTCTTTCATCGGATACATCCTCCTCGACGTTCGAGGCCGCCGCGTTAGCGGCCGCGAGCTTCGTGGACACCGTGCGTTTTGCCAAAGTTCCGATTTTTTTAAGGGCCCGTCCCGTTGCCGATTGATTCGACATGCCGACGCTAACACGGCGATCGCCGGTTCATTGGCGAATGAATAGCGAGCGAGGTAGCGCGCGAAATAGCAGGCGAGGCAACCTGAACCACGCCCGCTACTCACGCGTGTTCCGTCACTGCGTCTCGTCGGTCCACGTATAGATCGGCAGCTTGCTGACCGGCGGCGTGCCGATCTGCAACGTGACGTCGCGCATCGAGGTCAACTCGATGTTGCGCAGGTCGCCCATGTAGCGGCGCGAGTCGCCGTTGTCGTTGATATAGGCGACCACGTTACCCGTGACGCCTGCGACGTTCGTGCTGGTGAGCGGCTGTCCCCAGATATCGAAGAACTGGCCCAGCGTGTAGGTTTTGACGTTGGGCGTTTCAATATGGATGATGCCGGTCTGGTCGTGTGTATGCATCTCGTAGCTGCATTGCGACAGGAGGCCCACGTTCATCGGCAACGCGAGCCACTGGCCGTTGTTGACGATCGCGAGATGCGCGTGCACGTGATACAGCTCGCTCATGTTGGCCGCGCAGGTCAGACCGTCGACGTCCGCACCAGTGCCGCCCGTCGATGTATTGCCGTTCTGCCAGTACTGTGTGCCCACTGTACCGCCGTACGTGAGCGTGGTCGCGTTCGTGTCGAACGGCGGCGGATCGGTCCACGTGTAGCTCGGGATTTGCGTCAACGGCGTGCCGACCATGATGGTCACTTCGCCATGCGGCGGAAGCACGAGGCTCGCGGGATCGCCCTTGTATTGCGTGAGCGCGCCCCCGTCGTTCACATAGATCGAAACGGGCGAGCCGCTCACGCCTGCAACATTCGACGTGCTAAGCGGTTCGCCCCAGATCGCGAAGAACTGGCCGAGCGTGTACGACGCGCCGGTGGTGGTGTCCATGTGAATCTTGCCGCTTGCATCGACCGTGTGCATCGGATACGCGCAACCGGTCTGCGCGGCCATGGTCGGCGAGACCATGCCGATGTTGGCCGGCAACGAAAGCAGTCGGCCGTTCTGATAGATCGACAGATGCGTGTACGTGTACGAGTTGCTGCGCAACCCGCAGTTCATGGCGCTCACGGGCTGACCCGTTCCGCCGGATGAAGTGGAACCCGTAGGCCAGTTCGAGTCGCCGAGCGCCGTGCCGTCCACCACGGGCGTGGCGGCGGCGAGCGTCGGGGTCGTGCTGCTCGCGCCCGATGGCGCGGTCGATCCGGCGCCGTTCGAGCCCGTGCCGGGGTTCGAGGCGCCGCCTCCGCCTCCTCCGCAGCCCGCAATAAACAGAAAGGCGCCAATGGCGACGAATCGTGAGCCCAGCCGTACCAACATCGAGTGCTCCGTGCTGTAGTTGAAAATGGATTAGGGAGAAGGCGACGCCCCACTGAATGAGCGGGCTCGCCTTTGCGGAATAGATCGAGATCGGTTGCAACGGAATGCCGCTTGCTACGGCAGGAGCATTCGTTTAAGGCTCTAAGGCTCAGAAATCGGCAGAATTAGCGTAGCAGATGCCTTCCCGAAGCGAATCCAATGAATCACGGCGATTCGCGACTTTTTTGTCGCATTTTGCGGAGTTGGAATGAGTCCGAGATAAACCACGTGCGCAATAGCGAATGAGCGGCTCGTTTTTTGCGCATCGGAAATTCGTTTCGCATATCCGTTGTGATCGCAACGGATATGCATAAAGCCGCGAATGGAAGCTGTAAAAAAATTTCAGCGTAAAATGCCCTGCCGCTGCAATTTGCCGGCGTCGAGCCCTTTAGTCAGCAATGCACGTCGATCTTCTTACTCTTTACCTTCTTCTGGTCGGAACGCTTCTTGCCAGTTCCGGCATGACGCTCTGGGAGCATCGCAGCCATCCCAAGCGGAGCAAGGAGTTAAAGGTTCTGGCAGCGGGATTCGCCACGCTGGCAATCGGCTGCGCAGCGGCGCTGTTTCGTCATAATTTGCCCGGCGTAACGGGCTCGGCGCTCAGCAATCTGGTCATTCTTACCGGTTATCTGCTGATCATGCAGGGCGTGGCCCTGCTGAGTGGCCGGCAATACCGCGCCGCTACGATCGGGCTGCTACTTCTCATGGCGTCGATCTGGGCGCTTGGCGGCACGCGCTGGCAGGAGACGGTCTGGGCGTACGTGAGCGCGGCCCCGATCGCGGTGGCGAGCGGCATGACGGCGCGCGAGCTGCTTCGCTGCGACAGCATGAAGGGCTTGCAATCGCGCTATATCGCCATGATGGTCGCGGGCGTTCATGCCGTTTTTTATGCGGCGCGGGCGGTAATCCTGCCCTGGCTCGCAACACGCTATGGGCAAGACTTACTGTCCGCCGCCGGCAAGATCACCATGTACGAAGGCGTTTTGTATTCGGTCGTTTTGCCGATGACCTTGCTGAAGCTGATCCGCGAGGAATCGCATGGCGCGCTTTTGCGGGAATCGCAAACGGACTACCTCACGCGCCTCGGCAATCGCAGATGGTTCTTCGAAGAAGGCGCGCGCATCCTCGCCGAAGGCGAAACATGCCGCCCGGTTTCGCTGCTGGCTTTCGACCTCGATCACTTCAAGAAGATCAACGACCGCTTCGGACACAAAACCGGCGACGAAGTATTGAAGTCGTTTGCTGAAGTAGCACGCAGCGTGATGGGACGCGAAGCGATTCTTGGGCGCATCGGCGGAGAAGAGTTCGCCGCGCTGTTGCCTCTGCAGGACGGCTTGCGGGCGAAAGAACTGGGCGAGCTGATTGTCCGGTGTTTCGCCGAGACGGTCTCGCACCGGACCGACGGCGTCGACATACAGACGACGGTCAGCATCGGCCTCGCGGCGTCGACGAGCGCCACGTCGACCCTCGGCGACCTGTTGTCCGCCGCGGACGAGGCGTTGTATATCGCCAAATCGCGCGGTGGAAACCGCCTGGAATGGGCGCAGCATGCCGCCAGCCAGGAAGTCGCCAAATAGCGGCGTTGTCGTTGAGCGGCGTTGTCATTGGCCGCAGACGAGCCCTCGCATGCGGTGAAACATCTTCAGGTCCGAAGGGAGCGGCGTCCCAACCCTCAACCGTTCGCGACGCTAACGATCTTCTGGCCGCAATCCCCCTTCCAGCGCTTCACCGTGCCCGCGTCGATGTCGAACAGATCGAGTACGCGTCCCAGCGTGTGATCGATCATCGATTCGAGGCTGTCGGGCCGCGCGTAAAATGCCGGCACCGGCGGATAGATGATCGCGCCCGTTTCCGTCACGGCGGTCATATTGCGCAAATGCCCGAGATGCAACGGCGTTTCGCGCACCATCAGCACGACCCGCTTGCGCTCCTTCAACATCACATCCGCCGCGCGTGATAGCAGCGAACCCGTGTTGCCCGTCGCAATCTCCGCGAGGGTCTTCATGGAGCAGGGCGCGACGATCATCCCGTCCACGCGGAACGAGCCGCTCGAAATCGCCGCGCCGATATCCGCGTTCGGGTAGTGAGTGTGGGCGAGCGCCTGCACGTCGGCCGCGCGGAAATCCGTTTCGTACGCGAGCGTCATTTGCGCCGAGCGGCTCATCACCAGATGCGATTCCACGTCCAGCTCGCGCAGCATCTCAAGCAACCTGACGCCATACACGACGCCCGAAGCGCCGCTGATTCCCACCACGATACGTTTGCGTCGGTCCATGTTCATCGTCCCCCAGTGCGGCCTGTTCGTGTGTTTGCCCGTCAAGGTTGCATGACACGGGGAGTGCCCTTCAAACGAAATCTGTTCATGCGTGGCATGAGGTCTTTTCATTGCCGGCGGATGAAATCCGTTCATGACGTACATGAGAAATCAGCGTTTGCGAGGCGAGGGTGTTCTGCCTCAGTCTGCGCTCAGCGTCGTTCACCTTGATCATTCACCGGACTGCCATGAAAAATCACCCATCGTTCCAGACACATTTGCAAGCCTTGGAGGACAAGGGCCTTGTCGTCCACGTGCATCGCGAGATCAACAAGGACACCGAACTCCACCCGCTCGTGCGCTGGCAGTTGCGCGGCGGCATCCCCGAATCGGATCGCAAGGCGTTCGTGTTTCATAACGTCGTCGACAGCAAGGGGCGCCGTTACGAGCTGCCCGTCGTCGTGGGCGCGTTGTCGATCAATCGCGAGGTGTACTCGATCGGTATGGGCGTGCCTGTCGACGAGATCGGCAAGAAGTGGCAGCAGGCCAAGGGCAATCCGATCGCGCCTGTCGTGGTGGACGAAGCGCCGTGCCAGGAAGTGTGTTTTATCGGCGACGATCTCGATGTCGATGGGCAAGGGCTCGAACATCTGCCGATTCCCATCTCGACGCCGGGCTTCGACAACGCGCCCTACACCACGTGCTCGCAGTACATTTCGGTCGATCCGGAAAACGGCGTGCAGAACATGGGCACGTATCGCGGACAGATCAAGGGCAAGCGCCGCGTGGGCTGCAATCCGTCGATCGAAATGGGGCAGGGCATCTATCAGCACTGGCTCAAGTACAAGGCCATGGGCAAGCCGATGCCGGCCGCGCTCGTGATCGGCGGGCATCCGGCCGTGTCGTTCTGCTCGGTGCAGAAGCTGCCTATCGACGTCGACGAACTGGGCGTTGCGGGTGCCATTCTCGGCGAACCGCTGCGCGTGGTGAAGTGCAAGACCAACGATCTGCTCGTGCCCGCCGATGCGGAAATCGTGATCGAAGGCTTCGTGCCGACCGATTCGCTCGAACCGGAAGGTCCGTTCGGCGAATCGCACGGTCACGTGAATCTGCAGGAATTCAATCCGTACATGAACGTGACGGCGATCACGCGGCGCAAGAACGCGCATCTCGTGTCGATCATCAGCCAGGTCACGCCGAGCGAAAGCTCGCTCGTGAAGAAGGTTGCGTTCGAGCCGCTCTTTCTCGACCACCTGAAAAATTCGCTGCGTATTGCAAGCGTTGAAAAGGTCGTGATGCACGAGCCGCTCACCAATCTGCGCAAGCTCGTGATCGTCGTGTTCAGCGAGAAGGCCACCGAAACGGAAATCTGGCGCGCACTGATGGGCGCGGCGTCGTTGCAGCCGGCCGTCGGCAAGCTGGTGGTTGCCGTCAGCAACGACATCAACCCGGAAAACAGCGACGCGATCTTCTGGTCGATGAGCTACCGGATGAACGCGATCAAGGACGTGCAGATCCTGCATGGCCGCGACACGGGACATGGTCCGCGCACCTCGGGCGCGCAACGCGGCGACGACGCAGTGGATGGCGTGATCCTGATGAACGCGACGCGCAAGGAGAAGCTGCCGCCGCTCTCGCTGCCGACGCGTCAGTACATGGAAAACGCGAAGGCAATCTGGGAAGAACTCGGTTTGCCGGCGCTGCGTCCGGAATGGCCGTGGTTCGGCGTGTCGATGGGCGACTGGGACGAGCGCAACGAAGCGATGGCGCAGCGCGCCGTGAAGAGCGAGTACTTCGTGACGGGCGAGGAACAGACGCGTCAACGCGTGGGGCCCGAGTGGATCAACAAGGACTCGGACTGGTACTTCGCAGAGAAAAAAGACATGTAAAGAGCCGCCATTAGCGGCCTTTCCCGAAGCAGTAAAGGAGCATCCCATGCAAATGCCGGTGCGGCGGCGCTGCGGCTCGGTGTATTCAAGCCGCGGCATCGCTGCATGTCCGGCGCTCGCGTGGCGCTCTCGCACATCCGCGGTGGACGACGCGGGAAGCCTCACGTCCTGCACGTCCCGCTCTATGAATAGAACGAAATCGATGGAGGAGATATGCACGAAAAAGGAGGAGCGGTTCCCGCTTTACGCGTCAGTACCTTGACGCGCTCGCTGGCAGCATTGGCGTTGGCGGGACTTGCGAGCGGCGCGGCGCATGCGCAAAGCACCGTCACGTTATACGGCTCGCTCGACGGCGGTCTGCGCAATCTCGTGAACGGCACGAAGACGGGCGGCGCGGCGCTGACCATGGCGTCGAACGGCGTGTACAACTCGAACCGCTGGGGCATCGAAGGCAAGGAAGATCTGGGCGGCGGCTACTATGCGCGCTTCGTGCTGGAGGCGGGCTTTGTGCTTTCAACGGGCGCGAACAACAACACGAACAATCAGATCTTCCAGCGCACGTCGACGGTCGGAATCGGCGGACCGTTCGGGCAGATCGACGTGGGTCATCAATATACGTTGCAGCATTTCGTGGTCAAGGACTTCGAGCCGTTCGACTTCCATTACCTGAGCATCACCGAATCGACCGCGGTGTCGGGCGGCACTACGGGCCGCGATGACAACGATATCAACTATCGCGGCATTTTCGGGCCGTGGGTGGTGCGCGGCGAGTATGCGCCAGGCGGCGTGCCGGGCAGTGTCGCGCATGGTTCGACGCTCGGCGGCGGCCTGAATTACCACACGAAGACCATCAAGCTCGGCGCGGGCTACACGCACAAGTCCAATCCGCTCACGGCGACGTCGAGCCAGTACTTCGCCAACGACCAGTACACGGCGGGCGGCGCGGTGACGCTGGGCCCTGTCGATGTGATGGCCGGCTATTCGCTCGACTTGCAGGACACGCCCGCCTCGGCGCGCAGCATGACGCGCAATCAGTACCTGTGGGGCGGCCTGCGCTATCAGGCGACGCCGTTTTTCAACGTGACCGCTGCCTACTACGACGACAAGAACAAGACGGGCGGCGTGGACGGCAGAAAGGGCGTGGCGATTATCGGCATCGACTATCTGCTGTCGAAACGCACCGAGCTGTATGCGGACATCGACTATACGCATTTCACCGGCGTGTATGTCACCAACGCGACGTTGAATCTGTCGGGTCATCAGAAGCAGACGGGCATCTCGTTCGGCATGAACCACTGGTTCTAGAAGCACGCTTCGCGCAATGCTTCGCGCAATGTCTCGCAGCAAATAAAAAGCCGGTTGGAACCTCGCGGGTTCCAACCGGCTTTTTCTTGTGCGTGCTTGTGCGTGCTTGTGGGAATCAGTGATCGTCGAGCGAGCCTTGCGCGTTGAAATGGGCGCGAATCGCCTTGGTGTAGTGAAGAAACGCGGGCGTCGCCATCACTTCGAGCGGACGCGGGCGCGGCAGATCGATATCGTAGATCTCGGCAATCGAGCCGGGCCGCTCGGACATCACGAGGACACGGTCGGACAGAAAGACCGCTTCGGGAATGCTGTGCGTGATGAGCAGCACGGTTTTCTTCGAGCCGAGCCAGATGCGTTGCAGTTCCATGTTCATGCTTTCGCGCGTCATGGCATCGAGCGCGCCGAACGGTTCGTCCATCAACAGAACCGACGGCTCATGCAGCAGCGCGCGGCAGATCGATACGCGCTGTTGCATGCCGCCGGAAAGCTGCCACGGATACTTTTCCTCGAAGCCTTTGAGACCCGCCATGTCGATCAACTGCATCGCCTTCTCGCGTGCTTCGCGCTTCGGCATGCGGCGCATCTCCGCCTGCAACAGAATGTTGTCGAGCACATTGCGCCACGCGAGCAGCACGGCGCTCTGAAACACGATGCCCACGTTCTTTTGCGGACCGCGAATCGGCTGTCCGGACAGGGTCATCGTTCCCGACGAGATTGATTCGAGCCCCGCCACCATCTTCAGCAAGGTGCTCTTGCCGCATCCCGACGGTCCCACGATCGAAACGAATTCCTGCTCGCGAATCTCGAAGTCGAGCGGTTTCAAGGCCTCCATCATGCCTTGCGCGGTGCGGTAGCTCTTGGTCACGCCGCGCAATTCGATCAGCGCTCTGGAAGACACAGGCGCGGAAGAAAATCGGTGATGCTTGTCGTCAAGCTTCAGTACGGTGGTCATAGCAAGGCCAGTTTCAGGTGAACGGGAGGGAACGACGAGCGCGCCGCCAGGGCGGGCGCGCTCATGGAACGAACGCGCTCGTGTAGTACTTCGCGGGCACGTTCGCGGCCGGATCGAGCTTGCTGTACCGCACGACCGCGGCGACGGAGTCGTCGATGTTCTTCGCGCTGACGTGGAAGATCGGCGCATTTTCGGTTTCGGGCGTGCGGTAGAACGGGATCGTCGCCTTCAGCGTGCGGATCATCGTGTCGCGCGAACCGGCGGCGGGCAGCGTCTTGAGCAGCGCGTCGACGGCGGCGGCCGGATCTTTCTCGCTGTCGGCCACCGATTTCGCCGTTGCCCGCATGAAGCGTTTGAGCAGGTCGGCGTTATTCTTGATCATGTCGTCGCGAGCGATGATGCTGAGTGTCGCCACGTTGACCTGGTAGTCGGCGAACAGAAGGGCGTGGGCGGGCTTCTTCGTGGCCTGCTCGACGGAAATGAGCGGAATCGTGGCAAAGCCGACCAGCAGATCGGCCTGGCCGGTGATCACGGCATTGATCGTCGTTTGCGGATTGCCTGTGATGGTCTTGAAGTCGGAGTCCTTCAGGCCGACCTTGTTCATGAACATCGTCCAGAGCTGCGAGGACGCGTCGCCGGGCGCGACCGCCACGGTTTTGCCCTTGATATCCTGCGGCGTTTTGATGTTCTTCTCCGCGAGGCCGACCACCGAGGTCGGGTTCTCCTGCATCAGCACGCCGATCGCCTTCACGGGCGCGCCCATCGCGGCGACCTTGATCATCGTGCTGAAATCGGCGTAACCAATGTCCACGTTATGTGTCGCGACCGCCTGCACCGTCGGTCCCGAGCCATGACCTTCCATCAGTTTCAGGTCGATGCCTTCGGCGTCGTAATAGCCCTTCACCTTGCCGAGATAGAACGGCGCGACCGCACCGTTGACGGTGTAGTTGAGCATCAGCGTGATCGAGTCTTTGGCAAAGGCGCTATTGCTCGCGCAACAGGCCGCGGCGAAACTCAGCGCGGCCGCCATGCGCTTCAGGCTTTTTGATTTCATATCGTCTCCTTCCTGTGAGCCCATAAAAATGGGTTGCTGTCTGTTCTTCGATGTAGAGGGTCAACACTGCGCGCCGTGCGTGGCGCACGCCTCAGACGCGGCCGAGAAGACGCGAACGGTGCGACGCATGCCAGGGAATCGCAATGCGCTCGAGCATGTCGATGGCGACGAACAGCAGCGCGCCGATCACGGAAAGCACGACGAGCGCCGAGAAAATCAGCGGCTGATCGAAGTTGCCGTTTGCACGTTGCAGCACGAAGCCGAGCCCCGAATTCGCGCCGACGAATTCGCCGACCACCGCGCCGACCACGGCGAGCGTGATCGACACTTTCATGCTCGAAAAAATGGCGGGCAGCGCGTGCGGCAGGCTGATCTTGAAGAACGTCTTCACGGGCGAGCTGCCCATCGACTTCGCCAGATCGATCAGGTCTTTCTCGACCGACTTGAAACCCATCACCGTCGAAACCACCACAGGGAAAAAGCCGAGCAAAAACGCCACGAGCACGCGCGGAAAAAGTCCGAAGCCGAACCACACGACGAAAAGCGGCGCGATCGCGACCTTCGGAATGCTTTGCGAAAACACGACGAGCGGGTACAGGTAGCTTTCGATCAACGGCGATGCGGCGACGAGCATCGCAATCGGCACGCCGATCAGCACGGAAAGCGCGAAGCCGCCGAGCGTCGCGTAGAGCGTCGGCAGCGACTCCTGCAACAGCATCGGCCATTGCGCGGCGATCTGTTGCAGGATCGATTCGGGCGTCGGCACCAGATAAGGCGGAATCTTGAAGATGCGGATCACGAGATCCCACGCGAGCAGTATGACCACGATGAGCAGCAGCGGACGCACCCACTGCGAGTTCAGGACTTTCCTGGTGAAATTCACGGCATTCGACCTTTCTGTTGAGAGGCTGGAAAAAGACCGCGGAATCACGGAAGAGGCCCGGATGCCGCGGCAGCTCGTGGAGGCGGACAAGCGCGGCGGCGCGGCCAGGACGTATTGCGTGGACATGGGCCGGCACGCTCTGGCAGCAAGATTGACGAGGAGTGGGGCGGCGGGCAAACGCTAATTGTTCATGCCGCATATGAGAGAAATTCATCTGCCGGGACATCTGCGGCAAGACCCGCGAAGCGTCTTGCGCGTCATGGCACGCCCCTTCGCAGCCAATGAATTGTTTTCATGCTTTACATGAAAGATCGTCGTTTGCCGCGACCACGGGCAGCCCGCAATATCCGGCTGCGGGGTCGACGACCCTGACTCGAACTCACCCGACAGCCTGTGGAGCACGCAATGAATCAACCGATCGGACCCGACGTCGTGTCGTCGCACGTGAGCGTGCGGGACGGCACGAAAATCGGCTACAACCTCTACGGCGCGAAAGACAACACAGTGCGCGTGGTGCTCGTGCATTCGCTCGCAATGGACCGTCACTTCTGGACGCCCGTCATCGAGCGGCTACTGCCGCGCGCATCCGTGCTCGCCATCGACGCGCGCGGTCACGGCGCATCGGACAAACCGGCCGGCCCCTACACCGTGTCGCTCTTCGCACAGGACGTCTACGACGTGCTGCAAGCCACGGATTTTCGCAACGTGCTGATCGCGGGCGCGTCGATGGGCGGCTGCGTTGCGCTGGAGTTCGCGGCGACCTGTGCCGACGCGATCGCCGCGGGCCTGATCGACACGACCGCGTGGTACGGCGAGAGCGCGCCGCAAGACTGGAACGCACGCGCCGCAAAAGCCGCGGAGGGCGGGCTCGCCCCGCTCGTCGATTTCCAGACGACGCGCTGGTTCAGCGACGCGTTTCGCGCGGAGCATCCGGATGTGGTGCAGCGCTGCGTCGATACGTTTTTGCGCAATGACGTCGCCGCCTTTGCCGCGACGGGCCGCATGCTGGGATCGTTCGACGGACGCGCGCTGATGAGCGCGGTGAAGGTGCCGACCTGCGTGATCGTCGGCGAAGAGGACTATGCGGCGACGCCCGCCATGGCGCGCGCGCTGCATGAAGGCATTGCCGCCTCGACCTTCACCGAGATTGCGCAAGCGCGCCACCTCACGCCGCTGGAGACGCCGGATATCGTCGCGCGCGAGCTGCATGCGCTGCTCGACCGCGCCGGCTGCGCGCAATAGATCGATAGAGAAACACGCAGAAACATGCAGAAATACGCGCAACGAGGAGTGCTCTAGATGATTCCGTTTGAGCTTGCGAGGCCCCGGTCGCTGACGGAAGCGATCGCGCTGCTGGACCCGGAAGACCCGGATATCCGTCCGGTGGGCGGCGGCACGGCAGTGATGTTGATGATGAAGGCAGGCGTGTTGCGGCCCACGCGCCTCGTCAGTCTGCGCGACATCGAACCGCGCTATGCGCAGGTTCGCGCCGGCGAAAACGGCGAGTTGCGCATCGGCGGATTGACGCGGCTCGCCACGCTGGAGCATTCGCCCGTCGTGAAGGAAGGCTGGCCGCTGCTCGCACGCACGTTGCGCACGCTGTCCAACGTGCGGGTGCGCAATGTCGCGACGATCGGCGGCAATCTCGGCCACGCCGATCCGCACATGGACATGCCGCCGGTGCTCACCTCGCTCGGCGCGCGCGTGACGATCTCGGGGCCGAACGGCGAGCGGACCGTGCCCGTCGAGGAACTGTGCACGGGCTACTACGAAACCGTGCTGGCCCGCGACGAACTGATTTCGGAGGTGATCGTGCCGCCGCAAGCAGGCCGTCCCGCCGCCTACATGAAAGTGACGACGCGCGCCGCGCACGACTGGCCGGCGCTCGGCGTCGCGGTCGTGCTCGATATGAACGGCGCGCGGATCGGCAACGCGAGCGTGATCGTCGGCGCGGCTACCGACCGGCCGACGCGGCTCACCGAGGCCGAGGCGCTCCTGCGCGGCGCGTTGCCCGACGACGCGACGTTGCGCAACGCGGGCGAAGCGGGCGCGGCGCAGCTCGACATCGTCGGCGATCCTCACGGTTCCGCGAGCTACAAGAAGCAGCTGCTGAAGGTCTATCTGGGCCGCGCGGTGCGCACGGCGCTGGCCGCCGCGAGCGCACGCGCCGCTCAATTCGAGGGTGATGCGTAATGAAGATCGACAAGACGCTGGACGAACAGCCGGCACAGAAGCAGGTGGGCCGCGCACTGAACCGGCTCGAAGCGCGCTCGAAAGTGACGGGACGCGCGGAATATATTCACAACCTCGTGCTGCCGCGCATGCTGCACGGCAAGATTTTTCGCAGCACGGTCGCGCACGGCAAGATCGTCAGCATCGATACGAGCGCCGCGTGCGAACTGGAAGGCGTGTTCGCCGTGTACACCGGCGAGGATGTCCGCAAGGTGATCCCCGAGCCGTATTACGGCCCGGCCTTTCACGACCAGCCGATTCTCGCGCTGGACAAGGTGCGCTATATCGGTGAGCCCGTCGCGGTCGTGCTCGCGGACGATCCGCATGTCGCCGAGGAAGCGACGCATCTGATCATGGCCGAGTACGAGGAACTGCCCGCCGTATTCAATGAAGTGGAGGCCGCGAAGTCGGAGGTGCTGGTGCACGATTTTCTGCGCCCGGCCGGTACGTTCCCCGATCTGAAGCATCTCGCGGGGCGCAAGGGCACCAACGTGGCGCTCGATTTCCAGTTGCGGCGCGGCGACGTCGAAGCGGCCTTCGCGAGCGCCGCGCATGTGTTCGACGATACGTTCACGACGCAGCAGGTCATGCACACGCCGCTGGAGCCGATGGTGTCGCTCGCGGAACCCGACGTGGGGACGGGAACGCTGACGGTGCATACGGCGTCGCAGAGCCCTTCGTTCGTGCGCATCGAAATCGCGCGCCTGCTCGGCTGGGACGAAAACCGCGTGCGCGTGAAGTCGGCGCTGCTTGGCGGCGGCTTCGGCGCGAAGCTGTATATCAAGCTCGAAGCGCTGGTTGTCGCGTTGGCCTTGCTGTCGCGGCGCAACGTGAAAGTTTCGCTGACGATGGAAGAGCAGTTCTTCACGATCACCAAACACGCCACCACGTTCCGCATGAAAACCGCCGTGAACGAAGAAGGCCGCATCACCGCGCGCAAATGCGAGGTGTGGTGGAACGGCGGCGCGTATGCGGACATCGGGCCGCGCGTCACGCAGAAGTCGGGCTTCACGGCCTCAGGTCCGTACGACATCGACAACGTGTGGATCGATTCGTATCAGGTGTACACGAACCTGCCGCCCGCCGGCGCGTTTCGCGGCTTCGGCATTCCGCAGATGGTGTGGGCCTATGAAAGTCACGCGGACATGATTTCGCGCGCGCTTCGCATCGATCCGCTGGAGTTCCGCCGCCGCAACATCTTGCGCGAAGGACGTCCGCATGCAACCGGCACGCCGATGCACGACGCGGCCATCGACCTCGTGCTCGAACGCGTGGCCGAGCGGATGAACTGGAGCGCGCCGTTCGAGCGCGGCACGGGCACGCTGCGGCGCGGACGCGGCATCGGCGTCGGCTTCAAGGCGCTGGTCGCGCCGACCACGTCGATGGCGATGGTGAGCCTCGCGGGCGACGGCAGCTGCACGGTCTATTCGAGCACCGTCGATATGGGACAGGCTTCCGAAACGGCGATTGCGCTGATGGCGGGCGAAGTGCTCGGCATTCCCGCCGAACGCATCAAGGTGATGCGGCCCGACACTGACGTGACGCCGTACGACATGGCGACGCTCGGCTCGCGCTCGACGTTCCACATGGGCCACGCGGTGCGTCTCGCCGCCGAGGACGTCAATCGCAAGCTCGCGGAGCTGGCCGACGAACTCGGCCTCGCGCGCGTGCCAGCAATTCGCGCGGGCGAACTGCTGCGGCGCAAGTACGGCATGCAGGCGGGCAACATCGTCGGAGTTGGCAGCTTCATTCCGCCGTACAAGTCGCCGGAACACGAGACGGGGCAGTCCGAAAACATCACGCCTAACTGGATGGTGGGCGGCGCGGGCGTCGAAGTGGAAGTGGATACGCAGACGGGTCACTTCAAGCTGTTGCGCTTCGAGCACGTGGTGGATTGCGGCACGCCGATCAATCCGAAAGTGGTCGCCACGCAGATCTCCGGCGCGGCCATCATGCAGCTCGGCATTTCGCTGTTCGAGCGCATGGAGTTCGACGAAGTCGGGCAGCTTCGCAACGCGTCGTTTGCGGAGTACAAGATTCCGGGCATCCACGACATCCCGCATACGATTGGCCGCGAGACCGTCGATTCGGTGCAGAACAACGGACCGTTCGGCGCGAAAGGCGTCGGCGAGAGCGCGACCTTCGGCGTCGCCTCGGCCATTGCAGAAGCGATCGAAGATGCCGTCGGCGTGCGTCTGAAATCGTTGCCGCTCACGCCCGAGAGCGTGTACCGCGCGCTGTGCGCCGCGCGCAATGAACCGCTATCCGAGGAATAAACATGACTGCCACTTCCATCTCCATCCATTTCACGCTGAACGGCGAGCGCGTGAGCGCCGAGGTCGAGCCGCATCACACGATTCTCGAGGTATTGCGCCAGCAGTTCGCCCTCTACGGCGCGCGCGAAAGCTGCGGCCAGGGCCTGTGCGGATGCTGCACCGTGATCGTCAACGGCGAGAGCGTATCGGGCTGCCTGTATCTCGCGGCCATGGTTGACGGCGGCGAAGTCAGCACCGTCGAGAACCTCGACGCGCACGGCGAACTCGACGTGGTGCAGCAGGCTTTCATCGAGTGCGGCGCGTTTCAGTGCGGCTTTTGCACCTCGGGCTTCATCTTGATGAGCCGCCAGTTGCTCGACCGCAATCCCGATCCGACGGACGCGGAGATCCGGCATTTTTTGTCGGGCAACCTGTGCCGTTGCGCGGCCTATCCGGAGATTATCGAAGCCGTGAAGCTCGCCGCGCAAAAGCGCAAGTCGAAGGCGGCGGTTGCTGCGTAACCCACGCGGACGCAAGCACAAGCCCATCGTAGCAACGCGCGTCCGTACAACAACAGACGACACGGCGCGCGCAACGACATCGAGGAGACAGTCGATGCAGCAACCTCTGGAAGAGAGGTCCGGCGGCGGCACGTGCGGTTCGCGCGAGCCGGCTCGCGGCGCGGGGCATGCCACGTCGGACGTCGTGTGGTATCGCTCGATCAACCGGCAGCAGTGGAGCGCGCTCGTCGCGTCGAATCTCGGCTGGTTCTTCGACGGCTATGAAACCTATGCGCTCGTCCTCACCGTGGGCGGCGCGCTCGGCCAGTTGCTCGCGCCCGCCGAGCACGCGCAGATTCCGTTCTATGCCGGGCTCGTGATCGCGTTGACGCTGCTCGGCTGGGGCATCGGCGGACTGATCGGCGGCATCCTGACTGACTACATCGGCCGCAAGCGGATGATGATGCTCGCGATCCTCGCGTACTCGCTGACCACGGGTTTGAGCGCGCTGTCGTGGGACTGGACGTCGTTCGCGGCGCTGCGCTTCATCGTCGGCCTGGCCATGGGTTCCGAGTGGGCGACGGGCACTGCGATGACCGCCGAGATCTGGCCGGACCGGCATCGCGGCAAAGGCGCTGGGCTCATGCAATGCGGGCTCGGCACGGGCTTTTTCGTCGCTTCGCTGATATGGCTTTTCATGAGCGGCGCGGGCGTGCATGCGTGGCGCTACATGTATCTGATCGGCGTGCTGCCGGGTCTCGCCACCTTGTGGATGCGCGCGGGCATTCCCGAGTCGGAGCAATGGCAGCGCGTGAATGCGGAGCGCAAGGCCACGCTCGCGCGCAGAAAATCGGGCGCCGCGCTCGACGACCGCGAACAGGCGCTGGCGCGCTTCACGCTGGTCGATCTGCTCGCCGACCCGAAGCTGCGCCGCCGCACCTGGATCGCGGTGCTGATGTCGCTCAGCACGACGCTCGGCTGGTGGGGCATTTCGACGTGGGTGCCGCCCTACATCGGTTCGGTCGCGGCGCATGCCGGACTGCCCGCGGCCACGTGGGCGAGTTTCGCGGGCATGGCTTATAACATCGGCGCGATCAGCGGCTATATCGGCCTTGGCTTTCTCGCCGACGCCTATGGCCGCAAGCGCGTCACGTGTCTGTTCTTCGCGATGGCGTTCATTCTCACGCCGGTGCTTTTCATGTGGACGCACGACGCCGGCTTGCTGCTCGCGGTGGCCTGCGTCGCCGGCTTTTTTAGCCTCGGCCAGTACACGTGGATGCCGACGTGGCTGCCGGAGCTGTATCCAACGCGCGTGCGCGGCACCGCTATCGCGCTGTGTTTCAACATTCCGCGCTTTCTTGCGTGGACGGGGCCGCTCGTCGCCGGTACGCTGATCACTCGCTTCGGCGGCTACGGTCATGCGGCGGTGACGGTCGGCTTCATCTATCTGGTGGGCCTCGTGCTCGCGCCGTGGCTGCCGGAAACGCGCGGCCAACCTTTACCTGAAGAGGTCTGAACCATGAATTTCATTTTCACCGAGAATGCGCCGGCTCCTGGCGGCCACTATTCGCAGGCCGTGCAGGCGGGCGGCTTCACGTTCGTGTCGGGCATGCTGCCCGGACCGGGCGTGGCGACAGACGGCCCGGACAACTTCGAGCGCCAGGTGCGCGCCACACTCGGTCATTGCGAGCGCGTGCTGAAGGAAGCGGGCTGCGCGCTGACCGACGTCGTGCAGTGCACCGCGTATATCGTCGATGTGAAGAACTGGCCGGAATTCAACCGGCTGTACGCGGAGCACTTCGGCGCGCACAAGCCCGCGCGCGCGGTGGTGCCCGTGCCCGAGCTGCATCACGGCTTTCTGGTCGAATTGCAGATGGTCGCGCATCAGGCGGCGTGACGGGCGACATGAAGGGCGACATGAAGGGCGGCATGAAGAACTGCGCGAAGCTTTATGGAAGCTCCGCGCACCGGAGGAGACGATGGACAGCATCGACGTAAGCGTGCTGCACAACGCGGTGGACTGGCTCAAGGCCGGCCGCCGCGTGGTGCTCGTGACGGTCACGCGCACGTGGGGTTCGAGCCCGCGTCCGGTCGGCGCCATGCTCGCGATGCGCGACGACGGCGCGGTGAGCGGATCGGTGTCGGGCGGCTGTATCGAAGACGATCTGATGGACCGCGCTCGCGCCCAACTGCTCGCGGGCCAACGGCCCGAAGTGGCGACCTACGGCGTCAGCGCCGAGCAAGCGCGGCGTTTCGGTTTGCCTTGCGGCGGCACGATGCAACTCGTGATCGAGCCGCTCGCGGGCGAGGCGTCGCTCACGGCGATGCTCGAACTGCTGGAGCAGATCGGCGAGGGCAATCTGATTGCGCGCGAACTCGATCTTGCCAGCGGCCGTTCGCGGCTGCGCCCGGCGTTGCCCGACGAACAGTTGCGCTTCGACGGCAAGACGCTCGTGAGCGTGCACGGTCCGCGCTACCGGCTGCTGATCATCGGCGCGGGCGACCTGTCGCGCTTTCTCGCGGTGATCGCGAGCGGGCTCGGCTATCAGGTGACCGTCTGCGATCCGCGCGAGGAATATGCCGACGCGTGGTCGCTGTCCGGCGTGCGAATCGTGCGGACGATGCCCGACGACACCGTGCTCGACATGCGCCTCGACGGCCACAGCGCCGTGGTTGCATTGACGCACGACCCGAAGCTCGACGACCTCGCGCTGATCGATGCATTGCACACCGACGCGTTCTATGTCGCGGCCATCGGCTCGCGCCGCAACAGCGACGCGCGTCGCGAGCGGCTCATGCTGTTCGATCTGGACGACGCGCAGGTGAGCCGGCTGCATGGACCGGCGGGCATTTTTATCGGCAGCAGGACGCCGCCGGAAATCGCGGTGTCGATCGCGGCGGAGATGACGGCCGCGAAAAACGGCGTGAAGTTGTCACGCGCGTTGAACGTGGCGCGAGCGAAGAGGCGGGAGCAGGACAGCGCGGCGTGTCCCGCGCTTGCCGGTGCGAACTGACGTGCACGAGGCGCTGAAAAGCAGACGTGCCCCGCGCTACTCCTGCTCGGGCTCCGACAGATCCGGCCTCAGGTTCACGATGCGCCACCACTGCTGACGCAGCGTGTCGCGCAGAATCTTGCCGCGCGCGCTGCGCGGCAGCGCGGCAATCAGATAGATGTCCTTCGGCATTTTTTCGCGCGCCAGTTGCCGGCGGCAATGCGCGCGCAACGTTTCCGCGCTCGGCTTCGCGCCGGGCTGCGCGACCACGAAACAGACGGTTTCCTGGCCATATACCGGATCGGGCACGCTCAACGCCGCGACATCCTGCACTTGTGGATGCGCGCGCATCACGTCCTCGATTTCCTGCGGCACGATCTTGACGCCGCCGCGAATGATCAGATCGTCCATCCGCGCGGCCATGCGCACGAAGCCATCCTTGTCGCACGCGGCGATGTCGCGCGTGAAGAGCGGCGCGCCGCGAATCGGCAGCAGCGAGCCGTCGCGTTGCAGGATGCCGAGCGCGAGCTTGTCGCCGTCCACCACCACCTGACCTTCGACGTCCGGCGCGCACGGCACGCCGTCGGCGTCGACGATATCGAAGCGGATGTGCGCCGCCGGATAGCCGACCGTGCCGAGCTTGCGGTGCGGCAGCCGGTTGCCGCACATCCATCCCGCTTCCGACGAGCCATACAGATTCAGAATGCGGATGCCGTACAGCTTTTCGAAGCGCCGCCATTGCACGGGCGAGAGCGGCGCCGTGCTGCATGTCATGGCGCGCAGCGAGGCGAAGGTGTCGGCGCTCACGTCGAGCGGCGCTTCGAGCAGCATGTTGAGGACCGTGGGCACGCCCGCGCACACGCTAATGCGGTGATCGCGAATCCACTCGCCGAAGCGGCTGCGCGAGAAACGGCGTGCGACGCAGAGCGTCGAACCGAGTTGCAGGAATGGGATGAAGCTCAGTATTTGCGCCGAGTACCAGTCGAACGAGCGGTATTCGAGCATGCGGTCGTCGGCGCTCGAACCCAGCAGTTCGATGCTGTCGAGACCATTGAGCCAGTAGCACGCGTGATCGTAGACAACGATCTTCGGAATGCCCGTCGTGCCCGACGTGCAGCACATCGACGCGATGTCGCCGGGCGCGCTTATCGTTGCGCCGTCGGGCAGCGGCGTAGCGTCTTGCTCAGGGTCTTGCTGGTCAAGCGAGATGATGTCGCCCTCGAAATCCGCATGCTCGCGCCCCGCGCGCGCCCAGGAGACGAAGCGCGCGACGGGCACGTCCGCTCCCGCGACGGACGTGTCCGTGGCGCCGGCGGGAAACACGATGAGCGCGGGTCGAATCGTATCGAGCAGCTTGCGCGCCGTCGCCTTGCCGACGAAGGGCACATCGAGCGGACACACGATGGCGCCGAGACGCCATGCGCCGAGCCACAGCAGCAGCTTGTCGGGCGCTTCGCAATCGGCCAGCAGGACGCGCGTGCCTTTCGTCACGCCGCGACGCGCAAGGTGCCGCGCGATGGCATCGACGGATTTGGCCAGTTGTTCGAAGCTCATGCTCGCGCGCCGCTCGACATCGACGATGGCGGGCTTGTCGGGTGCGGCCCGGCGGTGCTGTTCGAGCAGGGCCGCGACAGTGCGAAAAGGCGGATCGTTGGCGGGATGGCGCGCGTGAGACATGAACTCAACAGGGCTCGGGCACGGACGGCGCGGCCACCGCGGATAGCGTGGCGGCGCCGCCGCCTTTTCCGTTCTCGCCAAGCCGCGCGAGCGCCCATTCACGGAAAGCTTCGACTTTTTTCGTGCGCGCCTTGTCGTTCGGCGACGAGACGAAGTACGCGGAACTGGACGGCACGCGCATGTCGAACGGCGCCACGAGCTTGCCGCTTGCGAGATCGCCGTTCACGAGCGGTGTGCGTCCGATCGCGATGCCCACGGAGTCCACGGCCGCCGCGAGCGACGTGAGTTGCAGATGAAACACCGACTCGCCGGCGAATTCGACGGGCCCGCGTCCGGCCGCTTCGAGCCATGCGGGCCAGTCGTCCTGATACATCGAATAGAAGTACGTGCGAATCTGGCGCATGCGCGAAAGCGCCTCTTCCACGGAGTCGAACTGGCCGGCTTCGGCCAGCACGGCAGGCGAGCAGACGGGAAAGAATTCCTCGCCATGCAGCCGGTCGGAACGCGCGGCCGCCCAGCGCCCCGAGCCGTAACGAATCGCCACGTCGTAACTGTTGCGGTCGAACTCGTTGAAGGTGGAACTGGTGGCGACATGCACCGTGATGTCCGGGTGAGCGCGCTGGAATTCGGGCAGCGCGGGAATCAGGCATTTGACCGCGTAAGTGGGCAGGCACGTGACAGTGAGCACGGTGCTCGGCTTTTTCTTGCGCGCGTGAGCCGTGGCGATGGACAACAGATTGATCGCCTCGTGCACCGAATCGAGATATTCGCGCGCGGCGGGCGTCAGCGTGAGGACATTGCGGCGTCGCACGAACAGCTTGATTTCGAGCCGGTCTTCGAGCGTCTTGATCTGATGGCTGATGGCCGTCTGCGTCAATTCGAGTTCCTGGGCTGCGCGGGTGAAGCTCAAATGCCGCGAGGCGGCTTCGAACGCGAGCAGGCTCTGAAGCGAAGGGATATAGGGTCTCATCTGAATCTCAGCGTGATATCAGCGCAATGCAAGAACGCGTGGTAGTTGGATCGTAACGGTTTTCACCGGCGCGTGCGTCGCTCGGCGCAAGGCGCGACAGCCTCGCTTGGCGGCGACGCGCAAAGCTGCCCGAATGCACGGATGATCGACTGGTTACAGACCCCGAGGAAATGAAACTTTTTCATGCCGGCATGAGAAAAGTTAGTTTGCGCGCGTCGAAAGCGCTCATGCACTCTTGGTCCGGTCGAGCGAAGCGTCGTCTATCGGCGCATATTTATCAATGGTTACAAACCCGGTACCTCAATACGCCGGGCCGCGCAGGAACAACGAGAAGCGCCGGGCGCAAGGCCCGAAGTGAAACGGCCCGCTCGCGCGCGGAAGGGAGAGAAGAACAGTGGATATCGATGTGCGGGAAAATCCGTTTCTTGCCAGCCTGGGCGTGTCACGCACCGCGTGGCGCGATGGCTATGCGGAGTTTCGTCTATGTTTGCAGCCCGGTTTGCTGAACCGGCAGCGGGTGTTGCAAGGCGGCGTGGTGGCGACCTTGCTCGATGCGGCCTGCGGCTACGCGGGCCTCTTTAGCGCCGATCCGGAGCGGCCGATACACGCGGTGACGCTGTCGCTCACGCTCAACTTTCTCGACAAGGGAGTGGGCGAGACGCTGATCGCCAAGGGCTTTCTCGAACGCAAGGGCAGGTCCGTCTATTTCGCGCGCGGCGAGGCGTGGATCGATTCGGCGACGCTGATCGCGACCGCGCAAGGCACGTTCAAATACGCGGGCGGTTATGGCCGGCGCGAGCCGTCGGGCGCGACGCCAGGCGCGCTCGATTGATGCGCTCGATTGATGCGTGGCGAAACGCATGAATCGCTTTCATCCCTGATATGAAGGATGGTCGTTTGCGCGCCGCAACGCCTTGCTTCAATGTGACGGTCATGAGGTGAAGAGGCGTCGCCATCATCGCGCACGACAGGCAACACGCGCGGCAGGCAGCACGACCCACGCATTGCATACGCATTGCACACACATGGCACCCGCGTGACACACACGGCACACACATGGCACACACGGCACACACGGCACACGCAGCCAAACTATCGGAGACACACGACGTGACAGAGAACTCGACCTCCCATTCGCTCGATCTGCGAGCATGGCTCGATGAGGCGCGCGCGCTCGGCGAGCTGACCGACGTATCGGGCGCGCACTGGAATCTGGAACTGGGCGCGATCAGCGAACTGAACGTGAAGAAGGAGCGGCCCGCCGCGCTGCTTTTCGACGACATTCCCGACTATCCGCAAGGGCATCGCGTGCTCACGTGCAGCACGGCGAGCCCCGCGCGGCTCTCGTCGATTTTGCGCGTGGGCCATCAGGCGAGCCATCGCGCGCTCGTGGAGACATTGCGCGGCAAGCCGAAACAATGGCAGTCGCACGCGCCGGAGTACGACCCGGTGACAGTGACGAGCGGCCCGGTGTTCGACAACATCCAGTCCGGCGACGACGTCGATCTGTTCTCGTTTCCCGCGCCGCTGTGGCACGAGAAGGACGGCGGCCGCTACATCGGCACGGGTTGCATGGTGGTGACGAAAGACCTCGACTCGAACTGGACGAATGTCGGCACGTATCGCGTGATGATCCACGATCGCAATCACGTCGGCCTCGACATGATTCCGGGCAAGCACGGCGCGATTCAGTACGACAAGCACATGAAGGCCGGCAAGCCGTTTCCGGTGGCGATCGTGATCGGCTGCGACCCGCTCGGCTATCTGATTTCAGGCATCGAAGTGCCGTTCGGCATGTGCGAGTACAACTATATCGGCGCGATTCTGAAGAAGCCGGTTTCGGTGGTGAAAGCGCAGTTGACGGATTTGCCGATTCCTTGCGCGGCGGAGATCGTGATCGAAGGCTATGCACATCCCGGCGATGTCCGCATCGAAGGACCGTTCGGCGAATTTCACGGCTATTACCCCGGCAAGGCCGAAACGGCGCCCGTGGTGACGATCGAACGCATCTACTACCGCAATAACCCGATCATCATGGGCAGCCCGCCGGCCAAACCGCCCAACGACTATTCGTATTCGAAAGCCGTAATGCGCTCGGCGCTGCTCGTCGATGCATTGCAGGCAGCCGGCGTGCCGGATGTCGCCGGCGTGTGGGCGCATGAAATCGGCGGCGCGCGGATGTTCAACGTGGTGTCGATTCGCCAGCGCTATGCGGGACACGCGCGCCAGGCGGCTCACATCATGAGCCAGTGCGGCGTGGGCGCCTACATGTCGCGCTATTCGATCGTGGTGGACGACGACATCGATCCGGCCAATCTTCAGGAAGTGATGTGGGCTGTCGCCACGCGCACCGATCCGGACATCGATATCGACATCGTCAAACGCGGCATGGGCTCGAAGAACGATCCGATGTCGATTGCGAATCCGTACAAGGCGCCGTTCAACTCGAAAGCCATTATCGACGCGTGCCGCCCATTCGACTTCCTGCACGAGTTTCCGCAGGTCGCGGAGGCGAGCAAGGCGTTGCAAGACAAGACACGCGCGAAGTGGGAACACATTCTCGGCTGACAAGGAGATTTGCAGATGGAACTGACAGGCGAACAGATTTTGCCGCTGCCGCGCGAACGCGTGTGGGCTGCATTGAACGATCCCGACATCCTCAAGGCGTCGGTGCCGGGATGCGAGTCCTTCGAACGCATCGAGGACAACCAGTTTCAGATGGTGATGGCCGCGACGGTCGGCCCGATCAAGGCGCGCTTCAAGGGCAAGATGGTGCTGACCGATTTGCAGCCGCCGCAGTCGTATTCGATGACCTTCGAAGGATCGGGCGGCGCGGCCGGCTTCGGCAAAGGCGGCGCGCATGTCGATCTGCTCGCCGACAGCGCCGGCACGCGGCTCGTGTATCGCTCGCATGCGCAAGTGGGCGGCCGTCTCGCGCAAGTGGGCGCGCGCCTGATCGATGGTGTCGCGCGAAGAATGGCGGAGGAATTTTTCGGCCGCTTCACGGCGGCTGTCGTCGGGCCGCAGCAGGCCGCGGCCAGCGAGGCGCAGGCGATGCCGCAGGGCGCTGAGGCAGGGCCGGCAGCGGCTTCTTTCGAGGCCGGAACGGCCACGTTGAGCGCCGCACACCCCGCCTCGGGCGCGGGCGCGCGGAACTGGACGTGGGCCGTGGGCGCGGTAGTCGTGCTGGCGCTGATCGCCGTGTACGCATTGCATTGATAACAACGACGGGGCGCTGAAGCCGCGCCTGAGGCGCCCCCACAACAACATCGCGCGAGCGCCACGGGCGCATCCGCAACAGGAGACGACGATGCAGGAAGGCAATGCGCTGGAGGGCGCAGTAAGACGTGAAGAAGCGCATGCGGCGGCCGTCGATGCCATAGCGGATACCGAAGGCGCGGCGCTGATTCGCCGGATCGAAAGTGTGCCGTTTTCGCGGTGGCATACGAAGGCGCGCGTGATCGTCGGCAGCGCGACGTTTTTCGATGCGTTCGACGCGCTCTCGATCGCGTTCGTGCTTCCCGTGCTGATCGGACTGTGGCATATCCAGCCGCTCGAAATCGGCGTGCTGATCGGCGCGAGCTACGTGGGCCAATTTATCGGCGCGCTGATCTTCGGCTGGTACGCCGAGCGGCGCGGGCGCATTCGCAGCGTGAGCATCGCCATCGCGATCATGTCGGTGATGAGCATGGGCTGCGCGCTGAGCGGCAGTTTCGCGATGCTGCTCGTATGCCGGTTCATTCAGGGAATCGGCGTGGGCGGCGAGATGCCGGTCGCCGCGACCTATATCAGCGAGCTTTCCAACGCACACGGACGCGGAAAATATTTTCTGTTGTACGAACTGATTTTCCCGGTGGGTTTGATGGCGACGGGGCAGATGGGCGCATGGCTCGTGCCGGTCATCGGCTGGAAGATCATGTTCTGGATCGGCGCGGTGCCGGGTCTCCTGATCGCGCTTGTGATCGCGCGTTTGCCGGAGTCGCCGCGCTGGCTGATTTCGAAAGGGCGCTTCGCGCAAGCCGACGCCGTGGTCCGCGACATGGAAGCGAGCACCGATCGCCGCATCGAGCCGAGCCGTCGCGAGCCGGCCAACAAGGCCGTGATGAATGCGCGCGCGGGCTGGCGCGAACTGCTGTCGCCGTTTTATCGCGGCCGCACGCTGATTGTGTGGGTGCTGTGGGCGAGCGCGTTTTTCATCGCCAACAGTCTGAACAACTGGCTGCCGACGCTGTATCGCTCCGTGTATCACCTGCCGCTGCAAACGGCGCTGCGCGCGGCGTCGATGACGAACGTCGCGCAGGTCGCGCTGCTACTCGTCTGCGCGTATGTGATCGATCGTGTGGGCCGTCGCAACTGGACGGTGTCGGCTTTCTGTCTCGCGGCCGTCCTGTTCGCGTGCCTCGGGCTTTTTGCCGCGCACGACGTGTGGAGCCTGATGGTGCTCGGCACGCTGAGTTACGGACTGGTCGGCTCGATTGCGGCGGTGCTTTATCTGTACACGCCGGAGGTGTATCCGACACGGATGCGCGCCACCAGCACGGGGCTCGCGACGTCGTGGCTGCGGCTGGCCTCGGCGGTCGGTCCTTCGCTTGCCGGATTGCTGCTGCACAAGAACGGCATCGGCTCGGTCTTCGTGATGTTCGCCGTGGTGGCCGTGATCGGCGCGGTCGCCGCCTTGAAGATGACCGAGACGCGCGAACGAAGTCTCGAGGAAATCGCGCCCTGACCGTCTTCGGCCCTTCAATGCGCGCCCTTCAATGCGCGCCCTTCAATGCATATACGTGACGCGACACGCGCGCGCCTGGAGCACGAGCCCCGCGTCGAGCACTGCGATCGAAAACCAGCGGATCATCTTCAGCTCCGTGCTCACGGTCGGCTGCGGCAGCCAGTCTCGGCTAACCGGCGCGCGGTTCGTCCGCGTGCGGGTCTTCGCGAGGCGATGGCAATGCCGATGCAGCCGGAAAACGGTGTCCATTGCTGCGCAGGGCCGCGATAGATACCAGCAGGCCGACGCAGCCCATGCAAACCGACAGAACCAGAATGACGGCGCCTGGGCCGAGACGCGTCGAGAACATGCCGACCGCGAGACCGGCTATCGGCTGCGTGATGTTGTTGAGCAGAATGACGACGCCAGTGGTTTTACCGTAGTCGCGAGCCGGGATGATCTTCTGCCGCGTGCTTCGAATGTACACGTTGAACATCTTGTCGAAACCGACGATTAGCAGAAAACCCGCGACGTACCCCGCGATTCCGGGGCTGGCGGCGGCGATCAACCCGCCGGCGCAGATCGAGCTGAACGCCACCAACCCGAGCGTGCGCCGGGAGAAAGCCGCCTTCGCCGTCAACAGAAGGATCGCGATCGTGACACACGCGCCCGCCGTTTGCAGCCCCGCGTAATATCGGCTGCTCGCGTGGTGATAGCCGGTGACCATGGCCGCGGATGTCGCGAGCGTGACGCCGATCACGAGGTTTTCGGCGGCCGCCAGCATGACGACGGACTTCAGGCCACGCAGATGCGCAACGTGAGAAAGCGCTGTGCCGATCGGCCGGAACCAGGCGCCGTGTGCGCCTTCAGGCAAGGTGAATTCGAATGCGCTGCCTTTTTGCCAGTAAGCAAGGGCTAGGTCCGCGGCGAAGAAGAGAACGGCAGCGGATGCGACGACCCATTCCCACCGCCACCACGTCAGAAGGAGCGCTGCGAGCAGCGGGCCGAGCACGAGGCCGAGTTGATCGGCGAGTTGCGAGTAGGACAGCACCTTCTCGAAGCGATGGCTGCGAAATATCTGCGGCAGCATCACCTCGCGCGCGACGATGCCCTGACTCGTGAGCATGCCGCACAAGGCGGAGAGCGCGATAAGCCAGCCAATTCCCCCCATCATGTCGTAGGCCGCGACGCCCGCGACACAGACCGCCGCGCGCAGCGTCTGGCTGATGCGCATCAGATGCGTCGGCGAATAGCGGTCGCACAATGCGCCGAGTATCGGAAAGCACAGATAGCGCGGGAACGTTTCGAGCGAGAACGCAATGCCCGACCACGATACGCGGCCCGTGATCTGGAAGATAACCAGCGGCACGAGGAAAAGCAGGATCTGATCCGCGAGGCGAGCGAAGAAGAGCGAGTAAAAGAAGGCCTGATGCTGGGCACGCACGAAAAGTCACCTTTCTCCAGCGAGGAGAGCCGTAGATTTAAAAGCCTGCTGACGTCGCCCGAAAAGCCGTGGTTCGTGTTTCGTGTTTCGGTGACTTGCCGGCTCCCACAATACCCGGTTTGATGCGGCCAATAGGCTCTTCGCTGGGGCGAGAAAACCCTGCCTCGGGCGGATTGATCCTCGAAAGACCGGGGCGCGATTCTGTCCATTTTCCGCGCCCCTCATCCGCTGGCCAGCGACCCTGGACCTCCCGGCTTAACCATTTGCTCAAACGCGACGCTTTTTTTCTCAATAGACCTGCCACGGCGTACAGGCAAAATTTCAGTGCGTTACAAACAAACGAAAAAACACGGTCCACACCGGATCGGCGGCTGTTCCCAGCTGGCTATCGCGGCACATCTATAGTGGATCACCTCAAGGAGACGGCGACGATCATGGAATACAGGACCGCAACATTCGCTTGCGCGGCGTTGATGTGCCTGGCGCCGGCATTGGCGCAGGCGGGAGACGAGAGCGCGGCCGGGAGTCAATCAGCAGGGCCCAGCATGGTCACCATATATGGTTTGATCGATCAGGGCGTGGAGTACGTCAACAACGTGGCGAAGGGCAAAAACGCCGCCACCAACGCTTATCGCATGGGCGACGGAACCGCCACTTCCTACTTCGGGATTCGCGGCAGCGAGAATCTCGGTGGAGGCACGAGGGCCATCTTCGATCTGCAAGGCGGTTTTATGCCGGGCAATGGAACATCCAGGCAAGGCGGGCGTCTGTTCGGGCGCCAATCGTATGTGGGTCTCGACGGAAAATTCGGGCGGCTGACCTTCGGGCGTCAATACACGATGCGTTTTTTTGCCACTTCGTTCATCAATCCGTTTGGAACGGGCGCCCAGGGTCTCACCACACTCGACAACGGGATCGCCAACGCGCGAGCGGATAACTCCGTCAGCTACCGCTATTTCCTTGGCTCTTTCGAAGCAGGCGTGAACTACAGCTTCGGCCGCGATGCCGTCGCCGGTAATAGTGCTGCCGCGTCGAATTGTCCGGGCGAGACAACGCCGTCGAACCAATGCCGGGAATATTCGGCGATGCTCAAATACGACAGGCACACGTGGGGCCTCGCCACTTCCTATGAGCGCAATTACGGCGGCACCTCGGCGACATGGGGTGGTCTCACCTCGCCGAAGCTCACGGACAGCCGCTTCACGCTGGGCGGCTACTTCAAGATCAGCCAGGCCAAGTTCGGCGTGGGCTGGATCAGACGCGACGACGAAGGCATTTCGACGCCGAAGAGCAACCTGTTCTGGGTGACGGGCGTCGTGCCCGTGACGCCGTTCATTTATATCGACGGCATGGTGGCGCAACTCAAGTACGACCATTCGCACAACAAGGCGCTGGTGCTCGTATTGCGCGGCGAATACCTGCTCTCCAAGCGCACGTTTCTTTATCTGACGGGCGAGCACATCCACAACTACGGCAATCTCGCGCTTTCGGCGACCACGATCACGCCAGTTCCCACGCCCCCGGCTGGCGGCTCGCAGATTTCCATCATTGCGGGCATCCGGCATACCTTCTGACGTCGTGATGCCTGAATGAATACGCCCCAAAGGTCGATCCGGCCTTTGGGGCGTCTTGTTCTGGCAACGCCCGAAACTCGCGGCGTTCTCCGATTCAGCCAACCAGCTTCGCCGCGGCTTTCGCCGCCGACATGTCGGCAACTTCCGCGAAGGATTGCTTCCGCTTCAGACTGCCCACGCCGATGAACATGTCCTGCAGATAGCCGATCTCGCCGCTCGTCAGCGACAGGTCTTTCGAGTAGGGCCGCTCGGTCTCGTTGAAATCCCAGATGGCCTGCGCGGATGCCTTGTCGAACTTCCTCTGCGCATGCCTGCGTGCTTCAAAAAAGGCCTCGCGCGATGCCGGCGACATCAGATAGTCGTAGAGCGCGCCGTACGCGGCCATGAGCGCGACCAGTCCCTCATGCCTGTCCACGAGCGCGGCATCGGAGGCATAGGCGGTCTGGAAAGTGCATTGGGGCAGCGCTTGCCACAGGTTGGCGTCGCGGATCACGACGAGTCCGTCCGCGTCGTTCAGATGCGAGATGCTGGCACAGCAGGCGTCGGCTTCGCCCTTTACCACGGCCTCGTGGCACTGGTCGTTGCTGCCCATGTCGACGAAATCGACCTGCGAGGCGTCGAGCCCTTTTTCCTTCATGAGCTGAAGCATCAGCGTATGCAGGAGGCCGAGACGCGGGCCGACCGCGACGGTCTTGCCCTTCAGATCGGCGAGCGTCCTGATTTCATCGGGCCTCGCAAAGACCGTCAGCGCGCATTTCTTCATCCCCGCGCCGACAATCTTGACCCTCGCGCCTTGCGCGATCCGCGACAGCACGCCGTTGTAGCCCGAGACCATGCACACGTGCGCGGCGCCGGCGCAGATGGCGTCGAAGGGACCGGTCGCGCCGGGAATCTGCACAATCGACGCATTGACGCCGAATTGCCTGAAATAGCCCATCTCGTCCATCAGCGCGTTCAGGGTGGCGTTCTCGAGCCCAGGGTTGCTGACGATCCGGATCTGGGTGGCCGCGCCGCGCGCGAGATAGGGCGCCGCGAGTCCGCTCGCGGCGACACTCAGGCCGAGAAGGCCGGCGCCGCGCAAGAAGCGGCGTCGGGTGAACGTCGGGGTCATCGGCTGTCTCCGTACGCCGGTTCTACCGGCATGTTGTCATGAATCGATGCGGCCAGGATGCGCCGGGAGGCGCATCGCGATCGTGCCTGCGAACTGCGCGGCCGGGCAATTGAGTAAAATGGCCTCGGGCTTAACGAGTTGGTAAAAGGGGGCGCGACGTGTCGGAGCTGGACTGGTACCTTCAGATCAACTTGAAGGCGCGGCACATGCATCTTGTCGTGGCTATCGACACATACCGCAACCTCACGCAAGTCGCGGACGTCACGCATGTGACCGTGCCGGCCGTTTCGAAGTCGCTCGCCGAACTCGAACGGGGGCTCGGACTGACGCTCTTTTCGCGCACGGCGCAGGGTCTCGTGCCCACGCCCTACGGCGAATGCCTGATTCGCCACTCGCGCGCGATGCTCGCGATCCTGCATCAGGCGCGCGACGAACTGAAGGCGCTCAGTTCGGGCACCGAGGGCAAGATCCACATCGGCATGTTGCCCGCCTCGGCCTCCGTGCTGGTGCCGCTGGCGCTGAGCCTGCTCAAGCAGCGCTCGCCGGGCACCAATGTCGGCGTGCTCGAAGGCACGACGGCCTCGCTGCTGCCCGAACTCTGGCAAGGCCGCCTCGACCTGGTCGTGGGCCGCCTGCCTCCCCCGGATACGCTCGGCAGCTTCGAGGAGAGAGAGCTTCTCGAAGATCCGGTGACGCTGGTCACGGGCCGTCATCATCCGTTGGCCCGCAGGAAAACGTTGAAATGGACGGACCTGCTTCCGTATCCGTGGATACTGCCGCCGCCCGGCTCGATACTGCGCGATCCGCTTGAGCGCGCGCTCGAGGCGCACGAGGTGCCGCTCGCCAACAACTACATCGAAACGCTGTCGATTCACGTCGTGCGTGCTCATCTGCAAGTCTCGGATTTCATCGCCGTGATGGCCGACACGCCCGCCAACGATCCCGCGCAGCCGCTTCATACGCTTCCGTTAAGCCTGCCCCGGCTGCTGCGCCCCGCCGGCGTGCTGTGGAACCGCAATCGCGGCCTCACGCCCAGCGCGCAACTCATGGTCGCGTGCCTCCAGGAAGCTGCCGGACGGCTCGCCGAGAAGGGCAAGGCGACGCGCCGGACGCCCGCGCCCTGACGCGCCTGAGCGCCGCGCGCCGAAGCGCGCGGGGCGTGTCCGATCCTTCACGCCACCTTCGCTCCGGCCTTCACGCCACCTTCACGCCACCTTCACGCCACCTTCACGCCACCTTCACGCCGACTTCTCCGACGCTGCCGCCGCTCCCCGTCGCGCGCCTTAACCGTTTCCTCAATCCCCCCGCCGTTTTTCTCAATTGACCCCTGTCGGCGCGCTGGCAGAATTTGACTGCGTTCACTCAATACATGAACGGAGACAACGCGATTCGCACCGGGACGGCAACCGTCCCGTTTTGCAACGACAGCGGATCACGGACCATTATCGGAGACAGGGACGACCATGAAGTACAGGACCGCAATTCGCGCTTGCGCGGCGCTGATCAGCCTTGCCGCGATGGCGATTACCGGGCGCGCGTATGGTCAGTCGGTCGAAAATTTCTACCACGGCAAGACCGTGACGCTTGTCGTGAGCGCCGACGCGGGCACGCCCACGGACATCATCGCGCGCCAGTTCGCGCGCTTTTTCGTGAACTACCTTCCCGGCAAGCCGCACGCGGTGGTGATGAATGTCGTCGGAGCCGGGGGCATGGTCGCGGCCGCCTCGCTGCAATCCAGGCAGCCCAATGACGGAACCGTGATCGGTTTCCTGCAGCGAAACAACCTCTATATCCCGTTGCTCGATCCGAGACAGAACCGGTTCGATCCGCGCAAGGTGCGTTGGCTCGGCAGTCTCAACAAGGTCGAATACTGCCTCGTTTCGATGACGCGTTCCGGCGTGACCACGGCAGACGATCTCACGAAGAAAAAGATGTACATCGGCGCGACGGGTTTCGCCAACGAAGACCGCACGCTGCCCGCGCTGCTCGACGAGTATCTGGGCGCGAAGATGAGCATCGTGCCCGGCTATACCGGTCGCGGCGAAGTTTATCTGGCGATGCAGCGCGGCGAAGTGGACGGTTGGGCCTCGACCATCGACGGCCTGCAGCAGGGCGAGCCGGTGCGCATGCTCGCCAACGGCAAGATGAAAGTGCTGCTGCATCTCGGCTGGAACAGCCCGGCGCCCTTCGCCGATATTCCGAATCTGAGCGCCTATATCACCAACCCCGACGTCAAGGCGCTCTTCAACCTGTTCCTGCTGCCGTTCCAGGCGGGGCGGCCCATCGCCGTACCGAACGGCGTGCCCGAGGATCGTCTCGATGCGCTGCGCGATGCCTTCGCAAAGACGATCGCCGATCCCGCGTTTATCGCGGCGATGAAAACATCGGGCTACCCGATCGACCCGATCGACGGCAACGCGGTGGAACAGATTGTCGGCAAGCTCTACGCGACACCCGAGCCGCAGCTCGAAAGCGCACGCAAGCTCATCTTCAGTTCCCATTGAGCGCGAAATCACCCAGAGGTTTAATGACATGACACCCGAAATCATCGACATCCACCCGCATATCATCTCCGCGGACAGCGGGCGCTATCCGATCGCGCCGCAACACGGCCATCGCTCGAAGTGGTCCGCCACGCGCCCCGTCACGTTCGAGCAGATGATCTCGGAGATGGACGAGGCGGGCGTCGCGAAAGCCGCGATCGTGCATTCGTCGACGACCTACGGTCACAACAACGCGTACGTGGCTGACAGCGTGGCGCGGTATCCAAAGCGCTTCACGGGCGTGTATTCGTTCGATCTGCTCGCGCCCGATGCGTTGCAGACCTTCGATCACTGGCTCGCCAACGGCATGGGCGGAATCCGGCTGTTCACAGGCGGCGCGACCCATCAAGGCGATGCAAGCTGGCTCGTCAATCCGGCGACCTTCCCGATCTGGGAGCGTTGCGCCGAAATCGGCATGACCATGGCGGTGCAGACGACGCCCGACGGTTTGTCGATGGTGTCCGAACTGGCGGAGCGCTTTCCCACGGTGAAGATCGCCCTCGATCATTGCGCGCGGCCCGATCTCGAAGACGGCCCGCCGTATGCCCGCTGCGCGGCGCTCTTCGAGCTGGCGAAATACGACAACGTGTATCTGAAGATCACGCCGCGCACCTTTGATCTCGCGCAGGCGGCGCCCGGCGGCGCAGAGGCGTTTTTCCCGCACCTCGCCAAGGTGTTCGGCGCGGATCATCTGGCCTTCGGCTCGAACTATCCGGCTTCCGCGGGACCGCTGAAGAAGCTGATCGATCAGGGACGCGCATGTTTCGCCGGTCTCGGCGACGACGAGCGCGCATGGGTCTGGGGCCGTACGGCGAAGGTTCTTTATCCGTCGCTTGCCGACTGAACTCATCACGCGAGCCGACCGGGCTAGCCCTTTCATCAGGATGACGCATGGAATTTTTCAACGACGCAACGCTATTGGCAGCAGGCCATGCGCTGTCGACACTCCTGCAATTCAACCGTCTGATCTTCCTTGTTTTCGGCGTGGTGGTCGGACTGTCGATCGGGCTGCTGCCGGGCATCGGAGGCTTGACGGGCTTCGCGTTACTGGTGCCGTTCACCTACACGATGGACCCTTACGCGGCCTTCGCAATGCTGCTCGGCATGGCTTCCGTCATTACGACTTCTGACGTGATTCCGGCCGTGCTGTTCGGCGTGCCGGGCCATGCGGCTTCGCAGGCGACCGTGCTCGACGGTCTGCCCATGACAAAGCGTGGCGAGGCCTCGCGCGCATTGAGCGCGTGCTACATGTCCTCGCTGTTCGGCGGCCTGATCGGCGCGATCATCCTGGCGTTTTCGCTGCCGTTGGTGCGGCCTTTCGTGCTCTCGATCGGCACGCCCGAAATGCTGGGGCTCACGATATTCGGCGTCTCGATGGTGTCGGCGTTATCGGGAAATGCCCCGCTGCGAGGCGTGGTCGCGGCGTGTTTCGGCATTCTGGTCGGCATGATCGGCACCAACGTCGCAACCGGACAAATGCGCTGGACCGGGGACATCCTTTATTTGCAGGACGGTATTCCGCTGGTGCCGATCATCCTCGGCATCTTTGCATTGCCCGAGTTGTGCGAGCTGGCCATTCGACGTACGGCAATCGCCGAGAACGTGCAGTTCAGTTCGCGTGAGGGGATGAAGCAGGGCGTCGTCGACAGTTTTCGCAACTGGTTTCTGATTCTTCGCTGCGGCGGGCTCGGCGCGGTACTCGGTGCGGTGCCGGGCATCACCGGCGCGGTGACGGACTGGATTGCCTACGGTCACGCGCTTCAGACCTCGAAGGGCGCGAAGCAATCGTTCACCAAGGGCGACGTGCGCGGCGTGATCGCGCCGGAAGCGGCCAATAATGCGCGGGAAGGCGGCAGCCTCGTGCCGATGCTCTCGTTCGGCGTGCCGGGCGGCGCCGCGCAGGCCATTCTGCTCGGGGCGATGATGGTGCACGGCTTCATCCCCGGCCCCGACATGCTGACCAAGCATCTCGACTTCACTTATTCGATGGTCTGGTCCATCGCGCTCGCCAACATTTTCGGCGCGGGCCTGTGTTTTCTGCTGAGCGGTCAATTCGCGAAGATTTCGACGCTGCGCTACACGCTCATCCTGCCGGTCATCATGCCCATCATCTACGTAGGCGCGTTTCAGGGCTCGCGTAGCTGGGGCGATCTGTTCGTGCTGCTGATCGCCGGCGTGATCGGCTGGACCATGAAGCGTCTGAAATGGGCGCGTCCGCCGCTGATCCTCGGTCTCGTGCTCGGCGTGCTGATGGAGCGCTACATGTCGATCTCGTTCGTGCGCTACGGCACGGACTGGGTGACGCGCCCCGTCGTGATGGTTCTGCTCACGCTCGCGGCGCTGGTCTTTTTCAAGCCATTGTTCAGCGCGCTACGCGCGGGCGGCCTCGCGCGGCTGAGGCCGAGCGGCAAGATCGTCGTCAAGCTCGAAGATCTGGTCTATGTCTTTTTCATCGGCATTGGAATCTACATGCTGGTGACGGCGCAAAGCTGGCTGCTGATGGCGCGCATTGGGCCGACTGTTATCGCGAGCATTCTGGTGATCGCCGGAACCTGCAGTCTTCTCTACAAGGTACTCGTCATTCCGGCACACGCGGGCGCGGCACACGCCGAGGTCGGCATCCACATGGACGTGTCGAGCGATCACGCAGAAAAGCTGCCGAACAAAGTGACGCTGATGCGCGCCGCGAGGTTCTTCGGATGGTTCGTCGGATTTCTGGTGTGCATGTCGGTGATCGGCATGATCCCGACGGTGCCGATCGTCATCGTCGCGTTCATGCGCATAGAAGGACGCGAGCCCTGGCGGCTCAGCCTGATCCTCGCGGCTTGCGTGACGGCGCTCATCTATGGCGTTTTCGATCAGATCATCCATATTCCCTGGCCGAGCAGCCTCTTGTAGGCCAGCGATCATGGCGACTGCTAATGGCGGCGCGGGCGGCGCGGGCGGCGCGCACCAATGCCACTACCGGCTTCTTTGGCGCACGCCCGCAAACGAATGCCGATGGATTTGCCGTATCTGCGGCGCGCTGATGGTCCGTGGAAAACCCTACGAGCCATTGTGAGCGTCGCTGCTTGAACACCTCGTCACTGGAAGAACACAGGAAGAACACTGGAAGAACACTGGAATGACCGACAACCGACTTCAACGTATCGACCCCGACAACGCCACCGGCGCCCAGCGCAACGTCATTGCGCGGCTGGGCGAAGGGCGCGGGCGCATTCCCACGCCGTTCAATATCTGGCTGCACAATCCGGCACTGGCCGAAGGCATGGAGATCATCGGCACCCATGTCGATCGCTCGCCCGTGCTCAGCGAAGCGGAGAGCGAAGTCGCCATTCTTTCGACGGCGGTCTTCTGGAAGGCGCCGTACGTGATCGCCAATCATCGACGGCATGCGTTGAAGGCGGGCATTCCCGAGGCGGTGGTCGAGGCGATCGTGGAGCAACGCCGGCCCGAGGCAGGCGACGGCCGGCTTGGCCTCGTCTGCGACGCGGTCTGCGACATCCTCGCGGGCGGCGCCATCGACGACGCGCGCTTTGCCCGTTACGAGGCCGGGCTCGGGCGGGCGGCGATTGCCGAGCTGCTCGTCACGATCGGCTATTTCACGTCGATTTCTCTCGGCATGACTTTGCACGCGCTGCAGCCGAAGGATTGACGCGCACCTGTTCCTTGAAGAGATGGCGAACCCGCGGAGATACACGACGTGTCAGCGCTCGACTGGTACCTGCAGATCAACCTGAAGGCGCGGCACCTGCGCCTGCTCGTCACGATCGATACATACCGCAATCTGACTCAGGTGGCCGACGTCACGCATGTGACCGTGCCTGCCGTCTCGAAGTCGTTAGCCGAGCTTGAGAAGGGTCTCGGCCTCATGCTGTTCTCACGCACGGCGCAGGGTCTCGTGCCCACGCCCTACGGCGATTGTCTGATTCGCCATGCACGCGAGATGCTGACGATCCTCCATCAGGCGCGCGACGAGTTGAAGGCGCTCAGCTCGGGGACCGAGGGCAAGGTTCACATCGGCATGCTGCCCGCTTCGGCTTCCGTGCTGCTGCCGCAGGCGCTGAGCCTGTTGAAGCAGCGCTCGCCGGGCACCAACGTGATGGTGACGGAAGGGACGACGGCGTCGCTGCTGCCCGAACTCTGGCAAGGTCATCTCGATCTGGTCGTGGGGCGTCTGCCCGCGCCGGACACGCTCGGCAGCTTCGAGGAAAGAGAGTTGCTCGAAGAGCCGGTCACGCTGATGACGGGCCGTCATCATCCGTTGGCGCGCAGGAAGACGCTGGCATGGTCGGATCTGCGTCCTTATCCGTGGATACTGCCGCCGCCCGGCTCGATATTGCGTGATCCGCTGGAGCGGGCGCTCGAAGCGCATGACGTGCCGCTGACCAGCAACTACATCGAAACGCTCTCGATTCACGTCGCGCGCGCGCATCTGCAAATTTCGGATTTCATCGCCGTGATGGCGGGCACGCCCGGCGGCGACACGGCACAACCGCTGCATACGCTTCCGTTAAGCCTGCCGCGGCTGCTGCGCCCGGCCGGTGTGCTGTGGAATCGCAATCGCGGCCTCACGCCGAGCGCGCAGCTCATGGTCTCGTGTCTCGAGGAGGCCGCGCAGCGTCTCCAGACTGCCGCCGATACGGCGGCGCGCGCGGGCGCGTCGGCGGTCGCGGGGAACCGGCTGCGCGCCTCCACGCAGGCGCGTTGACGGGATTCCGTTGCCGCGGGCGCTCATCTGCGCCGCTCGCCGCAGATGGCGTATTTGTCAGCGCGCCGCCAGCGTTCGGACAGTTGCGCCGCTCTAAACTTCATCGTGATGTTCCCGGTTTTCTCGAAAGTGGAGACCATGATGAAGATCATTCTTGCGTGGCTGGCGCTTCCTGCATTACTGGCGGCTTGCGCCGCGCCGCCCGCCGACACCGTGTCGAGCACACGCGTCATGCCCCGTCATATCACCCCTCACGAGTGTCAGGATCTTGCCGCGCTCCGGCAGGGTGCCGCACCTACACACGCGCTTTTGACGAGCGAAGTGTCGGTGCTGCTGACGGCCGGATACAACGAGGTGACGGACGCGGACATCTATCCCGGTGCACTGCACCACGCGCAGCGACGCGTCAACTACTGGTACAGCAAAGACTGCACGATGTGAGGCCGGATTGACTTTGTCGCGAGCGGCGCGTGGCCGTTTTGCGGTTAGCTATCGGCTCAACATCGCCGTGCACTCAAGCGCCGCAGCGCCCGCATTTCTCCGACAACGCCGCCCTCGAAACGGCCGCCAGGCGCCTTCCGGTCATCGACGGCGACCCTTCATTCTTCAATAATCTGCAACAGCAAACCGCATGGCAACCGCGTCGCGCAAGGCCTCGCGCCCCGGTCCGCGCGCCTCGGCGTGCGCTTGTCCGGCCACGCCTTTACCAAACGGTTAACGCTCGCGCGGCTTAATTCAATAGACTGAAAACGGGCGCCGAAACATCATTCGGTCAACGAGATCGCCCTGATGAGCCTTTGCAACGTGCCCGCAACCGGCATGAAGCAGCGGTCAGAGGCAGGCTGATCCGATTGTCCAAGTCAAAGGAGACTAAGTTGACCCAGAAAGTCCATCTCAAGCTCGCGATTGCCGAGCATCCGCATACCGCTGCGATCCGCGACGGTTCCATTCCCATCGAAGGCGTGGATGCCGAGTTCATCACCGTCCACCCGCAAATCGGCGCGTTTCGCCGCATGGTCCGCGACGTCGAGTTCGACGTTTGCGAGCTGGCGCCGACGACCTACATCATCGCCCGGGCCTATGGCGCGCCGTTCGTCGCGCTGCCTATTTTCGTGGTGCGGCGCTTCCACCATTCGGGGTTGCTGGTGCGCCCGGACGCGGGTATCAGGACGCCCAAGGATCTGGAAGGCAAGAAGGTCGGCGTGCGCGCCTATTCGGTGACGACCGGCGCCTGGACGCGTCAGGTGCTGATGGACGAATTCGGACTGGATTCGTCGAAGGTAACCTGGGTCGTCGACGACGAGGAACACGTCACGCAACTGAAGCTGCCGCCGAATGTGATTCACGCGCCCGCCGGCACTTCGCTGGCGGAAATGATGGAGAAGGGCGAACTGGTGGCGGGCTTTCACGGCAACGCCGGCATTGGCCGCACGGGCGACCCGACGGGCGGCTGGAAGGAAGTGGAGGCCGACTATCCCGACCTCTTCCCGAATGCGGAAGAACTGGAGGCCGAGTATTACGCGCGCACCGGCGTCTACCCGATGCACGGCACGATCGTCGTGAAGGACTCAGTGCTGGCCGAGCATCCGTGGGTGGCAAAGTCCATCTACGACGCGTTCGACAAAGCCAAGAAGGACTGGCTCGCGAAGCTCGACGCGGGTCAACTCACCGACAAGAAGAACAAAAAGTATCTGGAGCTGCGCAAGATCGTCGGTCACGATCCGCTGCCCTATGGCATCGAGGAAAACCGCAAGACGATCGAGGCGCTCGAAGCCACCGCGTTCAAGCAGGGCCTGACGCCGCGGCGCATGTCGATGAGCGAGCTGTTCGTCGATCCCCGCGCGTGACGTCCGCATCGCACTGTGCCTTGAACTCCAGACGGAACACACACACATGATCATCGATTGCCACGGTCATTTCACGACCGTCCCCGCCTCCTTTCGCGACTGGCGCGCAAAGCAGATCGACTCGGCCAACGATCCGGCCAATGCGCCGCCGCTCTCGGGCGCGCGCGTCAGCGACGACGAAATCCGCGAAGGCGTGGGCAACGGCCAGTTGCGCCTGCAAAAGGAGCGCGGCGGCGACCTCACGCTGTTCTCGCCGATCGCGGGCCTGATGAGCCACCACCTCGGCAACGAACGCACGAGCCTCGAATGGGCCGAGGTGTCGAACAACCTCGTGCGCCGCGTTTGCGATCTGTACCCGGAGAACTTCGTGCCCGTGTGCCAGTTGCCGCAGTCGCCGCTCGCGCCGCCGAAGAACTCGGTTGCCGAACTGCGCCGCTGCGTCGAGGAGATGGGCTTCATCGGCTGCAATCTGAATCCCGACCCGAGCGGCGGCTACTGGACCGGTAAGCCGATGACGGACCGCGAGTGGTATCCGCTCTACGAGGCGCTGTGCGATCTGGACGTGCCCGCGATGATCCACGTCGCCGCTTCGTGCAACCCGTGCCACCACGGCACCGGCGCGCATTATCTGAACGCCGACACGTCGGTCTTCATGCAACTGCTGCAAGGCGATCTGTTCAAGGACTTCCCGACGCTGCGCCTCGTGATTCCGCACGGCGGCGGCGCGGTGCCTTACCACTGGGGCCGCTATCGCGGCATGTCGCTGGAGATGGCGAAGCGACCGCTCGAAGGGCTGTTGAACAACGTCTTCTTCGACACCTGCGTGTATCACCACCCAGGCGTGGAACTGCTGACCAAGGTCGTGCCGACGAGCAACGTGCTGTTCGGATCGGAAATGATCGGCGCGGTGCGCGGCCGCGATCCGGACACCGGCGAGTACTTCGACGACACGAAGCGCTACGTCGACGCCTGCTCGGCTTTGAGCGACGCCGACCGGCACGCGATCTTCGAAGGCAATGCACGCCGCGTCTATCCGCGTCTGGACGCGCACCTCAAATCCAAGGGACTGTAACGGAGCGATAGCTGGACGGACATCATGAACATCATCGACATTCATCCCCACATCATTTCGGACGATGAGACGCGCTACCCGCCCGCGCCGCTCTTCGGCAAGCGCTCGGAGTGGTCGCAGGAGCGGCCCAACACCGTCGAGGCGCTGATCGAGGCCATGGACGAAGCCGGCGTGGCGAAGGCCGCCGTCGTGCACTCGTCGACAACTTACGGCTTCGACAACAGCTACGTCGTGGACGGCTGCAACCAGTACAAGGACCGGCTCGCGGCCGTGGGCTCCGTGGATATGCTGGCCGACGACGTGCAGGCGGTGATCGTAAGCTGGGCCGCGCGCGGCCTTGCCGGCCTGCGCATCTTTACCGGCGGCTCGACCAAAGACTTCGACCCGAGCGAACTCGATAACCCGAAGTCGTTCAGGGCATGGGAGATGCTCGCCGAACTGAAGTTGCCGATGTGCATCCAGACCGGACCGGTCGGCTTGCCTCAGGTGCGCATGCTGGCCGAGAAGTTTCCGGGCGTGAACATCATCCTCGATCACCTCGGGCGTCCCGACGTGCTCGACGGCCCGCCGTATGCGAACGCAGCGAGCCTGTTCGCGCTGGCCGACCTGCCCAACATTTATCTGAAGCTCACGCCACGCATTTTCGGCGACGTGAAGAAGGACAAGGCGAGCGCGGAGACCTTCTTCCCGCGCGTCGTCGAGGCTTTCGGCGCAGAGCGCCTCGCGTGGGGCTCGAACTTTCCGACCTCGCCGGGCACGCTCAAGGAGATTCTCGCGAACGCTGAAGAAGGGCTCGCCTGTCTCAGCGAGAAAGACCGCGGCTGGATCTTCAGCAAGACCGCGCAGAAGCTGTATCCGGACCTGAGCTAACCGACCATTGCCCAACGCGCTCCGGCGGCATGAAGTGACGCCGCCGGGCGAGACAGAGAGATCAACATGTCCACTATCCGCCTGAACAGCATCATTCGCGCGTTCGAATCGGGCAAGACCGCACACGCGGCCTTCTCCAAACTCGACAAGCAGACCGCCATCGAGATGAGCGATTCGCCGTATGACGGCATCGTCTTCGAGATGGAGCACAACCCGTATGACGTGAGCGCGCTCGGCGATGCGCTGCAGTACATGCTGAGCCGCAAGCAGATCGTCGAGTCCGCGTCGGTGGCGACGAAGGTCACGCCGATTGCGCGCATCCCGGCTAACGGCGTCGAGATGAATCAGAGCTTTGCCAAGCAGGTGCTCGATCGCGGCGCGTACGGCGTGATCTGGCCGCACGTCGCGACCGTCGAGCAGGCCTACAACGCAGTCGCATCCTGTCGTTATGCGCGGCCCAAGAGCGCGCCGCTGTACGAGCCGAAGGGCGTGCGCGGCGACGGTCCCGCCAATGCCGCGCGCTACTGGGGCCTTTCGATGCAGGAGTATTACGAAAAGGCCGACGTATGGCCGCTCGCGCCGCAGGGCGAGATTCTTGTCGGGCTGATGTGCGAGAGCACGCAGGCGATCGGCAACCTCAACGACATGCTTGCCAACGTGCCGGGCATCGGCTTCATCCTGATCGGCGAGGGCGACCTCAGCCAGGAGTTGGGCCTGCCGCGCCAGTACGAGCATCCCGAAGTTGTCGATGCAATGCGCCAGATCGTCGAGACCTGCAAGAAGCACAACGTCGTGGTCGGCCATCCGCACGTCACGGCCAAGAACCATCGACGCCTGAGCGAAGAGGGCTACCGCTTCCTGATGTCGGCGCCGCAGCGCACCTACGGCGTGGTCGGTCTCGCACGCGACATGGCAGGCTATTGATGAACGGCGCCGAAAGTCTCGTCGCGACCCTGGTCGGCCAGGACGTCGATATCTGTTTCGCCAACCCCGGCACGTCGGAGATGCATTTCCTCGCCGCGCTCGGCGACAACCCGAAGATGCGCAGCGTGCTGTGCCTGTTCGAGGGCGTGGCCACGGGGGCCGCGGACGGCTGGTACCGGATGAAGGACAAGCCGGCATCGACGCTGCTTCACCTCGGGCCGGGACTCGCGAACGGCCTCGCGAATATCCACAACGCGAAGCGCGCGTCGTCGGGCATGGTGAACGTCGTCGGCGAGCATTCGGTGTCGCACCTCAGGTATGACCCGCCGCTCACCTCGGACATCGAAGGCCTCGCGCGGCCGCTCAGTCACTGGGTGCGCCGCGCGGAATCGGCGGACACCGTGGCCTGGGACACTGCTCAGGCCGTGGCGAAAGCCAGCGAACATCCGGGGCAGATCGCCACCCTGATCCTGCCTGGCGACACCTCGTGGCAGCAAACGGGCGCGGCGGCCGCGCTGCCGCCGCCTGTCGTGGCGCGTCGCAAGACGCCGAGCGCCGCGCGCGTCGAACACATCGCGCAGGTGCTGCGCTCGGGCGAGCCGACGCTGGTCATTCTGGCCAACAAGGCGACGCGCGGCGCGGCGCTCGAAAAGGCCGGCCGCGTGGCCGCCGCCACTGGAGCACGGCTGGGATCGCAGTTTTTCAGCGCACGCATCGAGCGCGGCGCGGGCCGCGTGCCGATCGCGCGCATTCCCTACGCGGTCCCGCAGGCCATGGCGTTTCTCAAGGACTACAAGCACATCGTCACAGTCGAGACCACCGAGCCCGTGGCGTTCTTCGCCTATCCCGACAAGCCCAGTCTGCTCAAGGCCGAGGGCACGCTGGTCCATGCGTTCGTCGAAGCCGACGAGGACAGCGAACTCGCCTTCGACATGCTGCTGCAAGCGCTCGGCGCCGCCGGCACAGCGCCTGTCGTGCAGCCGCGCATCGAGACGCCCGCGCCGACGGGCGCGCTCAATCCCACCAGCATCGCGCACGCGCTGGCGGCCGCTTTGCCGGAGCACTGCATCGTCGTCGACGAATCGCTTACCACTGGCCGCGAATCCATGAGTCTGACCATGGGCGCGCGGCCGCACGACCTCATCAACAACATGGGCGGCTCGATTGGTTATTCGACGCCCGTGGCCACGGGCGCGGCGCTCGCCTGCCCGGAGCGGCGCGTGTTCTGCATGGTCGGCGACGGCAGCGCGATGTACACGATCCAGTCGCTGTGGACCCAGGCGCGCGAAGGCCTGAATGTCACGACGATCGTCTTCGCCAACAACAGCTACGCGATTCTCAAGGCCGAGTACGCGAACATGGGCGCGGGCACGCCGGGCGAACGCGCGCTTTCGATGATCGACATCGACAAGCCGCGCATCGACTGGCTGGCGATGGCAACGAGCATGGGCGTGCCGGGCGTCGCCGTGGAGACGGCGGAGGCGTTTCACGAGGCGCTGGTCAATTCGACACGCGAGCCGGGCCCGTGCCTCATCGAGGTCCGGCTGTAATTTGATTCTCAAGATACAAGCATCAGGAGAGACATTTATGACAACGACGCTGACCGGCGTGCCGACGCTGCGCACCAATCTCGCCGAATACGCCGTGACGAAGGCGATGCGCGACAATCGCGTGAGTTCCGATCTCGTGAACCTGGACTTCTGCGGGCCGACTCCGGCGCATAACGGTTTCAAGGCGATGGTCCGCGAAAGCAGATTCGACGCGGGCGAACTCGCGATCGTCACGTTCTTGCAGGCCAAGGCGTACGGCAAGCCCTACGTGCTGCTGCCGACGCCGATTTCCGGGCGCTTCCAGCATCACTGCGCCGGGTACAACATCGACTTCGGGCACCTCGATCCGAAGGACATCGAAGGCAGGAAAGTCGGCGTGCGCACCTATACGCAAACCACGGCGCTGTGGATTCGCGGCATCTTGCGCCACGAATATGGCGTTGACCTCGACAAGGTCACGTGGATGACACTCGGCGACGGACACCTCGCCGAGTACAGCGATCCGTCGAATTGCGAGCGGCTGCCGGCAGGCGCGTCGATTCCCGAAATGATGCTCAAGGGCGAGCTGGCCGCCGCGCTGCTCGGCGAAGACATGCCGAAAGACGAGCGCGTGCGCACGCTGGTTCCGGATGCGCATGCCGCGGCGAAAGACTGGTTCACGCGCTCGGGCGTCGTCCCGATCAATCACATGTTCGTGGTGCACGAGAACGTGTCGAAGCAACGGCCGGACGTGGTGCGCGAGCTATACCGTATGATCGTCGAGAGCCGCTCGCTCGCCGAAGGCGTGCCGGCCATCTTCCCGCCGATCGGGCTCGAGGCGAACCGCAAGGGGCTGCAACTGGCGGTTGACTGGGCACTCGATCAGAAGATCATTCCGCGCCGCCTGTCCGTGGATGAACTGTTCGACGATGTAACGGGCAGCCTCGGCTGAGCGATGAAAGCCGGGGCGCATAAAAGCAGATAAAGCATCGGGGACGAACAGGTGGAGATCACTCGACAGACAGCGCCGCGGCCCGAAAATCGCTGGGCCATTCTCGTGCTGCTCGCGTTCGGTCTGATGATCTCCTTCGTCGACCGGACGAGTATGTCCACTGCGCTCGCGGATCGCCACTTCGTGCAGGAATTCGCGTTGACGCACGTCGAGCGCGGCTGGCTCGGCTCCGCGATGTTCTGGTCATACGGGCTGCTGCAAATGCCCATGGGCTGGCTGTTGGACCGCTATGGCGTGAAGTGGCCGTACTCCATCTGCTTCCTGCTGTGGTGTCTCGCGGCGGCGGCGACCGGTCTCGTGACCACGCTGTCCGCGCTGATCCTCGTACGGCTTCTGATCGGCGTCGCTGAAGCGGTGGTGGTGCCTGCCACCTACCGGTATCTCGCCGATCACTTCGACGAAACCCGCAAGGGTACGGCGCTCGGCATTTATTCGATCGGCGGCAAGATGGGACCGGCGCTCGGCGCGCCGATCGCCGCGTGGCTGATCGCCGCCGGTTCGTGGAAAACCATGTTCATCATCACGGGTCTCGCGGGACTCGTCTGGTTGCTGCCGTGGCAACTGCTGCTCAACAACGACTTTCCTTCGCGGGCCGAGCTTGCGGTGGCGAAGCGCCGCGCGGCCTCGGTGCCGCTCGGCAATCTGTTGTCGAGTCCGGTTGTATGGGGCGGATTGATCACCAACTTTTGCTACAGCTATTTCGCGTTCTACTGCATGACGTGGATGCCCGCCTATCTGGTCGAGCAACGGGGTCTTACGCTGCGGCAGTCAGGGCTCTACACGTTCTTCAGCTTCGCCGGCATCGCGATCGTGGCCGCGTTCGCCGGATGGGCGGCGGACCGGCTGATCGCGCGTGGCCATGATGCAGTCGTGGTGCGCAAATCGTCCATCGTGGCCGGGTTTATCGGCGGCACGACGGTTCTGATCGGCGCCTTTACACGGTCGCCGCAAATGGCGTTGTTCTGGAATGTCGTGTCGCTTTCCCTTTTGGGCCTCGTCACCGCGAACAATCTGGCGCTGGTGAAACTCACGCTGATTCCCAGGCAGGCGGTGGGTTTGAATACCGGTTTGCAGCAAGTCGCGACCAGTCTCGCGGGCGGCGTATCGGCGAGTCTCTCGGGTTGGCTGCTTCACGTGGGACACAGCTACATGCTGCCCATGGCGGCCATTTTCGTATTCCTGTTGCTTGGCGCGTCAAGCACCGTGGTGTTGCTGCGGCGCAAGTGGGCGCCGAAGATCAACGAAAGCGGCGCCGAGGGGCAGTACAACCACGATGCGGCGCCGCAGACCCATGCCGGCAAGCATTTTCAATAATCACTCGCATCCCTCGCGTCACTCCCGTGTTCGCGACGTGGAAGGCAGGCAGTCGTCATGACGCAGGTGAACGAGACGTCGTCAACGGCACCCGAGGCGCCCTTGCTGCGGCATTCGTCGCTGACGCGCTTTCTGATTGCTCGCGCGGGTTCCATCACGGCGCAGCAGATGCTCATGCTCGCGCTCAGCTGGCACATGTACGACCTGACGTCGAGCGCGTGGTATCTCGGCCTCGTCGGACTGTTCCAGTTCATGCCAGGGCTCGCGACGACCTTCGTCGCCGGTCATTGCGCCGATCGCATGCATCGCGGCCAGATCGTCGCCGTCTGTCTCGCGGCGCAGGCCGTCACGGCCGCGTTGCTTGCCGCAGCGACCGTCACGCATGTCGTGACGCGCGACTTGCTGCTCGGGCTTTCGCTCGTGTTGGGCGCGATCCGGCCGTTTCAGATGTCGGGGCAACAGGCGCTCTTGCCGATGCTCGTTCCGCAGCGTTTGCTCGCACGGTCGATGGCGCTCAGCACCGTGGTTCAACAGGTGTGCGTGACCGCCGGGCCGGCGTTGGGCGGCTTGCTGTTCGCGACGGGCGTCAACGCGCTTTACCTGACCTGCGCCGCGATATTCTGCGTGAGCGCCGTGATGTATGCGCTGATCCGCTACGACTACGTGGCGCCGCCGCGCGAGCCGGTCACGGCCGCGACGGTACTCGCCGGCTTGCGCTTCGTGGGAAGCAATCCGCTGCTGCTCGGCGGCATCTCGCTCGACCTGTTCGCCGTGCTGTTCGGCGGCGCGACTGCGCTGCTGCCGGTCTACGCGAAGGAGATTCTGCATGTCGGGCCGCAAGGGCTCGGCTTGCTGCGCTCCGCGCCTGCCGCCGGTGCGTTGTGTGTCGGGCTCATGCTGTCCCGCCGTGCGATCGGCAGCGGCGTCGGCAAGAAACTGTTCGTTGCGGTTGCCATCTATGGCATCTCGATTGCCGCGTTCGGGCTGTCCCGATCGTTTCCGCTGTCGCTATTGCTGCTCGCGATCTCCGGCGCCGCGGACACCATCAGCGTGATCGTGCGGCAGACGCTTATTCAGCTGGAAACGCCGGATCGCATGCGCGGACGGGTCGCCGCCGTGAACACGCTTTTCATCGGCGCGAGTAATCAGTTGGGTGAATTCGAATCCGGGGTGACAGCCACGGCATTTGGCGCGATGGGCTCGGTTGTGCTGGGCGGATGCGCGACGATCCTCGTCAGCCTCGCATGGAGCCGGCTGTTCAAGCCGCTGGCCCGACGCGACACGTTGCATTGACAGAGCAACGCATTAACGTTCCGGTTAAGTCTCCGGCGCCTAACTTCAATGGACGGTGCACGCGCTGCGTTCGATCATGGCCATCCCTTCTCGGCTTCCCTCGATTGAAGCGAGAAAGGTGTGGCGATTCGAAGTACGGAGATGCATATGAGTGGGCATTGTCATTCGCTGCGCGTCCTGATCACTGACTGGTTTGGAAGCGGCGAACATTTCAGGGTCACGCGAGCCGATCGCTCGAGAAGTATGCCGTGGCGCGTCGTGCAGGTCGAAGTGGCGCGTTCGTCCGGAACGTTCGCTATTGCGTTCTTTCGACACGGCGATGGTTCGTGGTGCGTCTATCCGCCGCCAGTCGTTCAGCCAACCATGAACTGGCCGGGAAACAAACTGGCCGGTCATTCATAACTCGTTGCAGGAATCCAGCATGACTATCAATGGCGAAATGCTCATCGGCTTTTGTGAAGTCCGAGGCAACCAGGGAGCGCAGCGGGCGTTCAATCCCGCGATGCACTCGGAAATCGCGGAGCCGGTATTCGGCATGGGCGGTGCCGGGGAAGTCGAGCGCGCGGCTTCGCTCGCGTCCACGGCGTTCGACGTTTATCGCAACGTCCCGCTTGCCAGGCGCGCGGCTTTTCTCGATGCCATCGCGGACAATATTCTGGACCTCGGCGACGAACTCATCGAGCGCGCGCATGCGGAGACGGGATTGCCCGTGCCGCGTCTGCAAGGAGAACGTGCGCGCACGGTCGGGCAGTTGCGTCTTTTCGCCAAAGTCGTGCGGGACGGACACTTGCTCGGTTCCACTATCGATCACGCGCAGCCCGAGCGTCAGCCTTTGCCCCGCGCGGATCTTCGTCTTGCCAAAGTGCCCGTGGGGCCCGTCGCCGTATTCGGTGCGAGCAATTTCCCGCTCGCGTTCTCGGTTGCGGGTGGCGACACGGCATCGGCGCTCGCGGCGGGCGCGCCTGTCATCGTGAAGGCGCACAGCGCGCATCTGGGGACGTCGAAGCTGGTTGGGTGTGCCATCCAGAAGGCTGTCAAGGAGCAGGGCTTGCCGGAGGGCACGTTCTCGCTGTTGTTCGGCGCGGGCCGCACGCTCGGCGAAGCGCTCGTCTCACATCCGGCCATCAAGGCGGTCGGCTTCACGGGGTCGCGGCAGGGCGGCATCGCACTGATGCGAATCGCCAATGCGCGCCCCGAGCCGATTCCGGTGTATGCCGAGATGAGCAGCATCAATCCGGTCTTCCTGTTTCCCGGCGCGCTCGCGAACAGGGCCGATGCCATCGCTCGGGCGTTTGCCGATTCGCTGACGATGGGCGCAGGTCAGTTCTGCACGAACCCCGGTCTCGTGATTGCCATCGACGGTCCGGACCTCGACCGGTTCGTCGAGGCGACCGCGGATGCGCTGGCTTCGAAAGACGCGCAAACGATGTTGACACCGGGCATCTTCGACGCCTATTGCACCGGGACGAGAAAGCTTGGCGCGATCGAGGGCGTGACGAAAGTGGCGGAGGGCGAGCCGGCAGGCGAGCGCCCCAATGCCGCGCGCGCGGCGCTGTTTGTGGCCGACGCGGCGCGGTTCTTCGCCTCGCGAGAACTCGAGTCGGAGATGTTCGGGCCGGCCTCTGTCGTGATTCGAGCCCGCGATGTCGATGAACTGATTCGGATTGCAGAGCATATCGAAGGGCAGCTCACCGTTACACTTCAGATCGATGCGGCCGATTTCTGCGACGCACAGCGCCTTCTGCCCGTTCTCGAACGCAAGGCTGGCCGCGTGCTCGCGAACAGCTTCCCGACGGGTGTCGAGGTATGTCATGCGATGGTTCACGGCGGGCCATTCCCATCGACTTCGAACTCGATGTTCACCTCGGTGGGCGCGACGGCGATCCAGCGTTTCCTTCGTCCGGTCTGCTATCAGGATCTGCCTGATGCCTTGCTTCCGGATGCGCTGAAGGACGCGAATCCATTGGGCGTGTGGCGTTTTGTCGACGGCGCGGTGGTTGAACCCGCGCACTCGGCCACGCGATTCCTTTGATAGCTTGACGCTCCGTGCAGCTAACGCCCGGCCACTCGCGGCTTAACCGAACACTCAAGCCCTCGGCGGCTTAATTCAATAGTTTAAGTATTTACCCTAGTGTCAAATACTAACTTCGTTGCCGCGGAAAATTGGCGGCTCTCTCGATGTTAGAAAGGGAAGAAAAATGAACTTGTTGATCAAAGCCGTGTTCGTCACCACCGTCGTCCTGGTTCCGGCACTCGCATTCGCCCAGTCGAACGGCCCTCTCACGCGCGCGCAAGTTCGCGCGCAACTCGTGCAGCTCGAACGGGCCGGCTACAACCCGATCGCGGATTGCGCGGGGAATTGCCCGGACAGCCTGCGGCGTGCTCAGGCCGTCGTAGACCTGCAACAGGCCAACGCAAATGCCGCATACGGTCCGGCTTTGAATGGCACGGTGCAATCCGGCAAATGAGTCAGTTGCATTCCGGTCGTTGTTCTCATGCAGTCCGAAGTGGTGGCGCCCTTGCTTAACCATTTGCTCACACGCAAGGCAGTTTTTCTCAATGAGCTGGCCACGACTCACTGGCAAAATCTGGACTTTTGCAGCGGAGATGACCCGCAGTAGACGGGGCACTTCATAAGGTGACGCATGAAACTGGTACATCAAATTCCCTTTGCGCTGGGCGTCGCATTGCTGGTTGCGTCGGGCGCGGGCCTGTTCGGCGTGTTCCAGATGAACGACGCCGCGAACGCTTACGAGAAGCTGATCGAAGTCGACGACGCACAAGCACGCGCGATCGACGACGCCCTCGTTGCGTTCAAGAACCAGGTGCAGAACGGCAAGGACATTCTGGTGCGTGGCAGGGACCCGCAACTGTTCGCCAAATATTGGCGCGCGTACCAGAAGTTCGAGAAAGTGGCACAGTCCACCACGGAAAAGCTCGCGGGCGAATTGCCGCCCGGTGAATCCCGCGCGAAAATCGAGCAGTTCAATCTGCTTCACCAGGCGATGGGCGAGTCGTTTCGAAAGGGTCTTAAGCAGTTCGAAGCGTCGGGTTTCGATGTCGTCGCCGGAGACCGCGCGACCGATGGCATTGACCGCGACTCCGCGATTGTTCTGCGCGAATCGGGCAGCGCGCTTGTCGCGCACACGGCCGCTGCCATTGCGCTTGCCAAGGTCAAGCAGCGGCGCGCGGTCATCGCGAGCATCGGCGTCATGACGATCATTCTGGTTGCGGGCCTCGCGGTGGCTCTGAGCTTTTCGCGCGCGATCACCCGCAAGCTCGGCGGCGAACCGGACGATGCCCGCGAGGCCGCGCGCCTGATCGCGCAGGGCAATCTCGACGTCGATCTGCATTTGCGGCCTGGCGACTCCGACAGCCTGATGGCCGCCATGAAGGACATGGCGGTGTCGCTCGCGCGGATCGTCAAAGACGTGCGCGCGAGCAGTCACGCTATCGCGACGGGGGCCGCGCAGATTGCGTCCGGCAACGGGTACTTGAGCGAGCGAACGGAGGAGCAGGCGAGCGTGCTCCAGCAAACGGCATCGTCGATGGAGCAGCTCAGCGCCACCGTGAAGCAGAACGCCGCGCATGCGTGCGAAGCGAGCGAACTGGCGATCGGCGCGTCGTCGATTGCGGCACAGGGCGGCAGCGTCGTGGGCGCGGTCGTCGAGACCATGAAGGATATCAACGGCAGCTCACGAAAGATTGGCGAGATCATCGGCATCATCGACGACATCGCCGCGCAGACCAACATACTCGCGCTGAACGCGGCGGTCGAAGCCGCGCGCGCCGGCGAGCAGGGCCGGGGATTCGCTGTCGTCGCGACCGAGGTGCGCTCGCTTGCGAAACGCAGCGCGCAGGCGGCCCACGAAATTCGCGGGTTGATTACCGCAAGCGTGGAGCGCGTCGATCGGGGCAGCGTGCTCGTCGACGAGGCGGGCGCGACGATGACGCAGGTCGTGGGCGCGATTGAGCGCCTGAGCATTCTCGTCGCGGAAATCAGCAATGCCAGTGCCGAGCAGAGCACGGGTGTCGGGCAAGTCGGCGAGGCGGTTAATCAGATGGATCAAACCACTCAGCAAAATGCGGCGCTCGTGGAAGAGAGCGCCGCCGCAGCCGAAAGCCTGAAGCAGCAGGCGGCGAACCTCGTCGAGTGCGTCGCGCAGTTCAGGATTTGAGGAGCTAAGGCCGTCCCTCGCTCGGCACTTCCGATGCCTTGCTGAGTTCTCTCATCAGAATTCGCGCGATGCCATTCGCGGGCGCGGTGCCGTCGGGCGCCGCGGCCGTCGTCGCCCAGGTGACGATCGTCGTTTTCGTCGCGGGATCGTAGCCCATGAACGTGTTGAATCCGGGTATCTCGCCGGTGTGTCCGTAAAACGTGCCGAATTCCGCCAGACCGAGGCAGTAGCTCGCGGCCATCGGGTCCGACGGATTGACCGACCTGCAACTCGCGAGCCGTTGCGCCTGAAGATCGGCATTCAGATAGCCGCCGCCCACCATCCGCTGGACATACGCGGCGAGTTCCTTGACGGTCGAAATGCCCGAGCCGGCGGTCCAGGCCCACGACGTGTTGACGGACGTTACGTCGGTGGGTTGCAGCGTCCCGTTCTTCGCGGCTGCCTGACGTTCGGGCGAGAGCGCGTCGCTATCGGTCGTCTCGGCATTGGTGCCCCACTGATAGCCATGCGGCGCCGGCGCGATCAGCGATGTATCGCCCTGCGGCGGAAGAAACGTATCGGTCAAACCTGCTGGGGTGAAGAGACGCGCCTTCATGGCGTCCGCGGCGCTCATGCCGGTGACCTGCTCGATGACGAGCCCCAGCAACACCGTGTTCGTATTCGAGTAGCGAAAGTCGGCGCCAGGCGCGAAATACACAGGCTGGCTAAACGCGATGTCGAAAAGTTCTCCAGTGGTCCACACTTTGTTCGGCGCGGCGTCGAGCGTCTGATTGAACGCGAGGCTGGTCGAGTAGTTGTAGAGGCCGCTGCGCATCGTCAGCAATTGCTCGATCGTGATGTTCCCGCCGTTAGGCACATTTGCAACGTACTTGCTGACGGGGTCGGCGAGCGCGAGCTTGCCTTCCTGCACGAGTTGCAGAATCACCGTGCCAGTCCAGGTCTTCGTCACGCTGCCGACGCGAAAGTGCGCGTTCGTCGGCAGGGGTGTGTTCGTGCCTCTCACTGCCGTTCCGAACGATTCGAGCCAGTCGCCCTTGGGCGATTGCACATACACGACAGCGCCTGGCGTCATGGTGTCCGCGAGGAATGCGTTGATCTGGGGGCGCGCCTCAGTGGCGAATGCCGGCTCGCTCGATGACACCGAGTCGCCGCTGCCGCAACCGGCCAAGCTCGCGCCGATACCGACGATCAGTGCAAGGGCCGACGTCCGGCGACAGAAAACGTGTGCAATGTGCATGACAAAGCGAGAAGTTGCCATGTGCGTGTCCCTCCCTGATCGTGAGGCCAACGTGTCGATGGTCAATCGGGAGGCGGGTACGGCATGGCGGGAACCGGGCCTCACCGGCGTGCTCGCGTTGAGCGGGCAACGTCAGAAGATTCCGCTGTACCGAGGTTGTCGGCACTCTCGTCTCTCGATCCTCTTTGCAACCGTGCCGATCAACTATAGGACGTGGAACGCGCGTCCGGCGGCCGATTTACGTCAGCGGAAAGCGACAGGCGCCTTGTCTGCTGGCGATGGTCAGGCCGAGGTGATAGCCAGGCGCGGTACTTTAAACATGCTCTTTTTCCTTGGTTTCGTCCGAGCTTATACATAACCTACCGGAAGGCGAAATCTTTGGGGGAACCCCGATCGCCTGCACGACGCGGCTTGGGCGCGCCTTGCCTGTCGCACTGCACGGAGGAGATGTCATGAGCCGGAATGCGAGAAACCTGCCAATCGCGATGTGGATAACCGTGCTATTCGCCGGGCTGTCCGGCGTCTATTTGCTGGCTGGCGGCGTGTGGCTGCTCGCTATCGGCGGATCGCTCTATTACGTGATCGCGGGCGTGCTTCTGCTGGTCACGGCGGCGCTTGCTTACCGTCGCAATACGCTGTCGCTCGTGCTGTATGCATTGCTGCTGGCAGGCACGCTCGCGTGGGCATTCGCTGAGTCCGGTCCTGACTTCTGGGCGCTCGCTCCACGCACCGACGTGCTGGTGCTCTTCGGCATCTGGTTGCTCGTGCTGTGCGCTTTGCGCTTCTATGGCGCGGCCTCGCGCGGGCCGGCAATCTTGCTGCTGGCCGTCATCATCGTCACCGGCGGGGCGTATGGGTACGCTGTACTGAACGATCCGCAACAGCTCGACGGCGTGGTGCAGGCCTCGGCCGCGACGGCCGCCTCGGCAGCCGGGCCGCATGCGGGCGACTGGGCCGCTTATGGGCGCGACCAGGCCGGTACGCGCTATTCGCCTTTATCGCAGATCAACCAGGACAACGTAAAAGGGCTTCAGGTCGCGTGGACCTTTCAGACCGGTGACAAGAAAGGCCCAAACGACCCGGTCGAGATCACGAATGAAGTGACGCCGCTCAAAGTCGGCGACATGCTGTATCTCTGCTCGCCGCATCAGATTCTTTTCGCACTGGACGCGGCCACGGGCAAGGAAAGATGGCGATTCGATCCGAAGCTCAAGCCCGACCCGAGCTTCCAGCACGTCACCTGCCGGGGCGTGTCCTATTACGAATCGAGCAATGCGGCGGCCGCTCCCGCAAGCGATACGGAAGGCACGGCGTGTGCCCGGCGCGTGATTCTGCCGGTCAACAACGGTCATCTCTACGAGGTCGATGCGGCAAGCGGGAAGCCGTGCGCCGCGTTCGCCAACGGCGGCGATCTCGATCTGCAGCATCTTCAGCCGGTGACCACGCCGGGACAATATGAGCCGACGTCGCCACCTGTCGTGACGAATCACGTGATCGTCGTGGCCGGCGCGGTCACGGACAACTACTCGACTCATGAACCGTCCGGCGTGATCCGGGGCTTCGATGTCGAAACGGGCAAGCTGCTTTGGGTATTCGATTCGGGTGCAGCCGACCCGAACGCCATTCCGGACGATCAGCATTCCTTCACGCAGAATTCGCCGAACTCATGGGCGCCGGCGGCTTACGATCCGCAGCTCGACCTGGTCTATCTGCCGATGGGCGTGAAGACGCCGGACATCTGGGGCGGCGACCGGACGCCGCTCTACGAGCGCTATGCCACCGGCTTGCTGGCGCTCAATGCTTCGACGGGCAAGCTGGCCTGGTTTCATCAAACGGTTCATCACGATCTCTGGGACATGGACGTGCCCGCGCAGCCAACGCTTGTCGATATCGCGGACGCTAACGGCAGTACGACGCCGGTCGTCCTCGTGCCGACCAAGACAGGGGATATCGTCGTGCTCGACCGCCGCAACGGGACGCCGGTCGTGCCGGACGATGAACGGCCGGTGCCGCAGGGCGCGGCCAGGGGCGACCACGTGTCGCCCACGCAACCTTTCTCGCAGCTGACGTTCCGCCCGAGCAAACTCCTGACCGACGCGGACATGTGGGGCGCGACAATGTACGATCAGCTCGCCTGTCGCATCCTGTTTCACCGGCTGCGTTACGAGGGGACCTTCACGCCGCCGTCCGAACAGGGGACACTGGTGTTTCCAGGCAATCTCGGCATGTTCGAATGGGGCGGCCTCGCCGTCGATCCGGGCAGGCAGATTGCCATTGCCAATCCCATCGCGCTGCCGTTTGTCTCCAGGCTGATACCGCGTGGTCCTGGCAATCCGATGGAACCGCCGCAGGCAGGGCAGAGCGGAACCGGAACCGAGGTCGGAGTGCAGCCGCAATATGGCGTGCCTTTCGGCGTGACGCTCAATCCGTTCATGTCGCCGATCGGCCTTCCGTGCAAGCAACCGGCGTGGGGCTACGTCGCCGCGCTCGATCTGAAAACACGGGCGGTCGTATGGAAAAAGCGCATTGGCACGACGAGAGACAGCAGCCCGGTGCCGTTGCCTCTGAAGATGGGCATGCCGATGCTCGGCGGCCCGATGGTCACCGCCGGTCACGTGTTTTTCATCGGCGCCACGGCGGACAACTATATTCGCGCGCTGAGCACGGATACGGGCAAGGAACTGTGGAGCGCGCGCTTGCCCGCGGGCGGACAGGCGACGCCGATGACCTATGAAGCGAACGGCCGGCAAATGGTGGTCATCGCCGCGGGCGGACATGGTTCGTTCGGCACCACGCTGGGCGACTATGTGATTGCCTATGCGTTGCCCAAAGGCGATTGACGCGAGGCAAAGCGCCGGGAGCAACACGACATGGACATACCTATCGACTCACGAACAATGACGACACAAAAGGATCCCTCCAACCTGTTTGCGGGCCGCGGCTCGCTCGCCTCGCGAATCCAGCTCGGCAAGGAAGCGCGCAGAAAGGTGTCCCGAGGCCAGCTTGCGATCTGCAAGATAGACAAGCGCGACCCGATGTCACTGCTCGAAGCATCCAATGTGGGCCGCGTGCCGGAGCTGATACCCATTCGTTTCGGGCGCATGCTGGCCGATCCGTTCTCCTTCTATCGCGGTGCCGCGCCGCTGATGGCCTTCGATCTGTCCACGCTCCCGCGCACGGATGTCATCGTGCAACTTGGCGGTGACGCGCATCTGGCCAATTTCGGGCTGTTCGCGAGCCCCGAGCGGCGGGTTCTGTTCGGGCCCAACGATTTCGACGAAACGCTGCCGGGACCGTTCGACTGGGATCTGCGCAGACTCGCCGCGTCATTCGTGATCGCCGCGCGCGAGCGCGGCTTTGCGGCGAGCGACCAGGGGAACATCGTTCTTCGGCTGTGCGAAACATTCCGCCAGCGCATCGCGGAGTTCAGTGCAATGGACACGCTCGACGTCTGGTACTACCAGTTCAAGTCGGCCAGCATGCTGGCCATTGCGGATTCGGCCGAGGAGCGGAAAAAAGAGCTGGCAGTTATCGACAAGGCACGCTTGCAGTCGTCGCGATCCGTGGCGAGCCATGCGACGGAACTGGTCAACGGCAAGCTGCGTATCCGCGAATTGCCGCCGCTCGTGTATCACATCCCGCTTCAGAACAAACGCGAGCGCAAGCAGTACGACGACATGATCCGGCGTTTTTTCGCGGACTACAGACTGACGCTGCCCGACGACCGGCGTGCGCTGTTCGACCGTTATGAACTGGTCGATGTCGCGATCCGGGTTGTCGGCATTGGTTCGGTGGGAACACGTTGCTATGAAGCGCTATTCATCGCCGACGGAGAGTGCCCGCTGTTCCTGCAACTGAAAGAGGCGCGCGCTTCCGTGCTGGAGGGCTACCTTCCCGTCAGCGAATATCCCAACCATGGCCAGCGCGTGGTGAATGGCCAGCGTCTGTTGCAGTCGGCGAGCGACATCTTTCTGGGCTGGTCCAAGATGCATCACACGGGCAACGACTTCTATGTGCGGCAGTTGCGCGACATGAAAGGCGCATTCGACTTCACCACGTTCGACGTCGCGGATCTCGCCGAGTATGCGGTGTCGTGCGGCACGGCGCTGGCGCAATCGATGGCGAAAGCGGGCGACCCCGCGCTGATCGGCGGATACGTGGGCAAGTCGGCCGCGTTCGACGAGGCCATCATACGGTTTGCGCTTGCCTACGCGGAGCAGAACGAGGCGGACTGGACCGTGCTCAAGGCAGCCGTCAAATCCGGGCGCGTTCAGGCGACGCGGGAGTAGGGATCGGTTAGCGCCGGTTTATCCGCGATGCGCCCGTCCAGCTCGCGGCGTTCGGCGCGCGTCTTTTCACGCGGCGTGAAGCGCATCCACGGCATGCAGAATGCGCCCGAAAAGCTCGTCAGCGGCCGCGGGGTTCAACCAGCGGACCACGACGGTCATCCGGCGCTCGGGCTCGATCCATGTAAATGAACTGCCCGCGCCGACGCCGAAATAGCTCGACGCCGGCACGCTCGGGAAAATCTTGCGGTCCGTGTTCAGCCAGATCAGGTAGCCATAGAACCGCGCGATCTCACACGGCGTGCGCATCCGGGCGATCCACTCGCGCGAGAGAATTTGCCGGCCCGCCACGGCGCCTTCGTCAAGCAGCATCTGCGCCACTTTCAGCTGATCGTTCGCGCTCACCGACATGCCGCCGCCCCAGTGCGTGCCGCCCGGCACGGATTGCATGCGCCGCCCGTCTATCTCGACCCATGCATGGTCGTAGCCGACCCATTGCCAATTCTCGCTGGCGCCGGCCGGTCGCATGATGGCTTCGCGGAACACCTCGGGCAACGGCTGCCTGAACAGATGCAGCAGCGCGAGCGACAACTGGTTGATCCGCACATCGTTGTATTCCCAGTAGCTGCCGGGGCGTTGTAACGGACGCGGATCGCCCTTCCTGCCATCCGGCGGCGCGGCGAAATTGACGGCGCGATAGTGGTCCGCCTGATCGGACAGACCGAAATACGTTCCTTGCCACTCGCTCGTTTGCTGAAGCAGTTGCGCCCACGTGACGGCGGCGTTGCGCGCATCGTCGAAACCGATGCCGGGCACGCGCACGCGCACCGGCTCGTCCACATCCGGCAGCAAGCCGCGGTCATGCGCGACTCCGGCGAGCAGCGCGAGATACATCTTAGCGACGCTGAAAGTGAGGTCGGCCCGGTCGGGCTCGCCCCATGCGGCGAGTACGCGGCCATCGACGGCGATCGTGCCCGACGCCGGGCCGCGGTCATGCACGGGACCGAGCAGGCGGTTCCACGGCGGCGGATCGTTCACATGCACGCCCCACGCGCCATCGACGTGGCGATCCCACAGCGACTCGTGATCCACGGCGAACTGCACGGCTTGTTGCAAATCGTCTTGCATGCTGGATGTCCCGACCTTCAACGGATTCAACGGATTCAACGGATTCAACGGATTCAACGGATTCAACGGATTCAACGGATTCAACGGATTCAACGAACTGGGCGCGGCCTAGCTCACGTCCAGGCGCGCGCGCGCCCACACCAGCGTGCCAAGACTGACGATGGCCGCGAGCATCAGATAAAGCCCAGGCGCCAGGTTATTGCCGGTCGCCGCGATCAACGCCGCCACGGCGAGCGGCGTGAAGCCGCCGAACACGGTCGTGCCGATGTTGTAGCCGAGCGCCATGCCGGTCGTGCGCGTGCGGGTCGGGAACAGCTCCGACATCAACGCGGGGATCGGCGCGAAGTAGGTGGCCTTCAGCAGCGCGACCCAGATCACGGCGGCGAGCAGAGTCGCGAGCGACGGGTGCGCATTCATCAGCACGAACGCGGGATAGACTGTGAGGAAGAACAGCACGCCCGCGCCCAGCATGATGCGCGTGCGGCCCACCTTGTCGGACCAGTGACCGACCATCGGCGTGAGCACCATCATGATGAACCCGGCCATCAAGGTCGCGACGAAGCCGGCCCACGGCGCGAGACCCAGTTGCCGCGACGCATACGTCGGCATGTACAGCAGCATGTAGTTGGCCGTCGTGGTCAGCACGAGCGAGCCGATCGACACGAGCACGCGCGACTTTTGCGTCGCCAGCACCTCGCGCACCGGCGACGCGGCTTTTTCCGTGCGCTCGAACTCAGGCGTTTCGTCGATGCGGCTGCGGATATACAGGCCGACCGGACCGATCAGCATGCCGAACAGAAACGGAATGCGCCATCCCCAATCGGTCAGTTGAGGCTGGGTCAGCGCGCCGGTCAGCACGGCCCCGAACGCGGATGCAAGCAGCGTGCTGGCGCCCTGGCTCGAGAACTGCCAGCTCGCCATGAAGCCTTTGCGCTGCGGCGCGTGCTCGATCAGAAACGCGGTCGAACTGCCGAATTCGCCGCCGGCGGAAAAGCCTTGCAACAGCCGCGACGCGAAAATGCCGATCGGCGCGAGCAGACCGATCGACGCATACGGCGGCATTAGCGCGACCATGCCGGTGCCGAGCGTCATCAATCCGATCGAGAGCGTCAACGACGCCTTGCGGCCCCTGCGGTCGCTGAACGAGCCGAGCACCAGCGCGCCGAGCGGCCGCGCCAGATACGACAACGCGAAGGTGCCGAGCGTCAGCAGCAGCGACATCGTGCGGTCGTGGACTGGAAAGAACAGACGCGACAGCACCGTGGCGAAGTAGCCGTAGACGACCAGGTCGTAAAACTCGAGTGCGTTGCCGATCGAGGTCGCGATGATCAGACGCGACAGGCGCGGATGCGTCGCGCGAGTATCAATCGCGTGAGCCGTGGTGACGGAGTCGATGCTCATGTGGATGTCCTTTTGCCGGCGGTTCGTGGAAGTCGCGCTGCACTGCTGGGCGCATCGGCGTTCTGCTCGCCGAGGTCCCAGAAAAGTCCTGCCATGATGCCGAGCCCGTCGCGAATGACCGGGCCGAGCAGGTGCTCGTTCGGCGCATGTTGCGAGCAGCCCGGGTACGAATGCGGAACCCATAGCGTGGGCATGCCGAGCACGTCGGCGAACGCGTCGTTCGGCAAGGTGCCCCCGAGGTTCGGCAGCAGCACGGGCTCGACGCCCGTGGTTTGCCGCAAGGAGCGCAACGCCCACTGCACCCACGGATCGAGCGGATCGACACGCGTGGCCGGCATGCCGCGTTCCACGTCGATGTCCACCATCTCGAAGCCGTGCTCGTCGAGATGCCGGCGCACGATCGCTTCGAGGTTCTCCCAATCCGTGCCGACCACGAAGCGGATCTGCATGTGCGCGAACGCATGCGGCGGAATCGCGTTGACCGGCTTCTCGGGATTGCCCGTGCGAAACGCGAGCACTTCCAGGTTGTTCCAGCCGAACACGCGTTCTGTCGGCGTGAGGCCAGGCTCGCCGTAGTCGGCATCCACGTCGGGTTCGCCCGGATTGCCGCCGACGACGATATCGGCCAGCGCGCGGCGCACCGCGTCGGGCACGGGCGGCGGGCGCAAACCTTCGACGAGAATGCGGCCGTTCGCGTCGACCATCGACGCAATCGCATTGGCCAGCACGACGGCGGGATTGCGCAGCAAGCCGCCCCAGTTGCCGGAATGATGGCCGCCGTCGCGCAGCCTCACGTCGAGGCGGAAATTCACGAGACCGCGTGAGCCGAGAAAAACAGTGGGACGTCGCGCGGCGAGGCGCGGGCCGTCCGAGGCGATCAGCACATCGGCGGCGAGTTCGTCGCGCAACTGGGCGCACACCGCATGAAGGCCGGGCGAGCCGACTTCCTCGCCGGTTTCGAAGAGCAGCTTCAGATTGAAGCCGAGCTTGCCGCCGCGCGCGTCCAGCACCGCTTTCAGCGCCGCCAGGTTGATGCTGTGCTGGCCTTTATTGTCCGCGGTGCCGCGTCCGAACCAGCGCTCGCCCTCGACGGTGACGCGCCACGGCGCGAGTCCCGCGCGCCACTGGGCGTCGTAGCCGCGCACCACGTCGCCGTGGCCGTACGTGAGCACGGTCGGCAGCGCGTCGCCCTCATGCCGGTGGGCGACGAGGAATGGACCCGCGCCCGCCGGGTTGTCCACGATGCGGCACGTGAAGCCCCATTCGCTCAGCGTCGGCGTGATTTCATCGGTGAGATAGGCGCGCAGGTCCGCGCCGCTGCCGGCTTCCTGGCTTTCCGTGCGAAGCCCGACGCGGCGCTGGAGATCTTCGAGAAAGCGGCCGGAGTCGTACTGGTCCGTCGCATACTGGATGGCGGTGTCGCGAGTCAACATGGTCCCCCGGATAGCGCGCCGCGGCGCGAGCGGTTAATGACGAAGCCTGTGCGCAATCCTGACGTGGACGATATTTGTGGACAATTACAATATTGCGCACATATCGTTGCCGAAACGGCAAAGGACAGCCCGACGGACATGGATAACACCGCACTGCGTTATTTTCTGGAAGTGGCCCGCAGCGGGTCGCTGAGCCAGGCATCCACGCGCTTGTATGTGGCGGTGTCGGCGCTCAGCAGGCAGATCGCGAAACTCGAGGAAGAAGTGGGCGCGGCGCTGTTCGAAAGGCGTCCGCGCGGCATGGTGCTAAGCGATGCCGGGCGTCTGCTCGCCGAACATGCGCAGCGCAGTTTGCTGGACGCCGAGCGCGTCACCGAGGAAATTCGCGGCTTGACCAACGGCGGCCGCGCGACGATTCGGGTGGCGAGTTCCGAAGGCGTGGCGGCGCATTTCTTGCCGCAGGTGTTCACGCGTTTCCAGAAGAGTCATCCGGCCGCGCATTATCAGCTCGACGTGTCGGCGCCCTCTGTGGCAACGCAGCGCGTGCGCGAGGGCACGTCCGACATCGCCGTGTGTTTCAGTATCGCGCCGGAGAAGGACATCAACGTGCTGTATTCGCAGCGCGCGCCGATCTTCGCGCTGGTCAGGCGCGGCCACCCGCTGTGCGAGTGCGAGTCCGTATCGCTCGCCGATCTGCTGCCGTGGCCGTTCGCGATCAACAACACGGGCGTGACGATACGGCAGCTATTCGACATTGCGTGCAGTCTGGAAGGCCTGGTGTTCGATCCCGTGTTCGTGAGCAACTATCATCCGGCGCTACAGAACTTCGTGCGGCAAACCGATGCGGTCACGCTGACAGGACTCCTGACCGTGCGCGGCCGCCTCGACGCGGACGGCCTCGCCGCGTTGCCGATCCGCAATCCCGCGCTGCATCAGCGCACCTTGCAGATCCAGACGATGGCGGGCCGAACGCTGCCCACCGCGGTGCAGGTGTTCCTGGAACTGTTGACGGGCGCGATCGACGATCCGGGTCTGCTCGACTAGACGTAACGCGCTTCGTCGAGATCGGCGAGCAGCGTCGGACCCGTCGGCTTCCAGCCGAGCCGTGCCTGCGTCAACGCGCTGGAAGCCGGCATGTCGAGGCCGGCGAACATCGCCATCCATCCGAAATGCGCGGCCGCTTCTTCCGGCGCGATCGACACGGCTTGCAGATTCAAACCGCGTCCCAGCGACTCGGCGATCGCGCGGCTGCTGACGCCCTCTTCGCCGACAGCGTGATAGCGGGCGCCCGGTTCGCGCTTTTCTATCGCGAGCCGATACAGACGCACGACATCGGAAAGATGACCGGCGGGCCAGCGATTCAGTCCGTCGCCCACATAGGCCGCCACGCCTTTCTCCCGCGCGATGGCGACGAGCGGCGACATCAGGCCCTGCCTGAAGGGATTGTGAACTTGCGGCAGCCGCATCACCGACACATTGATCCCGGCCTCGAGCAGCGCATGGCCGGCCAGTTCCGAGCCGATACGCGGATTAGGATGGCGGGTGTTGAAGACGTCCTCGCTCGCCGGTTCGCCGTGCTCGCCGCTGCCCATGCCGGTCCCCGACGTAATGAGGAGCGGACGATCCGAGCCGCTGAGCGCGGAGCCGAGCGCGGCGATGGCGCGCTTGTCCTTTTCGCAGTTCTCGACGAAGTTCGAGAAGTCGTGATCGAAGGCCGCGTGGATCACGGCATCCGCTTTCGCGGCGCCGTCGCGCAAGCTCGCGGTGTCCTCCAGAGTGCCGCGATGCACGTCGGCGCCCGCGTCGGCCAGCGCCTGAGCGCCGGCGTCCGAACGCGTCATGCCGATCACGCGATGGCCTGCCGCGATAAGCTCGGGAACGAGCGCCGAGCCGATAAAACCCGTCGCGCCCGTCAGAAAGATACGCATGTGAACTCTCCTTGTTGGTCACGCGTTCACTATCCGATCATTTCTTATCCCGTTAAAGTAGTGATCTCATCCTGGTAAAACGACTAACAGGTTCTCATGTCCGTCAATTCGGCCCGATCGCTCGGCGATTTTCTGCGCAGCCGCCGCGCGCGTCTCGATCCCGCGAGCTTCGGATTTTCCGGACGCAGACGAACGCCTGGACTGCGCAGGGAAGAGGTCGCGCAGCGCGCGCATATCAGTCCGACCTGGTACACCTGGCTCGAACAGGGACGAGGCGGCGCGCCGTCGCCGGACGTGCTGGAGCGCATCTCCGGCGCCCTGATGCTGACGGATACGGAGCGCGAGCACCTCTTCATGCTGGGTCTGGGAAGGCCGCCGGAAGTGCGCTACAAGTCGGTGGACGCGGTCAATCCACGGTTGCAGCGTCTGCTCGATTCGCTGGAGACGAGCCCGGCCATCATCAAGACCGCCACGTGGGATGTCGTGGCCTGGAATCGTGCCGCCGCCGTCGTGCTGACCGACTATGCCGCGCTTGCGCCCGGTCAGCGCAACATCCTGCAATTCCTGTTTCGCGATCCCGCCGTCCACGCGCGGCAGCACGACTGGGATAGCGTCGCGCGTTTCGTGGTGGGCGCGTTCAGAGCGGATGTGGCGCGCGCGGGGCTGGCGTCGGAAGTGGGCGCGCTGGTGGATGAATTGATCGGCGTCAGCCCCGAGTTCGAATCGTTATGGCGCGACAACGAAGTGCTCGGTCACGGCGACGCAGGCGGCGTAAAGCGCCTGATGCATCCCGAACTGGGACCGGTCGAGCTGGAATATTCGGCATTTTCCGTCGATGGCCGCCCGGACCTCGGCATGATCGTCTACACGCCGCTCGACGGCGAGATGGCCGGGCGCATCAAACTGCTCGCCTCGCGAGGCCAATCAACATGACTGCTTCCTCTATCGACAATACGCCAATGCAAGTGCTGGTTGACGCGGACGCCTGCCCGGTGGTCGTCAAGGAAATCCTGTTTCGGGCCGCGCGGCGCGTCGAAGTATGCGTCACGCTGGTCGCGAATCAGTATTTGCGAACGCCGCCTTCCCGCTTTATCAAGGCGCTGCAAGTGCCGGCCGGCTTTGACGCCGCCGATGACCGCATCGTCGAACTGGTCCGGGACGGCGACCTCGTGATTACCGCGGACATCCCGCTTGCCGCCGCCGCCCTCGACAAGGGCGCGCATGTGCTCGATCCGCGCGGCACCTGGTTTAGCCGCGACAACATCCGCGAGCGTCTGACGATGCGCGACGTGATGGACCAGTTGCGCAGTTCGGGTATCGAGACGGGCGGTCCGGCGCCTTACTCGGCCAGCGACAGCAAGGTGTTCGCGGGTCAATTGGACCGCTTCCTTGCGCGTCGCCGCACCGCGCCGCGTTGAGTTGCATTGAGTTGCATTGAGTTCAGTCGCGCCGCGCGGCAGCGCGGCGCTTCACGCAACGTCAACCGCATGGGCCGCGTGAGCGGCTTCACCGCGAGGGCTCGCAACCGCAAAATGCCGCGCCAGCGTATCGACAACGTTTTCCGCCATGCGGCGGCGCGTCTCCTGCGTCCCCGAACCGAGGTGCGGCGTGAGCACGACCCTGCGATCCGCGATGAGCGCTTCAGGCACCTGTGGCTCATGCTCGAACACATCGAGCGCCGCGCCCGCGATCCGGTTCGCGGCTAGTGCCGCGATCAGCGCGGTCTCGTCCACCACCGGACCGCGCGCGATATTCACGACGAAGCCGTCCGGCCCCAGCGCATCCAGAACTGTCGCGTCGATGAGATGACGCGTCGCCGGCGTCAGCGGGCAGGTCAGAATCAGCATATCGCAGGCCCGCGCGAGTTCGGCGACGTTCTCGAAGTACGGCATGTCCACGGCCTTGCGGTTCGGCCCGAAATACGCGAGGCCGCAGCCAAACGCCTTCAGCCGATGCGCGATCGCCGAGCCGATCGTCCCCAGGCCGACGATGCCCACCTTCATGCTGGAAATCGAGCGCGCGAGCGGGTAGTGCTTCTCGCGCACCCAGCGTCCGGCGCGCACGAACGCGTCCGCGTTGATCAAGTCCCGCGTGAGCGTGAGCGCCAGTCCGAGCGCCGCGTTGGCCACATCGTCGGCGAGAATGTGCGAGGTGTTGGCGAGGGCAATGCGCCGCGCCTTCACCGCTTCGACGTCCACGTTGTCGAGCCCCGCGCTATAGCTCGAAATGATGTCGAGGTTCGGCACCGCGTCGAGAAACGCGGCGTCGATCCGGGTCTTACGCAACGCGATGCCGCGCACTTCGTGGCCGCGCCGTTTCAGGAAATCGGCGTGATCGGCGGGATGCTTTGGAAGATCGAGCACCGTGAAGAGCGCATGGAGTTCCGCGTTGGCCCACTCGGGCAATTCGGCGGCGTTGAGAATGATCGGCTTGGCAGTCGCCATGTGAAGAGAGTGATGTCGATGAAGGAAAACGCCCAACCACGCGCTGAGCCGCTGGCCGGGCCTGAAGCAATGCGCCGGGTCAATTCACCTTGACGCGTTCGATCTTGCCCATGACGAACAGGTAGACGAGCGCCGCAACCAGGCAATGCGCGGCCACGAAATACAGGCCGACGGTATAGCCGCCGGTCGCCTGAACGATGTAGCCGAAGACGATCGGCGTGACGATGCCGCCGATGTTGCCCACGCAATTGAACACCGCGCCCGCGAGACCCACGGCTTCGCGCGGCGCCGTGTCGCTGACGACCGCCCACGTGCCCGCGCCCGCCGCCGCGCCCTTGCCGAAAAACGCGAGTGTCATCAGCAGCACGATCAGCACGTTGCTCTCGGTGAAGGCCGAGAACACGAGGCAGCAACCCACCGTCATGCCGACGATATAAGGCGTCTTGCGCGCCCACGAGACGCTCCAGCCGCGCCGGATCAGCGCGTCGGAAATCGCGCCTCCGGCAATGCCGCCCAGAAAGCCCGCGACGGCGGGAACCATGGTCGCGAAGCCCGCTTGCATCACGTTCATGCCGCGCGCCTGCACGAGATAGATCGGAAACCACGTGATGAAGAAATAGCTCAGCGCGATCGTGCAGTACTGGCCGATGTACGCGCACCACAGCATGCGGTTCGTCAGGAGCGTGCGCGCGACGGACCACGTCATGGTCGGGCGCGACTGCAATTCGTGTTTCGCGTCGATGTCGACCATCGCGCCGCCGCCGACGATGTGGTCCAGTTCGGCTGCCGACATGCGCGGATGCTTGCGCGGCTCATGCATGACGACGGCCCACAGTCCCGCCGACGCGATCCCGATCAGCCCGAGCGCGAAGAAGGGCGCGGGCCAGCCATACTTCGCGGTGAGCCAGCCCGCGAACGGCGAGAAGATCGCCACCGCGAAATACGATGCCGATGCAAACAGTGAGGTGGCGAGCCCGCGCTCTTCCTTCGGGAACCACATGACCGCGACGCGGCCGTTGGCGGGAAAACTCGGCGCTTCGATGAGCCCGAGCGCGAAGCGCAGCGCGAACAGCAGTCCGAGCGCGATCGACAAATCCGAGGTCACGTTGCCGACAAAGCCGACCAGCATCGTCGCGATGGACCACAGGATCAGCGTCGCGCCATACATCGCCTTGGTGCCGAGCCGGTCGAGCAGCAGGCCGCCGGGAATCTGGCCGGCCACATACGCCCAGCTGAAGGCGGACAGCACATAGCCGAGCTGCACGTGATTCAGGCCGAATTCCTTCGAGATGCCGGGGCCCGCGATCGACAGGATCGCGCGGTCGGCGTACGCGACGGTGGCGAGCAGCAGAATCACGGCAAGCACGCCGTAGCGCGTGCGGGTCATTCGTTCCGATGCGGTCGATATATACTGGGTCGTTCTTTCCGAAGCCATTCGATGTCTCCTCCTGGGTGTCCCTGAAGCGGCGTTGCGCCGGGCGCATGGCCCGGTCTTGTGAGGCCGCCTTACCTTTGTGTGGTTGCATTAAACCGATGCCATTGCAGGGCCGTCAATCTTGATCGACTCAATCAACGTCAAAAGCTGGATGACCCAGGAAGAGGCCTGCGAGGCGCTCGGCGTGCGCAAGCAGACCTTGTACGCGTATGTGAGCCGGGGGCAGATCGAAGTGCGCGGCGACCCCGAGCATGTGAATCGCAACCTGTATCGCGGCTCCGACATCGCCGAGCTGATGAAAAGGCGCAGTCTCGGCCGCGCGCGAAAGAACATCGCGGCAAGCACGATGGCTTGGGGCGTGCCGATCTTCAATACGCGCATCTCGACCATCGCGCGGGGGCGGCTCTTCTATCGCGGCAAGGATGCGGTGCAGTTCGCCGCCACGGCCACGCTCGAAAACGCCGCGCAACTACTCTGGGAATTCGCGCGCGAGCCGCGCTTTCCGAGCGTCGCGCCCATGACGCTGGGCGACTCCGTCAGGGCGCGCGTGTTTGCGGCGATGGGTGTGGCGGCCGCCGGATGCGGCATCGGCGAGACGCTTTCATTCGACGCGTTGTGCGACGAAGGCGCGGCGCTGATCGGCCGGCTGGCCAGCCATCTGGTCGCTCTGCCCGCGAACGACGATCCGCTGCACGCGCGCATCGCCGCGGCCTGGGGCGTGGAAGATCACGCGGACCTGCTGCGCCGCGTGCTCGTCATGCTCGCCGATCAGGAACTCAGCAGCTCCGCGTTCGCGGCGCGCGTCACGGCGTCCACGGGCGCGTCGCTCGGAGCGAGCGTGCTGGCTGGACTCGCCGCTTTTTCCGGGCCGATGCACGGCAATGCGATCGTGCGCGTGCGCGAATTGCTCGATGAAACGAGGCAGGCAGGAACGGAAGCCGGCGTGCGTCAATGGATGTCGCGTCACGAGAGCTTGCCCGGCTTCGGGCACGAGTTGTATCCGCAGGGCGATCCGCGCGCGGCGGACCTGCTTTCCCGGTTCGAGCCGCCCGAGGGTGTGCGAAGTCTGATCGAATGCGTGGAGCGCGTGGCCGCTAAGAAGCCGACCATCGACGTGGCGCTCGTCGCGCTCGAGAGGCGCTGCGCGCTGCCCGAGGGCGCAGCGTTTGCGCTCTTCTGCATCGCGCGCAGCGTGGGCTGGATCGCGCATTCGATCGAGCAGAAGACGAGCGGTAGTCTGCTCAGACCGCGCGCGCATTATGTCGGCCCGGCGATTGCCGATGAAGACGAAGCAGTGGATTAAAGCAGTGGATTAAAGCAGTGGATTAAAGCAGAGGATTAAAGCGGCAGCGCGCCGCGCCTGCCGCATCCAGGCGCGCCTCCTGATCGCAATGCGTCAGACGTTCCAGACTTCGCCGAACACGCGCAGCCAGTTCTCGCCCATGACCTTCCGGATGCGGCTTTCGCTCCAGCCCGCACGTTCCATTGCCGCAGTGAGATTGGGAAACTCGCCGATGGTTCGGATGCCTTCCGGATTCACGACCTTGCCGAAATCCGTGAGACGGCGATAGCGGCCTTTGTCGTGTGTGATCCAGTCGAAGAACTCGGTCGAATAGCCTTGCGTGTAGTCGGTGCCGATGCCCACGCAGTCTTCCCCGATGACATCGATCACGTATTCGATCGCTTCGAGATAGTCTTCGACGGTTGCATCCGGACCGCGCTTCAGAAACGGCGAGAACATCGTCACGCCGACGAAACCGTTGGCCTCTGCGATCTCCCTGAGTTGATCGTCCGTCTTGTTGCGCGGATGTTCCTTCAAGCCGGACGGACAGCAGTGCGAATACGTGACGGGCTTCTTCGAGCACGCGATCGCATCCGAAGACGTCTTCGCGCCGACGTGCGACAGGTCCACCAGCATGCCGACGCGATTCATCTCCTGAATGACTTCGCGCCCGTAGCCGGACAGGCCGCCGTCCGGCTCATAACTGCCCGTGCCCACGAGATTCTGCGTGTTGTAGCACAGCTGAACGACGTTCACGCCGAGTTCCTTGAACACTTCGATATAGCCGAGGTTGTCCTCGAACGCGTACGAATTCTGGAAGCCGAGAATGATGCCGGTCTTGTTCTCGCTTTTCGCGCGCAGGATGTCGCCGGGTGTGCGCACGAGCGTGAGAATCTCGCTGTATTCGCGGATCTGGCTTTTCATCTCCGCGATATTGTCGATGGTTTTCTGGAAGCCTTCCCACACCGACACGGTGCAGTTCACGGCGCTCAGGCCGCCTTTGCGCATGTCCTCGAACACGGAGCGCTCGAACTTCGAGATGTTGAGGCCGTCGACGATGATGCTGTCGCGATGCAGGTTCGTCATGGTGAGTCTCCGCTTGATGGCGTCGTAATGTGTGTGGGCCCTGGTTTCAGGATGCCGCGCTATTCATGCGAGCCTTGCGGCCGGCAAGCTGCGCCGATTCGTCGTGACCGCCTTTCACTTCCTCCAGCGAAACCGATGAGCTCTCGCGCAACAGCAGTCCGCCGATCATCGCGAGGATCGCGATGGCGATCAGATAGAACGCTGGCGCGAGCGTGTTGCCGGTCGACGAAATCAGCCATGTCGCGACGAGCGGCGCCGTGCCGCCGAACACCGTGTAGGCGAGGTTGTAGGTGATGGCCGAAGCCGTATAGCGAGTCCTCGTCGCAAACGCTTCGGAGAGAAGCGGCGCCGTGACCACGCCCGACAGCACCGCGCCGATGGCCAGCATCGCGACGCCGAGCAGCGACTTGCCCAGTTCGCCGGAGCCGCCCAGGGCAAACGACGGATAGACCGACAGCATCAGAAACACACAGGTGACGAACACGGTCACGCGGCGGCCGACCAGATCGGAGAACCATCCGGCGAGAGGGCACAGTGCGGCGGCAAAAACCAGCGCGAGCACCGTCACGAGCAGCGAGGTTTCGCGCGGCAAATGGCCCGCAACCTGCAAATAGGTCGCGAAATAGGTGGTGAACGTATAGAACGACAGCGCCGTCACGGAGATGAACGCGCCCAGCTTCAGAATATTGCCGGACTGCGAACGAAGCGTATCCATGAGCGGCGCATGCGCGACTTCCTTGCGTCCTTCGAGCGCCGCGAACGCCGGCGTTTCCTGCAGGCTCAATCGCAGGTATACCCCGACGAGGCCCACGGGCGCGGCGACCAGAAACGGAATGCGCCATCCCCAGTTGACCATGACATCCGACGACAAGGTGGCTTCGAGCGCGTATGCCACGGTCGCCGCACAGGCGAAAGAGGTGAACGTGGACACCGGAACGAAGCTGCCGAAAAACGCGCGACGCCGCCTCGGAGCGTGTTCCATCACATACGCGCAGGCGCCCGCATACTCGCCGCCTGCGGAAAAACCCTGAATACACCGGACAATGGTGAGCAGAAGCGGGGCCCAATAGCCGACGCGCGCATACGTCGGCAGGAGGCCGATGAGCGTGGTTGCGCCGGCCATCAGCAGAATGGTGAAGGCGAGGGTTCGCTTGCGCCCGATGCGGTCGCCGACCACGCCGAAAAACAGGCCGCCCAGCGGCCGGAACGCAAACGCAACCGCGAATACCGCGAAGGTTTTCAGCAGCCCGATAGTCGGATCGCCGCTCGGAAAGAACTCGCGCGTGATGATCGTCGCGAGAAATCCGTACGCCGCGAAATCGAACCATTCGACGAAGTTACCAATCGATGCAGCGGCGATTACGCGTTTGAGCGTGCCTGCATCGACCTCATGCGTTACCTGGGCAGTCATGAGCATCTCCCGGACATTCAGGTTCACCAACGAACGCTCGCGGTATGCGGAGCAGTTCAATAGAATGTAGGTGCTTCAATTACCTAGGTCGATAGGTACCAAATACCTAGGTAATCGCCGGGTATAAGGCTCATGCACGCGACGTGCCCAGCCGAAACCGTTCCTTAAACCGCCCCTCAATACGCGAATGAGCGAATGAGCGAACTATCCAGTCGCCTTGATTACGAGGAAGTGTTTCTGCGGCTTCCCACGGCGGTGATCGTCGCGCGCGAGCGGGTCATGGTGGCGTGCAACGACCGGGCGCTCGACCTTTTTCGCGCTGAGCGCGCCGATCTGATCGGTCAGTCGTTCGAGGTGCTTTACCCGGCGCGGCAGGATTTCGTGAGCACGGGGCACCGGGTCGGTCCGCTTATCGCGCGCCGGGCCACGTTCAGCGACGACCGCATCATGCGGCGCGCCGACGGCAGTCATTTCTGGGTCACGGTGCGCGGCTTCGCCTTCAATCCGAAGCGCCCCTACGAGCTGGCGATGTGGACGTTCACCGATGTATCGCAGCCGGAAAAACAGGCCAACATCGCGAGCGCGCTGACCGAACGCGAGCGCGACATCGCGGCGCTCGTCGTGCATGGCATGACGAGCAAGGAAATCGGCAAGGAACTGGCAATCAGCCCGCGCACAGTCGACATTCACCGCGCGAGCCTGCTTCGCAAATATGGCGTGAGATCCACGGCGGATCTGATCAAGAAGCTGCTTGCCTAGCGCAAAGGCCGTGCGTGAATGTTCAGCCGAGCGAACTGCCGCCGCACACCATGATCTGCTGACCGGTGATCGCGCCGGCGTCCTCGCCGACCAGAAACGCGACGAGCGACGCGACTTCGTCGACCTTCACATATCGGCCGATAGGCGGCATGACGGGCGCGCTGGAACTGCGCTGCGGATCGCGCAGCATCGGCGTTTCCGTGGCGGCCGGCGAGACCACATTCACGGTGATGCCGCGCGGCGCGAGTTCGATGGCCCACGAGCGCGCCATCGCCACCATCGCGGCTTTCGCTGCCGCGTACTGGCTGCGGCCCGCGGCGCCCGCCGACACGCGGCTGCCGATCAGCACGATGCGCCCGCCGCCGGGCATCGAAGGCACGAGCGCATCGGCGAGCGCGGCCGCCGCCGCGACGTGAAGCCGCCACATGGCCTCGCCGCTCGCGAGATCGAGTTCGCCGACGCGCGCCGTCTTCATGAAACCGGCCGCATGAACGAGACCGTCGATGGGTCCGAGTTCACGCGCGAGCACCGCAATCGCGTCGATGTCCGCGAGATCCGCCTGAACGTGCCGAAAGCGCTCGTCTGCAATATCCGGCGCGCTGCGGCTCAGTCCGATGATTTCATAACCTTCTTCGAGCAACCGGCCGGCAACGGCGCGGCCAATGCCTGAACTCGCGCCTGTCACCACTATTCGCTTTGCCATGTTCGTTCCACTTGCCGCTTGCATGAAGCCGGCGTTCAGTTCCTGATCTCGCCAGCCAGCGGCACCGATTCGATGGTGACGCCGCCGAGGGTCTGGAACGCCTGCCATCCCGCATCGGCGGAATTGGCGTTCGTGATGAGCGTCCAGGGCTTTTCGATCGGCGCCCAGTGCTGCTGGCTGTCGCGTTCGAGTTTGTCCGACGTGGCGAGCACGTAGATGGCCGCCGCCTGGCGCATCAGGCATTCCTTCAGATACGCCTGGTCCGCCGTCGCTTCGCACAGTCCGCGGCCCGCCACCACACCATCTGCGCCGAGAAATGCCTTGTCGACGGTAATGCGCGTGAGCGCCAGCAGCGCAATCGCGCCGAGCGTGCTCATGCTCGACTCGCGCACGTCGCCGCCGATCAGCGTCAGATGCACTTTGCTCGTGGCGAGAATCTGCACGGCGAGCAGGTTGTTGGTCACCACCTGAATGTCCGCGCCGTCCTCGCGATTCGCGAGCACGCGCGCGAGCGCCGCTGTCGTCGTGCCGCTGTCGAGAAAGATGGTGTCGCCCGCTGAGACGTGCGCGGCGGCCGCGAGACCGATCGCGTCTTTCTCCGCCTGGAAGCTATGGCTGCGCTGTTCGAGCGGCTCCTCCGGCGCATGCGTGCTGACCGACGCCGCGCCGCCATAGGTGCGCAGGATCAGGCGGTCGTCGGCGAGCGCGCGCAGATCGCGGCGCACCGTTGCTTCCGACATGCCGAAGTGTTCGCAGAGTTCGGCGACTTCCGTCATTCCTGACAGGACTGCCTTGAGCATGGCGTCCCGGCGGCGGGCTACTTTCATGTGGTGGTGAGTATCGGGTTCAAGGCGCCGCCTGCATGGACGGCGGGCGGCGGCGCGGACGGTCCGGCGCGAGGGTAGTTTATCCATTTCCCGATAGCGCCGTCGCGGCTATGCGCCGGCGCGTGCGCGAAACACGTTCACGCCGCCGCGCGCTGGCCGGCCGACGCCCAGTCTTCCGACACGCTCACATATTTGATGCGCTGGCGGAAGTACGTATAGGCGATGTGCAGGCGTCCGTCCTCGGATTGCACGATGGACGGATACGAAAACTCGCGGTTCAGCTTGTCCGTGGAGTTGTTCGTCATGCAGTAGCCGTCGCCGGTTTCGAGGTTGCGCACGATCGGCCACGAGCGGCCGCCGTCCATGGAAATGGCGAGCGTCATCGGCGCGCGCGGGGCGCCCCAGAATGCCGTGCCGCGCGCGGATGCGGCTTGCGTCGCGAGCGTGCCGCTGTCTTCCGAATCTTCGATGTCGTCATAGAGCGACGCCCGGCGGCCCGTGCTCTGCGCGGCGCTGCTGTTGTTGAACACGAGCCCGAGATGACCGTTGGCGAGCGTGACGAACTGAATCGACGAATTGTTGTTCGGCAGATCGAGCGGCTCGGGTTCGCTCCACGTGAGGCCGTCCGCGGAACGGCTTGCATGAATGTGATCGGCCCAGCGGCTGCGAAAGAGCGCGACGAGCGAGCCGTCGTGCAGCGGCTGGATGTTCATGTGCACGCAGCCGATGCTGCCCGGCACCTCGTGCGCGGTCCAGGTCGCGCCGTGGTCGGTGGAGCGCATGACGACGCTGACGTCGTCGTTGCCTGACCATCGCTCGCCGGGCGCGACGCGGCACATGAACACAGGGCACAGCCATGCGCCGTCGCGCGCGAGCACAACCGGTTGCCGCACGAAAGTGCCCGGCGTGTCGAACAGCGTGTCGATCGGCCCCCACGTGTGGCCGTTGTCGTCGGACACGCGGCGGCGCACGATCGACGTGTTCTGATGCCCGGACAATTGCGCCGTATAGATCAGCCAGAGCTTGCCGTCGGGCGTGGCGAAGAGCACCGGGTTCTGCTCTGAGCGCGACGCGTCCTCGGAAAGACGCACCGGCTGGGTCCACGTCGAACTGCCTTTGGCGAGCCGCGACAGATAGATCGAGATGTCCGGCACGCCTTCCTGCGTGCCGCCGAACCACGCGCACAGCAGGTCGCCGTTCGCGAGCGCGATCAGGTTCGCCGCGTGATTCTGCACCGTCGCGGCGGGCAGATACGCGTCGATGCGCGCGTCGTCGCCATGAGCGTGGTGCAGTTGGCCCGGCATCGTCGAGGCCTCGTCGGGCATGATGGAATGGCTGGTCATGATGAAATCCTGATACGTTGAATCATGGTAACGATAGGGCGCGCGGTTCACGAATCCGTGTGCGCGATGCGTCCGTGTTCGACCTGCGAGCCGTTGCCGCTGGCCGGATGAAACAGCAGCTTGTCGATGAACATGACCACGGCGGGCGTCAGCAGCGCGATATACATGTTGTCGATACCGAACGGATTGCCGAGCAGATACCAGATCGTCGTGGCGACGGTGGCGAGCACGAGCGCCCAGATCGCGCCGCGATTGCTGTTGAAGAAGGGCAGATAGATGCCCATCAACGCGACCACCGTCACGGTCAGACGCAGTGCGCGGGTGAAGAACGACAGCGCGAGAATCTGCGGCACGAACAGCACGAAGATGAGCGGCAGGAAGCCGACCACGAAGGAAATCATGCGCGTGGCGCGCAGCTCGCGTTCCGGCGAAGGACGAAAGCGCGGCACATAGAAATCCTTGACGATCAGCGACGCAATCGCGAGCGCGACCGTGCTCACGCTGACGAAGATCGACGCGACGAGCGACACCGTCACCACGCCCGAGAGCAGCGGGTGCATGTGCTGAAGGAAAATCGGCAGCGCATAGAGGCTCTTGATGTTCGGGAACAGAAACTTCGCCGCGACGCCGAGAAAGCCCAATGCGATGGCGATCGGCACGCACAGCGCGCCTGCGATCAGCGTGGCGTTGCGTGCCTCGTTGGCCGACTTCGCGCCGGAAATCGCCTGAATGATGAACTGCGTCGAGAAGATCGCGCCCGCCGTGCCGAGGATCCACGCGCCGATCGTGCCGCCGCCGAGCGCGCCTTTCCACGTGAAGTATTGCGTCGGCATCTGTTGCATCATCGGCGCGACGCCGCCTGACATGGACCACGCGACCCACACGAGAATGCCGATGCCGAGCAGCTTGACGGCGCTGTGCAGAATCGTCACGTAAGCCACGCTTTTCAGGCCGCCCCACGCGAAGTAGATCGTGCTGACGATCGCGGTGATGAACGCGGCTGTCGGCAGATTGATGCGCATGACCGTCGAGATCGCGGCCGCGCCGCTCACGTAGTTGCCCACGTTCACGATAAAGAGCGCGTAGATCATGATCGCCGACACGACGAGCTTCGCGGTCTTGCCGTACTTCTGCGCGATGAAGCCCGAGATCGTATATTCGCCCGAGCGATAGAGCCGCCGCGCCATGAACAGGCCGAAAAGCACGAAGCCGATCGACGCCGAAATGACCGACCACGAAGCCGCGATGCCGACATTGAAGGCTTCCTGCGACGTGCCGATGGTGGACTTCGCGCCGATGTACTCGGACATCAGCAGAATGGCGATGACCACGGCGGGCGTCGAGCGGCCCGCCACCATGAACTGCTCGGTGGTCTTGCTGCGCAGCCGGATGCTGATCCAGGCCGTGACCACGATATACACGACGACCATCGCAATGATGATGGCCGTGTCCCATGCGGTGAAGTGATTCATTCCTGTCTCCGATTGTTGTACGCCGCGGACCCGCGCGCTGCGCGCGGCCGCAAATGACGTCAGGCGGTTTGCACCGCGCGGCGCGTGGCCAGGTCTTGTGCCTGTTTCAGCGCTTCCAGCATGCTGCGTTCGTCCGCAATGCCCTTGCCGGCGATGTCGAATGCCGTGCCGTGATCGACCGAGGTGCGAATCACCGGCAAGCCGACCGTCACGTTCACGCCGGCTTCGAGTCCCATCACCTTGACGGGGCCGTGGCCCTGATCGTGATACATGGCCACGACCACGTCGAAGTCGCCGCGTCCCGCGCGGAAGAAGAGCGTGTCGGCGGGAAGCGGTCCTTCGACATCCCAGCCGCGTTCGCGCAGCACGGCGACGGCGGGCACGATCTTCTCTTCTTCCTCGCCGTAGCCGAACAGGCCGTTTTCGCCGGCGTGCGGATTGATCCCGCACACGCCGATGCGCGGCTCGTCGATGCCCGCGCGCACCAGGGTTTCGTGCGCGCGTTCGATCGTGCGCTGCACGAGTCCCGGTTCGATCCGGCGAATCGCGTCGAGAAGACCGATATGCGTCGTGACGTGAATCACCCGCAGCTTCGGTGCGACGAGCATCATCGACACTTCGGGGATGCCGGTCAGATGCGCGAGCATTTCCGTGTGTCCGGGGAAGATATGGCCGCCCGCGTGCAGCGCTTCCTTGTTCAGCGGCGCGGTGCAGATGGCGTCGAGTTCGCCGGCCGAGGTCAGTTGAACCGTGCGCGCGATGTACTGATACGCGGCGTCGCCGGCAACAGCCGAGAGCTTGCCGTAGGGCAGATCGGCCGGGATCAGTTCGAGATCGATGCAGTCCACTTCGCCGTACTGAAAGCGCGCGTCGGCGGGCGACGCGATCGGGCGCACGCTCAACGTGACGCCGGCGCGCCGGCCTGCATCGATCAGGCGCTTCGAGTCGCCGATCACGAGCGGACGGCAGCCGTCGTACACGGACTCATGCGCAAGACTTTTCATGATGATTTCCGGGCCCACGCCGGCGGCATCGCCCATCGTGATGCCGATTACGGGACGATATGTCATAGCTTCCTCTTCGCTGGGTTGACGCGGAGCTTGCGCGACCGCTTGCTGCATGACGGCGAGCCGTTGCCATGCGCGATACAGTGTGTCGGGCTGGCCGAAGCCGCCCGCCTTGGTGACGACGGGCAACGTGCGGCCCGCATGCGCGGCGGTGAGCAGGGGCACGCCGCTTTCGATCTCTTCAATAACTTTCAACGCCGTGACGTTCATCGCCGACAGCAACGCGCGCGCCGTTTCGCCGCCCGTTGCGATGAGCGCGCCCGCGTGAGCGGCGGCGGGTGCGAGCCGGTCGGCGAACTGCCGCGCGAGCAGCGCGCCGTCGCCGGCCTGCACGCGCTGCGTCTGACTCAACGCGACGATCATATGACGGCCGCGCATCAGCGAGTTCGTCACGCGCGTGGTCAGCATCAGCGTGGCGGGGCTCACGGGGTCGAGCAGGTCGGCGGCGTCCACGTCGAAAAGATCGAGTGAATCGCCTGCTTCATCGCGCAACCGCGCGATCTGGCGATGCGACACGCTCGACATGCTGCCGACCACGGCCATCACGCCGCGCGGATGAGCCGTGCCGCCGTGCGGCGCGAAGGCCGATGCTGCTGTTGCCGCCGATGCCGCGTGCCCGGCTTCGCGAGCGGCGAGCACCCGGATCAGCGGCGCGGCGAGTCCGGCGGAGCCGACCCAGAACACGCCGTCGAGCGTCGCGGATGCCGCCGCGATGCACGCGAGGTCTGCATCGGTTTCGCTGTCGCACACCACGGCTTGCCATTGGGCCGCCTGGCAGGCGGCAAGGCGCGCGTGCAGCGACGGCACGCCTTCGCGCACCGCGTCCAGGCCGACGGTCGCGACGCGCAGACCGGCGGCGCCGAGCATCGCCTGCAAGTCGGCCTTGCCCGCGATGCCTTCGTTGCGCCACACCTCGGATTCCTCGACCGGCTTGCCGAAGATGAATTGCCGCGCGCCGATTGTCGTGCGTCCCGCCTGGGCAAACGCGGGCGCGACAATAGCCATGCCCGCGACGCCCGCGAGCGCCGCGACTTCCACCGCCACGTTGCCGCGCAGCGTGGAGTCGATTTTCTTGTAGACGCGCCGGCCCGGCGCATGCGCGCGCCATGCCGCCTCGTTCGCTCGCGCGGCGTCGGCGGGCGCATGACGGCGCGTGTCGGTGTCGATGGCGAGGACGTCGACTTGCGCGGCATCCGCGGCCCGCGCGAGGTCGAGACTCACGACGCTTTGCAGGCCATGGCGGGTGCAGGTCACGGCGCAGTCGGCGGTACCCGACAGATCGTCGCCAATGATCAGCAACCGCGCGTTCGCGATGGATGGCGAGTTCATGGCAGCAGACGGCGATAGATCGCCTTGATGTCGTCGAGACTCAGCGGCTTCGGATTATTGCCGAGCAGCCGCTTCACTTTCGACGCCGCCACGGCGAGCGCGTCCAGATGTTCTTCCGCCACGCCGAATTTGCGCAGGTCTTGCGGAATCGCGAGCGCGGCGGTCCATTCACGAAGACGCGCGACCAGTTTGTTCGCGGCGGCTTCGTCGCTGTCGTCGTGCCGCGCGAGATCGAGCGCGTGCGCGACGTTGGCAAGACGGCCGACGATCGCGTCGAGATTGAACTCCATCACGTGCGGCAGCAGCATCGAGTTCGCGACGCCGTGCGTGATGTTGAACATGCCGCCGAGCGGATAGGCGAGCGCATGCACGGCGGCGGTGCCGGCCGCCGTCAGCGCGAGGCCGCCGTACATCGAGCCGAGCAGCATGGCTTCGCGCGCCTTCAACGAATGGCCGTTTTCGTAGGCTTCGATCAGGTTCGCGCCGATCAGCCGCATCGACTCCATCGCGTACATGTCGCTGACCGGATTGGCCTTGGTCGAGATGTATGACTCCAGCGCGTGAATGAACGCGTCCATGCCGGTTGCCGCGGTGATCGGTTTCGGCAGATCGAGCGTCAGGGTGGCGTCGAGAATCACGAGTTGCGGCAGCAGATGGCGGCTCACGATGCCCACTTTGAGTTCTTCGTCGGGCAACGTGACGATTGCGTTCGGCGTGACTTCCGAGCCCGTGCCGGAGGTGGTGGGCACCAGAATCAGCGGCACGCCCGGCGACGCGATCAGGTCGATGCCGAGCCAGTCGCGCAGCGGCTGATGATTCGTCAGGCGCACGGCAAAGAGCTTCGCCGCGTCGAGCACGCTGCCGCCGCCAATCGATAGCACCGCGTCGGGCGCGAACGGCGCGATCTGTTCGCGATAGACCGTCTCCACGTTTTCGATAGTCGGCTCCGGCTGCACATCGCGCACCGTCAATACCTCGATATCCTTCTTCGCCAGGGTCTCGACGACGCGCGCCGCCACGCCGTTTTCTTCCATCGCCGGCTGGGTGATGAAGGCGATGCGGCGAATCGGCCGGTCGAGCAGCGCGAGTTTTTCCGGCAACTGATCGAGGCTGTTCGGCCCATGCACGATGTGGTTGACGGTCTGGAAATGGAAAACGGAAGTCATGTCGTGAGTCCTGATGCTGTCGGTTCGGTCGTGCGGTCGGTTCAGCCGACGCGCGGGTAGTTCGCGAGCGCTTTCACAAGACGCTCGCGCGCGGCGTCGTCGAGCGGTTGCGCGGGCGCGCGAGCCGGGCCGGCGGGCATGCCGAGCAGCGTCGCGGCGGTCTTCAGCACGACCGGCATCGTGCCGAGCGCGAACGCGTCGCGCAGCGCGCGCAGCGATTCCTGCGCGCGGCGGGCAGCCGCGATGTCGCCGGCCTGGAAGTTGTTCCAGATCGACATCACGACACCCGGCACGGCGTTGGTCGTGGCCGCCACCGCGCCGTCGCCGCCGGCGATGAGCGTCCAGAGAATCATCGAGTCGGTGCCGGTGAACACGGCAAAATCGTCGCGGCGCAAGTTGATCAGTTGCAGCAGGCGGTCGAAATCGCCGCCGCTGTCCTTGATGCCGCGAATGTTCGGAATCTCCGCGAGACGCCGCACGGTGTCCACGTTCAGCGTGATGCCGGCCTTGGCCGGAATCGTGTAGAGCATGACGGGCAGCGACGTGCCCTTCGCGATGCGCTCGTAATGCGTGAAGAGTTCCTGCTGCGTCGCGCCGTTGAAGTACGGCGTGATGACCGAAACGGCGTCCACGCCCGCGTCCTGCATCTTGTGATTCAGCGCGATCACGTCGCGCGTGGCGTAGGCGCCCGTGCCGGCGATCACCGGGACGCGCCCGCGAGCCTGATCGACCGCGATGCGCGCGATGCGCAATTTTTCGTCCTCGGACAACGCGATGAATTCGCCGTTCGTGCCGAGCACGAAGAGGCCGTGCACGCCCGCATCGATCAGACGATCGACGAGCGTGCGCAGACCTGCTTCGTCGACTTCTTCGTCGGCGGTCATCGGGGTGATCAGGGCGGGAACGATTCCCTTGAATGTGATGGACATGCCGGAACTCAGTTGTTGGGGTTGCGCGTGAACGAATCGATCATTTGACTCGATTCGCCGGGATCGCGGCTCACATCAATGTGATCGATGTAGTCATTCTAAGCGATGATTTTGATCGATCCAAGCAAGTGTTAACCCTGTTTTTGATCGAGTCGATCGTTCTGCAGGGCGCTTGTTTGCGTCTGCGGATTGGGAAAAGCCCCGTGGCGGCCGGCTCAAGGCTGGAGCCGAAAGCGCGCGGCTAGCGGCCGTGCGCCTCGCGAAGACACACATCGCCCCGGCGTTTGGCGATGGCGGCGATGGCCGCGCTCGCTGCGGCGTAGTCCTCGGAGAACGCGCGCCGCGCGTAGCAGGGCGCCGATGCCGCGAGCAGTGCATCGACCTGCGCGTACTGCTTGTCGAATACCCACGGCCGGCGGGGCAGCGTGCGGTCGTTGAGCCAGTACGGACTCCAGTCGCGCGTGGTCTCGATGATCTCGCGGGCGAATTCCGGTCCGTATTCGAGCCCGCCTTCGATCACGACGTCGATATACGACTCGACGAGCGGATAGCGGGCGTCCGGCGGCGGCAACCCTTCGCCCGGCGCTTTCCCTTCGGCCTTCGGCACATAGACCCAGACCGTTCCCTGCGACGGCAGCGGTTGCCATGACACGGGCTCGATCAGCGCGCGCGGCACCTCGACGCGCACATAGCTCTTCTCGCGCGCGTCGAACGCGGACATGTCGTTGCCGGCCACGGGATAGATCACACCGTTGATGGTCATCGGCGACTCGCCCTCGAAGGGACGCCGCAGCCCGAGCGCGGTGAACCCCGAGTGCGCGCGGTCGCTCCAGCTGCGCACATAGCCGAACGCCGCCGCGACGCGCACCGGAATGGCCGCGACTGGTTTGCCGGCCGTGCCATTACGCGATGGCGTGTTGATGAGCGAACCGTAGCCGAAGATGAACTGCGTCGGCTGATCGGGAAGACGCGTGCCCCAGAAGTCGGCGGTCTGCGCGGGCGCGGCGTGGCCAACGAGCGCCAGTGTCATCAGGAGAATGCGAATTTTTGCCGTCGCTGACATCGTGGGGCTACCTCCAGTGTGAATGCCGCAGATGATCGCCTCTGGCGCACCGGACGGCAACTGCGCGAGGGCGTCCGGGCGGTCGATCGCGGCGCATCCGTCCGATGTGTCCCCGGGCACGTCTCATGCGATGCGGGCATACGCACTCATTCTTTTGCGCGACTTGCCAACGGACGCCTGATCGGTAGAAGTCCATTGAACGCGCCCGTCAACAATGGAAAAACATAATACGAAGCCCACCGCCCCCTTGCTGGCAGTCAGCTTTTTCGCAGCGGACGTGCAGGCAGGCGCCGGGCCGTTTCTCGGCATCTATCTGCAACAGCACGGCTGGAGCGCGGGCATGATCGGCACCGTGCTGACGCTGGGCGCCATCGTCAGCGTGCTCGTCACGGCGCCGGCCGGCGCACTGGTCGATGCCATTTCCCAACGGCGCGCGGTGGTTGTCGGCGCCAGCGCGTTGACGGTCGCCGCCGCGTTCGTCATCTGGCTCTCGCGCGGCTTCTGGCCGATCGCGTTGTCGCAGATTGCGACGGCGGTGGCGGGTTCCGTCATGGGCACCGCGCTCACGGGACTGACGCTCGGCATGACCGGCCAGAAGAATTTCGACCGGCTCTATGGCCGAACCCAGGTGGCGAACCATGCCGGAAACATCGTGGCGGCGGCGTTGTCCGGCGCGGTCGGCTGGTGGCTCGGGATCGTCTGGGTTTTCATGCTGGGGGCGGCATTCGGCGTCGCGTGTATCGTCTCCGTGCTGCTGATTCCCGCGCGTGCGGTGCACCGGAACTACGCGCGCGGCCTCGCGCACGAGGACGACAAGGACAGATCGCAGGTGCGCGCGGACAGCCGGCGCGTGCTGCTGCGCAGCCGTCCGCTGCTGCTGCTTGCGATCGTGCTCGCGGCCTTCAGCCTCGGCAATTCCGTGATGCTGCCGCTTTACAGCATGGCAGAAGCGGCGGCTCATCACGGCAGTGCAAGCCAGATCACGGCGGCCAACATCATTATTTCCCAGATCGTGATGCTGATCGCGGCTGTCTATGCCAGCCGCCTGATTCGCCGCTGGGGTTTCTGGTGGGTCATTCTCGTGACGCTGGTGACGCTGCCGCTGCGCGCAGTGACGGCGGCGTGGCTGACGGCGACGTGGGGAATCGTGCCCGTGCAGATCTTCGACGGTCTCGGCTCGGGGCTGCAAAGCGTTGCGATCCCGGCGATGGTCGTGCATCTGTTGCATGGCAGCGGGCGCGTGAATCTCGGGCAGGGCGCGGTCAAAAGCGTGGAAGCGGCGGGCGGTTGCCTGAGCCCCTTGCTTGGCGGATGGCTCGCCAGCCGCTTCGGCTACCCGATCGCCTTCATGGCGCTCGGCAGCCTCGCGTTTATCTCGCTGGCGGTGTGGATCGCGCAAGGCGCGACCATCAGGCGAGCTTGCGATACCCGCCGCGACGAGTTGGACAAAATGACGGACATCGACGCGTCGGCGCTGTTTTCGTAGGCTTTGCCGCATTCTGTCGCGAAGGAAACGCAGGCGAGGCAATGGCGGCCCCGGCGCGGGTTGCAGGATGCCCGCCCGTTGGTTAGTCCATTGTTGAGTCCGTTGGTTATCCGAACTGTCGTGATCGACGCGAACCCGGCACGTCTGCGCTGTCATTTGTCGCATTTGGACCCTACGTCCGATTTTCCGCGACGCCACGGCAACTACACTAGGTAAGGGCGCGGCTACCCGATGCGCACCCTGTGCGCGGCTCGTCCCGTTGGTCCATCAACATGGAGGATCAAATTATGCAAACTGTTATAAGGACGTATTCCGGAAAGGGCGCAAAAGAGCTATTCGACGTGCTGGAAAAACGAGCGAGCGACGTCGGAGAAATGCTGCGCTCGATCAAGGGCCTGGTCAGCTATACGCTCGCGCGCAGCGGCGATGGCGGGTTCTCCGTGACGGTCTGCGAGGACAAGGCCGGCATTGACGAAAGCGTGCAGAAGGCGAAGGAGTGGATCGCGAAAAACGCTGGAAACACGGGCGCGGGCGCGCCGCAAATATCGGCGGGATCAGTCCTCGTTCATGTGAAGTAAGTTCGCCTTGCTGCCGGCCGTTCGTGGGTGCGGCGGGCGGAACAACGAGAACCACGCCGCTCGCCGTCTGGCCGAGTTCGCGAGGCAAACCGGCGTTGCCGGTCATGGGCGGCGTCCGCCTGTTGCGGACGCGCTGCGCTAAAAAGCAATGCATTTGTGAGGCAACGAGGCGCATGAGGTGCACGAGGCGCTATGAAAACGCGTACACGGTTGGTCGTTGCTGTAGCGGCGCTGCTGATCGCGATTGCGGTGCTCGTCGTCCCGTTGCCGCCGCGCATCCGCCTCGACACCCACATTCTTACCGTTGCGTTGATCCAGCGTCCTCCCACAGCGGTCTTCGACTATGTGACCACGCCCGCGCACTGGCCGGCCTGGCATCCGTCATCGCTCGCGGTGAGCGGCGCGGTGGATCATTCGCTCGATACAGGCGAGCAGGTGACAGAGGAGTTCAGCGTAGCGGGCAGGCGAGGCCGGGTCGTGTGGACAGTCGCCGCGCGCGAGCGTCCGGACAAGTGGGCGATTGCGGGCGACATCGACGGCAGAGCGGCCGGCACGGTCACGTATTCGCTGACATCGACCGTGAACGGAACCCGCTTCCAACGCGAATTCACCTATCGCGCGCCTTCGCTGTGGTTTGCGATCCTGAACTGGGCCGTGCTGCGCGCGCGAATTCAATCGGAGTCCGATACAGCTGTGTTGCGCCTCAAGTCGCGAATGGAAGCGTCACCGCAGCCCTGACAATCCTGCCGGCATGCAAAGCCTTCAGGCCGACCCGCGCTCGATCAACGTGAACCCCACGTCGACCTTCGCCCGCTTGCTCGCGCCAGTCTCGATCTTTTCAATCAGCATCGACGCCGCGAGCTTGCCGATCTTCGTGCCGTCGATGCGGATCGTCGTGAGCGGCGGGTCCATATCGGCGGCGAAATTCTGATCGCCATAGCCGATCACCTTGAGTTGCCCGGGCACCTCCAGCTTGCGCGCATGCGCCTCCATGATCACGCCTAGCGCCATGATGTCGGCGCCGCAGAAAATCGCGTCGATATCCGGATGTTCGTCGAGCAGCTTCGCCAGCGCGCGTCGGCCGTCGCCAAGATGCGCCGGCGACGCCACCGCGGCCAACGGAATCTCGCGCTCGCCGCCGAATGCGCGCCTGAACGCGTCCGCGCGCAGCATCGCGCGCCGGTCGCCCGGCGTGACGATGGCCGGACGGCGCGCGCCGCGCTCTTGCAAATAGCGCGCGGCCGTTTCGCCCACGCGCGGATGGGAGAAGCCGATCAGCATGTCGAGCGGCGAACGCGTGATGTCCCACGTTTCCACCACGGGAATGGCGGCGGCGCGCAGCTTCTGGCGCGACGCCTCCGAATGGATCACGCCCGTGAGCACGATGCCCGCCGGACGCCGGCCAACGATCGCGTCGAGCAGCGCTTCTTCGTGCGATTCGTCGTAGCCGCTCTGGCCGAGCAGCAATTGATAGTCTGCCGCCGCAAGCTCGGCGGTGAGGGCGGCGACGGTTTCCTGGAACACGCTGCCCGCCATCGCCGGGATCAGCGCGACGACGAGCCGGCTGCGATTGGACGCGAGCGAGCCCGCAATCAGGTCCGGCGTGTAGCCGGTCTGCCGCACAGCTTCGCGCACGCGTTCGAGCGTCTCGGCGGAAACGAGTTCGGGACTGTTCAGCGCACGCGATACCGTGACCTTCGTGACGCCGGTCAGCCGCGCCAGATCGCTGAGCGTGACCCGGCCGGTGCTTCTGCGGGCGCGCCGCGAGGCGGTCTCGGCGGCAGCCGGGGCGAATTCTGTCGAGATCTTGGTCACAGGCGCGCGCGCTCCCTGGCAGCAAAAAGATGTTGGCGATTATCCCAAAACTGTACTAGCATGGCAGCAATGTTACCGGTTACATTAACCGGTAACGCATTACGATGAAAAAAGACTGCGCGATCCCCGGCGCAGCCAGCCACAAGTTGCACGAGACCGGAGCAGGAAGCAAAGCCCTCGCTGCGGCCGACACGGAGACAGGCGAATGCACCAGCAGTCCAGCAAGAACGGTGACGGGCCGTTGATCCGGCTCAATCACCACGACAACGTCCTGATCGCGCGCGAGGCGCTCGGCATTGGGCAGCAGGTGTCCATCGACGGCGAAGCGGTGCGCATGCGCGCGCAGGTCGCGGCGGGTCACAAGGTCGCGGCGCGGCGCATTCCGGCGGGCGTTCCGATCCGCAAATACGACACGGTGATCGGCGTGGCGGCGCGCGACATCGAGGCGGGCGAACATGTGCACACGCACAACATCGAGCTGATCGAGTTCGATCGCGATCCGGGCTTCGGCCTCGACGTCAAACCGGTGGACTATGTCGAGGCGGCAAAGCGCGCGACGTTTCTCGGCATCGTGCGGCCCGATGGCCGCGTCGCCACGCGCAACTTCATCGGTATCCTTGCGTCCGTCAACTGCTCGGCCACGGTGATCCGCCATATCGCCGACTGGTTCACGCCGGAGCGGCTGCGCGAGTATCCGAATGTCGACGGCGTCGTCGCGTTTGCGCAGACGAGCGGTTGCGGCATGTCGTCTCCGAGCGAGCACTTCGACGTCCTGCGGCGCACGCTCGCTGGCTACGCGCGGCACCCGAATCTCGCGGGCGTGCTGATCGTCGGTCTTGGTTGCGAGCGCAATCAGGTCGGCGATCTGCTCGACTCGCAAGGACTCAGAACCGGCAAAGCCATGCGCGCGCTCGTGATGCAGGACACAGGCGGCACGCGCGCGACGATCGAGGCGGGCATCGAGGCTGTCCGGCAGATGCTGCCCGCCGCGAACGACGTGACGCGCACGCCGGTGCCGGTCAGCCATCTGAAGATCGGCCTCGAATGCGGCGGCTCCGACGGCTTTTCCGGCATCACCGCGAACCCGGCGCTCGGCGCCGCGATGGATCTGCTCGTGCGCCACGGCGGCACCGCGATTCTGAGTGAGACGCCGGAGATTCACGGCGTCGAGTACATGCTCACGCGTCGCGCCGTCACGCCCGAAGTCGGCCGGAAATTGCTCGACCGGCTCGCGTGGTGGGAGCGTTATACGCGCGGCCAGAACGGCCAGTTCAACGGCGTGGTGGGGCCGGGCAATCAGCAGGGCGGTCTCGCGAACATCTTCGAAAAGTCGCTGGGTTCCGCGATGAAAGGCGGCACCACGCCGCTGCAAGCCGTGTACGAATACGCCGAGCCGATCGACCGGGCGGGCTTTGTTTTCATGGACTCGCCGGGCTATGACCCGGTCGCGGTCACGGGCCAGATTGCGAGCGGCGCGAATCTCATCTGCTTCACGACGGGGCGCGGCTCGATGTTCGGCTCCAAGCCCGCGCCGACGCTCAAGCTCGCGAGCAATACGCCGATGTTTGCGCGGCTCGAGGAAGACATGGACATCAACTGCGGTCGCGTGCTCGACGGCGAACGCTCGATCGAGGAGATGGGCGAGGACATCTTCGATCTCATTGTGCGCGCGGCGTCGGGCCAGCGCACGAAGAGCGAACTGCTGGGTCTCGGCGACAACGAATTCGTGCCCTGGCACATGGGCATCGTGAGTTGAGCACGCGAGGCACGAGGCAAGCGCGACGCGTTGCGATTGAATCAAAATAAACGAAAAGGAGACGACAGATGCTGGAGGCTACACAGCGGCAGAGCCGCTCGACAATGCGCTGGTGGGTCGCGGGCCTGATGTGGGCCGCCATCGCGATCAACTATATCGACCGCACGGTGCTGTCGGCCGCTGCGCCGCGCATTCAGTCGGAGTTTCATCTCGATGCGATCCAGATGGGCATTGTGTTGTCCGCGTTCTTCTGGTCGTATGCGCTGTTGCAATTGCCCGCGGGTCTGCTCGCCGATCGCTTCGGCCAGAAAAAGGTGCTCGGTCTCGCGGTGCTGTGGTGGTCGCTCGCGACGGCGTTGACCGGCATGGCCAGCGGCTTGCGCTCGCTCGTCGGTTTGCGGATCGCGCTGGGCGTGGGCGAGGCGGGCGCCTATCCGAGCAATGCCGGCATCGCGACGCGCTGGTTCCCGCGCCGCGAACGCGCGACGGTGGCGGGCATCTTCGACAGCGGCTCGAAGCTCGGCGGCGCGATTGCGTTGCCGCTCATCGCTTGGATGCTGGCCGCCTTCGACTGGAAGATGACCTTCGCGCTCACGGGCGCGCTCGGCCTCGTGTGGTTCGTCGCATGGCAGTTGAGCTTTACGGATTCGCCTGTCGATCATCCGCGTGTCAACGCCGCCGAGCTTGCGCATATCGAAAGCGACAAGGTGGCGGCGAGCGCGGCGCCCGCGCGTCCGCAATGGCGGCGGCTCTTTGCGCATCGGAACATCTGGGCGATGTGCATCGGCTTCTTCATGATCAACTACAACTCGTACTTCTTCATCACGTGGCTGCCCACTTATCTGATGAAGGAGCGCGGCCTCAGCGTGTTGCAGATGGGGTGGGTGGCCTCGCTGCCGCTGCTCCTGTCCATCGCCGTGGAGATTTTCGCGGGCTGGGCATCCGATCGCGTCTTCGCGAGCGGCAAGCTTTCGCTCACGGCCACGCGCAAGCTCTTTCTCGTGATCGGGCTCGTGATGGCGTCGAGCATCGGGCTCGCAGCATTCGCTCATTCGGCGTGGCTGGCCGTGCTGCTGCTTTGCATCGCGAAGTCGGGCACCACGGTCGCGGCTTCGCAAGTGTGGGCGCTGCCGGGCGATGTCGCGCCGTCCAATGCGGTGTCGATGGTCGCCGGCCTGCAGAACACGGTGTCGAACCTGGGCGGCGTGATCGGTCCGATCGTCACGGGCGCGATTGTCGGCGCGACCGGTTCGTTCGTGCCCGCGCTGGTGTTCTCGTCGGTGCTGATCGGCATCGCGATCGTCAACTATCTGTTCCTCCTCGGCAAGGTGGAACCCATTCAATTTAGCGACCCTGCACAGGAGACACGCATTCATGAACAAGCCGATGCCCGCGCATAATCCGTTCAAGGCCGCGCTCGCTGCGCGCCGCAAGCAGATCGGTTTCTGGCTTTCGATGGCCGACCCTTATCTCGCGGAAGTGAGCGCGACGGCGGGCTTCGACTGGCTGCTCGTCGACAGCGAGCACGCGCCCAACGACTTGCGCAGCATTCTCGCGCAGTTGCAGGCTGTCGCTGCGTATCCGGGCGAGCCCGTGGTGCGGCCGGCGAACGGCGACCCGGCGCTGCTGAAGCGTCTGCTGGATATCGGCGCGCGCAACCTGCTCGTGCCGATGGTCGATACCGCGGAACAGGCGCGCGCACTGGTGGCGGCGGTGCGTTATCCGCCGCATGGAATTCGCGGCGTGGGCAGCGCGGTAGGGCGCGCGTCGCGCTGGAGTGCGCGCACGGACTATCTGGATATTTCGGATGACGAAATATGTCTGCTCGTTCAGGCGGAAACCGCGACCGCGCTGGAGAATCTCGAAGCGATCTGCGATGTGGAGGGCGTGGACGGCGTGTTCATCGGACCAGCCGATCTCGCCGCATCGATGGGGCATCGCGGCAAGCCCACGCATCCCGAGGTACAACAGGCGATTGACGATGCAATCCGCAAGATCGTCGCTTCGGGCAAGGCGGCGGGCACGCTCACATCGGACCCGACGCTGGCGCGGCATTACCTCGAACTGGGCTGCACGTTCGTGGCGACCGGGGTCGATATCCTGTTGTTCGCGCATGCGGCGCGCAAGCTCGCACGCGATTTCTCGGACGTGCGAGCGACGGACCAATAAGACCGCGTTGCTGTCTCGCGGCAGACTCGGTTGCGAAGCTTGAAACGCTAGGCCGCTTGTGCGGCCCAGTGCGAGACCGCGTCCTGCTTGTCGAAAACGAAGGCTTTCAGTGCGACCTGCTGATCCGAACTCATGCCCTCGAATTCGAGGCCGTGCGTGCAGAGCGCGCCCGCAGTCGCTGCCATCTGCACGTTGCGGATCACCGCTACAGCCTGAAATTCGGTGTCGACACTGCGCGTGGTGAGCTGAAGCGCCACGCGCACGCGCTCGCCGATTCGCCCGACCGGCGCGGTCGTTGCAAGCGACATGCCGAACACGCTCAGATCGCAGCCGACGCCCATTCCGTCCAGCGCGGGGCCGGTCAACTCCTTTCCGTGACGAACGGCGAGGCGCGTGCGTACGCGCACCGCCTTACGCTCTCGCAATTGCCGGATGTTGCCCGGCGCCGACAGGACAAGGTAGTCGAACGGATGCGTGCACACCGCCTCGACGGTACAGACAAACCAGAATACCGCCTGCGTGGCGACTGCAACGATCTCGACGTTTTCGCCTGGCATCAGCATCAGCGGTTGACCGCCGACCATGGGAGGCGTGACGAAAAGCGTGTGACTGGGACTGAAACCGATGACCCGGCTCGCATGCATCGCCCGGCCCATGCCGATCTGGCTGCGCATGCCGAGCAGCGCGCCGATGGTCAGGTGCATGTCTTCGAGCGTGACGGGATGAGAAGCGGTGTTCTGCGACTTCTCCCTGGGATCGGTCGCGTCGCCGCGCCGGGGATGGAAGTGCGAAAGGAGAAAATTGCGTTGCGCTTCACGGCACAAGATAGTGCCCGCGCGGAGCAGCACGCTGCCGTCCTGGTCTTCTACGCGCCACGGCAGTGGCTCCCCGATTGGTAATTCTTCGCTGGCTAACGGTGCAGCCGGTGCCACCGTTTTCCCGCGACTCGGCCCCTCGATATGCTTGCTCTCAGGCATGGCTTGTCCGTTTTTCTAGTCAATGCTTTTGTTTTTAACCGTTATATTTTTTATATCTATTTTACCACCGGAAATATGTGCCGTCAAAGAACGTTTTCGGAAATTTCGACTCCTGAGCCTGGCGTTTAACGCGCCTACGAAGCGTCGGCGACGTGGCACGCGTGGTCGAGCAAGCCTTCGGCCGAGCCGCTGCCGTTTGTCGCGTCGAGGCTGCTGTTCACCACGAGCCAGCCGTCTTTTTCAGCCGACGACCCCGCGCTCGTCACGAGGATGGTCTGCATTGCCATCGCGTCGGAGGTCGGGTTGTCGCGCGAAACGACGCGAAACGGATCGCTCGTGTGGGTCAATGCGGTGACGCGCATGATGCGGTAACGGCTGCCGTCGAGCGTGTCCCAATGCCACGCGCCGGGGGCGTCTTTCGCGTGACGCGCGAGCGCCTCGCTGATATCGCTGCGCATGCAATCGATATGAATATGCAACTGGTTCTGCGAGCGACGAAACTGCGAATTGATTTCGATTCCCAACTGATTATCGGGCAGCGTGCGCTTGACCGATTGATTCACATAGCTGCGCGCGGTCCACGCGTCGGCCCAATAGCTTTGCGCGTGCGGCGCCAGCACGAGCGGGCTTTCGATTCCGCTGATGCGGTCCGTCGGAATCAGCAGATACTGCGAGCGGCCGATAATATCCTTCAGGATGGCGAAATGTTTGTCGAGATCAACAGCCGTGCATTGGCCCGGCGTGCCGTTCGCCTGCTGCGACGGCACGCAGCGGACATCGACGATCTTCCACAACGCGTTCGAATCGACGGCGGCAAGGCGCGCGCATCCGACGGCGGTCAGCGCAACGGCGAGTGCCGCGGCGGCTCGTTTTGTGTAGCGCGCGACGCCGCGCAGCGGAGCGCGATCACACGGTTCAGCATTTGAGGCCTTATTTAAAGGGCTTTTTATCGGCGCGAGGCCCACGGTATTTTTTAACGGCATGTCCTGTCGAATTCAGAGCAGCGGATTCAGAGCACGGGCGGCGGCAATGCGCCGAGCAACTGTTCGAACGCAACGCCGATTGCAAGCACGCGCCGGTCGCTGCCGAGCGGGCCGTCCAGTTCGAGACCGACGGGCAAACCCTGTGCGCTGATGCCCGCGGGCAAGGACAGCCCCGGTATGCCCGAGTTGCTGGCCGGATCGGTATTGCGCAGAAAGGCGTCCATGGTGTCGATGGGCGGCGAGCCGTCGATCGTGACACTTGACGAACCGTTGATGTCGTCGATCGGCACAGCGGCGAGCCGGGTGGTGGGAAACAGCAGCGCATCGAGACGTTCGTCGGCGAAAGTGGCGGCGATATAGGCTTGCAAAAGCGGCCGCCAGTGGTTGAGCGCCGCCTCGTAACGCGAGTCGAACGCGCCCGCGAGCACCTCGTCGTAGATCGCGCGCACGTCGGGACTCGCAATGCGAGCCGCGAGTTCGGCGACAGTCTGCACCGGCGCGCGATTGGCGACGAGCCACGCGTGCACGTCGTCGCGCGCTTCGCGAATCGCAATCGGGCCGCCCACCATGCCGTTGAGATCTTCAAGATCGCGCATGGCCACCGGCACGAATATCACGCCCGCTGCTTCGAGCCGTTTCAACGCGGCGCGCGCGACGTCTTCGACCTGCCGTTCGAGGCCTTCCCATAGCGGTGCGGGCAAGCCGATTCGCAAGCCGTTCAGCGCGACCGTGGGCAACGGACCGTCGCCGGTGATCACGCCGTCGAGCAGCGCGAGGTCGGCGGTAGTGCGCGCCATGGGGCCGACCGTATCGCGCGTGTGGCTGATCGGCACGACGGCGTCGGGGTCGTGATAGCGCCGCTCGGCGCCGCCATTGCCCACCGACGGACGAAAGCCCGCCGTGCCCGTCAGCGCGGCGGGAATGCGCGTGGAGCCACCGGTGTCGGTGCCGAGGCCGGCCGGCGCAATGCGCGCCGCAATCGCCACTGCCGTGCCGCCCGACGAGCCGCCCGGAATCAGCGTGGGACCGTAGGGATTGCGCACGGGGCCGGCATGCGTGGCGAGATTCGTGCTCGTGATGCCGAACGCCAGTTCGTGCATGTTCGCCTTGCCGAGAATGATCGCGCCCGCGTCGATGAGCCGTTGCACCGACCGCGCATGCGAGGCGGGCACGAAACCTTCCAGAGCCGGCGTGCCCGCCGAGGTCTGCAAGCCCGCGGTATTGATGTTGTCCTTCACGACGATCGGCAAGCCGGCGAGCGGCAGTTGTGCTTTTTGCGCGGCGGGGAGTGCGTCGATGCGCCGGGCGGCGGCGAGCGCGCCGTCGAGGTCGATCACGGTCAGCGCATTGAGCGTGGACAGCGCCGCCGCGCGTGCAAGCAAGGTCGCGACGTAGTCCGTTGCGTTGAGCCGGCCCGACTGGATCGCGGCAACGGCTTCGGTTGCGCTCAACGCGAGCTGTTCATCGACGGTCCATGTCATGGCCGCGTCTCCTTTTCGTTCGGGGGACGGCCGGTGCAAGCGTCGATCGGCGCGCGGCCTTCGGTTCGCAGCGAGCGAGGCAGCAGGACAGATAGCGAAACAGCGAGCGAAATATCCCGGCTACGCAGCGAACAGCGCCGCTCGTGCGCGCCGGGGCCGCGCTTCACGCGGACCGGGCCGGCGCAGTTCCGGCGGCGCGGGCTGCGGTCTTCGGCTACATCTGTCAATGTGTCGGACATGGCAGGCGTACAGAGAGCGAACTTGACGTGTCGTCTATTCTGTCACAACGCCGCCGGCGCCTATCGACATCACTGATGATTGTCCACCCACATGCGTCCCCAGCGGAACGCATACGCGAGCGCGTGCTCTTCGTCGAAGAAGTAATCGAGCGCGTCGAAGCAGTAGGCCTGACGCCGGGTCGCGCTGGTTTTTTCAATCGTGAGGTTGGCGGCGAACAGCCCGTTGGGCAGAAGTTGCGCGGCCGGCGCGACTTCGTAGCCCTTGTAGCGGATATGTCTATTCATAATCGTGGCAGTCAGTATGCCCGCGTGTGTGCAAAAAGCCGGTGCATATAACGCCATGAATTTGCGTTTGAGATCAGGCGGCGGATGAGTCGGCGGGCAGGCTCAAGCGTAGGCCGCACTGAAGGGCTCGTGAACCAATCGTTCTTCGCAAGCAAATCAGCGATTATCAGAAACGCTCTTCACGAGAGCGCGTAACGGCGGATTTGAGGGTTCGGACACACTATCCCGCATGACACGCAATGGGTCTGTTATGTGCCGCACGGATCGAACGAGCGCGGACGCCATCGCCCGCGCGCATGCGGGGCGACGGCTTCGTCCGTGAGGGTTCAGACCGCGTGCAGCAGACGCGCGGGTGCTTGCGCCGGCTGAATGGAGCTGCCCGCCGCGTTCGGGCTTGCGGCGCGATGCGTGTTGAACGCGAGCGCGAATTGAGCGGCTTGCTGGCCGACGGTGGCGAGCTGCTCGACGACCTTTGCATCGGAGCACGTGTCGACGCTGTCGAAGCGCGTTTCGAGCGTATTGATGCCCGCGCCGAACGGCGTCGGCCAGCCGCGCAATGCGTGGACGATCGAGCGCAGCGAAGTCAGCACGGAACCCGCGGCCTGCCAGCCATAGGCGGTGACAATGCAGCCGACCGCGCGGCCATCCAGATACGGACGCGCGTCGGCACGCAATTCTTCCAGCGTATCGAGCGCATTTTTCACGAGGCCGGACACGCCGCCGTGATAGCCGGGCGTCGCGATAATCAGCGCGTCCGCGTGGCGCACGGCTTCGATCAGTTCGAGCTGTTCGCCGGTTCGCTCGCCGTGCTCGGGCGCATAGTGGGGCAGGCTATGCAGGAAAGTGCCGCCGAACAGCCGGGTGTTCGCGCCCGCAGCTTGCGCGCCGCGCAACGCAAAGCCAAGCGCGCGCTCGGTCGACGAGGCCGCGCGCGTCGTGCCGCCGATGCCGACCACGAGCGGCCGGCGGTGATGATCGAAACTGGTCAACGAAAGGCTCCTTCGGTAGCGGCTCACGCACACACCAGCGCGGGCCGCGCGGCAGGCGCGCCGGGACGAACCGGACTTTGAAATGTCATCTTACTGAGCGCGGCGTGCGGCACGAAGCGACTTTTTGTTCTAACGATATAACCGCAAGGCGTGAGCGCCTGAGACGCGCATCCCGCGCGCTTGCCGATAAGCATATGGCGAACCATTGGTTGGGCGGACGAAGGCGCGCCGCTATGATCGAAGCGTCTCCTCCATGACACTTCTCGACATGGGACTCGGCCTCGCCACGTGGGTGGCGGGGCCTTTTTTTGCTGGATTGCCCAGTGACACGCGCGCATGGCGCTTCATCATTAAGCCGTTTCTTGCGTGCTAGGATGCTCCCAGACACGATTTCCGACGAGGTCGGGCAGGCAAATGGCAACTCTCTATGACATGCTCGGCGTGCCCATGCACGCCACCGAAGAAGAAATCAAGCGCGCCTATCGCAAGGCCGCGATGAAATGGCATCCGGACCGCAACGCGGGCGCCGAAGAAGTTGCGCGCGCCACTTTCCAGGAAATCAAGGACGCGTACGCCATTCTTTCCGACGCCCAGCAACGCAAGGTGTACGACGCGGTCTACGCAGAGCAGATGAGCGAGTGGGAAGCGCAGCATACGCGCCATCGGGCGGCGGAAGCGCAGCGCGAGGCGGCGGCGCGCGCGGCTGACGAGGCCGTGTACGCCGACATGGTCTCGCTCGCCATGCGTTTCGCCGACGAAGGCCATCATCGCGATGTCCTCTTCGGCGTGCTGTTAGGGCGTCAATGCGAGCCCGCCCGCGCCGCGCAGATTGCGGACAGCGTGGCGGCATTGCAGGCGTCGCGGCGCGAGCCCGCCGTGAAAGCGGCGGCCGGCGCGGCGGCGAGTGCGGCGGCGAGTGCAAGTGCCGATGCGCCGTCAGGCTCCGCATCGTCGGGTGCCGACACGGAAGAAACCGCCCGTCACGACGCGCATGCGGCCCGCGCGAACCACGGCAAGCGTGAGGAAGCGGCAAGCGGGGCGGCCAGCGAGGCGAGCGCGGCGGGTGGTCTCGGCGGCTTGTGGTTCCAGTTTCTCAACGGCTTGAAATTCTGACTTGTCTGTCCGCGCTCATGCGGACCATTCGAATTGCCGTGATCGACAGCCCAATGAAAGTTTTCCCGACGCTGCCGACGCTCCAGGTACAAATTCCCCTAGCGCGCCGATTAAAGACGTCGTAGTGTCACGAGCGCGCAAGACTGAGCGGGCAGAATCGCATACACAAGAAACGAAAAACAGAATACGGGGTACGCGTGATAGAAAAATATAAAGTGCTGTTTCTCTGCCGTGAGAATTCAGTACGCAGCATCATGGCCGAAGCATTGCTGCGCGAACTGGCTGGACACCGGTTCGACGCCTACAGCGCGGGGCCCGAGCCGGCCTTGCGGCTGCATCCGTTGACGGTCGCTCAATTGCGGCCCGGCGTTTCCGATCTCGGCGTGCTTTGCCCGAAAAGCTGGCTTGAATTTACCGGCGAATGGGCGCCGCGCATGGATCTCGTCGTCGCGTTCGACCAGAGCATTGCCGCGCTCCATGCGCCTGTGTTTCCGGGGAATCCCGCGCTGCTTACCTGGCATTTCGCGGATCCGCTCGCCGGCGGCGTGGCCGAACCGGAACGCGCGCGCCTTTTTGAAAAGGCCTTCTGGCAAATCGTGCGTCAGTTGAGCGCTTTTATTGAATTGCCGGAATATGCAGTGCCGGCACGCGCGACGCCGCTACACGGTGCATGCAATCGTGCGCCGGCCAATGTGTCCAACCTGTGATGTACCGCGACAGCGCATGGCGCCAGCGGTCTAGTGGTCGTTCGAGCGCGCGAGCGGGCTTCCTGCAAACGGATCGTTCTTCCAGTCCACACGTTTTTTAGGCAGCGGCGTGGGTGCGGGCGGGGCCGATAATTCAAAGTGGTCTATTGATTGACCTGCGCTGATTGCCTGCTTGAGCCATTGGGGCATGTCGCCCTGACCGTCCCAGCTATCTCCCGTGGCGCTGCGGTAGCGCGCGTTCTTTTGCAAGGCCGGTTCGGCCGCCAATACCGCGGCAAGGTCTTCCGGTTTGATGCCAAACTCTTCCATGCGATGGCGGAGATACGCAATCATGCTATCTCGCTTCCTTTCGTCCATAAGATATTCGTCCTTCTAAAGCGTCCAGCGTTCTGTCAAATGCAGATTGCGAGGAAAACCCGCGAAAGCTTCGAGTCCATTTAAATGGCGCCGGCCTGCGGTGAGGTTATTGATCGAAATTGGAAAAAAACGATGATGACGATGCACTGAATTTGGGCGGCTGGTCTCACGTCCCCGCTTCGTCTCGCCGGAGCTTTGCGTGAAGCCCCTTCTTCTGGTTATGTGAGCATCATAACGCACTGCGCGCGCAATGCACGCACCGTTTCCACTGATTTTCTCGCGTTTTTACGCCAACCGGAGATTGCCGGCTCCGCTCGCAGTATGGTTCGCGAGTTCCGGGTGCACGAGTTTGAATTCCTCCACGCCCGAACTATAAAAGAAATAGCGGAGAGAACAATCCGTGTTTTCCAGCTTGTGGCGTCTGATTCCGGATTGCGGTGAGACCGTCGGCAGCGTCACAGCGCGGGCGACTCGTTGCAGTTCGCATTCGATGAGTCGATGCAGCAGGCTCGCGTCACGTTTGGCTCTTCCGCCGGCCCGTTCTGGGCCCTCTGTTTTTACGCGGATCGATTCTTCAGGAGGGACGAAACTGCTGCGCCGGATTCAAGGAGTCTGGACATGAAACTACGTTTTTGGATGGCGGCGGCGAGCGCGGTTCTTCTCCTCGTGCCGCGAGCAGCGAGTGCCGACGACACAATGGCTCAGCCGGACCCGGGCACGTCCGCCAGCTGGAGGCTGATGCAGCATGCCAACGAATCGGCGCAGGCCACGACCGATATGTCGCTGAGCGAGCCAACGGGGCAGTCCGCGCAAGCAGTGCGCAACACGTCGTATGGCGGAGCGGCGGCGGGGCACTCCGAATCGGAAGGCCTGCAAGAGATGCGTTGCGCCACGAGGTCGCAATGCAGAATTTACTTCGGCCGATAGCCCGATGATGCATGCCGGGGCGGTACCACGAACGCGTATCGCCTCGCCGTTTTCGTCACGCCAGGGCCGCTTGCCAGGTCAGGTCATCTGTATTTTCAACAATGCCGCTGACCATGGCTTCGACTCCCGGCCCTTGCATTGCCGCGCGCTGACCGAAGCGGCGGAACTCATGCATCAAGCTGCGCCACGACGCATTCCAGCGCGTTTCCTTGATACACGTGCCGGACGAATCCGCAATACGCAGCACGCCGTTGTCCGGATAGAAGGTGAGCGTGACCGGCATGCCGTCGATGATGCACGTTGCAGTGCAAGGGCGGGAGCTAACCATATTTGAGTTCCTTTTATTCGAGCGATAGGTGCATTGGAAGCGCCGGCGTTCCAGCAAGCGCTATGCCCAATGTTTTTTCGCCGCTCTCGCGGAAGTTGTAGTTAGCCCGCGTGTGCAAGGCCGCGTGTCATGCGAACCTTCGGCGGACGGTCGCGCAGCAGCAGGGGCATCAAACGCCGGTTGGCTGTCTGCGCCGCCCACTCGCAATACGCGGCGCTGCCGAGCACCCAGCCTTTGAGCGTCGATTGCATCAGGTTGTCGACTTCGCGTTCGTCAAGCGGCTGTGCGCCCAGATCGCGATACGCCTGGTGGCGCTCGCCCGGCGTATTGCCGAGCGTCCGGTAGAGGGGGTGGTCCTTGATGAAGCTATCGACACGCAGCCCAATGTGATGCGTGTAGCTCGACCACGGATAGTTTTCCGGCTCGGTTACAAGGCGCTTGCGCACTGGCGCATGGTCGATGACCTGACTCGCGAGCAGGAAATACCGGTCCGGCTCGATCACCGTTGCCCGGTATCCACCACGCCACACCGTGCCGCGGCGTGCGTGGCGGCGGTTGAAGCTCTCAATATAGCGACGGCTGACTGCCTGCATCGCCATGGCCACGCTCGACTCGTATGAAGGCGTGACGAGGAGCTGCACCGAGTCTGGCATGAGTACCCACGCGTGGACTGCCAGATCGGCGACGCGCGCTGCGTCTGCCAGGCAGGCGAGGAAGTACAGGTAGTCTCCTTCGTCGAGGAATGCGGGCCCTGTGAGCCCCTGCAAGATAACGTGCTGCGGTTGATCTGGGACGTAGTGCCGTGCAAGCCGTGTCATGCTGAATTAACCGGAAATCCGATGTGAGAACGCGATCCGACACCTATCGGACGCGTGGCTGTGTGTAACGCGTGTAGGACGAAATTCTATCGACCCGATGTGTACGTTTGCATGACGAACAGGCCTCATTTATGGACTCTTTTCGTCGATTTGCCGATCGCGGCGAGCGCCTTTTTTATGCCGCCGCTGAATAGCAGAACCGCGCCGCGCACATCCAGCGCCCTGGTCTCTATTCGGGGCGCACCTGAACCGGTCAAAGCCGGGCGCAAACCCATCGGCGTGACGCGACGATGCCGTTGCAGGTGGCTTTCGTTAGAATCTGTTTTCGATTCCATCATTCGTCGATTAACGGAGGCGAACGTGCCAGGATTACTTCCCGATGTGGACCGCGAGGGACTCCTCGAATATTCAGTCGTTTACACCGACCGATCCATCAATCATATGTCGGAGCTTTTTCAAGGCGTCGTACGCGATATTTCCGGCTCCCTGAAAAAGGTTTACAACGCGCAGTCGGCCGTGATCGTGCCGGGCAGCGGGACTTTCGGCATGGAAGCCGTCGCCCGGCAGTTTGCGACGAACAGAAAGTGCCTTGTCATCCGCAATGGCTGGTTCAGTTTCCGCTGGTCGCAGATTTTCGACATGGGCGGCATTCCGTCCGAATCGATGGTGTTAAAGGCGCGTCCGGTCGAACAGGGAAGGCAGGCCGCCTATGCACCGCCTCCGATCGAAGAAGTGGTCGCCGCGATCAGGGAAAACAAGCCGGATCTGGTTTTTGCGCCGCATGTCGAAACCGCATCCGGGATGATTCTGCCCGATGCCTATTTGCGCGCCGTGTCCGACGCTGTTCATGCTGTCGGCGGCATGTTCGTACTGGATTGCATCGCCTCCGGCACGATCTGGGTGGACATGCAGACCAGTGGTGTCGATGTCCTGATCAGTGCGCCGCAAAAGGGATGGAGCGCGCCACCATGCTGCGCGCTGGTGATGCTCAGCCCTCTCGCCCGGGAAAAAATCGACGCAACCACCAGCACCAGTTTCGCGTGCGATCTTCGCAAGTGGTTGCAGATCATGGAGGCGTACGAGGGCGGCGGATTCGCGTACCACGCCACGATGCCCACGGACAGTCTCGCGACGCTGCGCGACGTCATGAAGGAAACCGAGGCTTATGGCTTCGACAAGGTGAGAGCGGAGCAACTCGAACTCGGCACGCGCGTTCGCTCGATCATGGTTGCCAAAGGGTTCAGAAGCGTGGCGGCAGAAGGTTTTCAGGCTCCGGGCGTCGTAGTCAGCTATACGGACGATGAGGGGATACGATCCGGCAAGAAATTCGCCGATGCCGGTTTGCAGATCGCGCCCGGTGTCCCGCTTCAGGTCGGCGAGCCTGAAGACTTCAAGACCTTCCGCATTGGATTATTTGGCCTGGATAAACTGCATGACGTCGAAGGCGCGGTCGCGAGACTTGCTAAGGCGGTGAACTCTATTGTTTAGGGTACTTTTTCGGGGCATGCGTGTGCACATGGCTCGCGCTGGTCATGGTATCGGCAGGGGTATTTTGGAACCTGCCGAATAGCTGTATGCATGCTTGGGCATTTGCAGACGTTCGGTGATAAGAGGTTGTGAGGCGGATGTGGGTTGCCCGGCGTCGCTACCTCTTACAGGCGAAATCTATTTCTTCTGGACGCATCGAAATGATAGAAGTTCCGAATTTACCAGTGCGGAATTCAAACGATGCGCTCTGCTTATCCAATTTCAATAGCATTCTGAATCTGTGACTCGAGTCATTTGTCAGGTTATAGCTGCCGACGATGCCCAATGACTCTTGCGGTATGACACTCACTTGCTGGCCACAAGGACTTGGGCGTCTGCCTCTTATTGAACAGTATCGAATTTTATAGCTGACAGATGCAATTCCCATTTGACTTTCAGAGAAGCGCGCGTTGTACTGCGCCACAAGCGGGGCAGAAGTACTTACTGAAGTCATGTAGGCTGGTATCGTTCTGAGCCTGTAATTGTCAACAATTCCAGCATGGATGTCGATCTGCGGCTATTGGCCGCAAGCACTCAGTCACCCGAAACGCCTTCCTCAATTCGCTCCCACTTACCCCCCACCCACCCTGGCGAGAATCGCGCGCGCCGCCTTGAACCCAGTCTCGACCGCGCCATTCATGTAACCCTGATGCTCCGCGCTGCAATGCTCGCCGGCGAAATACAGCTTGCCGACCGGCGCGGCTTCCCAGCCGCCGATGCGAGTCCATTGCCCAGGCCTGTAGCACGCATACGAGCCGCGCGAGAAGGGATTGACGAGCCATTGCGTTGACACGCTAGCCTGCGTGTAGGCGTCCAGCATGCCGCCAAACACGCGGTCCGCTTCGCGGGCGAAGCGGCTGGCCGTTGCAACCGCATCGCTCTGCGCGAGGTGCACGCCGACACTTCCGCCCACGAAGCAGGTATAGGCACTGCCGCGGCCCTGTTGACGACCTGAATCCCAGCCCGTCTGAAACGCCAGGTCGGAAAAGGCATTGCCGTCACGGCCTTGTTGACGCCAGACCGCGACGTTCATCCCAAGCACGATCTTTTCGCCGCGGCCGTAACCCAGGGTGTCGATGGCTTCGCGCTTCTGCGGCGGAAGATCGAGCGCAAGGTCCACCTCGCGCAACGTGCTGAAAGGAATTGCCAGTACGACGAAGTCAGCCGCCACGCGCTTGCCGCCGCCATTGCACTCGAAATCAAGCTGCACCTGTGAGCCCTGCTCACGCACCGCAACGAGCCTGTGCTGCATCCGGACGCGATCGTCCAGTTCAGCCGCAAGCGCGCGCGGCACCTGTTCATTGCCGCCAAGCACCTTATAGCGCTCGTCGCTCGCGCCAAAGAGGCTGAAGCCCTGTGTCGTGTCCAGCGACAGTAGCGTCAGCATGTTCAGACAGGATTGCTGGTCGACATCCAGGCCGAATTCGGTCAAGTAAGCAACTTCGAGTAGATCTCGCAGCCATCCGCTTGCGCCGGCCTGGTCCAGGTATTCGGCGATGGACAACTGGTCGAGGCGCGAATCGGCGGGAGAATGAGACCCGGCGCAAATGACCGGCGACAACGCGGCGACGTCCTCGCGCATGCGCGCGGCGAGCGGCTCGAATGCGTCGATGATCTGCGCTTCGGAGTAGTGCATGCCGTTGAAGTAATAGCTTGGCGCGAGCGCAAGTTCATCGGGCGCGGCGGTGTCGATGAGCGGCAGATTTAACTCGCGCACCAACTCGAGCAGGTCCGTGTGGCCACTGTCAATGAACTCGCCGCCCAGCTCCGTGACGAGACCGGGACCGAGCACGTCCACAACGGACTGCACGCGCCCACCGATCCGATCCGCGGCTTCATAGACGGTCACATCGACTCCGGCGCGCTTGAGCATGCGCGCGGCGCCAAGTCCGGCCAGCCCGCCTCCCACAACCGCCACCGAAGCATTGCCGTGCTGAAAACGCGCAGCATGCGCTTCGCCTCGCTGATGTTCGTTCGTCATGGGAGCGCTCCTCAAGCGGCGCGGGCTGCTCAATGCGGAGTAACGGCTCGGGTGCGTCGTGCAGATTCGCTCGCACATTCCATGGCTGACGTGCACCGTCGATGGCTCATCCTCATTGCACGTTATAGCAGCCGAAAGCGGTTCGCGCGCGCATGCCGCTACCGTGGATGAATTGTCGAGTCCGACCGTAGTAGTCAGCACTGCACGCAGCAGCAAAGTGATCTTCACTACGATCACATTAAAGCATACTTACGGTCCGCTATCGGGGCGCTACGCGAATGTGCGGCGCGCCGCTTAAGTTGGCTCACCGGCTTGCCCTTTTTCGACGCGTGAATTAACAATGTCTGTTGGACCCAGCGTTTCGACGTGCGGCTCGCTGCAACCGCAAACGCAATGAAGGCGCGCAATGAAGGCGGTCCACCTACGCTGACTCCGTCCCGCCTGGGGACGACCGCAGCGTTCCGCTATGTCCGGTCCACACCGCCTGTTTGTCATGAACACGGAACGGTAATGGGAGGAGCCACACGGTGGAAACCTCAGAACGCCTCGCTCTCCACACGGGTCAAACACGAGCCGATGCGCCGGTTGCCCGTCCGTATTTATACGTCAGTATTCCTAAGGTGAAATCGGTCCGCTTTGCAACCGAGGCAGGCACGGTATCGACCCTCGAAGGGGAGGTGCGATGCGCGGCGGGCGACGCGATCATGACGGGCACCCGTGGCGAGCACTGGCCCATTCAACCCGGTGTGTTCAAACAGAAATACCGGCCCTACGGCGATACGGTAAGTGGGCAGGCGGGAGACTACATCAACGTGTCTGGCGTGGTGAGGGCGCGCCGTCTCGCGGCAGACACCACGCTCACCCTTGGCGATGGCAGAGGCACGTTGCGCGGACACAGCGGAGACTGGGTGATTGAATATCCTGAAGCGGACCGCGCGATCGTCGCGGACGACATCTTTCAGGAGACTTACCATCTGATCGGCGTGCCGGTGACCATTGGTGTGTCGGCGGCGGTCTCGGGAGCCGTCAAGGCGATGGAACCGGTCGTGGACGCACTCCGGGCAATGCTGCAACACACGACCTTCGATATCCGGATTGTCGAGAGTCGCGCCGCCAATGCCAACGAGGTCCGACACTCCCTCTGGTGTCTGGTCCAGGAAGAGCCGGAGCCTCTCGACGGGCCTTATTCCGACGTGCTGACGCTATCGGCGGCGGCCTTCGTCGGCAAATACGAGGACCGTCATTCGATCATTGGTGTTCTGCATCAGCTCAGAAGGAACGCGGATCAACCGAAGAGAGCCTATCTCCGTGAACTGATTCATCAGCTTGGCGACGCCTTTTTTCCGAAAAGCGACTATCAGCGGCAACGCTTCGAGCGGGAATTAATCAGCGTGCACGTGCTCGCGGAGCAGCTCTTCGCGCTCGACGAATTCAACCAACAACTCATCACGTTTTATCTGGGCGACGAGCCCACCAACGTCGGCAGGTACATGGTGCAGCTGGAGGAGACCGTCACGCAGGTCGCTGAGCGGACGTTGTGGAAAGCCGGCGCGGTCGCCGACGCCGTGGCGAGCGACCAGCAGATTCTCTGGCAACGCTCGGTGCTCGGCGTGACGGGCGCTCTCTTGCGACACGAGACGTTCAGCGCAATCTTTTTGCGCAATATCGGCGGATTGGTTCAATTGGGTTTGATCGCCGCGTTTGCGCTGGCTTGCTTTACGGAGTTGCACGACGGCTGCACCGCCGAAGATCTTCTTGTTTTTACGCGCTGCGACGCGGAAAACTGGAGAGAAGTGGCGGGGCCGGTCCTGCTGATCGGCTACGTCGCCGCTCTTGCCGTTGCATGGGTCCAGTACCTTATTCTCAAAGCCAATAAGGTCGAAACAAAACATCAGGATTACAGATTATTAGCCGAGTACTTGCGAATTCAATACTTGTGGGAGGTACTCGGAATTGACCGCTATGTCGCCGACGACGAGCCGCCCACAGCACCGAGTGAATCCGGTTGGGTCGCATCGGCGGTACGCGCGCTCTCACGGCAAAAGCGCGCGGATCGGGACGCCGCCGCGCCTCTGTCGGAAGGGCGCAAGCATTGGGCGCGATACGCGTTCCTGAATAAACAGATCGAATATCACAAGAAGACGCTGATCGATGAGCGGGAACAAGCCGTCGAACGCATCAGAGCCTGTGGCAGGCGGGCATTAGTGTGGTCGCTGATCTTTTTCGCGCTGCTGTTGGCAGGCGTGATCGGCTTTCCTTTTCTAAGGATGCTGTTTCCGTCGCTGCATCTGACGCATCGCTCGCTGGATCTGACGACGCACATCATCATCATCGTCATGGTCATGTCGCTGGCCGTGTGGGCGGCTCTGCACAAGACCATTGAATTGTATTGCTGGGAAGCGGAAAGACTGCGCGGCAAGCTGGTGCTCAGCAACCTGGAAACGGCGCACGATCGCCTCATGCAGCTGGATGGCTCCGCTGCCGACGATAACCGCTTGCGCGCCATCTACATCGAATGCGGCCATTTCTTCGCGAGGGACCAGGCGAGATGGCATGCGCTGCGCAGGGCCAGGCCGATCGAAGCGCCCGGCGCCTGAAGCGTTGCGAACGTCGCGAGGACAATCATGGTCAGCCCGATTTTTATCAGCTATCGGCACAGCAACCTTGCCGAAGTCGCGGACCTCGTGCACATCATGGCGAGCCGCCTTGGGAGAGAAAACATCTTCTTCGACCAAATGTCGATCCGCTGCGGGGATATCTGGAAAGCGCGGCTCGGCGAGGTCGAGCAGGCGAAAGTCGTGGTCGCATTCATTGGCGATGGATGGGAGAACTCGTTCGGGCGATCGGTCGCCAATAACGACATGGACTACGTTCTGCTGGAACTCAGGACTGCGATTGAAAAGCATGTGAACATCATTCCAGTGCAGGTCGGTCGGGAAAAACTCGGGATCGATTTCGCAGGCGTTCCTGATCCGCTGCGACCGCTGTCGGACATCCAGTTCGTCTGGATATCGCATGCGAATTTCAGCCTGGACGAAGCCCAGATCAATCAACTCGTCGAGCGTGCGTCGGAGAAAGCCGGCGTGGTCAGCGTGGGTTTCCCGGTGCGCTACCCCAGTCTGGTGCGGCGAGAGGCGCTCGAACTCGAACATCTGCGGGACATCGAGCAGCGGATCTGGGATTGGCTTGGTGGCGAAGGGGACGATGACGCGTCGTCGAATTGCGTCGCGGTTTGGGGCTTGCCAGGAATCGGCAAGTCGACCCTCGCCGATCTCGTCGCCTCGGATGCGCGCGTGAAAGACATGTTTCCCGATGGCGTGCTGGTCGCGCGCTTCGGCAAGGGCGCGGGAGACGAGCAGGCGGCCGCGGTGCTGCAAAACTGGGCGGTGCGGGTCAACATGCCCCCTGAAATGCGCGCGGCGTGCTCCAGGTCCGATCAATGGCGTGCGGCATTGCAGGAATTCGTCAGGAATCGCAGGCTGCTGGTGGTGATCGACGACGTCTGGAGTGCCGGGGTCGCGCGCAGCTTGTTGCTCGGGGGGCACTGCGCGCATCTCGTCACCACACGTCAACAGGCTATCGCGAACGACCTGGCGGGAGGGCAAGTGTTGCGCCTGCCCAAGCTCGCGGAGCGCCAAAGTCTGCGGCTTCTCAAACGGAGCGCACCAAATGCGTTCTTTGAAGGCCCTGGCGGTGAGGCCATTCTCAAGCAGGTCAAGCGCGTGGCGAGCGAGCTGGATGGCTTGCCGCTCGCGCTGGTGCTGATCGGTTCGAGCCTGAGGTCGATCGGAACCGAAGACCGTGTGGCGGAAATCGGCAACCGGCTGAAGTACCTTGAAGATGTCGAGCATCGTCTGAGCCTCGGGAGTTCGGGCAATCGGGCCGACGACCAGAGTCTGGCCGCGGTCATCGGGTCGAGCTACGACGCGTTGCTGAGCAAGGAACCCGAAGGCGAGAGTCTGCAACGCGCGATGCGCCGTTTGTGCGCGCTGCGTCCCGATCCGAAGCGATTCAGTCTCGCGCTCGCCAGGCAGGTCACTGGCGAGCAGGACCACACGATCGACATCCTCAAACAGTTCGGGTTGCTCGAAAGGGTGTCGAGTCCCACCGATAAGACGTCGGATGAAGATCGCTACTTCGTGATCCATCGCACGATTACCGATTGCGTGCGGCGCAAGCTGCACGACGGCGAAGCACATCAGGTGTATCAGCGGGCCGTGCTCTACTACGAGAACCAGCTTACCGAACTGGAAGAAGGGTTTCAGAGCATGAGCGGGCAATGGACCAGCCAGTTGCGATATGAAAGGCCCGCGTGGCAGCGAGCGATGGAAAGCTGGCGGTATTACCTGACACGCCTCGGCCGATATGACGAACTGGCGCTCAAGGTCATGAAGATCTGGTTTGCCGCGTTCTGGTGGTGGGGATGCTTTACGGATTTCCAGTTTTGCGACCAATTGATCGCTGATTGGGACGTTGAGAAAGATCACCAATCGACGGCCGACGCGGACGTGGCCGATCTGCGCGGCTTCCAGACAGCGTATCCGAAAGAAACGGAAGAGCGAGTGGAAGGCGAGCGGGAAAACTGGCGCATCGCGAGACAACACCTGGAGGCGATCGGCGCGCGGCGCAAGCTCGACGGCGACGTCAACGCGTTCGATCAGGACCAGTGCGAACTGCGCGGCTTGATGAGCATCTTTATAGCCGAGTCATATCGATTCGGCGAGAGAAATCTTGCTGCGGCCGAGGAGTTCTATCGCGATGCCGTGGTCATGTTCGACCGGCCGTTCGCCGAATGCTCGGAAAACTGGAACCAGCCGTGGGCGCGTTATCACCTGGCTGACTGTCTGTATGACGACGGCCGCCTCGACGAGGCCGAGGCTTTCGCGCAGGAAGGCTTCGAGATGTCCACCGACGGGCGGGACCTCGATCTGGAAATTCAGGCCCTGTGTTCGCGCTTGCGAGCGGACATCGCGTTGGCCGAAAACAGATTCGACGAGGCGATGCGCCATCTTCATTGTGCCGTGCTCGCCGCATACCGCTTCCAGATCGAACCGCTTGATCCGGACTCCTATACAGTCGATTTTTATCGAGTGATCGCCTCGCGCGTGATCGCAAGCCTGCTGAATCTGCACGAGCGGAACCCGGCGTCCGCGTTGACGGTCGCAGCGGGATTGGACAGCATCTGGAACAAGGAGCGCGCCGCATCGCAAGAACTGCGCGAGGCGTTGGACCGACGCGACGCTGTACAGCTCAAACGAATTCTCTTTCCGCCCGCATTGGCGAGTCTGGAACTCCTGAAGGACGACGGCGCGCGGGAAAGCTTCAAGGCCGAAGTCATGGATCATATCGACCGGTTGCGGCCAGAGGACCGATGCACGCTGTAGCAGGCGAGCGTCAGCGCGGCCTCAAGACGTGGTTCTCTCCGGGCAGCATAAGGATGGAATCCGTGCTGCTGCCGGTCGCGTCGTTCATACAAATGGAATGTGGTCTGCCGGTTTGTGCTCGGCTTTCGCGCGGTGTTTTCTGACTACTGTCGGATCGCGCACGATCGTGACAGCGCAGGGTGCATACGCGAGTACCTGTCTCGCGACCGAGCCGATCAGCCAGCGATCGAACGGCGTGTGACCGCGATGCCCGACGACAAGATGATCGATCTCATGCTGCTCTGCGTAGAGGACGATTTCCTTCGCGGGCTGTCCGACGATGAGATCGAATTCGGGATGTTCGCCGTCCGAGGCGAGTGTCGCCTTGATGTCGTCGAGAACCTCGTTGGCATGGCGCAACTCGTGATCGACAAGCTCGCGCTTTTCCAGCTCTATCGCGCCCCAATCCGGCGCGCGCGCCACGACGAGCACATGCAGGCGCGCGTCGAAACGCTTCGCGAGATCGATTGCGAAAGCCACCGCCTGTCGTGCGGATGGCGACCCGTCATAACCGACCAGCACGTTCTGCATGATCTGTCTCCCGTCCGGTTTCAACCGGAATAGGCGTTGATTGAACCGCAACCGTTCCTCGACTTCGCGGCGTCGGCGGGGGTATGCCAATCGTGATGCCAGTCAGTTGTCGTCGCTTCGGACCGGAAGATGCTGATGAGGGACAGGCTCCGCGGAGTCCGCATCAGTCACGCCGCTTCCGGCAGGTTTTGCGGGCTTCTGTGCGCCGGTTCTGCGGTCTCTGCTGGACGGGGAATGTGCCGGGCCGGAAGGCGGCCTGTCGGTCGGCTTGGTGGAAGGATCGGAGGGCACGATCTTCTCCTGCGCATAGTGTGTTTACCATGATAGATCCCAATCCGGACAGCGCCATTCAAAGACGGGGTCAACTAGCGCCGAACGAAGGTTCACGCGCGGCTCGATCCGGTCCTGTTTATTTCTGAACATACCAGGGGTGGCCGCGATGAGTTGATTTTTGCGCGGACGCCCGCAGTTTCATAAGCTGACTATGAACTTGCCCGGTGAGTCTTACAGATGAAAAGGAAGCAGGTAAAAATGGCGCAATCGACGCAATCCACGGCCACCCGCGCGGAATTGCTGTGCTTTCTCGTGGCGATTGCTGCGGCCTCGTATGCGCTGAGTGCGGAGTGGCGAGTGGATCACGTCGTCCAATGCTGCCGCCAATGGCTCGTCAAGAACGGCATGACGATGCGCTGGCTCGAACGCGTGAAGATCGGCCAGCTCGCGTTGAAGATTGCGAGTCAGGATCTGAAGGATGCGGGCGTGGCCGTTCGGCTCTCGAACGTGCAGGCGCTGTTCACGAGTGAACTCGAACTGAACGAAGCGAGCACGATGGTGCAGCGAATGATGGCGCTTTGCCAGGACGCGCTTTGATGCAGCCTTCCCTGTAGCGCGCGATGAGCCCTCGCTCATCGACCATCGCGGCACCACGCTTTCATTCGCCTTGCCAGGAAGTCCTTTCGCCAATGCCGGCCGCGCCGGCCGCATTGCGCCTCTGATTCGCTTTTGTTATCGACCTTTCCAATTCTCGAATTGTTGCCGCATCGCACTGCTCGTATATTGGCGTGAACCGCAACTCGGTCGCCGCGGACTACAACAATGCGAAGGCACGCCACAGGAGGCATAGATGAATCAAATCGACTTGCAGGGGCGCGTTGTCGCCATTACCGGCGGCGCGCGTGGCATCGGCTACGCGGTGGCGCAACGCGCGCTGAACTCGGGCGCGTCGGTCGCGCTATGGGACGTGGACGCCGAGCGTCTCGCGCGCAGCCAGCGCGAACTGGGCGAGCTTGGCAAGGTCACCGCCGTGACCGTCGAACTCACGCAGGAAGCGGCTGTCGCTCACGCTGTCTCGCAGACCGTGCTCGATCACGGCGCCATCGACGTGCTGATCAATTGCGCCGGCATCACCGGCGGCAATGGCACGACATGGGAACTGGAGCCGGACGTTTGGCGCCGCGTCATCGACGTCAATCTGATCGGCCCGTATCTGACCTGCCGCGCGGTCGTTCCGCAAATGCTGAAGCAGGGCTACGGGCGGATCGTCAATATCGCGTCCGTTGCGGGCAAGGAGGGCAACCCGAACGCATCGCACTACAGCGCGTCGAAGGCGGGACTCATCGGCCTCACGAAATCGCTCGGCAAGGAACTCGCGACGAAAAACATTCTCGTCAATGCGGTCACGCCCGCTGCGGCCAAAACCGAAATTTTCGATTCGATGTCGCAGCAGCACATCGACTACATGCTCTCCAAAATTCCGATGAACCGCTTCCTGCTGCCGGAAGAAGCGGCATCGCTGATCCTGTGGCTTTCTTCCGAAGACTGCGCGTTCAGCACCGCTTCGGTGTTCGACCTGTCGGGCGGCCGCGCGACTTACTGAGTCTCTGCGCCACGCTGCACCACGTCGCATCACGTCGCATCACGTCGCATCACGCCGCGTCACACCAACGCGCAGGCAGTACACCAAAAAAACCGCGAGGCCGCGCATGGCGCGAGCTTCGTCAAGGAGACGACATGAACCCGCATGCGAGCGCTTCTCTCGAAGCGATCAATAGCAAGGTGATGCGCCGGCTGTTGCCGTTCCTGCTGTTGATGTATGTGCTGGCGTTTCTCGATCGCGCGAACATCGGCTTCGCGCAGAAAGCGCTGCAACACGACACGGGTCTGTCGAGCGCGGCGTTTGCGTTTGGCGCGGGCGTGTTTTTTGTCGGCTATGCATTGTTCGAAGTACCAAGTAATCTGCTGATGCACAAGGTCGGTGCGCGTGCCTGGATGTGCCGCATCATGGTGACGTGGGGCCTTGTCTCGGCGGCGATGTGTGTTGCGCATTCCGCCACGACGTTCTACACGCTGCGCTTTCTATTGGGTGTGGCCGAAGCCGGCTTCTTTCCCGGCGTGATCTACTACCTTACGCAATGGTTTCCGCAACGAGCGCGTGCTCGCGCCGTCGGGCTGTTTTATTTCGGCGCGCCGCTGGCGTTTATTTTCGGCAGTCCGTTGTCGGGCTCGCTGCTCGACATGAACGGCGCGTTCGGCCTCGCAGGCTGGCAGTGGCTCTTTCTTGTCGAAGGCGTGCTGGCTTCGGCAGTCGGCGTGTGGGCGTTCTGGTATCTCGACAATCGCCCCGAAAACGCGGGCTGGCTCAGCGCCGAGGAGCGCGCGAGCCTGCAATCCGCTCTCGACGAAGACACGCGTGCAGCTTCCGCGCAGGGACCGCATCGCATTCTGGCTGCGCTGGTGGATCGGCGCGTGTTGCTGCTCTCGCTGATTTATCTGCTGGTCCAGATGAGCGTGTACGGCGTGATCTTCTATCTGCCGCAACAGGTGGCCGCGTTACTCGGAACGACGGTGGGCTTTCACGTCGGCCTCGTCGCCGCGGTGCCGTGGCTGTGCGCGCTGGCGGTGACGTGGTACGTGCCGCGCCGGGCCGATCGAACCGGCGGGCATCGTCGCTGGGCGTGCGCGTTGCTGATCGTCGCCGGTCTCGGCATCGACGTGTCGGGACTCGCGCCTAACCCGTCGATCGGACTGATCGCGCTCTGTTGCGCGGCAAGCGGCTTTATCGCGGCGCAGCCGCTTTTCTGGACCTTTCCCACGCGTCTGCTCACGGGCGCGGCCGCCGCGGGCGGCATCGCGTTGATCAACTCGATCGGCAGCCTGGGCGGCTTCATTGCGCCGAGCTTGCGCACGGCCTCGGAACACGCATTTTCTTCGGCGTCGGCGGGATTGCTCGTGCTCGGTGCATCGAGCCTGCTTGCCGCCCTGCTGATCGGCACGCTCCTGCGCCGCGACGGCGCGAGCGCGCCTGACGCTTTCCACGACTTGCTGCATCGCGCCCGCTAGGCGCATTTCCGGCGACACCTTCGACGCCCATCACGGAGCTTCTCTCTCATGGCCATGCCCACTATCCGGCACGTGCGTGCCTTCATCGTTCGCGGCGGCGGAGCGGACTATCACGATCAACCCGGCGGACACTGGATCGACGATCACATTGCGACGCCGATGGCGCGCTATCCCGAGTATCGCCAGAGCCGTCAGTCGTTCGGTATCAATGTGCTGGGCACACTCGTGGTCGAAATAGAAGCGAGCGACGGCACAGTCGGCTTTGCGGTGACGACGGGCGGCGAAATCGGCGCGTTCATCGTGGAGAAGCATCTGGCGCGCTTTCTCGAAGGCCGGCTCGTGACCGACATCGAGAAGATGTGGGATCAGATGTATAACGCCACGCTTTACTATGGGCGCAAAGGCATCGTGCTCAATACGATCTCCGGCGTCGATCTCGCGTTGTGGGATCTGCTCGCGAAAGTGCGCAAGGAGCCGGTCTATCAGCTATTGGGCGGTCCCGTGCGCGACGAGCTTGTGTTCTATGCAACCGGCGCGCGCCCCGATCTCGCAAAGGAGATGGGTTTTATCGGCGGCAAAATGCCCTTGCAGCATGGTCCCGCCGAAGGCGAAGCGGGTCTGAAGCTCAACCTCGACAAGCTTGCCGATATGCGAAGCCGCGTCGGCGACGATTTCTGGCTGATGTTCGACTGCTGGATGAGCCTCGACGTACCGTATGCAACGCGGCTCGCGCAAGCCGCGCACGATTACGGACTGAAATGGATCGAAGAATGTTTGCCGCCCGACGACTACTGGGGTTACGCCGAACTGCGCCGCAACGTGCCGCGCGGCATGATGGTGTCCACCGGCGAACACGAGGCGACGCGCTGGGGTTTTCGCATGCTGCTCGACATGCAGTGCTGCGATCTGATCCAGCCGGACGTGGGCTGGTGCGGCGGCATCACCGAGCTGATCAAGATCTCCGCACTCGCGGACGCGCATAACGTGATGGTGGTGCCGCATGGGTCGTCGGTGTATAGCTATCATTTCGTGGTCACGCGTCACAACTCGCCGTTCTCCGAGTTCCTGATGATGGCGCCCCAGGCCGACGAAGTCGTGCCCATGTTCACGCCGCTTCTGCTCGACGAACCAGTGCCCGTGAATGGTCGAATGAAGGTGCCCGACACGCCGGGCTTCGGCGTGCGGCTCAATCCGGAATGCGCGTTGGTGCGGCCTTATCCGCGCTGACCGGCCGCATTCCAGTTGCATCCAACGAGGGAGAATGACGTGCTGCTCAAGGACAAGGTCGTGATCGTCACCGGCGGTTCGCGGGGCATTGGCCGCGCGATAGCCGTTGCGTGCGCAACCGAAGGCGCGGACGTGGCGATCAACTACTGGGGCGATAACGACGCATCGTATGGACGCCGTTCCGCCGTCGCCGAAGTGGTCGCGCAAATCGAGGCGCTCGGGCGGCGCGCAATCGCAATTGAAGGCAACGTGGCGGCGCCGGAGACGGGGCGGCAACTGGTGCGCGAGACGGTCGAAACATTCGGTAAGGTCGATGTGCTCGCGAGCAACGCCGGCATCTGTCCATTCCATGCGTTTCTCGATATGCCGGCGCAAGTGCTGGAGTCGACGGTCGCGGTCAATCTGAACGGCGCCTTCTATGTCACGCAAGCCGCCGCGCAGCAGATGAAAGCGCAAGGCACGGGTGGCGCGATTGTCGCGACGAGTTCGATCAGCGCGCTGGTAGGCGGCGGCATGCAGACGCATTACACGCCGACCAAGGCGGGCGTTCATTCGCTGATGCAGTCGTGCGCGGTCGCGTTGGGACCGTACGGCATTCGCTGCAATTCGGTCATGCCCGGCACGATCGCGACCGACCTGAATGCCGAAGATCTCGCCGACGAAGCGAAGAAAGCCTACTTCGAAAAGCGCATTCCGCTGGGCCGCCTCGGCCGCCCCGAAGACGTGGCCGAGTGCGTGGTATTCCTCGCATCCGACCGCGCGCGCTATGTGACCGGCGCCGCGTTGCTTGTCGACGGCGGTTTGTTCGTCAATCTGCAATAACGCGCGATGCGCATCTCAACCGGCCGCTGTCGAAGCAATCGCGGATTGCAAGGACGCGGCCGCGTCCTCACGTGCGAGACGGCGCGAGAAACCGCGCAGCAGTTCGATGAAGCGCAGCGCCGGCTCCGCGAGCGGTTCTTCCTTGCGCGTGAGAATGCCGAAGCCCGAAAGGCTCTTGCCGATTTCGAGCGGCAACGCCACGAGCAGTTTGCCGCGCAAATGATCGCGCACGACCGACTCCGGCAGCATCGCAACCGCATCGTAGTTTTCGAGCAGTTGCAGCGTGGCGAAAATCGACGCGCATTCGGTGAGATTGACCGGCGTGGCGAGCCCCGCACGCGCGAGTTCTTCTTCGAAGAGCACACGCGCCGGACTTGTGACGGGCTGCGCGACCCAGGGCCAGTCGGTCAGTTCGCGCAACGTGATGCGCGCGCGGCTTGCCAGCGGATGCACCGAGCGCACGACGAGCATCAACGTCTCGCGCGCCAGCGGTTCGAAACTGAAATCGTTGTGTTGCAAGGGACTTGTCAGGCGTCCCAGCGCAAGATCGACTTCGCGGCGATGCAGCAGTTGCACGACCTGGTCGCTGGTTTCGCCGAGAATGCGCACGTTCAGCAGCGGACTTTCGGTTTTCAGCGCAGCGACGGCCATGGCCATCAGATCGGGCGCGGCGCCCATGATCGCGCCGACGGTCAATTGCCCGTGGCCGCCACGCCGCTTCACGTCGAGGTCTTCCGCGAAACGCGTGAGTTCCGCAAGCGCGCGCCGCGCATAAGCCAGCGTGACGACGCCGAGCGGCGTGGGCGTCATGCCGCGCGCGTTGCGCTCGAAGAGCAGAAAGCCGAACGCTTCTTCGATATCGCCGAGCATGCGGCTCGCGCTCGGCTGCGCGACGTTGACCGCTTCGGCAGCCTGATGGAGATTGCGCGCGTCGTCGAGCGCGACGAGCAGCGCGAGGTGCTTGAACTTGAGCCGATTGACGAGTGCGACGGTAGCTGAGAGTTGGCTCATGGTTCCGGTGCGATTCGGTTTATGGATCGACCAATCCCAACTACGGATTGAGTTGCTATCGACGCAGGAATTATAGTCTTTGAAGACGCCGCCACGCTTCGCGCGACAGACGTGCAGCATCACGTCCGGCAAGACGTCCAACGAGAGAGAGAAGGCTGCCATGGAGACAATCGCTTTCCGGATGGTGCTCAACCCCGGCATGCGCGAGGAATACGAACGGCGTCATGCAGAAATCTGGCCGGAACTGGTTGATGCATTGCACAACGCGGGCGTGCGCGAGTACCGCATTTTCTTCGATCCCGGCACCGACCATCTTTTCGCCGTGCTCACGCGCACCACGCCTCACGGGATGGACGCGCTGCCTCAACTCGAGGTCATGCGCAAATGGTGGGACTACATGGCTGACATCATGCATACGGCTTCGGACCACACGCCGCTTCAGCAACCGCTCGAACCGGTGTTTCGTTTGAGTTCGCTCGGCTGACGCTCATGCTTTTTCACCCCTGAAACGATGGAGGCATTGCATGCAGGTTGTCGATTCGCATATCCATCTGTGGGATCTGAAGACGCACCGCTATCCGTGGCTGGAGAATCCGGGCGTGTCGTTTGTCGGCGATGCGCGCGATCTGAAGCACGACTATCTGCTTGGCGATCTTCTCGGCGAGGCGGGCGGCGTCGATGTGAAGAAACTCGTGCACGTGGAAGCCAATCACGATCCCGCTGATCCCGTCGAGGAAACGCGCTGGTTGCAATCCATTGCGGATCGCGCGGAATCGCGCGGCATGCCGAATGCGATTGTGGCCGCCGTGGATCTTTCCACGGCGAACGCCCACGCGCACATCGAAGCGCATGCGTCGTTCGCGAATACACGCGGCATCCGCCAGATTCTCAATGTGCACGAGAACAAGCTGTTCGATTACGTGGGCCGCCATTACATGCGCGAGCCGCAATGGCGCGAGAACTTCGCGCTGCTGCGCCTCTATGACATGTCGTTCGATCTGCAACTTTATCCGGCGCAAATGGAAGAGGCCGCCGCGTTGGCGCGCGCGCATGGCGAGACGCTTTTCGCCGTCAATCACGCGGGCATGTTCGTGGAGCGCAACAGCGTCGCCGGTTATCGCGCGTGGCGCGACGGCATGCGCGCGCTCGCGGGATGCAGGAATGTCCACGTGAAAATCAGCGGGCTTGCGATGTTCGATCATCAATGGACCGTGGAAAGCATGCGGCCCTATGTGCTCGAAACCATCGACACGTTCGGCGTGGAGCGCGCGATGTTCGCGTCGAACTTTCCCGTGGACCGTTTGTTCGGCTCTTACGCGGATTTATGGCATGCGTATGCATCGATCGTGGAAGGCGCGAGCGTCGCAGAGAAAGAAGCGCTCTTTTGCAGTAACGCGGAACGCTTCTATCGCATCTGACGCAGCTCGCGCGAAAGCACGAGAAACCACGAGAAACCACGCGCAAACACGCGGTTAAAACGCAAGAGAAGGAGACACGCAGTGCAGCATTCCTCATCCGCTGTGCCGAGGCTCGAACTGCGGCATGCGAGCAAATCATTTGGCCGCGTGCGCGCGCTATCCGACGGCGATCTCGCGCTGTGGCCGGGTGAAGTGCATGCGTTGCTCGGCGAAAACGGCGCGGGCAAATCGACGCTCGTGAAAATTCTCGCGGGCGTGCATCAGCCAGATAGCGGCGAATTGCTCGTCGACGGCGCGCCGCGCCGCTTCGCGACACCCGCCGAAGCGCGCGATGCCGGGCTCGCGGTGATCTATCAGGAACCGACGCTGTTCTTCGATCTCTCGATTGCCGAGAACATTTTCATGGGACGGCAGCCGGTGGATCGCATCGGCCGCATTCAATACGACGCGATGCGCCGCGAGGTGGACGGCCTGCTCGCGTCGCTCGGCGTCGACCTGCGCGCGGATCAACTGGTGCGCGGCTTGTCGATTGCGGACCAGCAGGTGATTGAAATTGCCAAGGCGTTGTCGCTGAACGCCAACGTGCTGATCATGGACGAGCCGACCGCCGCGTTGTCGCTGCCCGAGGTCGAACGGCTCTTTGCGATTGTGAGCAAGCTGCGCGAGCGCAACGTGGCGATCCTCTTCATCACGCACCGGCTCGACGAAGTCTTCGCGCTGACGCAGCGCGTCACGATCATGCGCGACGGCGCCAAGGTGTTCGACGGCTTGACGGCCGATCTCACCACCGACGCCATCGTGGCAAAAATGGTCGGCCGCGATCTGGAGACGTTCTATCCGAAGGCCGAGCGCCCGCCCGGCGAAGTGCGCCTCGCGGTGCGCGGGCTCACGCGCATAGGCGTTTTCAAGGACATTTCCTTCGACGTCCGCGCCGGCGAGATCGTCGCGCTCGCGGGTCTCGTCGGCGCGGGGCGCAGCGAAGTGGCCCGCGCGATCTTCGGCATCGACCCGCTCGATTCCGGCGAAATTCTGATCGGCGGTCAACGTCTCGCTGCGGGCAATCCCGCGACGGCGGTGCGCGCGGGCCTCGCGCTCGTGCCGGAAGACCGCCGGCAACAAGGACTCGCGCTGGAGCTGAGCATCGCGCGCAATGCGTCGATGACGGTGCTTGGCCGCCTCGTTCGGCATGGCCTCATCACAACACGTAGCGAGACGCAACTCGCGAACCAATGGGGCGCGCGGCTGCGTCTGAAAGCGGGCGATCCGAACGCGCCGGTCGGCACGCTGTCGGGCGGCAACCAGCAAAAGGTCGTGCTCGGAAAATGGCTGGCAACCGGCCCGAAAGTGTTGATCATCGACGAACCCACGCGCGGTATCGACGTGGGCGCGAAAGCCGAGGTGTATGGCGCGCTCGCCGAACTCGTGCGCGAAGGCATGGCCGTGCTGATGATTTCGAGCGAATTGCCGGAAGTGCTCGGCATGGCCGACCGCGTGCTCGTCATGCACGAGGGACGTATCAGCGCGGACATTGCGCGCGCCGAAGCGGACGAAGAGCGCATCATGGCCGCGGCGCTCGGACAACCGGTTCCACCGCTGGGGCGGGCAGCATGATGCGCCATTCTTCGACTCATCCCGCGCCGGTGCAGGCGCCGCCGCCCTTGCCGTCGAAGCGGCCCGCGGCCACACCGGGCGGCGTGGCCGCGAGCCTCGCGAAGAGCCGCGAGACGACGCTCTGCGTCGTGCTGATTCTGCTGGTCGCGGGCACCGCGCTCGCGAAGCCGCAGTTCCTGAATCTGCAAAATCTGCGTGACGTCTTGCTCAATGTGTCGATCATCAGTCTGCTCACGGCGGGCATGACGGTGGTGATCCTGATGCGTCATATCGATCTGTCGGTAGGCTCGACAGTCGGCGTCAGCGCCTACGCAGTGGGCAGCCTGTACGTCGCGTTTCCGCACATGCCGGTGATCGTCGCGCTCGCGGCGGGGCTCGCCATCGGTCTGGTGGCGGGCGGCATCAACGCGCTGCTCGTGGCGGTGGGGCGCGTGCCCTCGCTCGTCGCGACGCTTTCCACGCTCTACATCTTTCGCGGCGCGGATTACGCGTGGGTGCACGGCGGCCAGATCAACGCGACCAGTTTGCCCGACGCGTTCTCGCGTCTTGCGACCGGCACGTTGCTCGGCATACCGACGCTCGCGCTGATCGCGGTCGTCGTGCTGCTCGCACTCGCCATCTACCTGAAGCAGTTTCGCGGCGGCCGCGAGCACTACGCGATCGGCTCGAACCCGGAGGCCGCGCGTCTTGCGGGCGTCAATGTCGAGCGGCGCGTGACGGCGGGATTTCTGCTGTCCGGCGCGATTGCGGGCTTCGCTGGGGCATTGTGGCTCGCGCGTTTCGGCACCGTCGACGCCAGCACCGCGAAGGGCATCGAACTGCAAGTCGTGGCGGCCGCCGTGGTGGGCAGCGTCGCGATCACCGGCGGCGTCGGCACGATACTCGGCGCCACGCTCGGCGCGCTGGTGCTCGGCGTGATCAGCATCGCGCTCGTCGTGCTGCACGTGTCGCCGTTCTGGGAACAGGCGATTGAAGGCGCGTTGATTGTCGCCGCGATTGCCGCCGATACCTTGCTCGCCCGCTCCGTCGCCAAACGCATGATGAGAAAACGCGACCATGGCTAAACCCGATTCCGCGCTGCTCACGCGCAAACGCGAAACGCCGCTGCAATGGGAAGTGCTGCTGGTGATCGTGCTGATCCTCTCGCTCGCGCTCGGACGCGTGCTGTCGCCGGTGTTTCTGACGGGCGCGAATCTGAGCAACGTATTGGCCGATCTCACCGAAATCGCATTGATGGCGCTGCCGATGACGCTCATCGTCGTCGCGGCGGAAATCGATCTCTCGGTGGCGTCGGTGCTCGGCGCATCGAGCGCGTTGATGGGTGTGCTTTGGCACATGGGCTTGCCGATGCCGCTCGTGATCGTGCTCGTGCTGATCGCGGGCGCGCTTGCGGGGCTGCTCAACGGACTCGTGATCGTGAAGCTGAACCTGCCTTCGCTGGCGGTCACGATCGGCACGCTCGCGCTATTTCGCGGCCTCGCTTACGTGTTGCTCGGCGACCAGGCCGTGGCCGATTTTCCGGCGGCTTATACGGCCTTCGGCATGGACACGCTCGGCTCGACTTTCATCCCGCTGCCGTTCGCGATTGTGATTGTCGGCGCGGTGCTGTTCACGGTGCTGCTGCAATCCACCGCATTTGGCCGCAGCCTCTATGCGATCGGCGCGAATCCGACCGCCGCTGCGTTCTCCGGCATCGCGGTCGCGAAGATCAGGCTGCGTCTGTTCGTGTTGTCCGGCTTGATGAGCGCGCTCGCGGGCATCGTCTATACGCTGCGTTTTACCAGCGCGCGCGGCGATAACGGCGAAGGTTTCGAGTTGTCGGTGATCGCGGCGGTGCTGTTCGGCGGCGTGAGCATTTTCGGCGGACGCGGGTCGATGATCGGCGTGCTGCTGTCGCTGCTGATTATCGGCGTGCTGAAAAACGCGTTGACGCTCGACGACGTCTCCAGCGAAACGCTCACCATCGTCACGGGCGTGTTGCTGCTCGCCTCGGTGCTGATACCGAATCTGGTCGCGCGCTGGCGTGCGGCGCGCGACCGGCGTTTCATCGCGAAGTCCGCTTCTTCTTCATGACGTGATCATCAAACCCGGACACCACAACGTCCAACAACAAGCAGGAGACGCTTCATGTTCAAACCTCTACGTCACACCGGCGCGGCGGCGCTCTGCATTGCGTTGCTCGCGATCAGTTGCGCCGCGTCCGCCGCGAGCGTCAAAAGCGGCTTGAAAATCGCCTTCGTGCCGAAGCAGATCAACAACCCGTACGAAGTGATCGCCGACGACGGCGGCATGGCCGCGATCAAGGAATTCAAGGGCGTGGGCAAAGTGGTGGGGCCGTCGGATGCGGGCGCGTCGTCGCAGGTGCAGTACATCAACACGCTGATCACGCAGCGGCAGGACGCCATTGTGATCGCCGCCAACGACGCCAACGCGGTCGTGCCTTATCTGAAGAAGGCGATGTCGCAAGGCATCAAGGTCGTCACGTTCGATTCCGACACGGCGCCCGAAGGCCGGCAGTTGTTCGTCAATCAGGCGAACGCGGAAGGCATCGGACGCGGCCAGATTCAACTCGTGTCGAAGCTGATGGGCGGCGAGGGCGAGTTCGCGGTGCTGTCGGCCACGCCGAACGCGACCAATCAGAACACGTGGATCAAGTGGATGCAGGAGGAGCTGAAGAAGCCCGAGTATTCGAAGATCAAGCTCGTGAAAATCGCCTACGGCAACGACGACGATCAGAAGTCCTTCGTCGAAACGCAAGGTTTGTTGCAGGCCTATCCGAACCTGAAGGCGATTGTCGCGCCGACCACGGTGGGCATCGCGGCGGCGGCGCGTTATATCTCGTCGTCGTCGAGCAAGGGCAAGGTCGCCGTGACCGGCCTCGGCACGCCGAACCAGATGCGCGCGTTCGTGAAGAACGGCACCGTGAAGGCATTCCAGTTGTGGGACCCGAACCAGTTGGGCTATCTCGCCGGCTACGCGGCGGCGGCGCTCGCGTCGGGCACGATCAGCGGCAAGGAAGGCGAATCGTTCGATGCCGGCAAGCTCGGCAAGCGCACCATCGGGCCGCAAGGCGAGATCATTCTCGGGCCGCCGACCACCTTCGACGCGAGCAATATCGACAACTTCAATTTTTGACGGAACGGCGGCGTGCTTCGAGCCGCTGCTTCGGGGGCGGCTTTGAACCACTTACCGGCGGACTGGAAAGCCTCGCGCGAAAGCGGTGGCGCGCGTGGCGCTGTCCCACACCTTGCCGTCCATGAAGGTCGCCCCGATTTCCTCGGCGGGCAGCGGCACGTTCAGCCGCGCGGCGGCCTCGCGATACAGCTGCGTCTGGTTGATGCGCGCCGCGATTTGCGCGTAGTCGGCGCGCGCGTCGATCATGCCCCAGCGCTCGAATTGCGTCAGAAACCACGCGCCCTCGGAGGGTCGCGGATAGTTCACCGCGCCATGCTCGAAAAAGCGCACCGGCAAAGCGCGCGGCACGGAAGCGGGAAGCGCGTCGTCAAGGCGCGCGGCAATCAGTGCCTCGTCGATGCCGATATAGTCGGGCCGCGCCAGCCAGCGTGCGATCTCGCTGCGATGCCCGGCGCCGTCGAGCCAACGGCACGCTTCGAGCATCGTCTGCACGAGCGCGCGCGCGGCATGCGGATTCGCGCCGGCAAAATCGCGCCGGCACGCCAGCACTTTCTCGGGATGATCGGGCCACACTTCGCTCGTATAAGCGACGGTCCTGCCGACGCCGCGCGCTTCGGCCATCGCGTTCCATGGCTCGCCGACGCATAGGCCGTCGAGCTGGTCGCCGGCCAGCGCGGCGACCATTTGCGGCGGCGGAATCACCGCGCTCTCCATATCGCGCAATGGATGCACGCCTTGCGCGGCAAGCCAGTAATACAGCCACATCGCGTGCGTGCCGGTCGGGAAGGTTTGCGCGAACACCGGCTTGCGGCCGAGCGTGGCGAGCGCCTTCGGCAAGGTGCCGTGTTCGGCGAGCGCATCCGCGAGACGGTTCGAGAGCGTGACCGCCTGGCCGTTGCGGTTGAGCACCATCAGCACGGCCATGTCCGTTTGCGGACCGCCCAGGCCGAGCTGGACGCCGTAGACGAGGCCGTAAAGCGTATGGGCCGCGTCGAGATCGCCCGAGAGCAGCTTGTCGCGCACGGCGGCCCACGAAGGCTGGCGGCACAGTTCGAGCGTGAGGCCGTGCGCGTGGCCGAACTCGAGCAGCTTGGCGGCGACGAGCGGCGCGGCGTCGGCGAGGGCGACAAAACCGAGCCGCAAGTGGGTCTTCTCAAGCGTGCCGGCAAGCGATGGCGAAGCGAGCGATGACGAAGCGAGTGGACTGGCAGAGTTCATGGACATGCTTCACTTGAGCGATTCGGCGGCCGCGACCACTGCGCGCGCGACCTCGGCGAGCTTCACGCCCTGATTCATCGCGCGTTTGCGCAGCGTGGCGTAGGCGGCGTGCTCGGTCATTTTCTGCTGATCCATCAGCAGGCGTTTGGCGCGGTCGATCAGCTTGCGCTCGGCGAGTTCGTTCTCGACTTGCGCGAGCCGTTCGCGCAGTTGCGATTCCTGCGCGAAACGCGCGAGCGCGACTTCGAGAATGGGCGCGAGCCGTTCGGTGGCGAGGCCTTCGACGAGATAGGCGGTGACACCCGCGCCCACGGCGTCGCGAATCAACTGCTGGTTGGCGTCGTGGCTGAACATGAGCACCGGGCGCGGCGCGGTCGCGTTCATCACCGCGAGCTGTTCGAGGGTGTCGCGCGACGGCGAATCCGTATCGATGATGATCACGTCCGGCCGCTCGCTCTGCACGACGCTGTGCAGCGCGTGCGGCGTCGTGGTGCTGGCCAGCATCTCGTAGCCGAGCCGCGCGAGCGCATCACGCAGTTCGCCAATGGGCTTATCGGTATCGGTGACGAGCAGAACACGCAGCATGGAGTAGTGGCAATCGACGGCTGAACACCGTAAAAGCAACTGTCATGCCATTTGCCGCAAAGGCACTGTCTGCAAAGGAATCCGCTACTAACGACGAGTTCTCGCGATGCATCGCGCACCGCAAACGGGCATGCGAGGCCGATGCACCGAAGCGGCGCACGATCGGAGAACTAAACTGGGAGGAACGCGAACAGAACGAGAATGCGCGAGAGCGCGCGACAGACATCGCAACGAACGTCGCGACGGGACTTCTTCTTCAATCAGGCGCCGCCGCTGCGCGCCGCTCGGGTTCGACATGAGGCGAACCGGAGAAGCGCGCGAAAGGCTTCGCGAACAACGTTACTGCAAGGGGCAGCGCGTCAGACTTGTAGCGCGCTTAACGACGACGCATTTGCGAATTGGGGCGAGCTGCGCCGCCACCGCCTGCGCGTTCGTCTTTATGACGGAAATTGATCCGCCCTTTGGTCAGGTCGTAGACCGACAGTTCCAGCGTCACGCGGTCGCCCGCGAGAATACGAATGTGGTTCTTGCGCATGCGCCCGGACGCGTAGGCGCCAACCACGACGCCGTTGTCGAGCGTCACGCGGTAACGGCTGTCCGGAAGTACTTCGTCGACGATACCGTCAAGTTCAAGCAGTTCTTCTTTCGCCATGCATAACTCCTGGTCGATGGGATAAGGGGTGCGCGACGCCTTGCGGGCGGCGCTGCATCAGATACGGTTGCCGGCGGATTTCACGCCCGCTGTTTTGCGGCGCCGGCGGCTACGCCGGTTAGGCCGCTTAAAGACTGTGAGGCTTTGCAGCTTAAAGATCGGCGACCGACTGGCCGTCCACGCGGCCGTCGATCAGTTGTTCGGCGTGAGCCATGCACGCGATGCGCGCCTTGCCCGTGCCGTCGAACGGAAACAGATACTGCAGGCGAAACACCCGGCCCTCGGCCGCCGCATTGGCGCCCACGCGGCAGATACGCACCGACGCGTCGTAACCGGCGTCCGCGTTGCGGGTCGTCTGGCCGTTCGTGGGGCGGCGCGGATAGACGAGCGGGTGAATCTCATAACCTTTGTACGTCTTGACTGCTGAGTTCATCAACATGTGTCCTGTATTACGTGGCCGGCGTGTCACGCGTGTTACGCGCGCCACGACAGGCCGGCAGCGCAGCACCTAAGGCGCGCCGCCATGGAAAAAAGTTGGCACAGACCCCATGAAAAGGGCTTGAGCGCGCCGCGCAAAGTCGCGGATTCGATGGAGAAGAAACACGCGGATGTCGCGCAGACACCGGACGCGTAAAGCTGAATTAATTCAGCGGCACAACTCGCGACGGCAAATGCTGGCGGCGCATTGCCGGAGTGGTGGGATCGCCGGCGGGCGGCGGTCGAACAGCCGGAGGTGTTGCGGAGAGGCCGGTTTGAGACTGCCAGTGCTGCAAATGCGGAATACGACTATTTCAATATGATGCACTAAATACGGCTAATTGGATAGCAAAAAGTTCCATGCGCGGGCAAATCGTCCAGCCGGCGGGGCTTCGAGCAAAGCGCGAAAGAGCAGGACGGCGCGTGCAAAGAGTGCGAAAAGCGCGCGCGAAAGCGATTTAACCCGGGATCTCGGCGACGCGCTTGTGCAATTCGCGCGAAGCCGCCAGCGCAATGCGCGCGTCGTCCCACGCGGCGAGCCATTCGATTTCCTTCGACGTAAAAATCTGTCCGTGATTGCGCAGCGCATAGTGCAGCGAATCGACGATGTGATTGCGGATGATGTCCGGCGTTCTTTCGTTGTCGAGCGCGGCGCGACATGCTTCGAGCGTGGCCATCGGTTGCTCCGTGAAATGGAGGGCCTTTTATCGCGCGAGAAAATTGGCGCTCGCCACGCGGACAAAAATCGCGGCGGTCGCCGCCGCCGGGCCGGGTAGCTACAATGGCGAGTTGTCGCGCGGGGCCGCGCGCATCCCTGCGCGGCCGGTCCATCCAACACTGCGCCTCGAACCACGCGCCCTCGACCACTGCGATTCTCCCATGCGCCAGACAACCGTGCCTCCTGTGAAAGACCTGCTGCTGGAGCGCTACGCTCCCATCGCCGACGGCATCGCGGCGCTCTTCTATCCGTGTGCCGAAGTGGTGATTCACGACCTGCGCGATCAGACCATTGCGTACCTCGTGAACAATCTGTCGAAGCTCGAAGTCGGCGGTCCCTCGGTGCTCGACGAAGTGCACTATGCGGCGCGCGGCCGGACCATCGGCCCCTACGAAAAGCTCAATTGGGACGGCCGGCGCATGCGTTGCGTGAGCAATATTCTGTTCGACGACAACGGCAAGCCCGCGGGCATGCTGTGCATCAACTTCAATATCGCCGTGTTCGAAGACGTGCGTTCCACGCTCGATCTTTTCATCAAGGGCGGCAACCTGACCGAAGCGCCCGCCGAAGACCTCTTTCGCGACGACTGGCAGGACCGCATCAACACGTATTTGCACACGTGGCTGCGCGAGCGGCAGATCGGCATCAACGCGCTCACACGCGAGCACAAGCGCGAAATCGTCGAGGCGCTGCATGCGCAGGGCGCATTTCGCGGCCGCAGTTCGGCGAACTACGTCGCCGCCGTGCTGACAATGGGACGCGCGACCGTCTACAAGATTCTCAAGCAGATGAAAGAGGGCGGCTGAGTTTCGCGGCCGGGATTTCGCTTTTCAACGGAGTATTCGATGGTGCCGAACACACGCTACCGCCATTTCAAGGGCGGCATTTATGAACTCGTTTGCGAGGCGACGCTGGAGTCCGATCCGGCCGTGACGATGATCGTCTACAAAGCGAGCAACGGCTCGATCTGGACGCGTCCGGCTTCGGTGTTTTTCGAAGTGATCGAGCACGAAGGCGTGAAGGTGCCGCGCTTTGCTGTGATCGAGTGAAATGCGGGTGAAACGCCCGCGAAGGGCGATTGAAGGGCGATTGAAGCGCGATTGAAGGAAGCCTGAAGCGCGGCCGGCATGCTTCAGCGTGACGGCAAGGCCGCTGCGTCGGGCGCTTCGATCACGACATCGGTTTCGGCAATCGCGACGCACGGCAAGATGTAGCCTTCCTGTTTTTCCTCGCGGCTCAGACCCGGCCATTCAATCGTGTAGCGCACGCGTCCCGCCGTCATTTTGCACAGACATGTGCGGCACGTGCCGTTGCGGCACGAGCGCGGCAGACGCAGGTTCGCAAATCCGGCGGCTTCGAGGATGGTGAGCGAGTCGGGCGCTTCGAAACTGTGGCCAAGCGGCTCGACGCGAACCAGAGGCGGGCGGGTTGAATCGGACATCGTGTCAAGGTGTGACTGGGCGGGTCACACTTTACACGAGCGCGCTTTAGTGAGTCGTGCCGCCACGCCGCAGATAACGGTAAACCGTATTGCGCGCGAGCCCCAATTCGCGCGCGGCGGCCGATACGTTGCCGTCGAGCCGCGCGAGCGTCTGCGCGATCAACGTGGCCTGCCAGTCTTCCATGCGCGACGGCGCGGGCGCGGGCTCGCACGCTGCGCCGCCTTGCGCGCCGCTGCCAGCGTTGTCCGGCTGCGCGTGCAGCGCGGGCGTTTCATCGTTTGCCGCGGCTTCGGCGCAATCGAGCAGAAAGTCTTCGGGCAAATCGTCGAGTTCGATCTGGTCCGTCCCTTCCGCCATGATGCTTGCGGTGCGCAGCACGTTAGCCAGTTGCCGCAGATTTCCAGGCCAGCGGCATTGCATGAAGCGCTCGAGCACTTGCGCCGACACCCGGCGCGGCAACGCGTCGTCCTCGCGCCGAAGTTCGAGCATGCGCGCGACCAGCGCCGCGAGATCCGTGCGCTCGCGCAGCGCGGGCAAGGTCACGAGCAGGCCGTTGATCCGGTAATACAGATCTTCGCGGAACATGCCTTCTTCGATCATCGCGCGCAGATTGCGGTGCGTCGCGCAGACGACGCGCAGGTCCACGGAAATCGCGCCCGTCCCGCCGAGCGGCACGACGGTGCGTTCCTGCAGCACGCGCATCAGACGCACTTGCTGCGCGAGCGGCATGTCGCCGATTTCATCGAGGAAAAGCGTGCCGCCATCGGCCTGCACGATCTTGCCCACGCTGCCGCGTTTTTTCGCGCCGGTGAACGCGCCGTCTTCATAGCCGAACAGCTCGGCTTCGATCAACGTGTCCGGCAGCGACGCGCAATTCAACGCGACGAACGGCGCCGCGCGCCGCGGCGAATCGTGATGGATGGCGCGCGCGAGCCACTCCTTGCCGGTGCCCGTTTTGCCGAGGATCAGAATCGGAATGTCGCGGCCGCGCACCTTGGCGACGCGCCGCAGGACGGCGGACATTTGCGCGTCGCCGGTGTCGAGTGTTTCGAGCGTTGCGAACGGAGCAACCTGCGCCGGGTCGGCAACGCGTTGAACCCGACGCGCCGGGTTTGACGCGGCCGCGCGCGAACGCTCCGGAAAACCCTCTGCCGGCGCGACATAGCGCTGCGCCGAATATTCGCCGCGGGCGACAACCCGCACGCCGCTTGGCAGCGTGAGCACGACGTTTTCGCCCGACGCGCGCGCGATTTGCTGCAACACGCCCGCGAACGCGACGCCGAACAGCGCCTCGAACGGTTGCCTTTGCAATGCGTCGAGCGGCTGGCCGAACTGGAACAGCGCACTGCGATTCGCCGAGAGGAAAGTGCCGTCGGCAGCGAATGCGGCGAGCCCTTCGAACAGCGTGCCGATGAATTCCGCGCGCGCGTGAAAGTGCACGCGAACGGCATCGGCGAACTGATTGGAGAACAGATGGTTTTCGATCATCTGCGCCGACATTCTGACAAGCGCGAGCGTGTGCTTATGAAAGCCGCGCGTGTCGCCGCTCACATCGAGCGCGCCGATTGTGCGGCCGAACGGGTCGGCAATCGGCGCGCAGGAACAGGTGAGAATGCGGTTCGCGCGCAGAAAGTGTTCGTCGGCATGAACCACGGTGGGCTGTCCGTCGACGAGCGCCGTGCCGATCGCGTTCGTGCCGCGATCCGCCTCCGCCCACGACACGCCCGGACACAACGCGACGCGATTCGCCTTTTCGACGAAGTCGCTGTCGCCGAGACTGTGCAGGATCACGCCGTGCGTGTCGGTCAGTAGCACCATGCTTTGCGTATCGACGATCTGCGCGTGCAGCGTTTCCATGACCGGCAGCGCATGCGTATAAAGCGACTGATTGCGATCCACCAGCTCGCGCAGCGCGGGCCGGCGCAGCGGATGAAAGTCCGGCATTTCCGACGCGCGCAGCCCGACTCCCAGCGAACGGGCGTGAGCTTGCGCGAGGACATCGGGCCGGCCGATGCTGGGCGGCGTGGCAGGGCGATCGGTCAAGGCATGTCTCCGGTTATCGGACGCGGCGGGTGCGTTGCCCGCCGTTCGATACCGCAGCGCAGCATGCACGCTCGCGGCCGAACTCCGATAGTACAGGACGCAAAGCCCTATGCGTCTCAGGGAAAAACACCGCGGCGCACGCCGCATTGCGCACGCCGCGCGAACGCAGCCAGACAGCAAGGAAAACTTGCGCCGCGCGCCAACTCGTCTAAAGTGAATCAAATCATCCTCGCGCGGCGCGAACCCTATCGGCGCGCGAGGCATGACGAGCCCGCGTCGTCAGCACTAAACGAGGAGGAAAGCGAGCTGCAACGCGAAACGGTGTAACCGGCGTGCGCATTACCCCAGCGAATCATGCGCGGCGCCCCACTTCCAGGTGACTCCCATGCAGATCCTTTTCCCGAACGAAACTCCTGAATATTCAGGTCGCGAACTCACGTTGGCGTTTCCCGCGATGGTCGATGGGCAGAGGGTGGAGTGCACGATCACCGCGGAAGCGCTGGAAGATCATTTCGGCGCCGCGTCGCCGCGTCTGGAAGATATGGTCGGCGCATTCGACACGCACCGGGCGCGCATCGAGGCGGCCACGCGCCGCCTGCTGTCGGAAACGCGCGCGCAGTGCGTGGTGCTGCGAAGCGGCTACGTCCGCTTTTACGAAGCGAACTGGCGAGCCTGAGAGGGCGGCTCGCCGGGCCTGCTGGCGTTTATTCGCTGCCGAGATAGAAGTAGCGGAACAGAAAAATCGCGGCGATGATCCACACCACCAGCTTTACCTGGCGCGCGCGGCCGGTAAGCAGCTTGAGTCCCGCATACGAGATGAAGCCGAACGCGACGCCATTGGCGATCGAGTAGGTGAACGGCATCAGGAGCGCGGTCAGCGCGGCGGGCACGACTTCGGTTGCATCGTCCCACGGCAGGTCGAGCATTTCGCGCAGCATCAGGCACGACACGTAGAGCAGCGCCGGCGCCGTGGCGTAACCCGGCACCACGCCCGCGAGCGGCGCGAAGAAGAGCGCGGCGAGAAACAGCACGGCGACGGTGATCGCCGTCACGCCGGTGCGGCCGCCTGCCTGCACGCCCGAGGCGCTCTCGATATACGCGGTGGTCGACGACGTACCCAGCATCGAACCCGCCAGGATCGCGGTGCTGTCCGCGAGCAGCGCGCGGTTGAGCCGGTGCATCTTGCCTTCCACCAGCAGACCCGCGCGATTGGCGACGCCCATCAGCGTGCCGGTCGCATCGAACAGTTCGACGAGGAAGAACACCAAAATCACGTTCAGCACGCCCGTGGAAAGTGCGCCGCGAATGTCGAGCTGAAAGAGCGTCGGCGAAATGGACGGCGGCGCCGAGACGATGCCGTGAAACTGGTTGCCGCCGAAGAAAAAGCTCAGCACGGTCACGCCCACGATGCCGATCAGGATCGCGCCGCGCACGCGCAGGTAATCGAGCGTGACAATCGCAAAGAAGCCGATGATCGCGAGCACCACATGCGGGTTATGCAGATCGCCGAGCGTAACGAGCGTGGCAGGATTTCCCACCACCACGCCCGCCGTCTTCAGGGAAATGATGGCGAGAAAGAGGCCGATGCCGCCGGTAATCGCAATGCGTATGGAATGCGGAATGCCCTTGACGATCACTTCGCGCACGCGAAACAGCGTGACGATGAGAAACAGGCACCCGGAGATGAACACCGCGCCGAGCGCCGCCTGCCACGTGAAGCCCATGCCCTTCACGACCGTGTACGCGAAATACGCGTTCAGCCCCATGCCGGGCGCGAGCGCGATCGGGTAGTTCGCGTAGAGACCCATGATCAGCGAGGCGAGCGCGGCCACGATGCAGGTCGCGACGAACACGGCCTCTTTCGGCATCCCCGCGTCGCCCAGAATCGCCGGGTTCACGAAGATGATGTAGGCCATCGTCAGGAATGTGGTCAGGCCGGCTAGCACTTCCGTGCGCACGTTGGTGCCGGCGGCGTCGAGGCCGAAGTAGCGTTTTATTGAATCCATATGGCGGGTCTCTCGTCGTAGGGGCGAGATGATACCTTGCCAGCGCCCGCGGCGCAGCCGCAAGCGAATTTGCGATGTCGCGGAAAAACAGCAGGAATAGGCGGGAATAAGCCGGTTTAGCGCCGCAAATGGCGCGCCAATAGCGCCGCAAATAGCGCCGCAAATAGCGCCGCAAATAGCGCCGCAAATAGCGCCGCAAATGGCGTCGCGTGGCCGGGTTGAGGAAGCCAGCGTCCGTTGCAACCGCGGGCAGCCCGGCCTGCCGTGCGTCGGCGGGACACTTATTGCGTGATGCTCGCGCCCGGCTGCCGCGCGCGCCGTTCGGCGACGATGCGCGCCACGCGTTGCGCGTTATACGGGTAGTCGAGCCAGTCGAGCGGGTCGTAGCCGGCGGCGCGCCAGTCGGCCAGATCGGCCCTCACTTCGGCGCGCGTTTTCGGCGTCGTAGGATCGTAGGGCCGCGCCGGCGACTGCGCGAACGCGGCGCTCGCGCTGACTGCGGCTAACAGCGCGCCGAGTCCCATTCTGGAAAGCAGTTTCATGGCGAACTCCTCGTGAGCGGTTGAACACGATTCTCGTAGCATGGGTTGTGCCCCTGTTTCCAAGCGGCCGACCGAAAAGCCATGCCGTCCATGTCCTCCATGCCCTGACCAGGGCGGAGGACCATTACCGGTTCACGGCGTCTTCTGCCGGGTCAGGCGCTCCACCACCGCGTTCAGCAGATCGACGGGCAGCGGGAAGACGATGGTCGAGTTCTTGTCGGCGGCAATCGTCGTGAGGGTTTGCAGATAACGCAACTGCATGGCCTGCGGCTCGTGCGCGAGCGTCTGCGCCGCTTGCAGCAACTGCTGCGAGGCCTGCAATTCGCCTTCCGCGTGAATCACCTTCGCGCGCCGCTCGCGCTCGGCTTCGGCCTGACGGGCAATCGCGCGGATCATCGTTTCGTTGATGTCCACATGCTTGATTTCGACGATGGCCACCTTGATGCCCCACGCATCCGTCTGCGCGTCGAGCACTTTCTGGATGTCGGCGTTCAGCTGCTCGCGCTCGGCGAGCAGTTCGTCGAGATCGTGCTTGCCGAGCACGGCGCGCAGCGTGGTCTGCGATAACTGGCTGGTCGCTTCGAAGTAGCGCGCCACCTGGATCACCGCTTTTTCCGGATCGACCACGCGAAAGTACACCACCGCGTTGACCTTCACGGAGACGTTGTCGCGCGTGATCACGTCTTGCGGCGGCACGTCGAATACGACGGTGCGCAAGTCGATGCGCACCACTTGCTGCACGATTGGAATGATGAGCACGAGCCCCGGCCCCTTGACCTTCCAGAAACGCCCGAGCATGAACACGACACCGCGTTCGTACTCACGAAAAATGCGGATGGACGAAGCAATCAGCGCGGCCGCCAGCAGAATCAGAATGCTGCTGAAGCCGAATGTGAAGCCGATCATGAGGGTTTTCCTCCGAAAGAGGGTTGCTGCCGGGTTGTCCCGACAGCCGCCTCGACGGCGGCGTCGGCAGCGGCGACCGGCACCACGCTGAGCGTCAATCCTTGCCGCGCGGTGACGCGCACCGCCGCGCCCGCCGCCAGCGGGACCGGGCTCGACACGCGCCAGCGCTCGCCGTTGACCTGCGCCCAGCCCGCGGGCGCGCTGTCCGCCATGGCGGCGTCGGCGAGCAAACCGGCGTCGAGCACCACGCCGACGCTGCCGATCATCCCTTCCGAGCCGGTCACCACCGGGCGGCGGCGCGCGCTCAGCGCGAGCCGCGACACGCCAAGCACGAACACCACGCTGAAGACGACGACGCCCGCGATCATCGGCAGCGGAATGCCGTAGCCGGGCACGTCGGTGTCGATCAGCATCAGCGCGCCGATCACGAACGCGACGATGCCGCCAAAGCCGAGCGAACCGAAGGTCGGCAAAAACGCCTCGCCGATCAGGAACGCGATGCCGAGAAAGATGAGGCCGAGGCCGACGTAGTTGATCGGCAGCATCTGCATTGCGAAGAGCGCGACCAGCAGACTGATCGCGCCGACGACGCCCGGCAGCACGAAGCCCGGATTGGCGAATTCGAAGAACAGGCCGTACATGCCGAGCATCAGCAGCATCAGCGCGACGTTCGGATCGGTGATCACCGCGAGGAAATGGCTGCGCCAGTCGGCTTCCAGCGTGACGACCGGCGCGTGGGCCGTCGCGAGCGTGACGGTGCCCGCGCTCGTCGTGAGCGTGCGGCCGTCGAGCTGGCGCAGCAGATCGGGCACGTCGCGCGCGTTCAGATCGACGACATGCTGCGCGAGCGCGTCGGCGGCCGTCAGGCTCACGGCCTCGCGCACCGCGCGTTCGGCCCAGTCGGCGTTGCGTCCGCGCATCTGCGCAAGGCCGCGGATGTAGGCGGCAGCGTCATGAACCTGCTTGCGCAGTTCCGTCGATTGCGTGTCGAGCGGCAGGGCGCCCGCCGCGCCGCTTGCCGTGCCGCTCGTTGCGCCGCTGGCCGCGCCTGCCGTGGCCGAAGCCGGCGCCGGCGCCGGCGCCGGCGGCGCCTGGCCGCCCGTGCCCGGCAAACCCGGCGTGCCGCCGCCCGGCGGTTCGGCGCCGCCGATGCCCATCTGGATCGGCGTGGCCGCGCCGAGATTGGTGCCGGGCGCCATCGCCGCGATATGGCTGGCGTAGACGATATACGTGCCGGCGCTCGCCGCCCGCGCGCCGCTCGGCGCGATGAACGTGGCGACCGGAACCGGCGACGCAAGAATCGCCTTGATGATCTGCCGCATCGACGTATCGAGCCCGCCGGGCGTATCGAGTTGCAGCACGGCGAGTTGCGCGTGATCGTCGGCGGCGCGCTGCAGGCTTCGCACGATGAAGTCCGCGCTCGCCGGGCCGATCGCGCCGTTCAGCGGAATCACCACGACGCCGTGGTTCGGCACGCGCGCCGTGGCAGCCTGCGCGGCTTCGGCCGGAAGTGGTGCAAAGGAAATGCAGTATTCGCACGACGCGAAGGCAAATGCCAAAAGCAGGCCGAACGCGGTCATGCCGCGCATCAACCGGCGCACCACGCCGCCGCGGATAGGCGGCCTGCGTGCGCCGGACTGCCGGAACGGGAGACGCGGATACGTGCTCATCGCTAACGGCCGCCGCGCGCTGCCGACGGGTATCGGCCGGCGCGGGCCGGCGCTCCAGGGAAGGCTGGCCTGCTGCTAACAGCTTAGTCCGATTCCGCGCGCCGCGTGAGGTCCGCGCGCGCGGCCGGGCGATAGTCGGTCGGACGCATGCCGGTCCATTTGCGAAACGCGCGATGAAACGCGCTTGGCTCCGCAAAGCCGACCGACGCGGCGATGTCCGCGATCGTGCGCCCGGATTGCTGCAATTCGCCGATGGCGATGTCGCGCCGCAAGTCGTCCTTGATCGACTGATAGGTATAGCCTTCCTGCTTCAGACGCCGCCGCATGGTCGCCTCCGCGACGTGCAGACGGGCGGCCATCTGATCGGCGGCGGGCCAGGTTGTCATCGGCAGCGCGCGCAGCGTCTTGCGCACGCGCGCGGCGAGCGAGCCTGGATTGCGGTATTTGACGATGAAGCTCGCCGGCGCGTCGCGCAGAAACGGGCGCGCCGAGTTCGCCGTCTGAATCACCGGCAGGTCGAGAAAGACCGAAGAGAGATCCACATACGACGCCGGCTGATCGAATGTCATGTCGTCGCAGAACATCAGCCGGTATTCGTGCGCGGCGGGCGGCTCGGCGCAGCGAAAGCGCGCCTCGATCAAGGGAATGCGCCGCCCGACCAGCCAGCACAGCAGCCCATACACGACGATGAAATACGTCGCGTACGCGAACATGGCGGGCGGCTTCGCGCCCTTGCGCTCGACGAAGTGTAGGCGCACGCGCTGCGCGTCCGTCTCAATGCTCGCGCCAAGGTCGTCCAGCACGAGCCGCATGAAGCCGACCGCGCGCGCGAGCGCCTGCGCGCCGTTGCGCGCGGTCAGCGCGGTCTGCGTCATCGCGATGAAGCTGCCGCATTTCATACGATGCGAGTCCTGGCCGAAGAATTCGTCGTCGAGCGTGCGGGCGATGCCCGCCCACAGCGCGCCGTATTGCGCCGACGACACGCGGCTTTTCGGCGACGCCAGAATCGGCGCGGCGATGCCGGCGGCTTCCGCGAGCGGCAGCGCATCGAAGCCGCGTGCCCTGGCGAGCGCGAGCGCTTCCTCGACGAGACTCACGGAAATCGTGCCTTTGTCGGTTTTCATGCAACTCCGTTGGAAAGAATGGCCGGGATGGCAATCGCGCTCAACATTTCGCGTGTGCCGATTCGCCGGGCCCTTCACGAAACCGGCTCGGTGCGCGTGCCATGGTATCAGTATGGCAAATGCGCTCATCCATGTTGATCGCGCTGAGCATCGAAGGCGGCGGGCGGCTTGCCTACACTTGGCCTCGAACGCAAGCACAGGATCCGAGCGCATGGACAGCCTTTATACCGACGAACAACGGATGATCCGCGACGCCGCGCGCGACTTCGCCACCGAGCGCCTCGCGCCGAACGCCGCGCAATGGGACCGCGACGCGCAACTGCCCGCCGGCGTGGTGCGGCAGATGGGCGAGCTTGGTTTTCTCGGCATGATCGTGCCGCCGGAATGGGGCGGCTCTTACACCGACTACGTGGCCTACGCGCTCGCGCTCGAAGAGATCGCCGCGGGCTGCGCCGCGTGCGCGACGATGATGAGCGTGCACAACTCAGTCGGCTGCGGGCCGATTCTCAATTTCGGCAGCGAGGCGCAAAAAGACCGCTATTTGCAGGATCTCGCGACGGGCCGGCGCATCGGCGCGTTTTGCCTGACCGAGCCGCAGGCGGGTTCGGAGGCGAACAATCTGCGCACGCGTGCCGTGCTGCGCGACGGCAAGTGGGTGCTCAACGGCAGCAAGCAGTTCGTGACCAACGGCGCGCGCGCCGACCTCGCGATCGTGTTCGCGGTCACCGACCCGGATCGCGGCAAGCGCGGCTTGTCCGCGTTCATCGTGCCGACGGATACGCCGGGCTTCAACGTCGGCAAGCCGGAACACAAGCTCGGCATTCGCGCGTCCGACACGTGCCCGATTTCGCTCGACGAATGCGCGATTCCTGACGCGAACCTGCTCGGCGAACCGGGCGAGGGCTTGCGCATCGCGCTGTCGAATCTCGAAGGCGGGCGTATCGGCATTGCCGCGCAAGCGGTGGGCATCGCGCGTGCCGCGTTCGACGCCGCGCGCCAGTACGCCGCCGCGCGCATGCAGTTCGGCAAGGCGCTGAAGGACCATCAGACCATCGCCAACATGCTCGCCGACATGGCCACACGCCTGAACGCCGCGCGCCTGCTCGTGCATCACGCGGCGCGGCTGCGCTCGGCGGGCGCGCCGTGTTTGTCGGAGGCGTCGCAGGCGAAGCTGTTCGCGTCGGAGACCGCCGAGCAGGTCTGCTCGAACGCGATCCAGATTCATGGCGGCTACGGCTATCTCCAGGACTACGCGGTGGAGCGCCACTATCGCGACGCCCGCATCACGCAGATTTACGAAGGAACCAGCGAAGTGCAGCGCATGGTGATCGCGCGTCATGTTTAAACGCGAGGCGACCGGCGTTTTGAGCGCAAAATAGCTTGCAGCAAAAAAAGCAGCGAAGCCAGGCCGAGTAAAAAGCCGAGTAAAAAGCCGAGTAAAAAAGCGGACAGATACCGCGCCCATCAGGAGACGACCATGACTGCAGCGAAAGCCTTTTTCGACGCGCGTGACCTGTTATTGCGCCATCGAACCGACTACGAACGCGCTTACCGGGAGTTCGCGTGGCCCGCGTTGGACGAGTTCAACTGGGCGCTCGACTACTTCGACGTGATCGCGCGCGGCAACGACAATCCCGCGTTGTGGATCGTGGACGACCCGGCGGCCGACGGCCTGCGTCTGTCGTTTGCGCAGATGTCGGAGCGCTCTGCACGCATGGCCAATTTTCTGCGCGGCGTGGGCGTGAAGCGCGGCGACCGTGTGCTGCTGATGCTGCCGAACCGCGTCGAACTGTGGGACGTGATGCTCGCCGCGATGAAGCTCGGCGCGATCGTGCTGCCCGCCACGACCCAGCTTTGCGCCGACGACGTACGCGACCGCGTGCAGATCGGCGGCGCGAACTTCGTGGTGGTGGATAGCGCGGAGCTGTCCAAATTCGATTCGCTCGATGTGCCGCTGACGCGTCTGTCAGCCGGCGCGCCGCGCGACGGCTGGATCGATCTTGCCGCCGCCTATGACGCCTCGCCGCAATTCACGCCCGACGGCGTGACGCGCGCCACCGATCCGCTGCTGCTTTACTTCACGTCCGGCACGACGTCCAAGCCGAAGCTCGTCGAGCATACGCATCAGAGCTATCCGGTCGGGCATCTGTCCACCATGTACTGGATCGGGCTGCAACCGAACGACATCCATTGGAATATCAGTTCGCCCGGCTGGGCCAAGCACGCGTGGAGCTGCTTCTTCGCGCCGTGGAATGCACAGGCTTGCGTGTTCGTTTTCAACTTCGCGCGCTTCGTGCCCAAAGACACGCTCGACGTGCTGGTGCGTTTCAACGTCACAACGCTGTGCGCGCCGCCCACGGTCTGGCGCATGCTCGTGCAGGAGCATCTCGCCGATTTTCCGGTGAAGCTGCGCGAGATCGTCGGGGCGGGCGAGCCGCTGAATCCGGAGATCATCGAGCGTGTGAAGCACGCGTGGGACATCACGATTCGCGATGGTTTCGGACAGACGGAAACCACCTGCCAGATCGGCAATTCGCCGGGACAACCGGTTGTGGCCGGGTCGATGGGACGGCCCTTGCCGGGCTATCGCATCGAGCTTCTCGACGCGGACGATCAGCCCGTCACGGAAGGCGAGATCGCGTTGCCGATCGGAACAAATGACGGGCAGGACGGATGGCAACGTCCGCTCGGCCTCATGACCGGCTACGCGAACAACGAGAAGGCGAGCGCGCAAGCCATGCGCAACGGTTTTTACCGCACGTCCGATGTCGCGCTGCGCCGCGACGACGGCTACTACGTGTATGTAGGCCGTGCCGACGACGTTTTCAAATCGTCCGATTACCGGCTGAGCCCTTTCGAACTCGAAAGCGTGCTGATCGAACACGAAGCGATAGGCGAAGCGGCCGTCGTGCCGAGCGCCGACGCGCTGCGGCTCTCCGTGCCCAAGGCGTTCGTCACCGTGCGCCAGGGCTACGAAGCCGGGCCCGAACTCGCGCGCGCCGTGTTCGCGTTCTCGCGCGAAAAACTCGCACCGTATAAGCGGATTCGCCGTCTGCAATTCAGCGAGTTGCCGAAAACCATCTCCGGCAAGATTCGCCGCGTCGAATTGCGGCGCCGCGAACTTGAACGCGAAGCCGAACCCGCGCGCTTGCCGGGCGAGTTCTGGGAAGAAGATTTCCCGGATCTGCGGTGAACGCGGCCGAACCCGGTTCAGTTTTTTATTTTCAGTCACTGTCCGGCCGCCGCGCGGCCACTGCACAGGAGTTTCAGCATGAGCGCACTTGCTTCGAACCACGCCGCGTCCGATGCCGCCAAGGCGGTTCCCACCGTCAAGCTGCTGATCAACGGCGAGTTCGTCGAATCGAAAAGCGCTGAATGGCGCGACATCGTCAACCCCGCGACGCAACAGGTGCTGGCGCGCGTGCCGTTCGCGACCGCCGACGAAGTCAACGAAGCGATCCGCTCGGCGCATGCCGCGTTCAGCACGTGGAAGGACACGCCGATCGGCGCGCGCATGCGCATCATGCTGAAGTATCAGGCGCTGATTCGCGAGCATATGCCGCGCATCGCGAAGATCTTGAGCGCGGAGCAGGGCAAGACGCTGCCCGACGCCGAAGGCGACATCTTCCGCGGGCTCGAAGTGGTCGAGCATGCCTGCTCGATCGGCACCTTGCAGCAGGGCGAATTCGCGGAGAACGTGGCGGGCGGCGTCGACACATACACGCTGCGGCAGCCGCTCGGCGTGTGCGCGGGCATCACGCCGTTCAACTTCCCCGCGATGATCCCGCTATGGATGTTCCCGATGGCGATCGTCTGCGGCAATACCTTCGTGCTGAAGCCTTCCGAGCAGGACCCGATGTCGACCATGCAACTGGTCGAACTCGCGCTCGAAGCGGGCGTGCCGAAAGGCGTGCTGAATGTGGTGCACGGCGGCAAGGATGTGGTGGACACGCTCTGCACGCATGAACTCGTGAAGGCGGTTTCGTTCGTCGGCTCGACGGCGGTCGGCACGCACGTGTATCGCCTCGGCAGCGAACACGGCAAGCGCGTGCAATCCATGATGGGCGCGAAAAACCACGCCGTCGTGTTGCCCGACGCGAACCGCGAGCAGACCTTGAACGCGCTTGCGGGCGCGGGTTTCGGCGCGGCCGGGCAGCGCTGCATGGCGACATCGGTGGTGGTGCTGGTGGGCGCCGCGCAGCAATGGCTGCCGGAGATCGTCGCGAAAGCGAAGACGCTGAAGGTCAACGCAGGCAACGAGCCGAACACCGATATCGGCCCGGTGGTCTCGCGTGCCGCGAAGGCGCGCATTCTCGGGCTGATCGAGGCGGGCGTGAAGGAAGGCGCGACGCTCGCGCTCGACGGCCGCGACGTGAAGGTGCCCGGCTACGAGCACGGCAATTTCATCGGCCCGACGATTTTCACGGACGTCGGCACGGAGATGGACATCTATCGCACGGAAATTTTCGGACCGGTGCTGCTCGTGCTGAATGCGGCCACGCTCGACGAGGCCATCGCGTTGGTGAACCGCAATCCGTACGGCAACGGCGTCGGCCTGTTCACGCAAAGCGGCGCGGCGGCGCGCAAGTTCCAGAGCGAAATAGATATTGGCCAGGTGGGCATCAACATTCCGATTCCGGTGCCTGTGCCGTTTTTCAGCTTCACCGGTTCGCGCGGTTCGAAACTCGGCGATCTCGGCCCGTATGGCAAACAGGTCGTGCAGTTCTACACGCAGACCAAGACCGTCACCGCGCGCTGGTTCGACGACGACACCGTGAACGACGGCGTGAACACGACCATCAGCCTGCGCCGAACGATTTCGCGGGAATGGAGAAAACATCATGAAAACAGGCTTTATCGGGCTCGGCAACATGGGCGCGCCGATGGCGCACAACCTGCTGAAAGCGGGCCACGCAGTGAACGTCTTCGACCTCGATGCGCGAGCCGTGCAGGCGCTCGTCGATGCCGGCGCGAAGGCCGCCGCGTCACCGAAAGCGGCGGCAAGCGACGTCGAATGCGTGATCACGATGCTGCCCGCCGCGGCGCATGTGCGCAGCGTGCTGACGGCGCAGGACGGCGTGCTCGCGGGCATCGCGAAAGGCGTGACGATCGTCGATTCGAGCACGATCGATCCCGCGAGCGTGAAGGCATTCGCCGAACTCGCGCAGCAGAACGGCAACACGTTTGTCGACGCGCCGGTCTCGGGCGGCACAGGCGGCGCGGCGGCGGGCACGCTGACATTCATGGTGGGCGGCAGCGTGAGCGCGTATGAGCAGCTCAAGCCCGTGTTGTCGGCCATGGGTAAGAACATCGTGCATTGCGGCGAGACGGGCACGGGCCAGATCGCGAAGATCTGCAACAACCTCGTGCTCGGCATCACGATGGCGGGCGTGGCGGAGGCAATGTCGCTCGGCGAAGCGCTCGGCATCGACATGAAAGTGCTGGGCGGCATCATCAATACGTCGACGGGACGCTGCTGGAGTTCGGATACATATAATCCGATGCCCGGCGTGATCGACAGCGCGCCGTCCTCGCGCGGTTACACGGGCGGCTTCGGCACGGACCTGATGCTGAAGGATCTCGGCCTCGCCACCGACGCCGCGAAGTTCGCGCGCCAACCCGTCTATCTCGGCGCGCTTGCTCAGCAGCTTTATCAAGCGATGAGCGCGAAAGGCGCGGGACGTCTCGACTTTTCCGCGGTCATCAAGCTTTATCGCAACGATGCCGATCCCGACACGCGCCACGGAGACGCGTCATGATCGAACTCGACTACGCGCACGACGGCGCTGTCGCGCAACTCACGCTGAAACGGCCGCCCGCGAATGCATTCACGCCGGAAGGCCTGCTGCAATTGCAGCGCACGATCGAGCGTCTGAACGGCGAGGCGCGCGTGCGCGCCATCGTGATTACCGGCGACGGCCCGAAGTTTTTTAGCGCGGGCGCCGATCTGAATACTTTCGCCGACGGCAATCGCGAAGTCGCGCGCGTCGCGGCGGCGCGCTTCGGCGCGGCCTTCGAAGCCTTGCAGAACGCGCGGCCCGTGGTGATTGCGGCGATCAACGGCTATGCGATGGGCGGCGGACTCGAATGCGCGCTCGCGTGCGATATCCGCATTGCCGAACAGCACGCCGCGATGGCCTTACCCGAGACCGCAGTGGGCCTGTTGCCATGCGGTTGCGGCACGCAGACGCTGCCGTGGCTGGTCGGCGAAGGCTGGGCGAAACGCATGATTCTCACCGGCGAGCGCGTGGACGCGGCGACTGCATTGCGCATTGGTCTCGTGGAAGAGGTCGTGGAAAAGGGCGCCGCGCGCGAGGCCGCGCTGACCATGGCGGCGCGCGTCGCAACGCTCAGTCCGCAGGCGGTCGGCTTCAGCAAGACGCTGATTCATCACGCGCGCGATGGCGTGCCGCGTTCGGCCGCGCTCGCACTGGAACGCGAGCGCTTCGTCGATCTGTTCGACGGCGCGGATCAACGCGAGGGCGTGAACGCGTTCCTCGAAAAACGCGCGCCGCGCTGGCAGATCGCGCAGACCGCACGGGCGAAAGAGGAGACGCAACGATGAGCGCCTTGCAAAGCGCCGTAGCCGATACGAGCATGGAAGCGGAACGCGAGGTGCTGTTTCGCGTGGTCAATCGCGTCGGCATCATTACGCTGAACAGGCCGGCTGCGCTGAATGCGCTGTCTCACGCGATGATTCGCGAGATCGCGGTGCTCGTCGAGCATTGCCGCAACGACGACGGCATCGTCGCGCTCGTGCTCAAGGGCGCGGGACGCAAGGCCTTTTGCGCGGGCGGCGACGTGCGCGAGGTGCATCGGCTCGCGAAGCAGGGCGATAGCCGCTGGCTTGCGTTTTTCATCGACGAATACCGGCTCGATTACGCGCTGCACACGTTTCCGAAGCCCGTGATCTCGGTGCTCGACGGCATTACGATGGGCGGCGGCATGGGACTCGGGCAGGCGGCGCGGCTGCGCATCGTCACCGAGCGCAGCAAGCTCGCGATGCCGGAAACGCGCATCGGCTTTCTGCCGGATGTCGGCGCAACGCGTTTTCTGAGCGTGATGCCCGCGGAACTCGAACTATTTGTCGGGCTGACCGGCGCGACACTGTCCGGCGCCGATGCGTTGCGGCTGCAACTCGCCGATGTCTGCGTGTCCGCGGATTGGCTTGCTTCTTCCGAGGAGCGTTTGCAGTACATGTCGCATGCGGGCGATCTCATGAGCGCGATACGCGGCGTGGTCGAGCCGCCGTGCAACATCGTTCCGCATGCCGCGCTGGGGTCGTTCACGCAACTGATTCTGCGGCACTTCGACCGGCGTTCGGGCGTCGACAGAATGTTCGCCACGTTGCGGCAGGACTTGGAGCGCGAGCCGCCGCGCGAAATCAGGCAATGGTTGCAGGCGACGTACGACGCGCTTTGCGCGCATTCGCCCACCATGCTGTATGTCACGCGCGAGGCGCTGCTGCGCGGCCGGCAGATGACGCTCGCCGAATGCTTCCGCATGGAACTGGGCATCGTCAAGCGCGCGATCGAGGAGGGCGATTTCTGCGAGGGTGTGAGAGCGCAACTGATCGATAAAGACCACAAGGGGCGCTGGGCGCCTGCCACGCTCGCCGAAGTGCGGCCCGAGCGCGTCAGGCACTTTCTCACTTCGCCGTGGAAGCGGGAGGCGCATCCGTTAGCGGATCTGGGCGTCGAATAGCGCCGGGCGCCACGGGTATCGCCTCCTGCGAGCGGGCGCATGCGCGCGCCCGCAGCCGAACTCAGCCGAGCCGCTCCTTAAGAAACGCCACCACATAAGGCGTGGCGGCAGCGGCAACAGTCGACGCCGTGGCGGGATCGAGGCCCATTCTTGCGGCCAGAGATTCGGCCACGCGACCGGTCAGAACGCCTTCGCCGCCCTCTTCGAGCGATTTGAAGACGCCGTCTCCCTTAACCAGCCCGGCCGCGAAAGCCGCAAAAAAGCTCTTGCCGGGATGCTCGCCCAACAGCCCGGAGCCTTGCTCTTCGACATGAGCGTGTGCCGTTTGCGCTACCTGTCCCAGCATCTGCTGGGCGTCATCGGGGTTGATGCCCTGATCGGCGAGCGCCTGCGTTGCCTGACTTCCATGTTCGGACGCGAGAAATTCAGAGACCAGTTGCTGGACTTCCATGACAAACGCTCCAGTAATCGTGAGGTTCAAAAGACCGGCTGAAGAAAGGCTATTGCATGCCCTCCGCGAGACGTACGGGATCGCCACGCACGATCAGACTAGCCGATTTCAGTGTAATCGCGGCAGGATTTGAGCGGCCGCATCCCTGGCAGTTCCGTGTTCTCGCACGACGGCCAAGACAACCACCCGACGCCTCTACGTCTTTTTTGCCGATAACGCTCTTTTAAAAGAAAAGTTCTCCCGTGCGCTACCGCACGGAAGACCAAACGTTAGCCCGACACGAAGAATTCGAATCCGATAACTTCTCTGTCGGCGAACTGACGCTGGCCTGTGACCGAGGACACCATGAAGAAAAATATCGGCATGCTGATGAGAAAAATGTTGCCAGCGCTGGGCGTTCTCGCCCTTGCTCCCGCGTTCGCTTTTGCGCAGACAACGCTGGATGCGCGCTCATTCGGCGACTTGAGCGATACATCCGGGGCGTCGGCCGAGAATGCCGCCGTCGATACGTCGGGCGGTTTGGGGTCGAAGGCCGAGCGGCTGCAATGTCTGAACGGCCTGAATCCCTCGGGCAATTCCGGCGCGGTCAAACTGAAGGTGCAGATGGGCACCTATCGCATCTACAACCCGTCGACCGATACGTTCGATACCGTGTGGATGCGTTCCTACAACGGCTGCCCCACGGGACCGACGATCAGCGTCAAGCCGAACGCGAAGCTGAAGGTGACGCTCGACAACCAGCTCGACGCGAACAATCCGCCCGCGAACTGTCCGCCCAATCCCGACCACTCGACGCCGCACTGCTTCAACGACACGAACCTGCACACGCACGGCTTGCATATCTCGCCGTCGGGCGACCAGGACAATGTGCTCGTCGCGGTGCATCCAGGCGATAAACCGCGCGTGTACAACTTCCAGATTCCGGCGAACCACCCGTCGGGCACGTTCTGGTATCACGCGCATTTGCACGGCGCCACTGCGATCGACGTATCGAGCGGCATGGCCGGCGTGCTGATCGTGCGCGGATCGAGGCCGGCGCGGCCCGGCGTGGCCGACGGCAGCGCGGATATCGACACGATCCTGCATCGCAAGCAGCCCTCGCAGCCGCTGCGCGAGCATGTGATGCTGTTCCAGCAGATCGAATATGGCTGCTTTAACGGCGCGACGTCCGTCACGCCCCTCGCCGACGCGACGACGTTCGAATGGCTTTGCCCCGCCGGCAGCAAGGGTGAGATCCGCGGTTATGACAACCAGCTCTCGTTCGTTGCGGACCCGCGGCTGGGGCATGCCCACCAGTTCAACTCGACGTGGGCCATTTCCGGGCGCTACACGCAGATCAACGGCGTTGTGCAGCCGGTGTTTCCGAGCACGAAGTCCTTCGTGCCGGCTGGCGAAATCCGTCGTCTGCGGATGGTGCATGGCGGCAATCGCGACACGATCAACGTCAAGCTCGTGCGCGCGACTCTCTCCACGCTGGGTCTCGCGGATTCGCAGTCGCTGTCGGCGGCGCAAGTCGATGCGGCGACCAACTCGGCCGCCTTGAAACTTGCCGGCAATCGCACCAAGCCGGCGCAGGAAATCGTGCTCGACGCGCTGTGCAACGGCGAGACCGTCAAGCAACTGGAGTTCGCCGAGGACGGCTTGACGATGCCGGCGATGGTCGAGAAGGACGTCAACTCGATGAACCCCGGCTATCGCAGCGACGTCCTAGTGGCGTTTCCGTCGCCGGGGCTCTATTGCATGCTCGACGAAGCCGCCGACGCGTCGGCCACCATCAATTTCCGCACCGATTCGATGAAGGCGAAGAACCGCCGTCTGCTGGCGCTCGTGCGAGTGGGCCCCGGCGTGAACATTCCGAATACGACGGTGGGCAATCATTCGAAGTACTGGCAGTACATTCGCGATCAGCTCGTCGCGGGGAACGCGGATTTGCCGGAGCCGGCGAAGTCCGATCTGGCCTCGCTGGAGCTGCGCGCCTTTGCGCCGACGATCCCCGTTGACGGCCCCGTCGCGAACGTCGTGCCCGTGCGGTTCGACATCCAGCCTCCGAGTCCGTCGGGCCCGAATTCGGGGCTGCGCTTCGTCATTAACGGCGAAACGTATGATCCGGCGAAGGTCGCCTATACGGGCGTGCTCGGCAACATTGATCAATGGAATGTTTCGACGTCGTTCCTGGCCTCGCACGTGTTCCACATTCACACGAATCCGTTCAAGATCATGGACATCAAGAATGCAGCGGGCCATTCGGTCTTTAACGGCTCGGGCGGATGCAGCGCCGAGGAAGCCGCGACGGGCGATCACGAGTATTGCAACCTGCAAGGCATCCTGCGCGACACGCTCTTTCTGAAGGCGGGCTATACGTTGTCGATGCGCACCGTCTATCAGGACTACACCGGCGAGTTCGTGATGCACTGTCACATCCTCGATCACGAGGATCACGGCATGATGGAAAACGTGAGCGTCATTTCGCCGACTACAGCATATTTGCGCCGCGTCACGTCGCCCGTGACCGCGATGACGAAGGGGGCGACGCGATGGCTCTCGCAGCTGCGCGGCAAGGATGAGACGCAGTTGGCGCTCGCCAGCGCGCTTTGCACGGCGCGGGACTATAGGCGAGAGTGAGGTTCGCTGGCGGCGCGAGCGCTTCGCGCGATACCGGCGCACGCACATCGGGAATGGCGTCGAGCGGGTCATGCAAGCGCTTGAGCACGCGGATTGCCGACGCATTCAACGTCGTCATCGAGCTGTCAGTCGTCGAGCGTTTCGTGCACGGCCGCCGCGCCCTGTTTCCAGTAGCTCGCCGCGCGAATGCGCGACTTCTCGACGCCGCGTTCCGTGCACAGGTGGTAGCGCACCGCGCGCATCGTCGCGGACTCGCCGGCGGCCCAGACATAGCCTTCGCCGTCTTCGGGCAGCCAGGTTGCGCGGACCGCTTGCAGCAAAGCGTCGCCGCGGCAGCCGTGTTCGCTGCGATAGCACCAGACCAGATGCAATTCGGCCTGCGTGCCGAACTCGATTCGGGCAGACGGATCGGCCACTTCGATCACCGCGGCGACGCGTTTGCCGGGCGGCAGTTCTTCGAGGCGGCGTGCGATGGCGGGCAACGCGGTGTCGTCGCCGATCATCAAGTGCCAGTCGAAAGCCGTCGGAATCACGAGCGAGCCACGCGGCCCGCCGACGCCCAGATACTGGCCGATTTTCGCTTGCGCCGCCCACGTTGCGGCGGGGCCGGCCTCGTGCATCGCGAATTCGATGTCGAGTTCGCGCGCCTCGCGATCGAAGCGGCGCGGCGTGAAATCGCGCGCGATGGGACGGCGTCCCTCGGCAAACACGGGACCGTTCGGGCCGGCTTCCGGCAGTTCCGGCTTGTCCGCGCCGGGCTCGGGGAAGAACACCTTGATGTGATCGTCGAACGAGGCGGACACGAAGTCGTGCAGGTCTTCGCCGGTGAAGGTCACGCGGATCAGGTGCGGCGACAGCGCCGCCACCTTCGTGACTTGCAGCAGACGAAACTTCAGTGGATGCCGCACGCGCTGCACGGCGAGATCGGATCGGTTTTCATGAGTCGGCATTGAGGCGCTACTCCCATTCGATAAATTGGCCCGCGCGAGGCAAGCGGCGCTCGGGCGCGTGCGATGAATTTCACTCGACGGCTGCGTCGTCGCGAGGGCCGCGCGGTTCGCTGTCGCCTTCGATTTCCTTCGCCGCGCGCAGCAGGATCGCGGCGATGCGGCGCTGTTCGGCGGCCGGCGCATTGTCACGGCGCAGCAGCGCGTTTTTCAGCGTGCGGCGCGCTTCGTTCAGCTCGGGCGTCCAGCCGCCTTCGCTGATATCGGCGGGCGCTTCGCCGGCGAATGCGCGGCGCACCGAATCCATCTTGCGGGCTATGTGGCTCAGTTTCGCGAGCATCAATTCGACGCGTTCGCGATTGGCCGCCAGATACTCGCGGCCCGCGTCGGAGAGCGCATAGCGCTTGCGATTGCCTTCGAGTTGCACCGTGACGTAACCGAGTTCTTCCAGATACGTGAGCGCCGGGTACACCATGCCGGGGCTTGGGCTATAGAAGCCGTTCGAGCGCGTTTCGAGTGCCTTGATGAGTTCGTAGCCGTGGCTCGGTTGCGCGTCGATCAGAGAGAGCAGCAGCAGTTGCAGATCGTCGGAACTGAATTTGCGTCCGCGCGGCAAGCCGTCGCCTTCGCCGCCGAAGCCGCCAGGGCCGCCGCCGAACGAGCCGCGCCCGCCGCGTCCGCCGCCATGCTCGTGATGACGCCCGATTGCATGCCACAGCGCATGCGCCGAGAAGCGGCGGTGGACTTCATGACCTTCGTGGCGCGCGTGATGCCGCGCCAATGCATGCCAGAGCGCGTGAAGCGACGAGCGTTCGACGCCCTCGCCGAAAGCGTGCTCCGCGCATTGCGAACGACCAGAACGATGATGATGACGCATCTTGCCGGTTCCATTTATGTCTTAAGATGTGTCGTAAGATATATATCTAAAGATAGGTTGTCAAATTTTTGTTTGGGTGAGATCAGGCGTCGGGCGGCCATGATTGTTCGCGTCGGCGGCGATTTAATGGCTCGTTCAGGAAGTAATGGTGTGCCCCGAAGACGGCAGGTCTTCAGCCGGCTTATCCCGCTGAGCTGGGTATTCAAATATTTTCATCTAGCCCTAAAGTTCGCTGCGGGACGGTCGTTAATGCCTAAACGAAAGTCGCTCTTTTCACCCATATCGTTATAGTTTTTATAGCACTTTAGAAATGCCCGCCTTTGCGACGTCGCTCTGCGCGGACCTACAGAAAGGAAAGAGGGAATGAAGTCAACAGGCAAGCGCTTCTTGCAGGCGGTGATCGCTACATCAGTAGTGGTCCTGCTTTCAGCTTGTGGCGGTGGCGGTGGCGGTGGCGGCGGTGGCAGCAACGATGGTGGCAGTTCAACGCCGGCGCCGTCGGTCACCCTGTCGTTCAGCCAACCGAAGATCGCCGCCGGTCAAAGCTCAACGCTCACCTGGACCTCCACGAACGCGGCTTCCTGCACGGCATCGGGTGCATGGTCAGGCGCGCAGGGTACTTCGGGAACAGCAACCGAAACGCCGACTTCTGGCGGTGCCCAAACATTTACGCTGACCTGTTCCGGCGCAGGTGGACAAACTACCCAGTCAGCGACGTTGGTCGTCCCGATCCCGGTTCAGGCGTCTTCCTACCTGAACAAGATCGTCGCCGCCAATGCGATTGGCCCGCAACCGCTGCCAGCCGAAGTCACGGCAGGCAACGCTGTTGCATTCGGAGACTTCTTCCAGGACGGAACGTATTCGATGGTCACCCATACTTGTGGCGATACGAATTGCGGTGCTGACGGAAGCAATGGAACGATCCACTTCTACAAGATGATCAATGGACAGTGGCTCGATCATACGTCCGACATCCTCTCGAACAACGTTGGCTGTTTGCATCCGCGCAAAGCAATCGTTGCCGACTTCAACGGCGACGGCAAGCCTGATGTGCTGTTCGCCTGTCACGGCCTTGATCAGTCGCCTTTCCCCGGCGAAGCGATGCATATGCTGTTGAGCCAGTCGAACGGCACATACAGGAATGTTCAGGTAACCGATTCTTCCGGCACGCCGTTCACGGGTTTCTTCCATAGCGCATCGGCGGCGGATTTCAACGGCAAGGGCTTCGACGACGTCGTCGTAGTCGATAACGTGACCGCTGGGACGCCGTACTTTCTCAAGAACAACGGCGATGGCACGTTCGCGAAAGACACTCGTCTTCCGGCTGTCGTTCCCTACAGCACAACCGGTACGCCGCCGGTTCTGCCCTGTACGTCGAATTGTCTTGGCGCAGGGATCTTCACTGCAGAGTTGATCGATTTCAACAATACCGGCAAGTTCGACTTATTCCTTGGCGGAAACACGCCCGACACGACCATGAGCGGGAACTGGGTGCCGACAATCTTCAGGAATAACGGAGATAACACCTATAGTCAGTCGAACGTGACCGAGTTGCCGTACGACACGACGCATCCAACGGTGACCCTTGATGTTCTCAGTATTAACGGTGTGGTCTACACGACAAGCACTTCTTTGAACGCATCCGGTTCGTATTATGGCTTCAGCGAAATCCAGAAAATTGTCGGCTCGAATTTGTCGCCAATCTGGGTCGGCAACAAAAGCTTCTCCAACGGCTCGACATGGCTCAACTGGATCATCCCGTATCAGGGAAAAATCGACAGTTTGAATTCAGCTTACGGTGTGTCGGTAGCTGAATAAACGGTACAGATGGGCGTGAAGAGTGGCTGTTAGGGCCACTCTTCTCTTGCACAGCGAATCGGAGCATGGCTTTTCGATAAAGTCATTCGTTGCCTCGTTCTTGCTGCTATTCGAAAGCGACTCGATCAGGTGGGCTTCGTTGCTAACTGATTGGTGTATGCACTGTTTAACGCCAGCTGAATGCTGAACATGCGATTCGACATGCGAGAATTGCCCGGCTGTTTCGGCAACAAGGCCAACAGTCCCTTCATCGTATACAGCACGATCAGCGTGCCCGTCAGGTCGCCGACGAACATGCTGAAGAAGCTCTCGAACCAGTTCTTTGTCGAATCGGTTAGTGCGAACCAGAGGTGATGAAATAGCGGATTCGCCACGGAATAGGCGACGGCCAGAACAAGAAGCCGTTTCGGCGTCAGGTTCGTCAACGATGCGCGCAGAGCGTAGTACTCAAGCGCGAGCCGGTAGACCAGATACGGCGCCAAAGCCCCGAGGAACGCGCCTGCGATCGCACGCACCGGGTCGTGCGGAAACCAGTAAAGGAAGTCGGTAATCAGACCGGCAAGCAGCAGGCCGATTGCACCGTCGAACCCAAGCAGCAAAGTACCGAGAAGCCGAACCCCGGACGGCAGGAATATCCAGTTGATGCCCTGCACGAAAGACGTGTGTGAAAACACCTCCTGGTTGATCCACAGCGAAACCAGAAACGCGAACACCGTGGCAGTGATCGACCAGAAATGCAAACGTAAGCTAGACATTGCGAAAAACGACCGTCCATGGTTGGTATCGCGCGAATCATAACGCACGTGTATGCCGTTTCGCGAGCGCCTCTCTTTAACGGTGTACAAGCAATGACACGTCCTGCTGATATCTACCTCCGATGGAGCAACCGGTTAACCGGGACCGCCATTCTCGGAAGAAGGTAAGGAGAGATCTTGAGCCACTTTTCCTGCCGCACTGCGTTCACATGTCAGACGCCTGCGAGGCGAACCCTTAGCGCCTCAGCCTGTATCCGACCCGGCCATCGACGAATCGATGAAAGTGAAGGTTACCAATCGCACTTGCCCAGGCGATCACCCAGCAGGTAGCGCGGGCCTTTTCAACAGACGACTCAGCGCGCATAAGACGGGCCGTTGCGACACGCAGGCGAGCACGCGCATATTCCCTGCGCGCACATTCGCGAAGCTCGAATGTGTTTTCACGCATAGCTGACACGTAAAAGGTAGCTACAGAAAAGTACTGGGGTAGAACGCGATTGATGCTAGATGAAGCCGCAGAAGTAGTTTAGCGATAGCGCGCGCGTGCGGGTGAGGTTTTCGCGAAGGCGATAATGGTCTGACTACGCTCGTTTGGTTTCGAGCACGCCGGAAGTCTGCCAGGGTCGACCACGGCCTTCCGCGTCGGATAGCCATCGGCCAGGAACGATCATCGGACGAAGTCGCCCAGATTGACGGCATTATTTCGGGTCAAGCGCTCACCGAAGCAATCGTCTGCCGGATGCCTTCCACATAGGACGTTTTGCGGATCGGCCCGATCAGTTGCTGGAGTGCCGAATCGTCCATGATCAGCGGGTCGGTCATCAGGTAGTTCATCTCGACCATCTCGCGCATGAAAGGGTTGAACAGGCCGATCAGTCGCAGCATCGTCTTGCCCGCCACGCGCAACCTGAGCTTGTTGCCCGTCTGGCGTTCCATCTCCGACACCAGTTCGCGCTGCGTCGTGACACCTGCGCCCGCGAGGTTCCAGATCTTCCCGAACCCGGCGGAGGTATCGATCAGCCGCGCAACCACCGGACCCACGTCGGGTACGAAGACGAACTCGTGCGGGCGGTCGATCGGCCCGAGCATGTCCGCGATGCCGCCGTTCACCGCAGCCTGCGCCGCGCGGTGCAGCAGACTGGCTTCCACGCCAGGGCCATAGAAGTCCGGCAAGCGCAGGACCGTTGCGTTGACGCGGCCGTCGCCATGCGCTTGCATCAGCAGATCCTCCTGCGCCTTGCGCATGCGGCCCTTGAACGTGTGCGGCTCACGCGGGTGGTCCTCGCGCACCGGGTTGGGTTCTGTCATGCCGTACGGGTACACGGTGCCGATCAGGATGATGTTCTTGACCCCGGCGGCAACCGCGCCATCAATCGTCTTGCGCATCAGCTCGGGATGCAGTTCGAACTGCCAGTAGTTCACGCCGACCATATAGATCAGCGTCTCGATTCCCTTTGCTGCGGCCAGCACGGAAGCGGGCGAGTCCGGGTTCCAGGTGACGATTTGCGCGAGCGGATCAGCGCCGAATGCCTTGCGCAGGCTGGTTTCGGTCCGGCCCACGACGCGGTAGGGACAGCCTTTGCTGCTGAGAGCAGAGGCAATGCTTTGGCCGATGACGCCGGCGGCGCCGAACAGGGCTACGTTGGACATGATGATTCTCCTTTCAGTGAGCGTTCAGAACGGTCCGTACGGCGGTAACGCGGGCGCCCGGGTGGCGCGATGTCCGGGCGTCGAGGGCTGCAATGTTCGTTATTGACTCCGTGAACGTCGATCGATGTTGCTGCTGAAGTCCGTAGTGTGCTCATTAGACGACCAAACGAAAATTGCCTAGAGTTGCATTGGGTCTATAAAAAAATGCATACCATGAATCAACGCGAACCGAACTGGGAGTGGTACCGAACTTTTTTGGCGGTCCTGGAGACAGGTTCACTGTCGGCGGCCGGCCGCGCATTGGGTATGACTCAACCGACGATCGGCCGCCACATCGACGGTCTTGAATCGGCACTGGCATTAAAGCTCTTCACGCGCTCGTTCGATGGCTTCGCGCCTACCGACGCGGCGCTCGAACTGAAGCCGTATGCGGCCGGCGTGGCCGCGACCTCCGCTGCACTGCTTCGGGTGGCCAGCAGCCATGGCGCAGGCGTTCGCGGCACGGTGCGATTGACCGCAAGCGAGGTGATCGGCGTCGAGGTGCTTCCGCCTATTCTCGCTGCATTGCGCAACGAGCACCCGGAACTGATCATCGAACTAGTGTTGTCGAACAAGGTGGATGATTTGCTGCATCGCGAAGCGGACATCGCGGTGCGCATGCTTCGGCCCACGCAGGAAGCATTGGTGGCCAAACGCGTGGGCAGCATCGAAGTGGGTTTGTATGCTCACAAACGCTATCTGGCAGCGCACGGCACACCGAAATCGATCAATGAGTTGTCCCGCCATGCGATCGTCGGCTTTGATCACGAGAACGCGTTCATCCGCCAGTTCCAGGATCGATTCCCGATGTTCTCACGCGCTGCCCTGGCGTTTCGTGCCGACAGCGACCTGGCCCAGCTCGGCGCGATCCGCGCGGGCTTTGGCATTGGAGCATGCCAATTGGCGTTGGCCGCGCAGGACAAGACGCTTGTACGAGTGCTACCGGCCAGTTTTTCGTTGGCGATGGACACCTGGGTCGCCATGCACGAGGATCTGCGCGAGAGCGCGCGTTGCGCGGTGACGTTCGCGGCGCTCGCCGCGGGGTTAAAGGCCTACATACGGCGATCGTAGGTTGCTTCGCACCCGGCTTTTTGTCATCCGTCCAGATCCCCAGTGTTGAAGTCTCTTCGCGCTTCGCGAATTTCTTTGAGGCGGCCAACGAGGCTTAATGACCGGAGACCATGCGCAGATGCCCGCCGGGAAGGTAGATGCGCGGCGCGACGAAGACTGCGGCAGGCCGGATGCGCTCACCGCTTGCAGATCTTGCCGATGAACAGGCGGGTGAACCCAGTGCAATGGGAATGCTCTTCAAAGTGATGAACATGATCGTTAGCACTGCTTCTATCAGCCAAAGCATTTTTTCCAGCCGGTCGATGAACTTGCATCGTGGAGGCTTGTTTCTGCTTGCTAATACGGCACATTTCTTCTTAACTGGTTCAATGCCCGCGCAGGATGCAAATCGAAAGGTCTTAGGATTTTTAAGCGGGGAGCTTGGCCCCTGCAAAGGGAAAGCTACAACTGCTCTGTCAGTCGATAAAGAAAGCCGAAGATGCGTTACAGCAGATCAACACGCTTGCGCCTGCATGATCTGCTCGCCCGGAATGGATCGCTCCTCCATGGGCTTCTTCATTTCGCCGTAGATCGCACTGAGGGGGTACTTCATGGACTTCCGCGTCTATCTACTCGCTGCTACCGCCTTTCTGGCCGGCGTCGCCGAGACCATCTGCGTGGGCATCTTGCCCGAGATCGCCTCGGGGCTACAGGTCTCCACGGCCGCAGCGGGCCAGCTCACCACCATTTTTTCCGCCGTCTTCGCACTGGCCGCGCTTGCAGCGGTGCCGTTCGTCGCGCGCACCGGATTTCGCCTCGCGCTCTTTGCATCGCTCATGACGTTCGCGGTCGCTAACCTGATTGCGGCGGCGAGCCCGGGGTACGCGAGCCTCTTCGGTGCACGCATCCTGATGGCGGGGAGCTGCGCGACACTCATTCTGGTTGCGACCCGGCTAGCCGCCTCGCTCACCGAGCCCGCGCGGCGCGGCCGCGCGATCGGTATCGTCTTCATGGGGATCAGTGGCTCGCTCGTCCTGGGTGTGCCCATCGGCATGCAGATCGCGCAGTGGTGGGGCTGGCGCGCGGTGTTCGTCGCAATTGCGCTGCCGGCACTGCCGCTGGGAATCTGGCTCGGCCGCCACGTGCCGCACAACGTCACGCCGGGGGGCGCCGCGCCCGACGCGCCCATCGCCTGGCGCGCCATGCTCGGTCAGCGCCGGCTGATGGCCGCGCAATGTGTGACGATTGCAATGATCGGCGGACATTTCACGCTCTTTGCCTACCTGGCGCCTTATCTGCAAGCGCTGCGCGCACCCGATGCCACGACGCTTGCTGCACTGTTTGTCGCGTTCGGCGTTGCGGGTGTCGGCGGCGCATGGCTCGGCGGCCAGAGTTCGGACAGGCTCGGCGCGAAGCGAGCGTTATGGTGCTGTCCAGCCGTCTTTCTTTGCGCAATGGCGGTGCTTCCAGTGGCCGCCGCCTCCAGGCTGCTGTTCGTCCCCGCGATGATGCTGTGGGCCTGCATTAGCTGGTCGATCTCGCCAATCGTGCAGAGCTATCTCATTCGAACGGCGCCGGGGCTTGCGGATGCGAGCGTCGGCTTCAACGTGTCGGCGATGCACATGGGCGTGGCGCTGGGTGCCGCGTTCGGCGGCCTGCTGGTCGAGCGCGGTGCGCTGTTGCTGACGCCGTGGGCGGGCAGCGCCCTCGTGGCCGTGGCGCTCGGATGTGCCCGGTTGGCCCTCAGGCCGAAGCGAGGCGAGCGGCGCGCGCCTGCGGAATCGCGCGCCTCCATGTGAGCGTTCGGGCGCTGTCGATGCGCATTCCTCGAAGTTCGTTTGTCTCGATGGGCATCAGTCATTCGACTGTCGCCAGAACATGTGCCCAAAGTGATGACCGATCTGCAAAGGCATCCGGCGCGACGCGCATAAGGGATGAGCGGCACGCGACATCGGCGCATAGAAATCGGTGCGGCGTGAAGACCTCGCGCGCGCGACGATCGACTCGAACCCGGCGTCACGAACCTCTCCACCTCGCGCCAGCAATCTGTCGTGTCCTCTGGAACGCGGCCTGCGTCCAGCGCGGAATCCCACGCGGCGCCACACTCCGGGCGCAGCATCGAAGAATCGCAGCGTGCCGCGGTGCTTGACGCTCTCCATCGAACAGATCGAACGCCTGTTTTTCGCGTGATCGAGGCCGCTGGCAAACCGGCGAGCGGGGCGATCTTTCCTATGATGCGCAGACGGGACTGCGCGGCGCCGAACGAGTCGCGGTGCGGTTCAACGTGCCCCGTGAGGAAGTCATCACACACTTTTCGCACCGTGTATGATTCCGGCGTCGAAGCCGACTCCGGCCGTTTCGAGGCCCAGCGTGTGAGAACGGGATCTTCACCCGCGTCGCGGCGCGCCCGAATCTCTTGCCACTCGACGACCGCGGCAGCATAGGACATGGCTTGCCATTCCCCCAGCTTCTGCCGACGCATCCGTCGACGGGCAACTTGAATCGGCAGGTCCAACTGCGGCGCGGGGCAGCCGCTTCGAGACGCAGGCCCGTGAACGCTTCGAAGCTGATGTGGCTATCAGGCTTGAGCTGTTTCGCGGCCTTGGCATCGAATCGCGTGGTCGGCGCGGGTTGTTGGCGAGCGAGAGAAAGTGACGCCAACGTCTGGCGTTTGCCGCTTGCAAATGGTCGTAGACGTCTCCTGCGACGTAGGTCGCGGATACGAAAAGCCCTTATCCAAAGGGCTTTTGACGAAGAAATGCCCCGCGTGACAAAGCTCGCGCGGGATGATGAAGAAAGGGCCCTGAATGCTCGCAGAACAGCGTCACCAATACATCCTGGCGCAAGTCGCCAAAACCGGCGCGCTCTCGGTTGCCGAGCTGGTGCGCGAACTGAACGTGTCGCGCGAGACCATTCGCCGTGACCTGAACGCGCTGGCCGGACGCGGCCTGCTTGTCACCACGCACGGCGGCGCGCTGTCCAGCGACCGCCGCGAACCCGACCTCGACACGCGCGAAGCGGCCAATGCCGGCGCGAAGCGCGCGATCGGCGAGCGCGCGGCCGAGTACGTGCCCGACGGCGCGTCGCTCATCATCGACTCCGGCAGCACCACGCAGGCGGTGGCGCGGGCGTTGCTCGACCGGCATCGGTTGGCGGTGTACACGAACGACTGGCGCATCGCGCTGCTGCTCGGCCGGCGCAACGACAATCGCGTGACGCTGCTCGGCGGCGAACTCTCCGATATCGAAGACGCCACCTTCGGGCTCGACACGGTCCAGCAACTCACGCAGTACCACGCGGACTTCGCGTTCATCGGCGCGGGCGGCATTTCGCCGGACGGCTATCTCACCGACTACAGCCGCATGGCCGCCGAAGTGCGCAGTCGCATGATCGCGGCCGCCGACACGGTGGTGGTCGTCGCGGATCATTCGAAGTTCGGGCGCGTCACGCCGGTGCGCATCAACGGTATCGAATCGGCGCGCTATCTCGTGACCGAACTGGCGCCCGAGCGCGCGCTCGGCAAAGCGATCACGGCGCACGGCCCGGAAATCGTAATTGCCTGAGCGTGCCGGAAAGCGGCGCTGCGCCCCCTCGGCCGAAAGCGGCGCCGCCTCCACGCTGTCCCGGCCGAAGCCGCGACGCGACTCGCCGGGAGCCATCAAAAACCCCAAGCCAAACACTTCTTCCGACACGCCTGTGAGGCTTGGCTAATATTGGCGAATTGTGTCATTTTTTGGAATTCGACAGAATAGTCATGGCGTTGTCATCGAAACCTGTGATTCTTGCCGTGCCCACACAGGCACGGCAGGCAGCGCGAAGGTAGCAGGCAGGCTGTAGTCCGGCTGGAGAAGTACGCAGTCCGGTTGTCGGCAATCTGCAATCTACGAATCGCCCGGCGGCCGGCTGCGCGCATCATGCAGGCAACACGCACGCGAGCAGCAAGCAGGCACTTAGCAGATAAAGCGCAAACGGCGCGGCGCACGCGCTGTTCAATCACAACAGGTATCGGGTTTTCCCGACCGTCTGGTTTTTTGCCTTTCGGAGAAAGCGACATGACAAAGACAAATTCCTCTCAGGCTGCGGGCCTCGCACGCAAGCTGTTGCCGGCGCTCGTCGCCGCTGCGGCGTTCGGCGGCGTCGCCATGCAGGCGCATGCGGCCGACGCCGTGGTGCTGTACACCGCCGACGGCCTGGAAAATCTCTACAAGGACGTGCTGCCGGCCTTCGAAAAGAAGGAAGGCGTGAAGGTCAACATCGTCACGGCGGGCAGCGGCGAAGTGGTGAACCGCGCCACCATCGAAAAAGATCAGCCGAAGGCGGACGTGATCGTCACGTTGCCGCCGTTCATCCAGCAGGCCGATCAGAGCGGCTTGCTGCAGGCGTATCAGAGCGCCAACTACAAGAACGTCCCGGCGATCGCCAAGGCGCCGAACGGCGCGTGGGCCACGTTCGTGAACAACTACTTCTCGTTCGCGGTCAACCCGGAAGTCACGAAGACCCAGCCGAAGACTTTTGCCGATCTGCTGCATCCGGACTACAGCGGCAAGATCGCCTACTCGAATCCGGCGACGGCGGGCGACGGCATGGCTGTCATCATCCTGACGTCGTCGCTGATGGGTGAAGACAAGGCGTTCGACTATCTGAAGAAGCTCGAACAGAGCGCCAAGTTCCACACCAAGGGCACGGGCTATCTCGACGTGCTGCTCTCGCGCAACGAAATCGCGTTCGCGAACGGCGACCTGCAAATGGATCTCGACGACGCGGCCAACGGCGGCCTGTCGCTCAAGCCGGTGTTCCTCGCGGCAGCGCCGGGCGGCCAGCCGACCACGTTCCAGCTGCCGTACGCAATCGGCCTGATCAAGAACGGTCCGAATCAGGCGCAAGGCAAGAAGCTGATCGACTACCTGATGTCGACGGAAGTGCAGGCGAAGGTGCCGGACATCTTCGGCATTCCGGGCCGCAGCGACGTGCCGCTCGCGGGCAAGAACGGCGAGGCCGTCAAGCAGGCGATCAGCGGCGTGAAGCTGATTCCGGTGGACTGGAACCAGGTGATGGCGAAGAAAGCCGACTGGACCGCGCGCTGGAAGAACGACGTGATCGGCTCGTCGGGCAAGCAGATCGAAGTGGTGAAGCCGAAGTAAGCGGCGGTTCGCAGTTCAGTCGAAGCATGCGGCGCCTTGGCGGTTTGTTGTGAATCGCGAAGGCGCTGCATGAGCATCTATCTCGTTGGAGGATGAATCCGGTGAATACGGCCAGTCTTGCTCACCCAGGCGCGCTCGGCGCCTCACCGGACGCGCTCGACGCCGCGCGTTCAGACGCGCCCGGCGGCGTGCAGATCGACCACCTCACGGTGCGCTTCGGCGCGCGCACGGTGCTCGACGATCTGTCGCTGACGATCCAGCGCGGCGAACTGCTCACGGTGCTCGGCCGCAGCGGCTGCGGCAAGACCACGCTGCTGCGCTTCATCGCCGGGTTCATCGAAGCGGACGGGCTGTCCGGCACGCTGACTGTGGCCGGCCACGATCTCACGCACGTCCCGCCGCATAGGCGCAATCTCGGTCTGCTGTTTCAGAGCTATGCGCTGTTTCCGCATCTGTCCGTGTTCGAAAACGTCGCGTTCGGCTTGCGTGCGCGCCGCGCGTCGGCGAAAGACATCGCGCGGCGCGTCGCCGACGCGCTCAAACTCGTGCAACTCGGCGACGCCGGCCATGTGATGCCCGCGCAACTGTCGGGCGGCATGCAGCAGCGCGTGGCGCTGGCGCGCGCGCTCGTGATCGAGCCGGACGTGCTGCTGCTCGACGAGCCGCTCTCCGCGCTCGACGCCAATCTGCGCGCGTCGGTGCGTTCCGAACTGAAGGCGCTGCATGAGCGCCTGCCGAACCTGACGATTGTCTGCGTGACGCACGATCAGGACGACGCGCTGGTGCTGTCGGACCGCACGCTGCTGATGCGCGAAGGCCGCATCGCGCAACTCGGCACGCCGCAACAGTTGTACGACACGCCGGCCGATGGCTTCGTCGCGCGCTATCTCGGCGCGGCGAATCTGCTGCCGCCGCAAATCGCGTTCGGCATGGACGACGCGCGCTATAACGAGCGCGAGCGCGTCGCGTGCCTGCGGCCGGAAGCGCTGCGGATCGTGCCGCTCGGCGAAGGGCATCTGCATGGCGCGATTGCGTCGGTCGAATGGTACGGCGCGGTGTTGTCGGTCTCGGTGGCGCTCGACGCGATGCCGCACGAACCCGTGCTCGTCACCATGCAGCGCGGCCACGGCATGATGCCGGAGAAGGGCGCGCGTGTTTCCCTGCGTTACGAGGCAGACGATGTCGTCCTTATCAAGCCCTGATGCGCCGAACCCGCTGAACGCCGCCGACTCCCGCCGCCGCGCGAGCGCCGCCTCGCATCGCGCCGCGGTGAAGCGCCGCGAGCGCGTGGCGCAATGGCATCTGCTGTTCATCGCGGTGGTCGTGCTCGGGCCGCTCGTGATCTATCCGCTCGTGCGCCTTGTCGCGCTGAGCCTGAGCGGGCCGCATGGCTTCGGCCTGCAGGCGTATGCGCAGTTCTTCGGCAATCCGGAAACGCGCGGCGTGATCGGCACGACGCTGTGGATTCTGTTCGCGAGCGCCGGCCTCGCGTCGCTGCTCGGCGTGGCGCTCGCGTCGCTGCTATTTTTCAAGCCGTTTCCCGGCGCGCGGATGGTCACGCGTTTTCTCGAACTGTTCGTCGCGTTTCCGTCGTTTCTGGTCGCCTTCACATTGATCTTTCTGTACGGCTCGCAAGGTTCGGTCAGCATCGGCTTGCAGCGGCTCTTTCGTCTGGAGGCGCCGCCGCTCGATTTCCTGTTCGGCGTGGGCGGCGTGATTCTCGCCGAAGTCGTGTTCTACGCGCCGTTCGTGGTGCGTCCCACGCTGGCCTCGTTCGCGACCCTCGACATGCGCCTGATCGAAGCCGCCCGCAGTCTCGGCGCGGGCGGCTGGATGGTCGCGTTCAGGGTGATCCTGCCGCTCGCGTGGCCGGGCATCGCGGCGGGCACCATCTTGTGCTTTCTGCTCACGCTCAACGAGTTCGGCATTCTGCTCGTGCTCGGCAGCGCCCATCTGATTACCTTGCCGGTCGCGATCTACAGTTCCGCCACCGTCGACCTCGATCTGCCGACGGCCGCCGCCGGCGCCGTCGTCATGCTGATCATGTCTTTGTCGCTGTACGCGTTGTACCGCCAGGTCAACCGTCGCAAGGTGAAAGGAGCGGGCCATGGCCGTTGAACTCGACCCGACCGTGCTGCCGGTCATGCACAGGAAGGCGCGTCCGGTGCGCAGAAGCCTCGTCGTGCGAATGCTCGGCGGTCTCTTTCTGGGCTTTGCCGCGCTCCTGTGCTTCTGGCTTTTCGTGTTGCCGGTGATCGTCGTGGCGCTCTCCAGCGTGGCCGCGCATTGGTCCGGCACGATCCTGCCCGACGGCTTCAGCATGCGCTGGTTCGAGCGGCTCGGTTCGAGCGACTTCGATGCGCTCGCGACAAGTCTCGAAATCGGCATGGGCGTCGCGGTGCTCGGCACGATTCTGGGGCTGTGGCTCGCGCTCGCGCTCGAAGGACGCGACCGGCGCGGACTCGGCGCGGTCGTCGACACCATCGCGATGATGCCCAACGGCGTGCCGAGCGTGGTACTCGGGCTCGCCGTGCTGATCGCGTATCACAAGCGGCCCGTCGATCTGTCGAGTTCCGCGGCAATCGTCGTGTTCGTGCAACTCGCGCTGGTGTTGCCGTTCTGCTACCGCTGCGCCGCCGCCGCGTTGCGCCCGGAGTTGACCGTTCTGCGCGAAGCGGCCGCGAGCCTCGGTGCGCCGCCGTCGATGGTGCTGCGCCGCGTCGTGTTGCCGCAGCTCGTGCCCGCGATCCGCGCGAGTCTCGCGCTCGGCTTCGCGCTGTCGCTTGGCGAGCTGGGCGCGACGCTCACTGTCTATCCGCCTGGTTTCGCGACGGTGCCGATTGTCGTCGTCGGCCAGGTCGAGCGTGGGTACTACCTGCCCGCGTCGGCTTTGTCGCTGATTCTGCTGCTCGTCTCGCTCGCGGCGCTGCTGCTGATCGCCGCACGCGTGCCGCGCCGTCGGACGGAGTAAGCCGCACCTCCCGATTTTTCCGCTTGCGCGTCAAACCCGGCGCGCGCCCCTTTTTGCTTGTGGCGAAAGTTGTCAAAATGACCGAATATATGCAAACTGTTTCTGTCGATCCGCTCGACGTCGTGCGCAGACATTCGCTGACGGCGCTGGTTCGCGACGAAATCGAAAGGCACATCGTCGACGGTCAACTCGAGCCGGGCGACAAGCTCAACGAAGCCGACTGGGCCGCGCGCCTGCATGTGTCGCGTGGGCCGGTTCGCGAGGCGTTTCGCGCGCTGGAGCAGGCGGGGCTCGTGCGCACCGAGAAGAATCGCGGCGTGTTCGTGCGGACTGTGTCGCTGGCTGAAGCCGAAGAGATTTACGCGGTGCGCGCGGTGCTCGAAGAGGCGGCGTGCCGGATGCTGGCCGCGAACATCGACGCGCGTCGGCTCGCGGCATTGCGCGACTGGCTCGACGCGATGCGCGCGGCGCTCGACGCGCGCGATCACGATGCCTACGCGCGCGCTAACGTCGCGTTTCACGACGCGATCGTGGCGGCGTCGGGCAACCTGAAGCTGTATGAGACGTATCGAAGGCTGGTGAGCGAATTGAGCCTGTTCCGGCGCGCCGCGCTGGTCGTGCATCCGGATGCGATGGAGCGCTCGCTTGCCGAGCATCGCGCGATTCTGACGGCGCTCGCTTCACGCGACGCCGGGCATGCCGCGGCGCTGATGCACGCGCATGTGAACGGCGGCCTGAAGCGCGCGCGCGAGGCGTGCGGCGAGGGCGGCAATGCGGAGAGTCCGTTCAGCGCGGCGGCATCGGACGATTGAAGCGCTCACGCGGCCATTACCGATTGACTTTGAATACGCGTGCCCGGCACGCAGAGGGCGAAAACAATGGCAAACGCAAGCGAACAGACGATCGAAGTCAACGGCCGCCGCTACCGGTTGCCCGCCGGGCCGACGGTCGTGGTGTGCGTGGACGGCTGCGAATTCGATTATCTCGAAGCCGCGGTCGCGGCCGGCGTCGCGCCGTTCATTGGGCGGATGCTGGCGGGCGGCGCGGCCTTCAAGGGCGACTGCGTGATTCCGTCGTTCACCAACCCGAATAACCTGTCGATCGTCTGCGGCGTGCCGCCTTCGGTGCACGGCATCTGCGGCAATTACTTCTGGGACCCGGACGCGAACGGCGGCGTGGGCGCGGAAGTGATGATGAACGATCCCGCTTATCTGCGCGCCGGCACGCTGCTGGCCGCCGCCGCGCAGACGGGCGCGGCGGTGGCCGTCGTCACCGCGAAGGACAAGTTGCGCCGGCTGCTCGGCTGGCAGTTGAACGGCATCTGCTTTTCGGCGGAGAAAGCCGACAAGGCGACGCGCGAGGAAAACGGCATCGACCAGGTGCTCGATCTGGTCGGCTTGCCGCTGCCCGACGTGTACAGCGCGGACCTGTCGGAGTTCGTGTTTGCCGCGGGCGTGCGGCTCGCGCAAACGCGCAAGCTCGACCTCATGTATCTGTCCACGACCGATTACATCCAGCACAAATGGGCGCCGGGCACCGAGGGCGCGAACGCGTTCTACGCGATGATGGACGGCTATCTCGCGAAGCTCGACGCGCTCGGCTGGGTGATCGGCCTCACCGCCGATCACGGCATGAACGCGAAGCACGATCCGCAGACGGGCGAGCCGAACGTGATCTATCTGCAGGACGTGCTCGACGAATGGCTCGGCGCAAGCAAGGCGCGCGTGATTCTGCCGATCACGGACCCGTATGTCGTGCATCACGGCGCGCTCGGCTCTTTCGCGACGGTCTACTTGCCGCGCGAGGCGAGCGCCGCGCAGGTCATCGAGCGGATGCGCGGACTGCGCGGCATCGAAGTCGTGCTCGATAACCGCGAGGCGTGCGAACGCTTCGAACTGCCGAACGACCGCGTCGGCGATATTGTCGTGATCGGCACGAGGCATGTCGTGCTCGGCACGCGCCGCGACGAGCACGACCTGTCCGGCTTGACCGTGCCGTTGCGCTCGCATGGCGGCCTGTCCGAACAGGAAGTGCCGCTGCTGTTCAACCGGCGTGTCGACCCGTTGCCGGGCGCCGACAGCGGCAAAAGGCTGCGCAACTTCGATATCTTCGACATCGCGCTGAATCGCGTGCGGGCATCATGAACGCGACGCTGCGGGATCATCCGGCGTTTCGGGCGGAAACGCTGCGGCTCAAAGGCGAACGTGCGGCGCGGCCGCGTTCGCTCGATGTCGTGGACCCTTATACGGGCACGCGGGTCGGCACGGTCGCGCTCGCCAGCATCGACGATGTGCGCGCCGCGTTCGACTACGCGGCGGCCTATCAGGCGAAGCTCACGCGCTATGAGCGCTCGCAGATTCTCGAACGCGCGGCCGCGCTGCTGCGTGACAGAACCGAAGAAGCGTCGGATCTGATCTCGCTCGAATCGGGCTTGTCGAAGCAGGACTCCCGCTACGAGATCGGACGCGTGGCCGACGTGTTCAGGTTCGCCTCGATCGAGGCGCTGCGCGACGATGGGCAAAGTTTCTCCTGCGATCTGACGCCGCATGGCAAGCGGCGGCGCGTGTTTTCGCAGCGCGAGCCGCTCGCCGGCGTGATCGTTGCCATCACACCGTTCAACCATCCGATGAACCAGGTCGCGCACAAGATCGCGCCGGCCATTGCGACGAATAATCGCGTGGTGGTGAAGCCGTCGGAAAAGGTGCCGCTTTCCGCGCTTTATCTCGCCGACATTCTGTACGAAGCCGGCTTGCCGGCGCCGATGCTGCAAGTGCTGACCGGCGACCCGCGCGAGATCGCCGATGAACTGATCACACACCCGCTGGCCGAACTCGTCACGTTCACGGGCGGGGTGGCCATCGGCAAATACATTGCGGCGAAGGCGGCGTACAGGCGCGTCGTGCTGGAACTCGGCGGCAACGACCCGCTGATCGTGCTCGACGACGCCGATCTCGAACGCGCGGCCACGCTCGCCGTGCAGGGCTCCTATAAGAACTCCGGGCAACGCTGCACGGCGGTCAAGCGGATGCTCGTGCAAAAGCGCGTGGCGGCGGATTTCGCCGATCTGGTTGTCGAGAAGACGCGGGCCTGGACGTTCGGCGATCCATTCGATGCCGGCAATCAGATGGGGACGGTCATCGACGCCGCGGCGGCGCAGCTCTTCGAAACGCGTGTGAACGAGGCGGTTGCTGGTGGCGCGCGTCTGCGTATCGGGAATCGGCGCGATGGCGCGCTCTATTCGCCCACGGTGCTCGAAGGCGTCGAGCCCAACATGACGCTCGTGCGCGAGGAAACCTTCGGGCCGGTGTCGCCGATCATCGCCTTCGAGACGCTGGACGACGCCATCCGTATCAGTAACGGCACGTCGTTCGGCTTGTCGTCCGGCGTGTGCACGAACCGCCAGGACGCGATCACGCGTCTCATCAACGAGTTGCGGGTCGGCACGGTCAACGTGTGGGAAGTGCCGGGCTACCGGATCGAGCTGACGCCGTTCGGCGGCATCAAGGACTCGGGGCTCGGCTACAAGGAAGGCGTTCAGGAAGCCATGAAGAGCTTTACCAACCTGAAGACCTTTTCATTACCGTGGGAGTAATAGCGTGGCATTGAGTGTGAGCGACATTCGTTCCCTGTTCGAGCAATACGGCGGCCTCGCTTATAGCGGCGAGCCGGTGACGCAGCTCGAACACGCCTTGCAAAGCGGCGCGCTGGCCGAAGACGCCGGCGCCGACGACGAACTCGTCGCCGCCGCGTTTTTGCACGACCTTGGGCATCTGCTCAATCTGCAGGGCGAGACGCCGACCGAGCGGGGCATCGACGATCTGCACCAATATTTCGCGTTGCCGTTCCTGCGGCCCGTGCTGCCGGATGCGGTGCTGGAGCCGATTCGTCTGCACGTCGACGCGAAGCGCTGCCTTTGCGCAATCGACGACACCTATTTCGGCCAGCTTTCCGCCGATTCGGTGCGAAGCCTGGAACTGCAGGGTGGCATCTTCAGCGGTGAGGAAGCGCACGCGTTTCTGCAGAAGCCTTATGCACAGGACGCGCTGCGTCTGCGTAAATGGGATGACCGTGCAAAAGAAGAACATCGCGCGACGCCGGATCTGCATCACTATCTTGAAGTGGTGGAGCGCGTCATGCGCAAGCGTGCGGTTGCCTGATTGGAGTCGGTTCTGGAGTCGGTTCTGGAGTCGGTTCTGGAGTCGGGGCGTTCTCGTCTATTCCCGCGGGTTGCCCGTGCACTTTCTTTGCTGCGTCTGTGCGTTCTTTCAGGCGCAATTCCTGTCTGTCAAAATAACGCTTGCAAGGTGCGGATTGGCTCGCTAGAATCTCGCTCTTTCGTGCTCCGGACGCCGGGGCACGGGAAGCGGGAGAGCCAGCAGTGGCAAGGCTTCCAGCGGTGGTGACGGGTTCAGTCAGTAACAAAAACCTGTTGACGCCGCAGCGAAAGTTCTTCATAATCTCGTTTCTCTGCTGCTGATGCAGCGACGCAGAACGAAGCGGTGCCGGGTGGTTGAGGTGGGCGGCGCGACGTGAGCGGATCGATCTTTAAAAACTAACAGCCGATAAGTGTGGGCGCTTGATGCGTGACGCGGCGGCGGGTTCTTCGGAATCTGCTGCCAGGCGAAAGTATCAAGTCTCAC